>CAWAVC010000018.1:0-88372 GCA_963785325.1 uncultured Bacteroidales bacterium | reverse complement strand
AAGGCTTCGTGTGGTACGCTTTTCAGTACCAAACATGAAGCCGTTGTTGCACGAAATCCTTACAGGACCTGCGGTGTAAAAAATTAATACTATTATGGGGATTCAATAATCAGCGAATAAATTCAAGGCTCTTCCACGGCCTGAAATACTATCTAAATCGAACTATTCCGGCATTCATTCTGAATTTATTTCATCAAAGATTTACATGTAATTGTGATAATTTTTGAGACCGGACAATGCAATGCCAAGTCCATTTCTGAACAGTTCTTCCACTTCTATTATTTTTGATCATATAGTTTTATCATTGGATTGATTCCTATAGGTGGCGAACGGCCCGGAAGCAACCTTTCAATCGTGACCATTGTCCCTTTCCCACAATGCGGACAGAGATCAGGATTGTAGTTCAGATGCTTACGGCAAATCTCTTTCCAGTTCTTCTTTTCCGGCCTCTTAGGGACAGGGATTCCAAATGAGCATTGAAGTTGCCTAAGATCTCTCCTGCGGCTCGTGGAGAGCAGTCCGTAATGTCGGATACGAACGAAACGCGATGGAAGGATATGCTGGCAGAACCGACGTAAAAACTCTGTTCCCGATAGCTGCATTACTTTTTCCCTGTTATCACGGTAATCCCGCCAGCGGAAGGAAACTCCATCATCACTGATCTTTATAATCCTGTGATTACTGATAGCTACTTTATGGGTATATCGTCCCAGGTATTCCACCACTTGATCAGGCCCAGCAAACGGTTCTTTGGCATAAACTACCCAATCGGTTTTGTATAAACTTCGTATGAAGCTTTTTTGAAGCGGAATGATCTTTCCTATTCCGGCCATAAATTTTCCACGGAATACCCGGGAGAGATTTTTTACGTCAAACAGAAAGACTTTTCCATTGGATGAAACCGGAACTTGTATCCACTTGTTCTTATAATCTACTCCACCTCCCGGTACCACACAGTGTAAATGAGGATGTAACGAGAGGTTCTGTCCCCACGTATGGAGTACGGCCACCATTCCTGTTTCTGCCTGAAGCCGTGTAAAGGAAAACTGCGATAGCGTGTTCCAGCAAGAAGAAAATAGAAGGCTGTAAAGTTCGACCGGATGATGCATGAATAGCCCATTGAGTTTATCAGGGACCGTAAACACTACATGAAAATAAGGAGCCGGAAGAAGATCCCGTTTGCGGTTTTCAATCCAGGCTTCCCTTTGAGTATTCTGGCATTTGGGACAATGACGGTTACGACAGGAGTTATAACTGATGCGAATATGCCCGCAATGATCACACCGATCAACATGACCTCCTAATGAAGCGCTACGGCAACGCTGCAACGCGCTCAACGTCCTAAGCAAATATGCATTGGGCCGATGTTGTTCTATGAACGCTGTTCTGTAATCGTTGATTACCTGAGCCAGTTCATATTCCGGTATCAGGATTTATCGTACAACCTGTCCAACGGGCTGAAAAGGTTAGTACGCCTTGGTTTGGCTACATGAAGGTAGATCATCGTGGTGTCGATCTGCTCGTGCCCCAGCAGTTCTTTTATTGAGAGGATGTCCATGCCAAACTCGAGTAAGTGGGTTGCATAGCTATGACGCAATGTATGAAGCGTGATTCCCTTTTGCAGCTTGCATTTTTTAACGGCTTCCCGCAAGGCCCATTGCATGCCACGCACACTCATAGGGGTTCCTGGTTCATGACCGTTGAACAGGTACTCCACAGGTTGACAAGCGTAATAATATGTGCGGAGACCTTTCAGGATCAATGGTGAGAGGGGAACATAACGATCCTTTCGATATTTACTTTGGCGGATGTGGATCATCATCCGGCCTGAATCAATGTCAGCTATTTTCAAATGGCCGGCCTCCTGTGCACGCAACCCTGCCGAATAGATCAACGCTAATAAAACCCGGTGTTTTAAAAGTTCCGGCGCTTTGAATAAAGCAATACATTCCTGGTAGTTTAATACCACTGGTAGTTTACGCTCCTGCCTGAGACTAGGCAGTTTGAGGGCCTTTTCTTTCATTCCCATTAGGTGGTAGCAATAGCGCAGGCCGTAAATGGTGTGTTTGAACTGGCTTAAGGACGGCGTTTTTGATCTACGGGCCAGGTCGGCCAAGTAACGGTTAATTTCCTTCTCGCCTATATCTTGCGGCAACCTTTGGAAATGAAGGCAGATATGAGCAATTTTGCGAGCATAATTAGAGAGTGTACTCTTTGTCTGCCCTGAGAGAACTACCTTTTCCTGAAGCTCCTGGTAAAGCTTTCGAAAACCGGGGATCTCATGACAAGCCTGTTCAACGAGAGTGAACGTTCTTTTTCGTAATTTCGATTTTGCATTTTCCATAGTATAAAGGTTTTGTGATTAATACCATTTATACTATATTTATCGCAAAATGTCACTATCCCGTTCTCGGGACTATCCCGGGACGGGATTTAGTGCAACAATCCGGCAACCACAAGCCGGGTATAGTTGGTAAGGAAAGGGATCCCGGTCACTAAACATGAAAACGAAAAGCAAATATAAAATCTGCAAAATCCAGCACTGCGTCTTTCCGCAGGGCGTGTGTGCCTTGAATTATTCATCTGAACAAGGAATAAATGCTGTACAAATGATAGAAGGCTCTTTGAAAATTGGGTAAGTGCGCGGAGGTCAGGCGACAGGAAGAGCCGTATTAAGGAAGATCTTCACATACGGTAACACTTGTCCCGGTTTTTCCGGGATAGGAACGTAGTGGTTAAATTCCCCTCCGTGACCCGACGATGAGGTATTAAATTTTTTAGAAACAAAAGAAAAAACTTGTATATATGTAACTTTTAAGTTACCTTTGCACAAAGCTTATTGATTTGGAAAAGATACGAACCATTGTTGCCTATAAACATTATTTCGAAGAATTTCTCGTGAAGCAACCAATTAAGGTTCAAAATAAAATTTATAAAATTTTTGAAATTATTGAATATCAACAATTCATCCCAGCCAGGTTTCTTGAGCATCTAAAAGGTACTGAGGGTTTATATGAAACAAAATTTTCACTTGGTTCAGACATCTGGAGGGTCTTTTGTTTTTTCGATGAAGGAAGGCTTGTAATACTTCTCAATGGGTTTCAGAAAAAGACACAAAAGACACCAAAATCAGAAATTGAAATTGCTCTTCGGTTAAAAGAAGATTATTTTGAAGAAAAAAGAAAGGGGAAAATATGAAAAAAGAACATTCAAATATTAAATCCTGGACACAGATTAAAGATGATGTTTATGGGAAAAAAGGTTCTTCCCGGAGAGATGAACTTGATCGTGAAATGGTATCATTCAAAATTGGATTATTAATTCGTCAGGCCAGGGAATCAAAGAAAATGACTCAGGAGGAATTAGGCAAAGTAATTTCAAAAAAAAGGAGTTATATTTCTAGAATTGAGAATGATGGAAGTAATATGAATCTAAAGACTTTATTTGACATTGTTGAAAAGGGATTAGGGGGTAAGGTTGACATTGCAATAAAAATTTAATACCCTGTAATACGCCGTCAACCGCAATCCGGGGTAATTCATAAGACTCTTTGGCTTCAATCGTAAATCGTCAATCTAAAAATTCAATCGTAAATCGTAAATCGTCCAATCGTAAATTATCTTTCCGCTCCGGCACCTTAAAAAATGAATTAGCCCCGCTTATCAAAGATTCAGACAGATTTGAAAAATTTCCGATCTTTGTGTATCAAGTTTTAGAGTATTTTGATAGTGAATCGCTCCGAAACCCGCTACATGCTCATAACGCAAACCGTTATTATGGCAAATTAAAAAAATGAGACATGCGCATCTTTACAGTTGATTCATTTACTGATAAACCTTTCACTGGTAACCCGGCCGGAGTATGCATTTTAGAAAATGACTACTCTGATGAATTTTATCAGCAGATTGCAAGAGAAATAAATTATTCAGAAACAGCCTTTTTGATTAAACAAGATGATTATTATAGAATAAGGTGGTTTACTCCAAAGACGGAAGTAAACTTATGCGGACATGCCACCTTAGCTGCTGCGCAAATACTATATGAATATCAATATTGTGATTCTTCACTTGAGATTAGATTTGAATCAAAAAGCGGCAGTTTGATAGCAAAGAGAAAAGACAATAAAATCGAGTTGAATTTTCCTCAATTGTTTGTGGATAAAACCGATAGTAATGAGATTTTAGAAAATGCATTTGGCATTAAGCCGGCTTACGTTGGAAAAAACGATAATAGATACTTGATTGAAATCGGGGATTATAATAAATTGCTAACAATAAAGCCGGACTTTCAAATGCTAAAATCTTTGGATTTAGGAAGGTTTATAATTACCGTGAAATCAAAGAATCCCGACTATGATTTTATTTCAAGATATTTTGCGCCTGGAGTTGGTGTGCCTGAAGACCCGGTAACCGGGACAGCTCATTGCTACTTAGCGCCATATTGGGGACAAAAACTTAATAAAAAAGTAATGATTGGATTTCAGGCATCAGATAGGTCGGGGACTATAGAATGTGAATTGATTGATGATAACAGAGTGCTATTGAGAGCCAAAGCAATAGTGATATATGAATTAATACCAAAATGGACAAAAAATTAACCGGCCATAACTCGCATTGCTTCAACAGTGCGCCAATGCAAGACAAAGCAAGTAAAGCTATAAGATTTGGACAGATTAAAAAGACGATACTGACAGATATAATGATACACGAAATAACATCTCTGAAAGACGACAGAATACAACTTGCAAAAAGCCTGAGTTCTCTAAAAGGTCGGATTGATAGCGGAAAATTTCTGATAGAAGGATTTGAGGCAATTGAATGGGCTATAAATGCAGGAATTCGCATTGACTTTGTGCTAATTTCTAAGCAGAAAATAAAAGAGATTGATAAAAAACATTTTCATCTTGATGTTTATTTAATCTCCGATGGATTGTTGAAAAAAGTAACCGATACAAATTACTTGATTCCTGTTGTGGCAATCGGGAATGTTAACAAAAATTCAAGCTACGGAAATTTCTTGGTAGTTCTCGACAACCTCAAAGATTATGGAAATATTGGAACAATAATCAGGACTTGTCATGCTTTTGGAATTAAAACAGTAATGAGTACCAGAAATGATTTTGATTTATTTCAGCGTAAAACAATTGATTCTTCACGTGGCAGCGTGTTTGCTACAAATTTCAAGACCTTTGGTAATACGGCAGAGACAATAGCTTACCTGAAAAAGAATAATTTTCAGATTGTGACTACAAGTCCTTACGGGGACAGGATACAATCATTGATATCATTAATGGACAAGCCAATTGCTTTAATTGTTGGAAATGAAACCGAAGGTGTGTCAGATGAAATTATTAAAATCGCTGATTCTACTGTTCAAATTCCGATGCAAAGCGAAGTAGAAAGCCTGAATGTCGGAGTTGCCGCAGGAATTAGTATATACGAACTCAAATTAAAACAGATAATAGGAATGATTGAAAAAAAAATAAAATCAACATTAGGTCGTGAAATAAATGTTGCAGCCTCAATGATAAGAGATGTGCTTGATAAAGAATTGAAAAAGGTTTCTGATTTGTCAAGTACACAACTGGTATTTATGATGGTGTTAAAATGTGATTCGGTGATGAGTGTTTTGGAGGTACAGAAGCAATTTGGGATTCCTGATAAAGAGATTAAACTGTTCTTTGAACCGCTTATCTTGAAAAGGTTGATCAATACTGATTCGTCCAACAACTTATTGATCACGGAAAATGGCATCGAAACCATTGGGAAGCTCTGGACAATAATTGAGAATGCCGAAAATAAAATATTGGATGAATTCTCTGAACAAGAAAAGCAAGAACTAAAGCGATTGATTGAAAAGCTGAAAAACAAATGTATGGAAATAATTAAC
Source organism: uncultured Bacteroidales bacterium (assembly GCA_963785325.1). Lineage (GTDB taxonomy): Bacteria > Bacteroidota > Bacteroidia > Bacteroidales > FEN-979 > FEN-979. The sequence continues at coordinate 82,483 of CAWAVC010000018.1, read as the reverse complement.
GTGTGCTAACTTACCATAGCTTCAACGGTGTGTGGCATGCAATGCTTAATCGTTGGCAGGAAGCATAAAATGCTCCCTTCGAATGACAATAATTATGGTTCTTTGTAAAAGTACGTGGGTAAATTTGTTTAAACGAATAAAATGTAATGATGCTGACGCAGGAAAATTTATTTGCCAAGGCACTGATGGTAGAGGAACCATGGTTTGTTGATAAGGTTCAGTTTGACCAAGCTGCTGGTAAACTTGAGATTTGGATTGATTTCGAGCGTGGTTCGACATTCTACTATGAGGATAAAGAGTCAGGAATTAAAGGTCATTTTAAAGCGTATGATACCACTCAAAAGACTTGGCGGCATCTTAATTTTTTTCAGTACCAATGCTATCTTCATGCCTGGATTCCAAGAGTTGATATCGGGGATGGCAAAGTAAGACAGGTTCAAGCTCCATGGGAAGGTCATGCGGCTGGTTTTACACTCCTTCTTGAAGCCTTGATACTTGAGTTGGTAAGAGTCATGCCAGTTCATCAGGTAAGTCAGTTGTTGGGAGTTTATGACAGCAAACTGTGGAAGATGATTAAGGCTTATACCGATACTGCTCGTGCTTGTGAAGACTTTTCTTCTGTCGAAGTGGTTGGAGTGGATGAAAAAGCTGTTCGCAAGGGTCATGACTACGTTTCGTTATTTGTTGATCTGGAGGAGAAAAGAACCATATTTGTTACCGAGGGTAGAGACAATGAAGTGGTGGCTGATTTTGTAGACGATCTCATAGCCCATAATGGAAATGCAGATCAAATCAGTCAGATCTCCTGTGATATGTCCCCTGCATTTATATTTGGTGTCGAAGAAAACTTGCCGAATGCGGACATTGTGTTTGACCGATTTCATGTTACCAAAGTGATAAACGAGGCAGTTGATAAGGTTCGTAAAGCGGAAGTGGCAAACAATCCAATCCTGAAGAACTCCAAATACATTTTCCTTAAAAACAGAGGTAATCTTAGTGAATGGCAGAATCAACGTCTTGAAGAAATTCAGCTCAGTGGACTTAACCTGAAAACCATGAAAGCATTGATGATCAGGGAAGCCTTCCAACAAATCTACGAAGCTCCCACTGCTGAAATCTTTGATAAACTTCTCAGAAAGTGGTACTTCTGGGCGACTCATTGTCGTATCCAACCTATAAAAGAAGCCGCTTACACTATCCAAAGGCATTGGCATGGAGTTGTCAACTGGATTTTCTATAAAATCAGTAACGGAATATTGGAAGGTTTTAATTCTATTTTCCAAGCTGCTAAAGCTAAAGCAAGAGGTTATAAAAGAACTGATACAATCAAAGCAATAATTTATCTGCTTACTGGTAAACTCGACTTTGGTAAAATCAATCCTTATTATGTTACCCACTCGAAATTATAAAGAGCCATAATTATAGAAATATTAAAAACACAAGCCATGCTAAATGAAATAAGTCCAAGCATTTTCGATAACAAATATATTCATAATCACGAAATAGGTGATGAAGATTTTTTGCTGTGTTACAAGGATAACGAGTTGTTATTAAAGAAATCAGGAGATGATTATGAAATTCCGAGAAAAAGAGATTTCATTGAAAGCATAGAATCGCCAGTTTATTTGTTTTCAATCAATTCGAACTATTGTTTTGGCTTAGTTGAATCTCACATAAATCAAGCTTCTTTTGAATTCCATGATATTTTTGTTTTACGAAACCTGAAAAGTAAAGAGTTTGCATGGATAGGGTCTGTAGGTCATCAATTGATGACCTGGAACAATAATAATAGATATTGCGGAAGATGCGGTTCCAAAACAAAATTGAAGCTGGAAGAAAGAGCAACCGTTTGTCCCAAATGCAACCTGATTACGTTTCCTAAAATATCACCCGCTATTATTGTTGCTATCACATGCAACAATAAAATATTGCTGGCCAAAGGTAAAAACTATAAAGGCGATTTTTATGCACTCATTGCCGGATATGTTGATGTTGGAGAATCCATCGAAGAAACGGTTGTAAGAGAAGTAAAAGAAGAAGTTGGATTGGATATCAAGAATCTGAAATATTATAAAAGCCAACCTTGGCCTTTTTCCGGTTCACTTATGATAGGTTTTACTGCCGAGGCCGATGATGCCCAACAAATAATAATTGATGAAAAGGAAATTAATGAAGCTGGTTGGTTTGCCAGGGACAACCTGCCTGCTCATGCATCCAGCATTAGTATATCTGGCGATTTAATAGCTGCTTTTGAAAAGGGTATTTTCTAATTCAAAGAAAGATAAACTAAAGAGTCTTTTGAAGCAAGAGACAATTGCTTTTTTAAGAGGTTGCTACCGATAATATGGTGTAAAATGATAAAAGGATCATTCGCGTGGCAGGAGGCTTTTTTAGCTCATCACAGAAAGACGGAAGGCTTTTTGAAAATTGTGTAAGTTTGCGGAGGTCGGGAGAACAGACTGGCCGGTCTCACCAACGGTAAATGAGAAATGGACTTCTGTAAACGACTGTCAGGAGTAGTTTACAAACCATTTTATGCTGCAATAAAGGAAACGGCTTTTGTGGTGAACGATAGGGAAAGCGAGGGCTTAGGTGAATGAGTGTTTAGTGAAATAGGTATAAACATAATGTTCCGGAGGTAATTATGAAAGTATTGATTGTTGGTGCAGGTGTAATTGGTTCTATTTACGGGTGGGCGCTTTCTGAAGCCGGGCATACAATTACACATTTAGTGCGCCCGGGAAAATCAGACCAATTTCGTGATGGAATTGCTATTGATATGATGGATAGACGCAAAGGTCATAAAAAATGGCTGAACGATATTTACCACATTACAGTAACGGAAACCATCCCGTCAAAAAACGATTATGATCTCGTCATCATTCCTGTACGACATTACGCTCTGGAAGATACATTGAAACAGTTGGTACCGGCAATTCCCGATGCCGGGTATATCTTGTTGACACAGAATTGGAAAGGCACTTCGGAAATTGATTCAATTCTTCCTCACGATAAATACGTTTTTGGTGATGCTAAAGCCGGTGGTACTTTTCAGGAAAATAAATTAATTGGAACAATTTATGCGGTTGACATTGGAAGTATTGATAATGTTGAAACTGAAATCCTGAAAAGAGTTCAAACCTTGTTTATGTCAGCGGATATAAAAACAACAATTCAAAACAATATTTTACATTATCTTTGGGTTCAATATGCAATCAGTGGCGGAGGTTGGCCTGCGCTTGTACAAGCCGGTAGCTTGAAGTCAGTTTTAAAATCGCCGCAAATACTTCAATCGTTGATGCTTTCCGTTCGGGAATGCATTGAGATACTAAAGGCGCGGGGAGTCGAAATTAAAAAATACGGTGAAATCGGGTTATATATAACGAATTCGCCTTTGAAAAAAGTATTCTATATGCTCATGATGAAACTATTAATCAATCATAGTAAATACATCCAAAGATGTTCGGCCCATGCATTAGCTGACCCCAAAGAGATAAAGACATTTTATTACGATTTGATCGGAACAGGTGCGAGTCTTGGAATCAGTATACCTGTAATGAACAGTTTTAAAGATATCATTGACAAATTTGGAACAAAAACCGCGTAACATTGCGCCTTCAAGTCTTCGACCGCAAGCAGGGGTAATTCATAAGTCTTCTTTTCTTCAATCGTAAATCGTCAATCTGAAAATTCAATCGTAAATCGAAAATCGTCCAATCGTAAATCGAAGATCGTCCAATCGGAAATTATCTTCTCGTTCTATCATCTCAAAAAAAAAGATAGCCCAAAAAGAACTTCACCCCACATTATGAGGAAATTAATGACGAAATAAGGATTAGAATAGAATTGTGGAGTCGAATTGCACGTAAATAAGGTATTATTGCTGACAATTTCAATTGCAATAATTTTTATAAGTTGCAATCAGACAAATAAAACAAATAAACAAAAAAATAAATAAAATGGACAAACAAAAAAACGAAGTGACAAACACAGCTTCAACTAAAGACACAACCCCTAAGGTAACGGGAATTGGTGGAATTTTCTTTTATTCAAACAATCTGAAGGAAACGAAAGAATGGTACACCAAAAATTTAGGGATTGAAATAAATGATTGGGGTTCTTCGAGTTTTGAATCCAGAAATCTTAACAGACCTGACGAGATAAACTCTCTTCAATGGACACCCTTCGAAAAAGGGGATGAATATTTTTCCCCATCCAAAAAGGATTTTATGATTAACTACATAGTTCAGAATATTGAAGGACTTGTAAACAAGCTCAAAGAAAACGGAGTAACTATAGTTGACAGTATTGCGACTTACGATTTCGGAAAATTTGTACATATAATGGACACAGAAGGCAACAAAATAGAATTATGGGAACCAATTAACGCTGACCAAAATGACGGTAAGACAACAAAATAAAATAAAGGAATAGTCTGACGCAATTGGACAGAAAAAAAGTCGACCGGGCTTCGTGTGGTACGCACTTCAGCACCCAATATTTTGATACGCTAAGACGAATTTGACTCGCTAATAATCGTAAATCGTCAATCAAAAAATTCAATCGGGAATCGAAAATCGTCCAATCGTAAATTATCTTGGCTTCAATCGTAAATCGTCAATCAAAAAATTCAATCGTAAATCGAAAATCGTCCAATCGTAAATTATCTTGGCTTCAATCGAAAATCGTCAATCAAAAAATTCAATCGTAAATCGAAAATCGTCCAATCGTAAATCAAAGATCGTCCAATCGTAAATTATCCTGAGAATTTTTCTGCATCACCAGCTTGATTTTCTTTCCTGAATCCAGGCAACCATTCGATAACATTGGATTATATTAGAAGGATGATATTTCCGGGGAATGATATATTTGGACGTTTAGTCCTGGTTCATTAAGATCGGAGTGAAGAGAAAATAAGTTAATGATGAGAGATAAAGTGTTTTGGAAATTTTTCATTTCATTTTTCTTCATCCTGGTTTCTTTGGGTTCAAATGCTCAATTATGTCAGGGTAGTCTTGGTGATCCAATTGTAGATATTACTTTTGGATCAGGTACAAGTGTACATGGAAGTCCTTTGCCGGCAGGTACGACAAGTTACACATGGTCAACAGATGATTTTCCGATAGACGGAAGTTATACCATTGAGAATACGACTGCAGGGGCGGGTGATACATGGTGGTCAACAACTGACCATACCGGCGATGCGGGAGGGTATATGATGGTGGTCAACGCGAGCATTTCTCTTACTGATTATTTTTACAAGAATACGATCACTGGTTTATGCCCGGGTACAGTCTATGTATTCGCCGCCTGGGTTATGAACTTATTGAGATCTGAGGATCTGAGTCCGCCAAATATTACGTTTTTAATTGAAACAATAGATGGAACGGTTATCAATAGTTATACGACAGGTTCGATAGCATTGCAGAAAAAGCCGCTGTGGAGGCAATTTGGTTTTTATTTTTCGACGCCCGCCAATGTCACTGAAGTCACGATCGTGATGAGAAATAACAGCGCCGGAGGAGCTCCTGCAAATGATCTTGCGTTGGATGATATTACCTTCCGGCCTTGCGGACCTGATATATCGGCATTAATTTCAGAAACATCTCTTGACGACGATACTATTTGCCAAGGCACGAACAGTACCTATCATCTTGACGGTACGGTTTCAGCAGGATATACGAATCCTAAGTATCAGTGGCAAAATTTCGTTAATAATGGCTGGCAGGATATACCTGGTGACACTTCTTTGAATTTGACGGTCTCATTGGCTTCTTATCCGGCAGGTAACTACTTGTTCCGGCTTGCCGTTGGTGATGGCACAAATATTTCTTCTTTGCAATGCCGGGTTCTTTCCAACCAGATCACATTTGTTGTCTTAGCACGGCCCATAGCAAAATACGGTTTGGTATCCTCCGTCGTTTGTGCAAATCAGGGCGTTCAATTCATTGATAGTTCCCAATCATCGGGAACATTGACTTATGCATGGACTTTTGGCGATGGAGGCGCTTCGACTGAAAAAGATTCCATCCCATATTTATGAACAATCAGGCAATTATAGCACAAACCTTATTGTGACCTCTGTAAATGGATGTAAAGACACAGCGACACTACCTGTAAACGTACAACTCTTACCGGTTCCGATAGCAAAGTTTTCGGTCAGTCCTACGGATACTTCTATTTTATATCCGACGGTGACTTTTACGGATGAGAGTTCGGGCGCAATCAATTGTCAGATTGATTGGGAAGATGGAACAATTACCGATTGCAGTACAACACAGCACAGTTATTCCGAGCCTGGTACATATAAAGTGAAAGAAATTGTTGAAAACGTTTCAGGTTGTTATGATACTGCATCTGCGACAGTAATCATACGGCCTGAATTTGAATTTACTATGCCTAATGCCTTCACGCCGAATGGCGATGGTATAAATGATGTTTTCAAACCGTTATTATATGGAGTATATGATTACTCTTTTCGTGTTTTCGATCGTTGGGGTGAACAGCTATTTGAAACAAATAACTCTTCAGAAGGCTGGAATGGATATTTTAAAGGGAAGTTATGCCCGGAGGCAGGTTATTTCTATAAAATCACTTTCAGGGATGAAGTAGATAATGGTTTTAAAGTCTATTCCGGGTCTTTTATCTTATTGAGAAATTGAGTAAAAAAATATAGCCCATTATCTTTGGACTTTGCGACTGATGCAACATTAGATTATATCAATATATATTGAAACAATGCCTGGAATGATGGTATTGTTTATTTTCGGGAAAGGATTTATGATTGCTGAATTCTGCCTGGTAATTATTCAACTATTACCGCTGTGCCATAGCAAATCACTTCTGTGACTCCGTTCATTACCTCAGTGGTATCGTATCTGATCGCAATCACAGCATTACCCCCAACCGATTCTGCATGTTGAATCATCAGCTCAAATGCATCTCTCCTGGTCTTTTCACAAAGTTCGGTATACAATGTAATATTTCCTCCTGCCAGGGTTTGAAAAGCAGCGCCTATATTGCCGAAGATTGATCTTGAACGAACAAGAACTCCCCTTACAACACCTTTGTTTCCCGTTATTTTATATCCCGGGAGTTCAAAGGCTGTAGTTGTCATTTTTATATCCATAGGTTCATCATTGAAATTCAAAGTTAAAGTTTTATTATAACTTGCGTTAAAATAAATTTGCTTTTACATTTCCTTAACCTGCAATAAAAATAATCACTTTATCTTTGAAGGTCAGAAAAAGTCATTTTCCAAAACAGTTGATAATTACCTATAAGAAAGTATGAAAAAGATTTTTATTTCAATAGCGCTGATTTTACTTTTTCAGGTAGCCTTTGCCGGTAAAGAGAACGAAAACAAATTACAGCCCCGTCTTGTCATCGGAATCGTTATCGATCAGATGAGATATGACTATTTATATCGTTTTTATGATCAATATTCTGAAAATGGTTTTAAACGGTTGATGAAAGAAGGAATGAACTTCACTTTTGCGCAGTATAATTATATTCCGACTTACACCGGTCCCGGACATTCAAGCATATATACGGGAACAGTCCCTTACTATCATGGGATAATCTCCAACGACTGGTACGACAAGAAAATGAAAAGAACTATCTATTGCGTGGAAGATGACTCCGTTAAATCGGTTGGCGCTGATGATAATTCAGGCCGGATGTCTCCTGAAAATCTTTGCGCGACAACCATGACCGATCAGCTTCGTATGTCGGACAATGGTCATTCAAGGGTTTTCGCTATTTCGTTAAAAGACCGGGCTGCGATCCTCCCGGGAGGACATATGGCCAATGCTGCTTATTGGTATGACGGGAAAAGTGGAAATTTCATCTCCTCTACTTATTACATGAAAGAACTGCCTGCCTGGGTGAACCAATTCAATGACCGAAGACTACCGTCAATACTGATGAATGCAGGCTGGCAATTGGAGCAGGGTAAAAACTATCAGATTTCTCTTCCAGATGATGGACCGGGCGAAGTGGATATTTTTAAAGAGGGAAAGACGACTTTTCCACATAATTTCACAAAAATATCGGAGATCGAAAAACCTGAACGAATTAAAGACACTCCTTTCGGAAATGATTTACTCGCCGGTTTCTTAATAGAACTTATTAAAAATGAGAAACCCGGACAGGGTGAATATTGTGATTTTATTGCAGTTTCTTTTTCATCAACCGATTATGTAGGCCATGCCTTTGGTCCAAATAGTGTGGAAATCATGGACACCTATCTGAAACTTGATAAGCAGGTCGGCCGGATCCTTGATACGCTTGACCAATGCATCGGAAAAGGAAATTATCTTTTATTCCTGACAGCCGATCATGGAGTAAAACCAAACAACACTTACCTTGAAGCAAACAGGATCAATGCAGGTTCTGTTAGAACCAGTACCATCAGGAAACAACTCATGGAATACTGTAAGAACCAATTCGGCAATTCGCGTATTATTGAAGCCATTCAGGATAACCAAATCTACCTGAATCATCCGCTTCTCGACACCCTGAAACTCAACGTCAATGAGGTATCCGGTAAACTCATCGGTTTCATGAGAACCAATTTCCCATTTATGAATACTATCGTGACAAAGCAAGAATTGATCACAAGAACCCCTATTCGATCAATGAATTCATTTATCCTCAATGGATTTAATATCATCCGTTCGGGAGATATCTTATTTGAGCTGACCCCGAATTATATTATGTCTGACTCTGGAGAAGAGGGAACCACTCATGAATCTTCCTATGATTATGACACACATGTTCCTTTGATCTTCTTCGGATGGCATATCGGCACAGGTGAATCCAACAGGGAAGTCTTTGTTGAAGATATCGCTCCCACCATCTCCAACCTTATACACATTCAGGAACCGGATGCAACCATCGGAATTCCCATTATCAAATAACGAAAAAGCAAAATAATTATCAATTACCCAACACCCAATACCCAATACCCAGTACCCAAAACCTAATACCCATTATCATTCATGACCAACGACCACTCTTTCAGAAAAAGCCTGAATCTGTTTGATTCTACGGCCATTGTTGTCGGATCGATGATTGGATCCGGTATTTTCATTGTAAGTGCAGATATAGCAAGACAGGTGGGATCACCCGGATTGCTGATGGCAGTTTGGCTCATCACGGGTTTTCTCACAGTTTGTGCAGCGCTCAGCTATGGAGAACTCGCCGGAATGTTCCCGAAAGCCGGAGGTCAGTACGTATACCTGAAGGAATCTTACAACCCGTTAGTAGGGTTTCTTTATGGCTGGACCCTTTTTCTCGTGATCCAGACGGGAACCATTGCCGCAGTCGGGATGGCGTTTGCCAAATTTCTGGGTGTGCTTTTTCCCTGGGTGTCGGAGTCGGTAATCTGGTTTCAGTTCAGATTCGTAAAATTCGGCCCGGTACAGATAATCGCTATCCTTTCTATTGTCTTTCTGACATGGATCAACACCCGTGGTATCAGGGAAGGAAAACGGATCCAGAATGCCTTTACAAGCGGAAAATTCCTACTGTTGCTTTTGTTTATCCTGATTGGTTTGATCTTTGCAACCAACTCAACAGCTATTCATGAGAACCTGCGTATCTTCTGGGATCCACAGAAACATCTGAAAGACTCTGGTACGGTCCCTCTCACCGGATTTGCTATCATTGCCGCCATGGGTGTCGCAATGGTTGGTTCTTTGTTCTCTTCTGATGCCTGGAATAATATAACCTTCACCGCCGGAGAAGTCATCAACCCGAAGAAGAATATTCCGATGAGCCTTTTCCTTGGTACGTCTATCGTGACAATTCTTTACCTGCTTGCCAATGTTGTTTACCTTACCGCAATGCCTTTAAGGGGAAATGCAAGCGGAAACACTGTTTTTGAACATGGACTTCAGTTTGCCGTGTCTGATAGAATCGGAACAGCTGCTATGTCAGGGATCTTCGGAGTTTATGCTTCCCTTATCATGGCAGGGTTTATCGTGATATCTACATTCGGATGTAACAATGGACTCATTTTATCGGGAGCAAGAGTCTATTATGCGATGGCCGAAGACGGCCTCTTTTTTAAAAAGATCGGTCGCCTGAATGATAAAGGCGTTCCGGCAACAGGTCTTGTTGTCCAGTGTATCTGGGCCTGCCTGCTTTGCCTATCGGGCACTTACGGTCAATTGTTGGATTATGTGGTCTTTGCTGTTTTAATCTTCTATGTTCTGACGATAGCAGGTATTTTTATTCTCAGAAAGGAAAAGCCGGATATTGAAAGACCTTACAAAGCTTTTGGTTTCCCGGTCATCCCTGCCATTTACATACTCCTTGCAACGTTTATAATGGGAATCCTGCTCGTTTATAAGCAGGATTATACCTGGCCGGGATTGATTATAGTATTGCTCGGAATCCCTGTATATTTTTTCTGGTACAAACGAAATCCATCCAATTAACGTTGTTATTCTGTGAGTCTGTCTAAGTTCCGTTGGCATCTGATCCTTGTTCTTTCGTGCATCTCCCTCTCAGGAGTGCATGCTCAGTGTTTCAAAGAGAACCATATCTTCAAAGAGGGAGAATTCCTTTCTTATGAGGTTTCTTATAACTGGGGCCCTATTTGGATTGATGCAGGATTAGTGACCTTTTCCATTGATCCTGACACCTATGCAGGTAGACCCGTGTGGCATCTTAAAAGCTCTGGAAAAACATACAAATCATATGATTTTTTCTTTAAGGTGGTGGATTATTATGATGCATGGATCGACCCTGTAACTTTTCATCCTTATGAATTCAGAAGATCTGTTTATGAAGGTGGTTACAAATTGTTAAATACCCTTCGGTATGATCGAACCGGGCAAACGGTCTTTTCCTGTACAAAAACCAATAATAACCCCGTAAGATTCGATACCCTGAAACCAGGCCCCTGCGTTTATAACCCACTTTCGGCAGTATATTTGGCACGTACACTTGACATTTCCAGCCTGAAACATGACGCAAAAATTCCTGTCACAGTTCTGATTGATGACAGTACCTATGAAATTTATATTCGATTTCTTGGCAAAGAAATAGTAGAGAATCGTGATGGTAAGAAATATCGTTGTATCAAATTCGCAGCTAAAATGGTGAAGGGAACAATTTTTCGGGGAGATGAAGATGTGGTCGTCTGGGTTACTGATGATGACAACCGGATTCCCGTTTATATTGAAGCAAAAATCCTTGTAGGTACCGTGAAAGCTTATTTAAAGGATACACGTGGCCTCAGAAACCCATTATCATCTTTACTTAAAGGTTCAAAGTAAGAGGAAAAAATTAATTTCAACCATATACTTCTTAGCGCTTTTTAGCGTCTTAGCGCCTTTGCGGTAAAAAAAGACTTTTCAAAGTGGCCTCATGAATCAAATTCTATTGTATTTTTGTGTATTGAACAAAACCGGATTCAGCGTAACACAAACCATTTCACATAAAAATCAAATTTCAATCTCATGAAAAAAGGAATTATCATCATCGTCGTCCTGGTTCTTACAGGATTTTACGGTTGCTGTCCAAAAGAAAAGAAAGAAGCAAAAAGCGAAGCTCCATTGATTGAAAAGAAGGAAATGAAGCTTGCCGGTAACATAATGACACCGGAAGTCCTGTGGTCGTTCGGTCGTGTCGGCGAACCTGTCGTTTCACCAGACAAATCAACCATCCTTTATGGTGTTACATATTATGATATCCCGCAAAATAAAGGTAACCGGGAGCTTTATACCATTGGCGTTGATGGAAAGAACCTGAAGCAGATCACACGGACAAAATTCAGCGAGTATTCAGCCGCCTGGACGCCTGATGGCAAAAAGATTGCTTTCATGAGCGCTGAATCAGGATCTATGCAACTTTGGGAAATGAATGCTGATGGTTCAAACCGCATTCAGATTTCCAATATAGAATCCGGTATAACCGGGTACTGTTATTCTCCCGATGGTAAAAAGATATTGTACACAAAGGAAGTAGCTGTGGATAAAACCGTTAAGGATCTTTATCCTGATCTACCCCTTTCTTCCGGAATGATCATGACTGATCTGATGTATCGTCACTGGGATAGTTGGGTGGATTCATACAGCCACATTTTTATTGCGGATTATGATGGTAATAAACTTTCAAATGATATCGATATCATGAAGGACGAGCCTTATGAATCACCGATTAAACCTTTCGGCGGTATGGAACAGATTACATGGAGCCCCGATAGTAAGGTTGTGGCTTATACATGCCGGAAGAAAAAAGGAATGGAATATGCTTTGTCAACCAATTCCGATATTTATCTTTATGATATTGGCAGCAAGAAGACCACAAATCTCACTGAAGGGATGATGGGTTACGATATTGCACCGGTATATTCCCCTAATGGTAAAAAGATTGCCTGGCAGAGTATGGAACGCGACGGTTATGAATCAGATAAAAACCGGCTGTTCATCTATGATTTTGATACAAAAATCAAGACCGATTACACCAAAGATTTTGATCAGAATGCAGAAGGGTTAGCATGGACCGATGATAGTAAATCTGTTTATTTTATTTCTGATATCCAGGCTACTGATGAGATTTATCGTCTTGACATCGCGGAAGGAAAAATATCACGAATTACAAACGGCATTCATGATTATACAGGTGTTATTCCTGCAGGTGGACGACTTATTGCCACCCGTATGTCGATGTCCATGCCGGTTGAGATTTATTCTGTCGATCCTAATACAGGCAAAGACACACAGGTTACCTTTACCAATAAAGACTTGCTGGATCAATTGAAGATGGCATCGATTGAAAAGCGATGGATTAAGACCACTGATAACAAGGAAGAGCTGACCTGGATCATTTATCCGCCAAATTTTGATAAGACAAAGAAATATCCGACCCTTCTTTATTGTGAAGGTGGGCCGCAGAGTACCGTCAGCCAATTCTGGTCTTTCCGCTGGAACTTCCAGATGATGGCTGCCAATGGATATATCATCGTAGCTCCCAATCGCCGTGGAGTACCTGGCTTCGGGCAGAAGTGGAATGAAGAGATCAGCGGCGATTACGGCGGGCAGAATATGAAAGATTATCTGAGCGCAATTGATGCAATGTCGAAAGAACCTTTCGTTAACAAAGATAAGCTTGGATGTGTTGGAGCCAGCTATGGTGGGTTCTCTGTATACTGGTTAGCCGGAAACCATCACAAACGATTCAAGGCTTTTATTGCACATGATGGGATGTTTGACTTTGAAGCTCAGTACCTCGCAACTGAAGAGATGTGGTTTGCCAATTGGGACCTGGGCGGACCATTTTGGGATAAAAACAACAAGATTGCACAGCGTTCTTTTGCAAACTCCACCATCCCGTTTTATTCAAAACTGGGATACCCCTATTCTTGTCGTTCACAGTGAACTGGATTACAGAATACCCGTGACACAGGGAATGGAAGCATTCAACGCAGCTATTTTGCGGAAAGTCCCGGCAGAATTTCTTTACTTCCCTGATGAAAACCATTGGGTACTGAAACCGCAGAACGGCATTCTTTGGCAAAGAACATTCTATGCATGGCTGGATAAGTGGTTAAAATAAAAATGAAAAACAAAAATGACAATATCCACAGGGCAGCAGAAGTCCTGCTAAAATCGAACTTTACTACAGCCTATACAGGAGCAGGAATCTCAGTCGAAAGCGGCATCCCTCCTTTCCGGGGTGATGGAGGCCTGTGGACAAAATATGACCCTAATCTGCTTGACATCGATCATTTTATGCAGGATCCGCTGAAAGCATGGAAACTCATAAAGGAGATCTTTTATAATTTCTTTGGAAGTGCAAAACCGAACCGGGCACATCTGGTTTTGGCCGATATGGAGCAGAACGGCTTCCTGAAGCGAACAATAACACAGAACATTGATAATCTTCACCAGGAAGCCGGGTGCAAACATGTCTTCGACTTTCATGGAAACTCCAAACGATTAATTTGCCTTTCCTGCTTTGCCTGTTACCCGGTCAGTGAAGTCAACCTTTATCACCTGCCCCCAACCTGCCGGCAATGTGGAGGATTGTTAAAACCGGATTTCGTTTTTTTTGGCGAATCCATCCCCCAGATACCACTTGCAGCAGCTTATGAGGCTTCAACTATTTCTGATGTTTTCCTGATCATTGGAACGACAGGTGAAGTAATGCCGGCTAACCAGATTCCCTTTTCTTGCCAAAGAAAATGGAGCAACAATCATTGAAGTCAATCCCCATGAATCCAACTATACTTCAAGAGTGACTGATATTTTTTTACAGGGAAAAGCGACAGAAATGATGGGATTACTTGTCAGCAGAATCTATTTCCCCCTGCCCTGGATAATAATTAGGATAGTATAAATTAGGATTTTGAAATCCATGGCAAGCGACATGTTTTCAATATAAAGCAAGTCGAATTTCAAACGTTCAATCATTTGATCCACATTTTCAGCATACCCGTATTTTACCTGTCCCCAGGAAGTGATCCCAGGTTTTACTTTGTGCAGTAAACGGTAGTGAGGTGCACGGGCAACTATCTGGTCAATATAATATTTCCGCTCAGGTCTTGGCCCTACCAGGCTCATATCTCCTTTCAGTACAGTGTAGAACTGGGGTATCTCATCAACCCTGACCTTTCTCAGAAACTTGCCAAATGGAGTGATCCGGGGATCATTCTTTGAAGATAACATCGGGCCATTCTTCTCGGCATCATTGAACATCGTCCTGAATTTATGCATTATAAAAGGCTTGCTTCTTAGTCCGATACGTTCCTGCGAGAAAAAAACAGGACCTTTTGAAGTAAGTTTTACTCCGATTGCCGTGAATAAGAAAACAGGGAATAATATAATAAGGCAGATGATAGATATTCCAATATCTAATAGTCTTTTTAGTGACAATTGCCAATCGGGCATAAGATCAGGAAAAATTTGAATCAGTGGGGCCTGGAATATTGATGTTGTTTTTACCGACCCTACAAGAATATCCTGAATCACAGGTATGATTTTTATCACAACATCGGTATCTTCAAGTTGTGTAATAATATTTTCGATAGTGTGGTTTTCAGAATTTTCAATTGCGATAATCACCTCCTCGATGTTGTAATCCTTTATCAGCCTGTTCAGTTCCTGTAATTCTCCAAGACGAGGAAGGAATTCAGAAAGCTTGTAAGTCTTATATCCCTCAACATTGACAAATCCCACAAAGCGATTTCCTGAAGATTTTTCCTGATTCTCGATTTCGTTGTAAATTGCAACTGCGTTTCCATTACTGCCAACAATAATAGTGTTGAATCCCATAATCTTATTATGAATCTTGTACGCCGTATTGGATGTAAGGATAAAGCGGAATGAAGCGGTGAAAAGAAGTGGAGTCCTAGCAGAGTAAAGAAAAATTCAATATACGTTTTGTTGTTGATAATGATATCATCAAGGATCAGCGTGAAGAACAGTATAGTAACACCAATGATTGAGATCAAGACCGTTTGACCAAATTCCTTCAGTCGGCCTTTACGGAATATCTTACGGTATGTGCCGATAAGAATATAGAGGATCAGCCAGAATATCGGGATAACAAGCACTCCAAGATAAAGTTTCGGATCCAGGAATATTACACCCATATGGCTGAATACCTGATGATCTACAACGTATTTACGAAAAATAAAGAAGAATGCCCAAGCCAAAGCTGCCGACAATATATCTGCAATGATATATTTTATGACCTGGAGTCTTTTATTCATGTTGTAACCTAGCTTAACAACCGTTTTATTCATTAAAAGGATAATACTTTAATATTATCCAGAAGTATCTGGTATTGATCCCCGGTAGTATTCTCAAAATAAAAATAAACCTTGAAAAACTTTTCCCCGGTATATGAAGAAAGTGCAGTACTTAAATCAATATATATTTTCTTCCATTTATTATTTGTAGGATTCAACGTCATTATTGGAACATCAGTTATAAATGTCGAGGCTTCATCATAAAGATCTACACCTACAACCATGGAAGCGTTCATATTGAAATTCATTTCCAGATACGCTCCTGAATTTGTTGGAATGGAATCTTTAGAATGGGAAGCACAGGCAAAGGTGGCGCCGATTGTATCAAGTTCGACAACACCTGAATGGATTCCTTGCAATGTCAGTGGCGAATTGTCTGGGGTCAGACCAATTTTGGTCGTGGCTGCTGATGTTGTGTCTAAGGAAATTCCTGCATTGTCGAAATCCTCTTTCCATATAAATTTTGTGGTAGAAAGATAAGTTGTTGAAAGTATACCAACATCCAACGTCTTATCAGGGACCAGGTTTATTGTTTTTGTAATCCCCTTGTAAAATGGATAACTAACCCGGGTTGCAGCTATCCCATCTTTCTTCACTCCCGGAAGAACCAACAGTGTATGGCTTCCCTGCTGCAGAACCGGAAAAGTGGCAGGAAGTTGGAATACACCAATCAATTGGCCATCAATGTATACCCAGGCATCCGTAATTGCATTCATGGCTGTGCCCTGGGATGAATAATTTGTAGTAAGACGGATAGAATCTATCTTCAGATAGGCAGGAATGGTTTGATCACCGGAAAATTTTTCACATGAAGTCTGTGCAAAGAGCAAGAGAAGAAAAAAGAAAGATACTGGAATTTGTAAATATTTTCTAAACATCATAAACCGGAGTCTCGGAAGTCCTGGAAAGTAAACGCTCTATTGATTTGAATATTGTCAAATTTTCGGGAAAAGATTTGAACAATATTTTCTTAGACGTCAATAGTAAATCAAAGGTTATTTGCCGATTGATTAATCTTCTCAATAACTTTATGAGCCACTTCAAGCGCACAATAGCCATCATTAATTGTTACTGATGGTAAGGTATTGTTAGTAATCGCATTATAAAAACTTTCAAGTTCTGTTCTAATGGCATTGATTGGTTTTATTACGGGTTTGGTAAACGAGATCTGCTTGGTGCCTTTACCAGGGCCCAGATCAATCGTTATGCTCTTTGAGAGAAAACCGGACTTATCAGGATCCTTGATGCGAACCACTTCTACTTCTTTAGTGAGAAAGTCCACCGAAATATAAGCATCCCGTTGAAAAAAGCGTGACTTACGCATATTCTTTATCGAAATCCGGCTGGCTGTGAGGTTAGCTACACATCCATTGTCAAATTCAATCCGGGCATTAGCTATATCAGGGGTATCGCTCACCACAGCAACACCGCTGGCAACGATTTTCCGTATATTGCTGTTGACCACGCTGAGAATAATATCTATATCATGGATCATTAGGTCAAGGATTACAGGAACATCTGTTCCACGGGGGTTGAATTGTGCAAGCCGGTGTGTTTCAATGAACATCGGTTTATTTAAATAAGGCTTAGCGGCAATAAAGGCAGGATTGAACCGTTCCACAAATCCTACCTGAACTTTCACATCAGCTTCACCTGCTATCTTGATCAGTTCTTTTGCTTCTTCCAGGGTTGTGACAATTGGTTTTTCTATAAATACATGACGAAACTTCCGTAAAGCAGCGGAAGCACATTCAAAGTGAGAGATTGTAGGGGTCACAATATCGACAACATCCACTGCATCGAACAACTCATCATGAGAAAGGAATCGTTTTGTACTAAACTCTTTTTCCACTTTCGCTGCATTTCCGTCATCCGGGTCATTAAACCCAATCAGTTGGTAATCCTTGATTTCCTTTATGCACTTTAAATGAATTTTACCCAAGTGCCCGGCACCTAAAACTCCTATTTTCAACATTTGTAAATGTTTATTAGAATAATTCTCTGTTTGTCCGTTTGTTACCTTTTTTTACAAAAGTAACGTTTTTGGTGCGATCGAAATGATTATTTTCGTGAAAAAATTGATAGGCAGAAAGTAATATGATTGATTCTTATAAACATCAGGGATTAAGGAGAAAACTTGTAGAGATTATCCGTGAAAAAGGGATCACCGACAGTAAAGTACTGGAAGCAGTTGCTAAAGTTCCACGGCATTTTTTCTTTGATTCTTCTTTCCTGAAATATGCTTATGAAGACAATGCGTTTCCTATAGGATCAGGCCAAACAATATCCCAGCCTTACACCGTGGCATTTCAGACGCAGTTACTGAAGCTTTCAAAAGGGCAGAAAGTGTTGGAGCTTGGAACAGGATCAGGTTACCAGGCATGTATTCTCGCTGAGATTGGCGCAAAAGTTTTTAGTATAGAACGGCAAAAATCCCTTTTTGACAAAGCCGTACAATTTCTTCCAACACTTGGTTACAATATCAAACTTTTTTACGGAGATGGTTACAAGGGTCTTCCTTCCTATGCTCCTTTTGATAAAATCCTCGTCACTGCAGGAGCGCCTTACGTTCCCGATGCCCTCATTGAACAATTGAAACCCGGTGGAATCCTGGTTATTCCCGTAGGAGGAGATGATGTTCAGGAAATGACGACCATAACCCGTATTTCGAAAACAGAATTCAAAAAACAGGAACACGGAAAATTCAGGTTCGTTCCTTTACTGGAGGATAAAGCAAAGGAAGATTAGAGACGACATTATTTCAAAGGATCGGACGCTTTCTCCGACGACGTATGAATGCAACGAAAAACCCTGCGATCATCATAATTGAACCTGCCCATAATACATTGATATAAGGGTTTTCTATCGTTCTTATGACGATGAAATCAGGATTGTTACCTACGGATGAAATGTACGTATAATAATCTGTCCAAAGGAAATGCCTTGTATCGGGGTTGTAAACATCACCCATGCGAGGATTCCGGTTCACGGAAGGATAAAGTGTAAACTCTTTAACATATTTCCCCTTTCTCGTTTTAAGAAAGTCAACTGCATAAGTAGTTATATTTCCAACTTGCACATCATGGTTATAAACTACGTAAAATCCACTCATGTATAGTGTATCTCCTTTGACAAGCAAGAGATTCTCCGCATTAGATTTCGTATCTCCAAGGTCAAATTGGGAAGTATTAACAGATATTATCCTTGAATTTGAAAAGGTAATGATAGTCCCCAGGACAAAGAATAGGAATCCTAAGTGTGTCAGAATAGCTGCAAGGTTTCGTGGCCGGGATGATTGGAAGATGAAATTATAAAGTGAAGAGAGGATAGAAAAAAAAATGAAGAAAACCGCCAGGACCAGGTTCATCTTTGTCACAATTTCATTAATCAGGAAAATAATCAGAATCCCAATACTGATAATAAATGGTATCGCCATTTTTTTTAAAAAGATGCGTCCTGCATTTTCATTGTAGTGAAGGAATTGAGTAAATGCAATAAACCCCGCGATAAGTAATATATATGGAATTTGCCAGCGATTATAGAACCCGGTACGATCGGCCGGAGGAGCAATGTTAGTTTTGAAAATACTGTTAAATACAGGAAGTGAAGTAGTAAAAATAATCTGAAATGCTGAAAGGATTATTATGACTGCACCCAGGAACATCCAGAACTCACGGGATAAAAGAATTTCATTCTTTTTCTCAGAGAAGTCTTTTGAACGTAGTACTATGAATATAATAGAGAGAATTAAAAACACCAGTAAAAACGCCAGTAACTGAGTAGTCATTCCATTGTCAGTAAATGAATGGGCAGAAGAATTGGCCAAAACGCCGCTCCGTGTCAGAAAACTGGCATACAATACAAGAATATAGGAAAGAGTAATAAACAGAAAGGCCATTAAAAGTGCATACCGTTGTTTCTTAGCTACCAGTAAAAAATGTAATCCTGCCACAAGAGTCATCCAGGGAACCAATGAAGAGTTTTCAACCGGGTCCCATGACCAGAATCCTCCAAACGTCAATGACACATATGCCCAGGCACCACCAAGCAGGATGCCCGCACCCAGTATTGTAAGTGATAGGATTGTCCATGGGAGCGCTATTCTTATCCATGAAATATATTCTTTGCGCATCAATCCTGAAATAGCATAGGCGAAAGGTACCAGCACCAGTGCATAACCCAAAAACAGAATCGGCGGATGAATGGTCATCCAGAAATTTTCAAGCAGTGGATTTAATCCATTCCCATCTTTAACCATTGAAAGATAGTCGGGATGACTAAAGATCGAGTCCTGAATATTACCATAGACTTCCCTTAAAAGGGTAAAAGGACTTCCTCCAATTTTAAAAGATAGAATATGAACGCCAAGCATCATTGAGGTCACAAATACCTGTGAAAAAGACACCACTGAAAGCACATGATCTTCCCATTTGCGTGAAATAAAGATCAGTATTAACCCGATCAGGGCTTGAAACACAGCCCACACAAGAAAACTTCCCTCCTGCCCTGCCCAGAAACAGGAAATGATGTATTTAACCGGAAGCAATGAAGAGGAATACTGCCAGACATAAGCATATTCAAAATAATGTCGGAAGATCAGGTAATAAAGGATTGCTGCGACGGAAACCAGAGAAAAAACGTGCAAAATAAAGAACCCTCGTGCATATAACCGGATTGCTTTCAGAGGGCCCTCCCTCCTCAGAATATTCAATAAATAGAGAACCGTAGCAATGATTGCTGCCGTAAAACTGATTAAGACAAAAGTCCTCCCAATCATCCCGGGCAACAAGTGTTCTCCCAAATAATGTATATTCACAGGTCTATTTCTGAATCGACCGTAAAGGTACATTTTTCATTTTCAGGAAGAAAATTCTCATTACTTTAGCCATAAAATTATCGATATATGGTAAGAATAGGATTGATCGGCGGCTCAGGGCTTGAGAAACTTAATTTATTCCGGAATCCTGAAGAGATCAGCATAAAAACTCCTTTTGGTGATCCCAGTTCAACCTTCCTTAAAGGTGAAGTAAATAACAGTACGGTTTTTATTGTTTCCCGTCACGGCAGGGGTCACACCATCACTCCAACACATGTAAACAACCGTGCAAACATTCACGCACTGAAAGAACTGGGCTGTGATTATGTGATTGCAACAACTGCCTGTGGAAGTCTCAGGGAAGAGATCGAACGGGGACATATCGTGATCCCTGATCAATTTATTGATTTCACACGTTTCAGGAAAAACACCTTTTATGAAGAATTCGAACCGGGAAGTCCAATTCATATTGCCATTTCCGATCCATTCTCAAAACCCTTGCGCGAAATGATGATTTCAGCAGCAATCGATCTGGGTCTATCGTTTCACCCAACCGGTACCATTGTTACAATTGAGGGTCCCCGCTTTTCCACGCGGGCCGAATCGATCATGTTTCGTAACATGGGAGCCGACATCATAAATATGAGTATTGCACCTGAAGCTGCATTGGCCAATGAGGCAGGATTAAGCTATGCAGCCGTCGCCCTTTCAACCGATTATGATTCCTGGAAACACGATGAAAAACCTGTCACCTGGGAAGATGTCTTCCTGGTATTCGAGGATAATGTAAAAAATGTCACCCGGTTACTTGAAAAAGTAATATTAAATCTCTGAACAGGCCACCTGTTTTTTACCAAAAAGTCATTAAGTTGTTCGATTCCAATAAGAATAGTACTCTGTTTCTTTGTGACTCTGTGACTTTTTTTCGTCCGCTTGTCCGCTTGTCCGCCTGTGACTCTGTGACTCTGTGACTCTGTGACTCTGTCACTTTTTCTCGTCCGCCTGTCCGCTTGTCCGCCTGTGACTCTGTGACTCTTTTTCGTCCGCCTGTCCGCTTGTCCGCTTGTCCGCCTGTGACTCTGTGACTCTGTGACTGTTAATTTTCATTCCTGCATTCTACCGGAGGTACTTAAAACTTTTCCCAAGGTATTTTGCGGAAGAACCCAGTTGTTCTTCGATCCGCAGAAGTTGGTTGTATTTTGCAATCCGTTCAGAACGACAGGCAGAGCCAGTCTTGATAAGTCCTGTATTGAGAGCGACTGAAAGATCAGCGATAGTGGTATCTTCTGTTTCACCAGAACGATGGCTGATCACTGCAGTATATGCATTGCGATAGGCCAAATTTACTGCGTTGATAGTTTCGGTGAGAGTTCCGATCTGGTTCACCTTGATCAGGATGAATTGGCCACTCCAAGTTCGATTCCTTTTTGTAATCTATCCACATTTGTTACGAAAAGATCATCGCCAACCAATTGGATTTTCTCACCCAGTTCCTTTGTCATCAATTGCCATCCGTCCCAGTCATCTTCAGCCATGCCATCTTCAATTGAGATAATAGGATATTTATTCACCCATCTTTTCCAATACTCTACCATTTCTTTGGGAGTCAGCTTTATCACCTGTTGATTTGTGAAAATGATAAACGTTTTCTTTAGGGAGGTAAAATTTTGATGATGCAGGATCAAGTGCGATATAAACGTCCTTACCCGGCTCATAGCCTGCTGCCTCTATCGCATGAAGTATTACTTTGATAGCTTCTTCATTAGATTTCAGGTTAGGCGCAAAACCGCCCTCATCACCGACATTGGTAGAATATTTGCCCTTTTTCAACACATTTCTAAGGTTATGAAAAACCTCTGCTCCCATCCGGATAGCCTCGCGTAAATATTCAGCTCCGACCGGCATTATCATAAACTCCTGAAAGTCAATAGAATTATCGGCATGAGATCCTCCATTCAGTATATTCATCATAGGGATAGGAAGGGTATTTGCCGAGACACCCCCGATGTAGCGGTACAATTGCTGATTGGTTTCCTGAGCTGCAGCATTTGCAACAGCCAGCGATACGCCGAGAATAGCATTGGCGCCAAGTTTCCCTTTATTAGCAGTTCCATCAAGGTCGATCATTTTCTGGTCTATATCATTCTGGTCGGTGACATACAGCCCGTTCACCTCTTCTGCAATGACTTTATTAACATTTTGAACTGCATTCAGGACTCCTTTACCGAGATAGAACTTTTTATCCCCGTCGCGCAGTTCAATTGCCTCATGGACCCGGTGGATGCGCCGGATGGAACTGCAGCTCTTCCAAGAATTCCGTTACTGGTCACCACATCCACCTCGATGGTAGGATTTCCTCTTGAATCAAGGATCTGTCTGGCATGTACTGAGATAATTGTACTCATATCATTTGTTTTGTTAATTAACTTAAAAATAAATAAAAAAAGGACAAACTAATTTACATTCGTTTATCCTTATATGGTATTTTATTTCTATTGTTCAGGTTATTCTTTAGGTTCCTCCGTTTCCTCTTTCGATGGAAGTTCCTGGGGTGCTTCAGCCTCTGGCTCCTTCTTTGCAACTTTTTCGTGATTTCTTTTCTACTTTTTCCTCAATAGGAACTTCCGGTTGCACTTCTCCTGCCGAACTGGCCTCTTCTGTGACTTTTTTAGCTGTGCGGCGACGACGGGTTGTCTTTGCCTTAACAGGTTCCTTTGAAGAAAGCATAGTTTCATTGTAATCCACCAGTTCAACCATACACATATCGGCATTATCTCCCAGCCGGTTTCCCGTTTTCAGTATCCGGGTATATCCTCCTGGACGCTCTGCTACTTTTTTTGAAACTTCCCTGAATAGTTCGGAAACGGCTTCTTTACTTTGAAGATAGCTGAATACAAGCCTTCTTGAGTGGGTCGAATCTTCCTTTGAACGTGTGATCAGAGGCTCAACATAAGTTCTCAACGCTTTGGCCTTGGCCAGGGTAGTGGAAATCCGTTTATGAAGGATCAGCGATGTTGCCATATTTGACAACATGGCCTTACGATGCGCACTTGTTCTTCCTAAATGATTGATTTTCTTACCGTGTCTCATTTTAATTATTCCTTATCTAATTTATATTTCGTAGTATTCATACCGAATTCCAGCCCTTTCGATTTCACCAGTTCTTCAAGTTCGGTAAGTGATTTTTTTCCAAAATTCCGGAATTTCAGCAAGTCATTCTTGTTAAATGCAACAAGATCACCCAGGGTTTCGACATCGGCAGCTTTCAAACAATTCAATGCTCTGACTGAAAGGTCCATATCGACCAGTTTTGTCTTCAAAAGCTGGCGTATGTGAAGTGATGTTTCGTCGAATTCCTCAGCGACAGCTTTTTCTGCAATATCAAGTGTTATCTTTTCGTCTGAAAAAAGCATAAAATGCTGGATCAGGATTTTGGCGGCTTCTTTCAGAGCCGTTTTGGGATGGATCGAACCATCGGTTTCCATTTCGATGATCAGCTTTTCATAGTCGGTCTTTTGTTCTACACGGTAATTCTCAACATGAAACTTCACATTGCGGATTGGAGTGTGAATCGAATCGATGGCTATTTTCCCCAAAGCGGAGCCCAGCATTTTATTTTCTTCGGCTGGAATGTAACCCCTGCCCCGGTCAATGGATAACTCAATATTCAATTTCACATTGGGTTCCATGTGGCAAATTACCACATCGGGATTCAAAACCTGGAAGACTGAAAGGAACTTGTTTATGTCACCGGCCTTAAATACATTCTGTTGGCCAACAACAACATTTACTTTTTCGGAAATTTCGGATTCTATTTGTCGTTTGAACCGGATCTGTTTGAGGTTCAGAAGAATCTCAGTGACATCTTCGATAACTCCTTTAATTGTCGAAAATTCCTGGTCAACTCCATCAATCTTAACGGATGTGATCGCATATCCCTCGAGAGAGGAAAGCAATATCCTTCTGAGTGCGTTGCCTATGGTGATACCAAATCCCGGTTCCAAAGGTCTGAATTCAAAAACGCCTTTGGTTTCATCGGCTTCAACCATAATCACCTTATCGGGTTTCTGGAAAGGTAGTATTGCCATGATAAATCGTTTAAATTTAAATTAATGTCCTATGTGGTATTTCTGCGTATGCAAGTAATAACGTATTATAATGTTTTACTTAGAATACAATTCGACGATGAGCTGTTCCTTTATATTTTCCGGGATTTCAGCTCTCTCGGGGTAATTCATAAATTTTCCGGCCATTTCGTGTCCGTCCCATTCCAGCCAGGGGTAAGCATTTGAACGGGATGATAAGGATCCGGCAATGACTTCCAATGATTTGGAACGTTCACGAACGGCGATTATATCTCCCGGCTTTACTTCAAATGAAGGAATGCTGACGACTTTACCATTGACCACAATATGCCTGTGACCTATAAGCTGGCGGGCAGCACTACGCGTAGAAGCAATTCCAAGACGATATACGACATTATCAAGCCGTGATTCAATGAGCTGCAGTAATACTTCACCCGTAATTCCTTTTTTCCTTGAAGCCTTTAAAAAGATATTTTTAAACTGTCTTTCCAGGATTCCGTATGTATATTTTGCTTTCTGTTTTTCCATCAACTGGCTACCATACTCAGATTGCTTGGCTCTTCTCTTGGTTTGGCCATGCATTCCGGGGGGATAGCTTTTTTTATCGTAATATTTATCGGGTCCGAAAATGGGATCTCTGAACTTTCTTGCGATTCTTGATTTAGGACCTATGTACCTTGCCATATTCTTTGTTTATATATTTTAATAATTAATTTCGGAATTATACCCTTCTTCTTTTAGGCGGCCTGCAACCGTTGTGCGGTAACGGAGTGATATCCATGATCTCCATCACTTCGATACCGGCAGTATGAATTGTACGGATAGCCGATTCCCTTCCTGCACCCGGACCTTTAATGTACACTTTAACTTTTCGAAGGCCCTGGTCGTATGCATCTTTTGCAGCATCCTGTGCCGCCATCTGGGCAGCATAGGGAGTATTTTTCTTTGACCCCCTGAAACCCATTTTACCGGCTGAGGCCCATGAAATGACCTGCCCTGCATTGTTGGTAAGGGTTATAATGATGTTGTTGAAAGAGGCATTTACAAAAGCCTTCCCGATTGCATCTACTTTAACAACTCTTTTCTTTGAACTTTTTTCAGTTTTTGCCATATTACTTTTTTACACTTTCCTGGTTAACAATATGTACTCATTGAGAGCACTATAGCAAATTAGCCTTTCGTAGCCTTCTTTTTATTGGCGACGGTTTTTTTCCTTCCTTTACGTGTCCGGGCATTATTCTTAGTGCTTTGTCCCCGTGTCGGCAATCCAATACGATGACGGATTCCACGGTAGCAGCCTATATCCATCAATCTCTTGATGTTCATCTGGACTTCAGATCGAAGCGCGCCCTCAACCTTAAAAGTTTCATTAATGATGGAACGGATTGCATTTTGCTCATCGTCGTTCCAATCCTGGACTTTCTTATTCCAATCAATTCCTGCCTTAGACAGGATATTCTGGGCGGTGCTTCGGCCAATCCCATAAATGTAAGTCAATCCGATCTCGCCCCTTTTATTTTTAGGTAAATCAATACCTGCAATTCTGGCCATATCATTTTTTATTTTGTGATTATAATGATTATCCTTGTCTTTGTTTGTATTTGGGATTCTTTTTGTTAATAACATAAAGTTTTCCCTTTCTGCGCACTATTTTGCAATCGGCTGAACGTTTTTTTATTGAAGTTCTTACTTTCATTGTATGTAGATTTTCTATTGGTACCTGAATGTTATTCTTCCTTTTGTAAGATCATATGGCGACATTTCGATTTTCACACGGTCTCCCGGAAGAATTTTAATATAATGCATTCTCATCTTTCCGGATATATGAGCTGTTATCACGTGCCCGTTTTCCAGTTCCACACGGAACATTGCATTACCGAGGGACTCTATTACGGTGCCATCCTGCTGAATTGAAGTTTGTTTTGACATTTAAACCATTTAAGTTTTTATTACTCCCAATACTTCTTCTATGTACCGGAATGTCGAAAGAACTTCCGGTTCTTCTTTTCTTACCACGACTGTCAACTCAAAATGTGCCGAGGGATAACCGTCAACCGTGCGAATTGTCCATCCATCCCTCCCCTGCACAATATTCTTTGAACCCAGGTTGATCATAGGCTCTATACAAATCACCAGACCTTCCTGCAATTTTACACCTGTTCCCCGTTTCCCATAATTCGGAACGTCCGGTTTCTCGTGCATTTTCTTCCCAATCCCATGTCCAACAAGTTCTCTAACAACAGAATAGCCAAAGGCTCCACATGTTCCTGAACTGCTGAGCCTATATCACCTATTCTCTTTCCTGCAATTGCATAATCGATTGCGAGAAACAAGAGATTCACGTGTTCTTTTCATCAAGCTGAGTATCTCCGGTTTTACTTCTCCCACTGCAAAGGTATAAGCTGAATCGCCGTAAAAACCGTTCTTGATTGCTCCCGCAATCAACCGAAATTATATCACCATTTTTAAGAACTCTATCTCCCGGAATCCCATGAACAACTTCATCGTTCACAGAGGTACACAACGTCGCCGGAAATCCATTATATCCTTTGAAACCCAGGTACCGCCCCCTCCGACCTGATGTAATCTTCAGCGATTGTATCCAGCATCCGGGTTGTAACCCCAGGTTTTATATATTTTGCCACTTCGGCAAGGGTTCTGCTCACAATCAGAGCATTTTCCCTCATGTATTCTATTTCTTTCTCCGTTTTAAGTTCCATTCAATATTCCCAATTATGACACCTTACGCCTGTCATGCTAAATGATGAACGTCCTTTTATTCTTCCTGATTTGGTCAGACCATCGTAATGACGCATAAGCAGGTGGCTTTCAATCTGCTGCAATGTATCAAGCACAACGCCAACCAGAATAAGCAGTGAAGTACCACCATAAAATTGTGCGAATTGTGTATTTACACCCACTAACCTGACAAATGCCGGCATGATAGCGACAAAGCCGAGGAAAATGGATCCGGGAAGGGTAATTCTCGACATCACGTTGTCAATAAATTCGGCGGTTCTTTTACCCGGCTTTACACCCGGAATAAATCCGCCGTTCTTTTTCATATCCTCTGCCATCTGGTTCGGATTAACCGTAATGGCTGTATAAAAGTAAGTAAAGACAATGATCAGGAGGAAAAATGTGAGATTATACGCCAAGCTGTTAAAATCAGTAAAAACCCTTGCAAAGCCGGTCAATGTTTCCGAATTGGCAAAGCCTGCCAGTGTAAGCGGGAGAAACATAATTGCCTGCGCAAAGATGATTGGCATAACACCGGCTGCATTCACTTTTAAAGGGATATACTGACGGACACCACCATACTGCTTATTTCCGACGATCCGCTTGGCATATTGAACCGGAATTCTCCTTGTACCCTGAACAAGTAAAATAGTGACAAGGACAACAAAAACCAGAAACGCAATTTCAATGACGAACAATACCATTCCGCCACCTTTCTGTTCCATCCTGGAAACCAATTCACCGAACAACGCAAAAGGCAATCTTGCCATAATACCGATCATGATGATAAGCGAGATGCCGTTTCCAATACCTTTATCCGTAATCCTCTCACCAAGCCACATGATGAACATGGACCCCGCTGTAAGGAGAATGATGGAAGAAACTCCGAAGAAAGAAAAAACAGAATGATGCAACTGTACAGAACTGAATGGATAGATGGCTTCCGACGGGAGCTGTGAAACAAGATTTGCAATATATGCAGGGGATTGGAAGATGAGGATAAACACAGTAAGATAACGGGTGATCTGGTTGATCTTCTTCCTGCCACTTTCCCCTTCTTTCTGTAATTTCTGGAAATAAGGGATTGCCATCCCGAGTAACTGCACTACAATGGATGCGGAAATATAAGGCATGATTCCGAGTGCGAAGATAGAGGCATTCGAGAAAGCACCGCCTGAAAACATATTCAGCAGGCCGAGCAAACCGCTCTTGGTTTGATTTTGAAGGCTGGCGAGCATACTGGGATCGACTCCCGGCAGTACGACATAAGCACCAAAACGATATACGAGAATAATACCAAGCGTATAGATGATCCTTTTCCTAAGATCCTCAATCTTGTATATATTCCGAAGAGTTTGAATTAGCTTTTTCATTCAGAACGAATTAAAGTGTGTTCGCAATACCACCTGTTTCTTCTATCGCTTTTTTTGCCGCGGCTGAAAATGAATGTACAGTAACTTCAAGTTTGCTTTTCAATTCACCACGACCCAGAATTTTTATCCTGTCATTCTTTGAAACATAACCACTCTTCACCAGTGTTTCCTGATTAATCACGGTCAGATTTTGTTTTTCTGCAATTGACTGCAGCACGTCCAGGTTAATTCCTTTGTATTCAACGCGGCTGAAATTCTTAAAACCAAACTTCGGAAGCTTCTTGCCAAAGGCATCTGGCCGCCTTCAAAACCAATTTTTTTGGAATATCCTGAACGTGATTGAGCCCCTTTATGTCCACGTGTTGATGTACCTCCCCTACCGGAGCCCTGTCCTCTTCCGATTCTTTTTGGTTTTTTTGTTGAACCTTTTGCCGGTTTCAGATTACTTAAATCCATTTCTTTTATGTTTTATCTGATTGAATTCCAATATTATTATTCTACTTCCTCGACAGTAACAAGGTGATTGACTTTTGCAACCATACCGAGGATCTGTGGTGTAGCCTCTTTCTCAACAGAATGATGCATTCTGCGAATCCCGAGGGCCTGCAGGGTCCTTTTCTGCCGTAAAGGCCTACCGATTCCGCTTCTGACTTGAGTTATTCTGATCTTTTTCATTTTGTTTATCAAGATTATTATTTTTCGACCGCTTTAGCCGTTGAACACTTTGCTGAGTTCTATTCCCCTAAGTTGGGCAATTGTATGAGGATCACGCATTTTCATCAGGGCATTGATAGTGGCCTTTACCACACTGTGTGGGTTGGAAGATCCTTTGGATTTTGCCAGCACATCTTTCACTCCAACACTTTCCAGTACAGCACGCATTGCACCACCGGCAATTACGCCGGTACCCGGAGCAGCCGGTTTAAGATAAACGAGTGCACCACTGTAATTACCCAACTGATCATGTGGAATTGTCCCTTTCAGAATCGGAACCTTAATAAGGTTCTTTTTTGCATCATCAATTCCTTTAGCAATAGCAGCCGTGACTTCCTTTGCTTTTCCAAGACCGTACCCGACTACGCCATTTTCATTACCAACCACTACGATGGCTGAAAAGCTAAACGTTCTACCCCCTTTGGTAACTTTGGTTACTCTTTGAATACTTACAAGACGATCCTTGAATTCGATTTCGCTTGATTTTACTCTTTTTATGTTAACGTTGCTCATACTTTGTTTTAAAATTTCAGGCCTGCTTCCCTGGCAGCTTCTGCCAGTGACTTGACCCTTCCATGATACAAATATCCATTACGATCAAAAACTACTGTGCTGATTCCAGCCTGGATGGCCCTCTCAGCGATAAGTTTACCAACGAGTCTTGGCTTTCTCCAGATGCGATAACTTTTTATTCTTCAAGATCTTTCGACCATTGAAGATGCAGCAACCAGTGTTTTACCCGCAGATCATCGATCAGCTGGACATAGATTTCCTTATTGCTTCTGAAAACACTCATCCGAGGCCTGTCAGGAGTCCCTTCGATGATCTTTACGAACGCGTTTCTTGATCCTGAATCTTCTGAATTCTTTATTGCTTTTAATTGCCATTCTATAATTATTTTAGCTTATGATTCCAAAATTTTACTGGCTGGCAGCCGATTTACCTGCCTTTTTCTTAATCTCTTCACCCAGGAAGCGGATTCCTTTGCCTTTGTATGGTTCGGGTTTACGCAATGAACGTATCTTTGCAGCAACCTGGCCGATCAATTGTTTATCAATCGATTTCAGAATGATTGTGTTGTTTTTTCCTCTTTCGGCTGTCGTTTCGACCTTTACTTCTTTGGGAAGTTCCATCACGATATTGTGCGAATAACCCAGAGAAAGTTCAAGGAACTGGTCCTTTGCCTGTTGCCTTGTAACCAACGCCAATAAGTTCCTGCACTATAGTATATCCCTCGCTCACCCCTTTAACCATATTGAAAAGCAGTGAACGGTAAAGGCCATGCTTTGAGCGGTCGTCTCTTTCTTCCGAATTCCGCTGGACAATCAGTTTTGTCTCTTCAACTTTGATGGTAATCTCTAGGATCAACCTGCTGGTGAAGTTCACCAAGTTTTCCTTTTACCGTTACAAGATTTGTGGGAGAAACCGAAACTGTAACACCCGCGGGCAATGGGATCGGTAATTTTCCTATTCTTGACATTCTATGATCTCCTCTTTCGTTAACTGATAAAACATAAAACCTCACCACCAATCTTTTTCACCTTGGCTTCTTTATCGGTCATCATACCCTGTGAAGTAGATATAATAGCAATTCCAAGTCCATTCAATACGCGGGGCAGGTGATCTGCATCCACATATTTCCTGAGGCCGGGTCTGCTGACCCTGGTCATCGAATTGATAGCCGATAATTTGGAGACCGGATGGTACTTCAGGGCAATCTTAATGATTCCCGGTTTGGTTTCATCTTCAAATTTATAATTCAGGATATATCCCTTTTCGAACAGGATCTTTGTGATTTCTTTCTTCATTCTGGAAGAAGGGACCTCAACGATCCGGTGATTTGCCATTACAGCATTCCTGATTCTTGTTAAATAATCTGCAATTGGATCCGTAACCATGATCTATCTTATCTGTTTGTTTGTGATTTCATTTTATAAGACTTATATCTTTGTTTACCAGCTGGCTTTTCTTATTCCAGGGATAAGTCCCTTTACTGCCATTTCCCTGAAATTGATACGAGAAACCCCAAAGATCCTCATGTATCCTTTTGGACGCCCGGTTAATTTACAGCGGTTATGCAACCTTACCGGCGATGCATTTTTCGGAAGCTTCTGCAGGCCAACGTAGTCACCTGCTGCTTTCAGAGTCTTCCTTTTCTCTGCATATTTCTCAACCAGTCGTTCTCTTTTTCTTTCCCTGGCTTTAATTGATTCTTTTGCCATAAACTTATTTTGTTTTAAAAGGTAATCCAAATTCTTTTAATAATGCATGTGCTTCCCTGTCGGTCCTGGCACTGGTGACAAAAGTGACATCGAGTCCATTGATCTTAGCGACTTTATCGATATCAATTTCAGGAAAGATGATCTGTTCAGGTATTCCAAGTGTATAATTTCCCCGTCCGTCAAAGCCTTTATCGCCGATTCCGCGGAAGTCGCGGATACGTGGAATAGAAACAGAAATCAGGCGGTCGAGAAATTCATACATTTTATCACCGCGCAATGTCACCCTCACTCCAATCGGCATTCCTTTTCTAAGTTTGAAATTAGAAATATCCTTCTTTGATTTTGTAGCCACTGCTTTCTGGCCGGAAATCATCGTCATTTCGTTGATTCCGGATATCTATAAATTTCTTGTCCGTGATTGCCATTCCCAATCCCTGATTAATACATATCTTAGGATCCTGGGTACCTGCATCGGGCTTTTATAATTGAACTGCGCCATTAATGCAGGAACGACCTCTTTCGTGTACTTGTCTCTTAATCTCGGTGTATAAGCCATTATTTTATAACCTCCCCTGATTTTTTAGAATAACGTACTGACATGTTTTTCTTTAGTGTCTACTCTTCTGCCGGTTCTGTGTAGGTTTTCCGGTGGAATCGATGACCATCAGATTGGAAATATGAACCAGGGCTTCTTTTTTTATGATCCGCCCTGAGGGCTCTTGGCGTTAGGCTTGGTATGTTTGGAAACCATGTTTATCCCTTCAACGATGGCTTTGCTCTTTGCAGTATCCACCTTCAGCACTTTCCCCTGTTGTCCTTTGGAATTCCCGGCAATAACCATTACCGTATCGCCTTTCTTAATATGTAACTTCGTTTGCATAATTGATAATATATACTTAGAGCACTTCAGGTGCCAATGAAACTAATTTTCATGAATTGTTTTTCTCTTAATTCCCTGGCAACCGGTCCAAAAATACGGGTACCGATCATTTCACCAGTGGCATTAAGGAGCACCACAGCATTGTCGTCAAAACGAATATAAGAACCGTCATTTCTGCGGATCTCTTTTTTGGTCCTGACAACAACTGCCTTTGATACTGTTCCTTTTTTAATATTCCCTGAGGGAATGGCATTTTTTACCGTTACGACAATTTTATCGCCGATGGATGCATAACGTTTTCTTGTCCCGCCAAGGACCCTGATGCAAAGGACTTCCTTTGCTCCACTGTTATCTGCAACCGTTAGTCTTGATTCCTGTTGTATCATGGCTATTTAACCTTTTCTATAATTTCGACAAGTCTCCAACATTTATTTTTACTTAGCGGACGGGTTTCTGCATATCCGAACCGTATCGCCTTCGTTGCATTCGTTCGTTTCATCGTGGGCGATGAAACGTGGAACTTTTTTTCACAAATTTTCCGTATTTCGGATGCTTGACTTTCCGCTCGACTTCGACAATAATGGATTTATCCATTTTATTGCTGACAACGATGCCGGCTTTTTCCTTTCTCAGTTTTCTGTTTTCCATTTTTTTCTTCTTGCCAGAGACGGTCTGTTACCTCTCTTTAAAAGTGAATTATATTATCGTTTTAGTTATTTCTCACCCTTCAGCACTCTTCTTCTCAGTTCTGTTTCAAGGCGTGGCAATAGTTCTACGATACATCTTTATTTTATTCGGATTTTCAAGAGGAGAAACAGCATGGTTCAACTTCAGTTTCGTCAATTGTTTCTTTTCCTCATCCAGACGCTCGATGATTTCACCGGTCGTTAGTTCTCTGATTACTTTTTGTTCCATTTTATTTAAGAAGATTGATATTATCTTATCCTGCTTAGTATTAAAGTGTTTCTTCCGAGTAATCTCTCCGGGCAACCATTTTTGTCGATACCGGCAGTTTCTGTGCCCCCAAGCGCAATGCTTCTTTTGCAACTGCAAGGGAAACACCTTCTATTTCAAACATTATTCTGCCGGGAGTTACCCTGGCCACAAAATATTCGGGTGCGCCTTTTCCTTTACCCATACGAACTTCAGCAGGCTTTTTTGTCACCGGTTTATCCGGGAATATCCGTATCCAGAGCTGGCCTTCACGTTTCATGTAACGGGTGATTGCCTGACGGGCAGATTCAATCTGACGGCCTGTGATCCAGGCTTCTTCCAAGGTCTTGATCCCAAATGAGCCGAATGCAAGCTCGTGGCCGCGCTTTGCGTTGCCTTTCATCTTTCCTTTCTGCTGCTTCCTGTATTTGGTCTTCTTAGGCTGTAACATTTTATTAGGTGTTAGGTGTTAGGTGTTAGGTGTTAGATTATTTTCCTGGTCCTGGTTTGTTTCTTCTGTCCCTGCCCCGGTCTCTGCCCCGATCTCTGTCCCGATCTCTGTCCCTGTCACCGCCACCACCTTTATGCTGATGTTCGGAAGAGGGTTTCAATTTCGTGCTGGCAGCTGCAGGAGTAAGGTCAGGACGGCCATAAATTTCGCCTTTACAAATCCACACTTTTATTCCAATCCTTCCATATGTAGTATGAGCTTCGCTGGTTGCATAGTCAATATCTGCACGGAAAGTATGAAGCGGGATTCTCCCATCCTTATATTGTTCCCGGCGGGCCATTTCAGCTCCTCCCAAACGACCAGAGATCTGGATTTTGATGCCTTCGGCGCCAATACGCATGGCCGATGCGATGGAAGTCTTGATTGCCCTGCGGTAAGAGATACGTCCTTCAATCTGACTCGTAACGGTACTTGCCACAATAACAGCATCCAGTTCAGGACGCTTTATTTCGGATATATTGATCTGGATCTCTTTCTTTGTAATCTTCTTTAATTCTTCTTTCAGTTTATCCACCTCCTGACCACCTTTTCCGATGATAATCCCCGGGCGGGCAGTATGAATTGTCACCGTAACAAGTTTTAATGTCCTTTCAATAACGATCTTGGCAATTCCTGCCTTTGATAAACGGGCATTCAGGTATTTCCGGATCTTGTCATCTTCGACGAGTTTAACAGTGAAATTTCTTCCACCATACCAATTGGAATCCCATCCGCGGATGATCCCTAACCTGTTTGCGATTGGATTTGTTTTTTGTCCCATTAACAAAACATTTTATTATATCAGTTCGATCTTATTCCTGTGTTTCTGTTGTTGTTTCTTCGACTTCCGAAGGAGGTTGGATCATGCTGTCGACCACGAGCGTTACATGATTTGAACGCTTCTTGATCCGATGGGCACGTCCCTGTGGCGCTGTACGGATACGTTTCAGCACCCTGCCACTGTCAACGGAAATCTCTTTAATATAAAGGTCACTATCTTCCAACCTTACACCTTCGTTCTTTGCCTGCCAGTTTGAAATGGCAGATTTTAAAAGGGTGTACAGCCGGCCGCTTGAAACCTGCGGCGAATTCTTCAGCATTACCAATGCAAGTTCGACTTTCTTACCCCGTATCATATCTGCAATCAGCCTCATCTTACGCGGTGAGGTGGGACAGTTATTCAACTTTGCATAATAAAGAAACTTTTTTTCTTCTTTACGCTTCTCCGCTCTATTTTTACTTTTTACGCCCATGATATCCTGAATTATTCTTATTTTTTACCCTTATCCTTGTTTCCGGCATAACCTCTGAAAATACGGGTCGGTGCAAATTCTCCCAGCTTGTGACCGACCATATTCTCTGTAATATAGACAGGGATGAATTTATTTCCGTTGTAAACTGCAATAGTCTGCCCAACGAAATCGGGAGAGATCATTGAACCTCTCGACCAGGTTTTAATGACACTTTTTTTCTTAGAGTCACCGGCATCCAGGACTTTCTTTTCCAGTTTGTAATTAATGTAAGGACCTTTTTTAATCGATCGGCTCATATCCTCTTGATGTTATAATTATTTTTTCCTTCTTTCAACGATATACTTGTTGGTATTTTTTTTCTTGCTGCGAGTCTTATAACCCTTTGCAGGAGTTCCTTTCCTTGACCTTGGATGACCGCCTGATGCTCTTCCTTCGCCACCGCCCATAGGGTGATCGACAGGATTCATTGCAACGCCACGGGTACGTGGTCTTCTTCCAAGCCACCTGCTTCTCCCGGCCTTACCGGATGATTCAAGCTGGTGGTCCTGATTTGAAACCATCCCAATAGTAGCCTTGCAAGCCTGTAGGATCATACGTGTTTCGCCAGAGGGCATCTTTATGATAGCAAATTTACCATCCCTTGACATCAACTGTGCATAAGAACCGGCACTTCTTACCAGCTTAGCTCCCTGACCCGGCCGAAGTTCGACATTGTGAATGATCGTTCCGAAAGGAATTTCACTGAGATAAAGCGTATTCCCGATTTCAGGAGTGCTTCCTTTTCCGGATACCACCGTTTGGCCAACCTTGAGGCCATGAGGAGCAATGATATATCGCTTCTCCCCATCATTGTAACATACCAGAGCAATCCTGGCAGTTCTTCCCGGGTCGTATTCGATGGTTCTTACTACGGCAGGAATTGCTTCCTTATCGCGTTTGAAGTCGATGGTCCTGTACATCTGTTTATGACCACCACCGACATACCGCATGGTCATTTTTCCTTCGTTGTTTCTACCACCACTCTTCCTATGGGGAAGCAGCAAGCTCTTTTCAGGCGTCGAAGTCGTGATTTCATCGAACGCGCTGATCAGTTTAAAGCGCTGACCAGGGGTTGTTGGGTTAAATTTCTTAAGCGCCATTTATTTAAATATTGCTGTAAAAATCAATTGTTTCTCCTTTTGCCAATGTGACAATGGCTTTTTTATAATTGTTGGATTTACCGTTAATAAACCCGCTTTTCGTGTACCGGGTTTTGCTTTTCCCACGGAAAACCATGGTATTAATTTCGGCAACGTCCACTCCATAAATGTCTTTAATCGCCTTCTTAATCTCAAGTTTGTTCGCCCGCTTGTCAACCTTGAACCCATAACGGTTGAGCTTTTCGCCCATCTGGGTCATTTTTTCGGTTATGATCGGTTTTAATATAACATTCATTTCGTATGCTTTTTAATTTGTGTTCTTTCTAAATTAATTCGCATGGATACTTTCAATTTCCTTTACCGAGCTTTCAGTTAACAGCAGACGACCTGCATCCAGAATCTCATATGTGTTAAGGTCAGAAGCCTGGATAACTTTTACTTTAGCCAGGTTACGGGAGGAAAGAAGAACATTCATATCAATATTAGTGGTGACCAGCAAGATTTTTTTGCCTTCCGTTTTAAAGTTCTTAATCAACTCAGTAAAATTTTTAGTTTTGGGTGTTTCGAATGTAAAATCTTCCACTACTACAATACTGTCATCTTTTACCTTATAGCTCAGCGCTGATTTCCTTGCGAGTTTCTTCAACTTCTTG
Organism: uncultured Bacteroidales bacterium; assembly: GCA_963785325.1. Taxonomy (GTDB): domain Bacteria; phylum Bacteroidota; class Bacteroidia; order Bacteroidales; family FEN-979; genus FEN-979. The sequence goes on along the minus strand of CAWAVC010000018.1, from coordinate 45,420 downwards.
TTAAGTTTGAAATCGTAATCCCTGGGATGAGGGCCAAAAACCCTTGCACCACCTTTAAACAACGGGCTTTTTATACTTCCGGAACGAGCTCCGCCTGTACCTTTTTGCTTTTTAAGCTTACGGGTACTTCCGGTAAGCTGCGATTTTTCTTTCGAGCTGTGGGTTCCCTGCCGCCTGTTTGCCATAAACTGTTTTACATCAAGATATATGGCATGATCGTTCGGCTCGATACCAAATATGGTATCGTCCAGATTGATTTTGCGGTCAGTCTGTGCTCCTGATATGTTATAAACTGCTACTTCCATCTCTCAATAATTACATATGAACCATTGGCTCCGGGAACTGCTCCTTTGACCAGAACCAAATTTTTATCTAAAACGATCTTTAAAATCTGAAGGTTGATCACTTTCACGCGGTCACCTCCCATCCTTCCTGCCATTCTTAAACCGGGAAACACCCTTGAAGGCCAGGAAGAAGCGCCAACCGAACCGGGAGCCCTCAAACGATTATGCTGTCCATGTGTAGCTTCTCCGACACCATGGAAATGATGGCGTTTTACCACACCCTGAAATCCTTTACCTTTAGAAATACCGACAACGTCGATGTATTCTCCCTCTTCAAAAATATCCACCTTAATAATATCACCGAATTGTTTCATATGGCCTGCTTCAAAACGTGTGAATTCAGCCAAGATCTTTTTGGGAGTGATCCCTGCTTTTGCAAAATGACCTTTCAGTGCACCGGTAGTATGCTTTTCCTTTTTATCTTCAAAGGCAAGCTGTATTGAGTCGTACCCTTCCTTATCCTTTGACCGGATTTGTGTCACGACACAAGGCCCGGCTTCTATGACGGTACATGGAACATTTTTTCCATTTGCATCATAAATGCTGGTCATTCCGACTTTTTTTCCTATTAATCCTGACATATTTTAATTTACGATTGGACGATTAACGATTGACGATTGAGTTGTAAATTGACGATTTACGATCAAACCTTTATTTCAACTTCGACGCCGCTTGGCAGTTCGAGCTTCATTAAAGCATCAATGGTCTTCGACGTGGTGCTGTAAATATCCAGCAGACGCTTATAAGAGCATAGCTGGAACTGTTCCCTTGATTTCTTGTTCACGAAAGTCGACCGTAAAACAGTAAAGATCTTTTTATCAGTCGGCAATGGAATAGGTCCGCTTACAACAGCGCCTGTGGCTTTTACGGTCTTCACGATCTTTTCGGCTGATTTATCAACCAGGCTATAATCGTACGACTTTAATTTTATTCTGATTCTCTGGCTCACTTTTTTTTGTTTTTGTTGAAACGCCTCCCGGCATCTTTACAAGTATTGTCTTATTTATTGTTAATATGCGGGAACGTATCCCCTTATTTTATATAAAACATCGTTCATGATTTCCTGCGGGATTGCCCCAAAGTGTGAAAATTCCAGCATGCAGGTTGCCCGCCCGGAAGAAACGCTGCGGAGTGTGGTGACATAACCGAACATCTCTGACAGCGGTACTTTCCCAAGGATCACCTGGTCGGTAACCCGCGATTGAACTTCTTCAACCTGTCCCCGTCGTTTGTTAAGGTCGCCGGTAATATCACCCATGTATTCGCTTGGTGTAACGATCTCGAAACGCATGATCGGTTCCAGCAAAGTCGCTTTGGCTTTTCTGCAGGCTTCCCGGAAAGCAATTCCGGCAGCTATCTGGAATGCCAGAGCATCGGAATCGACACTGTGAAATGAACCATCTATCAGGCGAACTTTGATGCTTTCCATCGGATACCCGATGATGGGTCCGATTCATCATCGCTGATTTAAATCCCTTTTCAATCGCCGGGATAAATTCCTTGGGAATATTGCCACCCCTGATCTCATTGATAAATTGAAGGCCCTTGACTCCCTTACCGGCAGGTGATACTTCAATAACAAGATCGGCAAACTTTCCTTTGCCTCCTGTTTGTTTCTTATATACCTCGTGATGAAGGACAGTATCAAGGATAGCTTCTTTATAAGCAACCTGGGGATTTCCCCGGTTACATTCAATATTAAATTCACGTTTCAGGCGATCGCAAATGATATCGAGGTGAAGTTCACCCATACCGCTGATCAGGGTCTGTCCGGTTTCATTATCGACCTTTACCTTAAATGTAGGATCTTCTTCTTCCAGTTTTGCAAGAGCTACCATCAGTTTCTCGACATCATCCTGGACTTTGGGTTCAATGGCCATGTTGATAACCGGTTCGGGAAAAGCCATTGCCTCGATGAGGATGGGATGTTTTACATCACATAAAGTGTCGCCGGTGTGAATATTTTTTAATCCAATTGCAGCTCCGATTTCGCCAGCTTCAATCCGTTTGACGGGATTTTGTTTGTTGGCATGCATCAGCATCAGCCGCATGATCCTTTCCTTTTTGTTGGTATTGGCATTCAAAACAGTAGCTCCGGCATCCAATGCTCCGGAATAAACCCTAAAGTAGGCAAGTCTGCCCATAAAGGGATCCGTAGCAATTTTAAATGCGATGGCAGTAAATGGTTCTTTCGGATCCGGTCTGCGCAATTCTTCTTTATCCGTGAACGGGTTGATGCCTGTAATAGCAGCCCTGTCAAGGGGAGAGGGAAGATACTTGATAATGGCATCGATCAGCAATTGTACTCCTTTGTTTTTAAAGGCGGCACCGCAGATCACCGGCGATATTCTGTTATCAAGAGTTGCCTTTCGGAGAGAGGCGATAATATCATCTTCACTGATGGAATCAGGGTTATCCAGGTATTTCTCCAGTAAATGGTCGCTTTCTTCTGCAGTTCCTTCGATCAGTCTTGTGCGATATTCTTTAACAATTTCTTTCAGATCATCAGGTATGGGGACCTCATGGTATTGTTTTCCAAGAGTATCGTCTTCCCATACAAATGCTTTGTTTGAAACCAGGTCGACAACGCCCGTAAACCCTTCCTCCGCTCCTATCGGGATCTGAATGGGGATTGGGGTAGCGCCCAGTTTGTCCTTTATCTGTGTAACTACCTTAAAAAAATCAGCCCCTATACGATCCATTTTATTAATGAAACTGATGCGGGGGACATTATATTTATTTGCCTGTTTCCAGACAGTTTCACTCTGAGGTTCAACACCACCCACGGCACAGAAGATAGCGATGGCGCCATCGAGGACTCTCAGCGAGCGTTCCACTTCGATGGTAAAATCGACGTGCCCGGGGGTATCGATAATATTTATACGGTATTTCTGATCACGGTAATCCCAATAAACTGTTGTTGCGGCTGAAGTGATGGTGATGCCCCGTTCCTGTTCCTGAATCATCCAGTCCATTGTGGCAGTACCGTCGTGAACTTCTCCCAACTTATAATTGATGCCGGTATAATACAATATACGTTCTGTCGTCGTGGTTTTACCCGCGTCGATGTGCGCCATAATGCCGATGTTGCGAATATTTACTAAATTCTCTGACATTACTTTTATTGTATCCCGGTTCTTTTTACTGTTGTTAAAATCTAAAATGTGAGAAGGCCTTATTAGCTTCGGCCATTCTGTGTGTATCTTCTTTACGTTTGAATGCAGCGCCTTCTTCCTTAAATGCAGCCACTATCTCTGCTGCAAGTTTCTGACCCATACTCTTTTCATGTCTTTTCCTGGAAAACGAAACAAGTGCTTTCATCCCGATGGCCATTTTTCTGCTTGGGCGGATTTCTGAAGGGATCTGAAAGGTAGCACCCCCGATCCGGCGGCTTCTGACTTCCACTGAAGGGGTGACATTTGCCAATGCCTTTTTCCAGACGTCGAGACCGTTTTCCTTTGTCTTTTCCGCAACAATATCTATCGCCTCATAGAAAACATCATAGGCAATGTTTTTCTTTCCCTGTTCCATGAGATTGTTCACAAACTTGGTGACCAGAGTATCTCCATATTTTGGATCCGGAAGTATCGCTCTTTTCCTGGGCTTTGCTTTTCTCATATTCTATTGTATCCTGGTTATTCGTTTATATGCAGAAGGGCTATCTTATGGATCGCCCCGATAAATTCAATTAAGCTTTCTTTTCCTTTGGTCTTTTTGCTCCATATTTTGACCGTCTTTGTCTTCTGCCTTCAACGCCGGAAGTATCGAGTGCGCCACGGATGATATGGTATCTCACACCGGGGAGGTCTTTCACCCTGCCGCCACGGATCATCACGATCGAGTGTTCCTGCAGGTTATGGCCTTCACCAGGAATGTATGCATTGACTTCTTTTCCATTGGTCAGACGAACCCTGGCGACTTTCCGCATGGCAGAATTCGGTTTTTTAGGAGTGGTAGTATAGACTCTCACGCAAACGCCCCTGCGCTGCGGACAAGAATCCAATGCCGGGGATTTGCTTTTATCCGTCAGCTTTTTTCTTCCTTTACGGACCAATTGTTGAATTGTAGGCATATTTTGCTATTTATATCATATTTGTTTAACTCTCAGTCCACAGTCGGCAGTCAGCAGTCGGCAGTCGGCAGTCAGCAGTCCACAATCGGCAGTCAGCAGTCCACTTTTTTGAGGACCATGACGCGAAATGCACCTCATTTTCCGAGAGACAGATCAATATTTTTAATACTAACGGGATGATTAGAGAAATTCAAGGAAGGATAGATATCCTAAGACAAACCGCCAGAGTGGGTATCCGGACATTTTAGGCGCAGTCCGGTCGAAACCTATAAGTGTCTTAAATTATCAGGTTTCCTATTATTTCCTTTATGATCCCTTCAAAAGAGCGCTATCGCTTTTTTGAGGGTGCAAAAGTACGACTTATTTTGTAATGACCAAATTAATATTCAACTATTTTCGGCTAAATCATATTTTGAAATTTACGATTGGATGATTTTAGATTTCAGATTGAATTTTTTGATTGACGATTTACGATTTTTGAAGTCAGAGCGAAGTTTGATTCATACATGGCCTGAAACAAATGTAAGACAATACGATCTATCCGGAGAACAAAAATCATATGATGCTTCCGGAAGGGATCCTGGAGTTGGTTCACATTCCTTGTGATTTTTCTCTTTGATTTCTATGTCTTAAAAAGTTTTTATTCACTTTTACCCAGTTCAAAAAGGCATGCCGGACGATCTCCCGGCTTGTCATAATACACTTCAAATTCGAGTATCCAACCGTGATCCATATCGCAGTTATTGAAAGTGTACCTTATCTTTCGCGATTTGACTGTACAGAAAGTATCTTCTTCAGCAACAGATCCATTCCCTTCAAATTTACTCGTATAGAACGATTTAATATTACGTTCCAAAATTGTATCCCAAACCCCTGATTTATCCTTGCTGGCAAGAACCCAGTAATGTTTGGGAGCATTGGGTGAGGTGACAAAGAAAATAAGTGTTCTGTTGAAAAGTATGTCCTTGCCAAAATCAATTGTAGCTTGTCGCCAACCACAGGTATCTTCATAGCAATTGCTGCCACCTGTAAATGCCAATCCACCCATCCAACCCGTAGTTCTTATACGGAGTCCATCGACAATTTGCCAGCACCAATGTCCGCCGCCCCAACCCTCATCAGATTCCTCAGGTGAAGGGTATTTAAATCTTCCATCGTTAAATGCCAGATCGCCGGGAGGAGAACCGGCATTTTTAGCGAGATCCTTTCTGTCGCTGCACGCCGAAATAAAAAAAAGCAAGAGTATGATCAGCCTGAGATTTTTATCTATTTTTGATGGCATAAATATAAATGGGAAAGATTTTTCAAATGTAGGGATTTATGAAATCGAATTATCAAAAAATATCGATTCTTCTTGTATTGTTTCTCTTTTCTGCATCTACATTGGTCGTTTCACAGGTTAACAATAATCCGGACCCGCTTGGTAAATTGGAAGAATTGAAGAGGATACCGGATAATGCGATGAAGGTGGATAGTATTATAAAATATATTAACCTTGCATATATCACGGAAAGAACCAATAAAGATCAATATAGTACCAGGTATAGATGGCTGGAGGCATTTATGCTGGCGAACAAGATAGGATACCTTAAAGGTATTGACAACCTGATGAAAATATTTCCTATTGCCGTTAATCAGACAGCTTTTGAACCTTTTCTTTTTCCTTTACCTTACAATGATTATATCAATGAAAAAGATTTTAAAAGTTTATTTCGTTTCAGAAGGCAGATACACGGCGGGATGATTGATTATTTTGATTTGATTCAGGATTCCTCAAAAGATCATGTTGAAAGATATCTTGATTTGTTTAAGTTTTACCTCGGGCTTTATTATTACGACAGGGATAATTATGGCCTGGCAAAAAAGTTTTTTAATGGAGCCATCTATAATGCAGAAGAAGAAAAGGATTCATCATTACTTTCAATGATTTATCTTTATTCGGGAGTTGAAGAATGGGAAGAAAATCATCCGGATCTATCAAGGACATATTTCCGGCAGAGCATTGATATAAGTAAAAAAATCAAGGACAGTGTGAAGATTTCCTGCGCGTTCAATAATACCGGTCAAATTTATTTACATTCGGGCTTATACGCAAAAGCATTGGATTACTTCGACCGAGCGATCCGTGCATATCCCGGGAAAAACAGCGACAGCATTGCTCAAAGCTTGCATTTAAGCAAAGCAAACGCCTGTATTTATCTTGCGAACTACAGCGAGGCTGATAATATTTTAAGATCTGCCGTTACTATGGCAAACAGGTGTAAGGATGGAAAAACCGCTTGAATTGACCAGTCTCCGCCGATCCAAATTGACCACCCCTGTGCCGATGTAAAAATCGGCTCGCGCCGGAGCAAATTGACCACCCTCTGCCGATTCAAATTGACCACCCCTTAAGAAAGATATTCCTTGCTTTTTGGTAACCATTTATGATTATGTTGATTTGTTATTATTAACAAATCATAAATGTCAAATAAACTAATCGTTATGAGCAAGGTAAGAAACATTATCAACCTGTACACCACAGGTGTAAGCAAACAGTCCATCGGGGAACGGACAGGGCTTCCCCGCAACAGCGTTAAAAAGTATATCAGGTTATTCCTGGCCTCCGGTAAATCCCTGGAGGCACTTGAACAGATGACCGATACTGAGCTTGAGCAGTTCTTCATGGACATGGTTCCGCGCCATTTTATTGAAGATGATCCACGGCACAAATCAGCAGTAGAGTTTTTTCCAGGGATGGAGAAAGCGCTCAAGCACCGCGAAAACACAAAGGAGAAGCAGTGGCAGCAATACATTACGCTGCATCCTGATGGATACCGTGTGTCACAGTTTAAGAGGTATTACCTTCAATGGCTGAAGGTACGCAACCCGGTGATGCATATGGAGCACAAGGCCGGAGAAAAGATGTACGTTGACTATGCCGGGCAAAAGCTGCAGATAATAGATCCGGTAAGTGGAGAGGTAATCCCTGTGGAAGTATTTGTTGCCATCCTCGGCGCCAGCCAGTTAACTTACGTAGAAGCCAGCTTCAGCCAAAACAAAGAAGACTTCATCGGTTCATGTGAGAATGCCTTGCATTACTTTGGTGGTGTTCCCAAGGCTATCGTCACTGATAATTTGAAGTCAGCGGTGATCAAAGGCAACCGTTATGAGCCAACACTCAACGAGGCATTCCGTGACTTTGTAAGCCATTACACTATGGCTGCACTTCCCGCAGCACCTTATAAGCCAAAGTATAAGGCTTTGGTAGAAGGTGCCGTAAAGATCATCTATCGCACGATTTATGGCACTGTGAAGGAAAGAGTCTATTCCAGTCTGGAACTGATCAACCAAGCCATCAGGTTAGCCCTGGAGGAGCATAATAACCGGTTCTTTAAAGACAGACCGTTTAGCCGGCGCCAGTTGTTTGAAGAAACCGAACGTCATACGCTAAGCCCATTGGCTGCAAACAAGTACGAACTGAAACACCGGATTATTGTTACCGTAATGAAGAACAATTACGTCAACCTCTCAGAAGACAGGCATTATTATAGTGTTCCTTACCACTTCATTGGCAAGAAGGTAACACTGTTATATAGCCAAAGTGTCGTTGAGGTGTATCACCGCTATGAACGCATTGCAATACACAACAGGAACCGGCAACCTTATGCATATACAACGGTTGATGAACATCTGGCTTCAAAGCACCGGTACATGAGTGACTGGAACCCGGAAAAGTTTATTGAGCGTGCTGAAGAGGTCGGCCCTGAAACAAAACAATACATCATTGAGTTGCTCAATACGCGCCAGCACTCGGAACAGACCTATCGTTTATGCCAGGGCGTACTTAGCTTTGCTGCACGTGTTGGCAAGGAGCGGCTTAACAATGCCTGCCGGCGTGCGATACAATATGGCGATTACGGGTACCAGACCATCAAGGCAATTCTTGAAAGGGGCCTTGACGGGGACACGGAAGATCAACCTGGCAGTGATCAGCCATTATTACCCCCGCACGATAATATCCGTGGTAAAAATTATTACCGATAAATCTTCACGTTACCGGGGCCTGGTTACAGACTCCGGTAACGTATTTTGTTTTCCTTAAAACCTAAATATTATGAATGAGCAAACCCTTCAAAAAATGAGACAGATGAAGTTCCATGGCATGGTTCGGGCTTTCCGCACAAACATGGAAAATGGCACGATGCAAAAATTAACCACCGATGAGCTGGTATCCATGTTGATTGACTCAGAGTGGGATGATCGCAACAACCGTCGCATAGATAGGCAATTGCGTAATGCCCGGTTCCGTTACAAGGCCAATGTCGAACAGTTGCACTTTGATATCGATCGCAATCTTGACAAAAACCAGTTGATGCGCCTGGCTGAATGTGTTTTTATCCAACGCAAAGAGAACCTGCTTATCACCGGAAGTACCGGTATTGGTAAAAGTTATATTGCATCTGCCATTGGAAACCAGGCCTGCACACTCGGTTACAAAGTACTATATGCAAATACAACCAAACTGTTTTCCAGGTTAAAGATGGCAAAGGCTGATGGTTCGTATATCCGTGAAATCGGTAAAATTGAACGTCAGGATCTTCTGATCCTTGATGACTTTGGTCTGCAGCCCCTGGATGGATACGGCCGTTCTGTGATGATGGAAATCATTGAGGACCGTCATGGAAACCGCTCAACCATTATAACATCGCAGTTGCCGGTAGCTCAATGGTACGAGGTGATCGGTGAACAAACAGTAGCAGACGCTATCCTTGACCGTATTGTCCATGATGCTCACCGGATAGAACTTCTGGGGGAATCTCTACGCAAATCATTAATAAATAAAATCACAGAGAAAGTTGAAACAGAATAAAACTATGTAATTTTGTATAAGGCCAATAAACAAGGGAAATGATCTTTTTTAAGAAAGCAGAAGTGGGGTGGTCAAAAAATATCGGCACGAAGTGGTCAAAATAGATCGGCAGGGGGTGGTCAATTTAGTCGGCATATCCACATAACAGGCATGCAAACTTGTATTTCTGGAGAACATATGACGGCGCCGAAATTGATTTGATTGAAGTAATGGATGAACAAATATCTGCATTTGAGTTCAAATGGAATCCACGAAAAAAGCCTGGCATGCCATCAAGTTTTGCTGAAAAGCACCCAAACGCCACCTTTGATGTAATCTGTCCTGAAAATCTGAACGTTTTTCTGAAATAATCAATTCCCCAGTTCATAAGTTCGAGAGTTCAAAAAGATTGAACAGGCGGACAGGCGGATGAGTTAGCAGTCGGCAGTCGGCAATCGGCAATCGTATATGAGAGTCAGTCCTTAATGATTTTTGAGAAATAGTTCATTTGACCGGAAATTATTTTAATAAAATATAAACCGGAAGAATAATTACTTAGATCAAGATCAATCTTTATCGAAGTTGATTTAACAGAGGCTATAATTTCCCCCAATTGATTAAAAAGTTGAATCGATTTGGGTAAGTTATCGAGGTCTGAGAATTTAATAGTCAGGTTATTTATAACCGGATCCGGATAGAGAGAAACAGAGGGTTGTTGCATTTCCTGTATGCCAGTAAATCCGTTATATTCCATTACTGTGACCTTGTAAGATTGAGTTGAGTCGCAAAAGGCAATATAAAGTGTTCCGTTTGGAGTGAATGCGATGGTAGTAAAATTGACCCCACCGGTGGAAAAACCGGTGCCACCTACATATGACCATTGACTACCGTCAAAAGTCATTACAGAAGCCTTATTCCTGTTTCCTCCATCCTGAAAAGCCACAACCGGCATTCCCTCAGGATTAAATGCAATGCATTCATATCCGGAGGTTCCGGCTGAGAATCCGGCATTACCTACGTTTACCCATTGTGTACCATCGAATTTCATCACCGTTGCTTTCCATCCGTTTGCTCCATCAGAAAAAACCACATAAGCCTGTCCGGAAGGACTGAATGCCAGGCTTATTGAGTCCATTATTCCTTGTGAAAAGCCTGAAATACCAACGAGATCCCAACTTGTTCCGTCAAATTTCATCACAGTCGCTTTATAACCATTCCAAATATCGCAATAAGCAACCCAAGGTTCTCCGGCAGGGTTGAAGCCAATTACAGGATTAAGACCAAAATCTGCCGTGAATCCGGGTGAGCCGACATAATTCCATGCAGAACCATCGTATTTCATGACACTCAATTTACTGGAATTTACAGGATCCTGGTACACTTCATAGGGTTCATCGGAAGGGCTCATAGCAACATACGGATGATAACAACCTCCGGCGGAGAAATGGGGACTTCCGACATAACTCCAGTCTGAGTTATTATAGGAAATTGCAGAGGCCCATTCATGACAGGATGATTGAGTGTCGTCGCAAAAAGCTATGTAAGGCGAGCCTGTTGAATTAAAAGCCATGGTCGTGAAATCACCAACAAAACTATTAGGTTGTCCGACACCTGTCCATGTACTTCCATTAAAATTCATGACATTGATGGCCAATGAACCGGGGAAATCAACATAAACGACCCATGGTTGTCCGGAAAGATTGGTTTTCAGTTGAGCCCAATATGCAGGATTTGCAGAGAAACCGGCAGTACCAACGACCTGCCATGTTCCATTAAGAAATGAAGACGAAGTGTTTACGGGTACCTGAGACAATGCTATCTGAAAAGATACCACAATGATTTGTGTAGCGAGTAACACAGAAAATAAAGATTTTTTCATATATACTCAGTGAAAATGGATTTACGAAAAAATCAAGCCTGAATCAGTTGAAAATTATCGGTCATTAAACTCTGTAATTCCAGTTTATAATTTTCAATATTTTTAAAGAAATTCAAACAAGCACTTTTAAAGACAGCAAATTTTTCATAATACTTGTTATAGGTGATATTTTTCTTGAAAAATCTCCACAAACGCTCAATAATGTTAAGATTAGGGCTATATGCAGGCAAAAACAAAAGTTGAATTCTCGGATGCTTTCTTTGAAAATCTTGTACAATTTTTGAACGATAGTATTTTGCATTGTCCAAAATCAAATATAGAACCCCCAAGGGTTGCTCCTTTAGCATTTTTTTAAATAAAGAAACAGTTGACTGGGCATTTATACTCTCTGCTTCTTCAATGATGACGTTATGTTCTTCAATATTATAAGCACCATTAATATTGACTCGTTGACGACCTGTGTTCGATGGAATAGTATAGTCGAAACCTTTTTTCATCCAACCATATGCGGGTTGTGAATTATGCAACTGATGGACAGCATCAAGAAACCAAATTCTATCATGTTTAGACTTCGTTTCTTTCAATTCAGTGTATTGCTTAATAAATTCTTCTTGGGCTTTTTGATCAGCCTTTCCAGGTACATGCTTGGGCTTACGGTAAGAAAAACCAAGCCTGTGAAGCAGGTTGGTCATTCCTTTTGTTGTGTATTTTATCCCGAATTCATTTTGTACGTATGCGCAGATTTCTTTGCTTGTCTTATAGACCTTTTCATCCAACTGATTGTTCAAAATCTTAATCTGTTTCGTTGTCAGTTTGCCATCGCTTCCAACATAGTTATATCTCAACAGAGAATTTATGCCCTCTGAATCAAATAGTGCATACCAGCGTCTTATGGTCGAGTCATCAAGTAAAAGTATCTCAGCTACTTCTTCAGGTGTAAATCCTCTGTTCAATAATAGGATGGCTTTGATTTTGTCGGCTTTTTTGCGGTCAGATGTCTTATGCATACTTTTCAAAGCTCTAATTTGTTTCGATGATAAAAAGTTCGACATGGTGATGCAAAGAAAAAGCATCTATTGTTGTTGGAATCTGATGTCGAAGAGTTTTTCTCAACATCCCATTGTTAATTTGTTCGCATTTTCATTCAGCATGAGTATACATTTATTTTTTATATATCAGACAGCAAAATATATCTTTGGTTGTCTGGATGGGTACTTGGCACTAGGTACTAGGTACTGGGTACTGGGTAAAAAAGAACTGGTTAACTGGTGACAGAGTGATGTGGTGAATTGGTGACAAAGTGACGTGGTGAATTGGTGAAAATTGTGAATGGGTACTGGGTACTAGGTACTGGGTACTAGTATAACGTTCTCTATATAACATATCATAGGACTTTTAACTCATCCATCTTATATTTCCACCTGAAGATTACCGGTTCATTATTCATTTCTTCGATTCCCTGATATATTCTACGCATCAATTCTGCCTTTGTATCCACTCTGATCTGTCTTAAAAAGGATCGGGCTACTTTGCTAAAAAACATTTCTATCATGTTTAGCCATGAACCGTGTTTAGGAGTAAACACGAACTCAAATCTGGATGGTTTGGATAGTAAATATTTTTGTGTTTCCTTTGATACATGGGCTGAATGATTATCAAGAATAATCCTTATCTTCCAATCTTGCGGATATTCCTTGTCTACTTTCTCAAGAAACATGATAAATTCTTTGCTTCTGTGTTTTTCATTTACCAGAGGAATAATTTTTCCTGTATGTAAATCTATTCCGGCAAGCAGGCTAAGAGTCCCTAACCGTTTATATTCATAATCTCTTTGTATCGTTGTATATTTACCTACAACTGGCTGAAGTTGAGGGGCTATATTTTTAATAGCCTGTATTCCAGGTTTCTCATCATAGGAGATGGTCGTCATTTTTCCTTGTTTCTTCATTTGGTCGTTAACAATAGCCACCTCTTTATAAACTTGTAATATATTGGCCATTTTAAATTCGAAATCAGGATCGCGTTTTTCCAGGTAATAACTGACCTTATGGGGTTTTATATTCCCTTTGGACAGTATTTTGTTCAGCACACCTTTGTTTATGTTTTCAAGACATTGGTGCCCGGTATCACGACAGTTTTTACGAATGTGTTTTATCATCAAGCTATAGGTCCAGACCTCATGTGCATATCCTAAAGAAACAGGGCGTTGACAGGCAATCGACAAAACCCAGCTTTTCGCCTCATCGGTAATAACAGGCTTTTTACCCCGGCCTGGAAGATCCTTCAATGCTGTTTTAATCCCAAATCCAATGGCTTTATCAATACAGCGTTCAACCAGGGGCCTGTTGGTTCTCAAACTTTCCGCAATACTTGTGATGCTTTTATCTTCCATATATTGCAAAAGAATGTTTGCCCTTATCACTTCCCGATGAGGGAGGGTTTTACTTTTGGCAATCCTTGTCAGATCAACTTTCTCGTCATCTGTCGGATTCAATTTGGCTTTTTTTGTCCTTCTCATTGTGGCGTATTTTTGCCACAAAGATAAAACGATTTTTATTATAATGCAACATTATTATAAGAACGTTATACTAGGTACTGGGTACTAGGTGCTGGGTACTGGGTACTGGGTAGTGGTTTTAGTCAATGGCCTGATTGTCCTATTCAGTTTCATTTTTGTTCATTCTACTTATTTCATAAAAGTTCATCCTTATAAAATGGTTATTTTTGCATTACTATGGAAACAAAATTTCCCTTAAAAAAGCTATTTCGTATTGCCCTTTATTCTTCCACATTAATAGGCTTAATAACGATGGGGCCTATTTATGCTATACTATTTTCGTTTGGTATTATAAGTGTCGATAACATATTATTTTTAAAGCTAATTGTTTTTTCTGTTTTTGGAATCACCTTTTTTGTTTTTCTATTCTGGACAATAAATATTGTTCTTTCTTATACTATTCATAAATATTCTTTATCTCAGCGATTACAATTATGGAGTTATCTCATCGGTTTTTTATTGATGCTCTCCATGCGATTTATATTTGTCAGTATCCTTTTAAATCATTCAGTAAGTCAGGAAATTTTACGTTGGAAAGCACATGAATTCGGAATTCACTTTGATAATGCCGATACATACCCGGCAAGCAATAGTTTATTTTCATTCCTGATCCTGGTATTTCTGGTTTTCTCTATAAATACTATTGTACTGATATTTCACGGTATTGTGCAATTGTCAGAGAAAAAATCAATTATTGAATCTGAAAACATTCAATTAAAAATCAAAAATATTGAAGCCGCCAACCTAAAACTTAAACAACAATTACATCCGCATTTCTTATTCAATTCACTGAATGTCTTAAAAACATTAATAAAAAAACAACCAGATGACGCAGAAGCCTATCTGAAAAGGCTCTCTGATTTTTTAAGAGCTTCTGTTTCATTGGACAATGTGAATACGGTGAAATTTGAAGAAGAACTTAAATTAAGCATGGATTATCTTGAAATGCAAAAGATCAGATTTGGAAATGCAATTCAATCTGAGATAGACATTCCTGAAGAAGCCAAAATCGGTGCAGTGCCAACATTTTCCATTCAATTACTTCTCGAAAATGCTATAAAACACAATGCTTTTACAATAGAATCTCCTTTGCTGATTAAACTGATGTATCAGAATGGATGGATTACCGTCAGCAATAATATTCAAAACAAGAATACAGATGAAGATTCTACCGGTCTTGGATTATCAAATCTTTCGGAACGTTATAAAATAATATCAGGAGATGAAATCAAGATTCAGTCAAACGATACTTATTTTTCAGTAAGTATTAGAATATTGACAGATAAAGATCATAATCAGACAGCAGGAATAAAAATTTAAACAGATGAGTCCACTCTAAAAGTCTTTTTTTACCGCAAAGGCGCTAAGACGCTAAAAAGCGCTAAGAAGATATCGTTGAAATTGAAATATTTACGGTTATGTGTATTGGCAATATAATTTAAAAACAGGTTTTCGAAGGAGATTCATCAGATAAAGATCATAATCAGACAGCAGGAATAAAAATTTAAACAGATGAGTCCACTCTAAAAGTCTTTTTTTACCGCAAAAACGCTAAGACGCTAAAAAGCGCTAAGAAGTATATCGTTGAAATTGAAATATTTACGATTATGTGTATTGACAATATAATTTAAAAACAGGTTTTCGGAGGAGATTCATCAGATGAAGATTGTAATCATAGAGGATGAGAAACTGACTGCGGATGATCTGGCTGAAACTATTTTAAAGATAGTTCCCGATGCTAAAATTATCTCCGTGTTACATTCTGTCAGCACCGCTATTTCATGGTTTCTGAAAAATGATGATCCTGATTTAATTTTCAGCGATATTCAACTTGGGGATGGGTTAAGCTTTGAAATATTTAAAAAGATTTCAACTAACGTTCCCGTTATTTTCTGTACGGCTTATGATGAATATGCTTTAAAAGCCTTTGATGCAAACGGTATTGACTATATTTTAAAACCTTTTGATAAATCAACGATAGAAGCGGCATTTAATAAATACAATAGATTAAAAAATAAGTTTTCTGAAAACAGTTCCGCTCTTGACAATGTCATTCAGTTGTTTGAAAACAAAAAGAAACATAATCAAGGTTCCGTACTTGTTTATCATAAAGATAAAATAGTCCCTGTAAGGCTTGAAGATATTGCCCTTTTTTATATTGAAAATGAAATTACCTACCTGTTGACATTTGCTCAAAAAAGCTACACTATAAATAAGACAATCGAAGAACTTGAGAAGATTGCATCCGATGATTTTTTCAGAGTCAACCGACAATTCCTTGTCAATCGTAAAGCCATCAAAGAAGCCTCACAATATTTTGCACGCAAGTTATCTTTAACTCTAACCATTCCTTATAAAGAAACCATTACAGTGAGCAAACTTAAAGTCTCCGAATTTCTGGATTGGCTATCTGCCCATTGACTTTGCTTTCCGGTTATTTCACACCTTATTTTGTCCATTTCAATTAAATAATGCATTAACCATTAATGGTTTAGCTGGAATTTTGTTTCATAATTCAATCAAGTTGAAAAATCCTAATACTCTGAAATATGGAACAGGAAGCAAAAAAGAAAAAGCCGGTCAGACTAATAATTATCGCCGCTATATTAACAGCAATACTTGGAGCTGGTATATTCTACTGGATCAGGAGCAAGTCTTATGAAACTACCGATAATGCCCAACTGGACTGCAACATTGTTCCGATAAGGTCGGTGGTAACAGCATATATTAAATCCATCAATTTTACGGATAATGCAGAAGTGAAACAAGGACAGATACTTTTTGTTTTTGACACTATTGAAATCAAAGCAAAAGCTGACGAAGCCGAAGCCGCATCAGAAATTGCCAAAGCAAAATTATTATCTGCACAAAGCAAAGCTTCTGCAAGCACAGAAAGTGCAACAGCAGGAGATCTGACTACCGAATCCTATGAACAAAATATCGTTTCGGCAAAAGCAAGTCTTGAAAAAGCCCAAAACACTTTTGACCGGACAAGCGCTTTACTTAAAATAAAAGCAGCTACACAGGAGCAATACGAAACAGCAGAAACAAATCTGGCAGTTGCTAAAGCAGATTATGCAAAAGCTATCAGCGCCCGAAAATCGTCTTCTTCCACTACGATGGGTTTAAAGTCGCTGGCAAAATCAGATGAAAGCCAAATCAATATGGCGGAAGCGCAGGTAGAACAATGCAAAGCAGATTTAATACTTGCACGGCAACAATTAAATTATGCAATTGTCCGCGCCCCTTGCAATGGTATCGTTTCCAAAAGAGCAGTGCAGGAAGGGCAGTATATTTCAGCAGGGCAAAGCTTATGCGCTTTGGTGGACAATGAAAATCTCTGGGTTACCGCCAATCTCAAAGAGACACAATTAAGGAGCCTCAAGACAGGTCAAGAAGTAAAAATAAAAGTAGATGCTTATCCCGACCTTGATCTGACAGGTAAGATAGAGTCCTTTTCAGGAGCTACGGGTGCAAAATATTCTTTGTTACCCCCTGATAATGCAACGGGAAATTTTATAAAAATCACACAACGTATTCCTGTCAGAATCTCCATCAATAAAATACCGGCAGACAAAGCACAATTATTGTTTCCCGGCATGAGCGTATTTGTAAAAATATATACAGATTAAAGAAACATGGAAGCAACTCTGCAAAAACCGGCTCAATACTTAACAGGATCCGCTAAGTGGATACTTGTCGGTACGGCATTATCCTGTGCCTTGCTTGAAATTATCGACAGCACAGTAGTAGCTGTGGCGCGACCTGATATGATGGGAAGCTTAGGAGCAACTACTCTTGAAATTGCATGGGTAATTTCCGCCTATGCTATCGGCAATGTTATTACGGTTCCATTATCGGCGATGCTTTCCAATCTTTTCGGGAGAAAAGTTTATTTTACGGCATCTGTTATACTATTCACTTTTTCATCATTAATGTGCGGGTTGTCCGCCAGTTTGTGGACACTTATTTTATGGCGATTCATACAAGGCCTGGGTGGCGGCGGTTTATTATCGACAGCCCAGAGTATCATTGCCGATGCATTCCCCCCTAAAGAATTAGCCACGGCAACTGCGGTCTTTGGAATAGGACTTATGGTTGGTCCTGCTTTAGGACCAGTCATGGGCGGATATATGACAGACAACTGGTCATGGAATTGGATATTTTTTATTAATGTTCCAATTGGCGTAGTTGCAGCCTTTCTTTCGTGGACTTATGTTCCAAATCTTGCCGAAGCGGTTAAACCCAAAAGAATGGACTGGTGGGGTATATTATTTTTAATTATCGGTTTATGCTCGCTTCAATATTTTCTGGAAGAAGGCGCCAATAAATATTGGTTTGACAGCTCAGAAATAACTTTCTTCTTTATACTGGCTATTACCGGGCTAATCGCCTTTGTCTGGCGTGAACTTACAGCAGAAGAACCGGCGGTAAACATTAAGCTATATAAAAACTTCAATCTTGCCGTCGGACATTTACTGAATTTAGTCCTGGGTATGATATTAGTAGGGATGTTTTTCATTTTCCCCTTATTCACGCAAGTTTCACTTAACTGGACAGCCACACAACAAGGAACATTTCTTATTTCAGGTACTATTGCTTCAGCAATTGCCATGATACTGGTAAGTAAAATTGTTTTGAAGAAGGTTAATTACAATATTACCGCTATCACCGGAATTATGATGTTTTCCGCTTTCTTAATTCTTCTTTCATTTTCATCACCCGATTCGAGTGAAAAAAACTTTTTCCGGCCATTCATACTCTTTGGTTTTGGCAGGGCATTTTTGATGGTTCCGCTGATGTCCATGGCATTATCCGGTTTACGGGGCAAAGATTTAGCCCAGGCAACAGGTTTATCCAATATCATGCGTCAATTAGGGCAGGCAATTGGAATTGCATTAATCGGAATTTATCTAAACCATGAAAGCGCTTTTGTAAGAAGCAACATGATTGGCAATGTAAACAGCTATAACAGTATGGTTACTGAAAGAGTAGCCGCTTATTCACAAAACTTTTTATCCGCAGGATATTCTCCCGAAGATGCAAACAGGGTTGCTTATCAAATCCTTGATAGTAGTTTGTCAAAGCAGCAACAATTAGTTTGCTATGATAATACATACATGGCAGTGGGGCTGATAATTCTGATCTGTATTCCATTGATCTTATTAATCAGAAATAAGAAAAACAACTCAAACGAAGCTATTGAAGTTGCGGCAGTTTAAAAAATGCTCATAAAAAAACTCATATATGAAGAAGATAATATATTTACTGGCACTTATTGTTTTATCCACAAGAATATCAGCACAGACCGATACACTGAAACTATCGTTAAAACAGGCAATGCAGCTTGGACTTAGCAATCGTTTTGATGCGAAAGAAAGCAGCCTTGATATTGATATTGCCAAAAATAACCTTGTTAAATCCAATAAAGAATTGTTGCCTGATCTTTCCGCAAACGGGAAATTAACATATTATGGCCAACTACAGCCATCAATCATACCGGCAGGGTATTTAGGATTTACCGAACCCTATAAAGTCACCATCGGAATGAATAACAACACTGCATTTTCACTTGATCTGAATTATCCCATTTATAAACCGGGCTTATATACGGATATTAAAATCGCCTCGAATGATCTTGAGCTGGAAAAAGAAAAGAACAATAAATCGGACATTGATATCAAAACAGAAGTAGCCGAAGCATACGATAATGTCCTGCTTAAATCCCTGCAGTACGATATTGCACAAAAAAATGAAAGCCGTTATAAGGAGTATTACGATCTTGCCAAAGGCAAATACGATAACGGCGCATTACTTGAAAGCGATATGATGCTTGCAGAGCTGGATTACAAAAACGCCATTGCCAACACGGCACAGCAAAAACAGAATTATTTGCTAAGCAAGCAAAACTTAAAGTACAAAATAAATGTGTCTGATCAATCGGTCATCATACTCACCGATTCATTGCAATCCTCAATTGATACTTACGTGGAAACAGAACAGATATCAAATGCAACCGCAAACCGTTCCGAGATAAAACAATTGACAATTGAACAAGCAGGTTATGACTTACAAATAAAAAAGGCAAAACAAAATTATCTCCCTTCCCTTTCTCTTTTTGGAAACTATACTGAATTTTTTCAGGGAACAGCGTTTAATTATTCAGACAATTTCTTCTGGTCGCCAGTTAATTATATAGGAATAAAACTTTCGATACCGCTTACAGGAAATATCAAAAATATCAACTCCGTAAAAGAATATCAAATAAAACTGGTGCAAACAGGCTTAGCGCTTAAACAAAAAACAGTAGATGTAGAGTATGAAGTACAAGAAGCCATAACCAAACTGGATAATGCCGAGCAAAATCTCACTGTTGCAATGGATAACTACCAGCTTTCACAAAAAGTGTATGAACTGCAAAAACAGCAGTACAATTTAGGTTCGTTTTCTTATGAAAAACTTTTAGACACGGAAAAATCACTCACAACGGCAGAGCAATCATATATTACTTCTGTTTATAATTTCCTGATCGCAAAAATCAGTTTTCAAAAAGCAATTGGAAGCTGGACGAACCAGTTAGATTGACGGCCATAGGTGCTGGGGACTGGGTACTGGGGACTGGGTACTATGTACTGGGTGCTGGGTACTGGGTGCTGGGTACTGGGTATTTTTAGATTTTGATATGAGTAACCGAACATTCGAATAACGATTTTTGAAGTAAGATCGGAATTTGATTCATATCCGACCTGAAACAAATGTAAGATAAAAATTTCCCAGACAATTCAAATATTCTATTTATCAAGACATTATGGTAATTATGACGCGTTTTTACGCGTTCTGCCAATCTAATCTGCTAAGGTTTCTTCGTTATGTTAACACGGGCACCGATGAACGGTGCACCAGCAAAGAGTTATTTTGGATACCTACTAGGAAGCGGAGATAATGCCAGGCAACATTGACTGAAGTGTAGGAAATTACCTGGTACCAAGCTGATCGGTAAGCTAGCTTTCAGGGAACCCGTGCCAGGTGGGTTGTTTTGAATATGACCATTCAAAGCAAAGGAATACTAAAATTCAGCATGGAAATGTAACCTTGTGAGGGAGGCCACTTTGTTCTTTATAAATGCCTTAACCTGATGCACAAGCATTTTCCTGTTTTTACTGAGGTAATCAATCCCCTTAAGAACTCCTGCTAACAAAAGTAAGAAACCGATCAAAACTAATGAAAACTCAGGTTCCATCCTTGGCATACCCAGCCGCAGCGAACACTTCAGAGGAGAGTCCTATAATGAAAATTACCCCAAGTGACATTACCTTTCTCATTGGAAGTTTCAAGAAACACTATCAAAAGTACTAAACTTTTACTATTATTGATAATTTGGATTAAAAAATTTCATTCTCTTCACTTTTAATGCAAATAGATGGGTCAATATTAATGCAAAGTGACATTCACCTCTCACCACTCACTATTTATTCTTCACAATCATACATGTCCCATCCAGATCCGGCATAAACACTAAACTTTCCGGGATAGTCATGACAAATTCATCTACTGCTTTTTTAATCCCTTCCCATTTATGATTATAATCGTGAATGAAGATAATGCCGCCGGGGGAGAGACGAGGATAGAAAAAATCGAGTGCAGCTCTGGTGGGCTGATACAAATCGGCATCGAGGTTGACCAATGCGAATTTCTCATTCCGGACAACATCTGCAGTGTCGGGGAAATAGCCGGGATGAAGGATTATGTTCTCATTACCTGATATTTTTCTGAGGACATCATTAACCTGTGTATCTGCAAACCGATCAGGCGTATAAGTCGCTGCTTCACCTGTTTCATGTGCCAGGTCACGGGATGGGAAGCCAGTGAAGGTATCGAAAAGATGGAACTTACGTTCCGGGTCCATATGATGCAAAACACAGGCGCTCTCCCCTTTATAAACGCCCAGTTCTGCAAAATCTCCCGGGATATCCTCTTTTTTTAATCGTTCAACCTGTAGCCACCAGTTGAAAAACCGTATCTTATCCTGATAGTTCTTTTCAAGCTTCAATAATTTCCTGCCGATCCGGTGAGATTTCCGGGCATGTTCCCACTCAACGGGAGAGAATCCGGTTCCGAAAAAAAGGTCCCAGGTATATCGTATCAGGAAGACCAATACGATCAGGATTATACCAAAATTGATCAGTTGAAAGACAGGAATTTTCATACATAGATTCTATTGTAATACAAACTTACATTTTTTTCAATCTGACAAACGATGTGCCCCCTTTTAAAAATCTTTTTTTTACCGCTAAGACGCAAAGACGCGAAAAAGCGCTAAAAAGTATATCGTAAATCGTCAATTTAAAAATTCATTTTAAAATCTAAAATCGTCCAATCGTAAATTTCATTGGTTGTAAATACTTTTCCACAATCATCAATGCTATTTCTGTAAATCGTAAATTTGGCGCTTGCTTATAAAATGTTGTGGCAGATATCTTCAAAGACCTGAATGAAGAACAGCGCAAGGCTGTTGAATGCACTACCGGCCCATCGCTGGTAATTGCGGGGGCGGGTTCGGGGAAGACCCGTGTGCTGACGTACCGGGTGGCCTATCTGCTTAACCTGGGGGTGGATTCATTCAACATACTTGCACTCACTTTCACCAACAAGGCTGCACGTGAGATGAAGAACAGGATCATCGAGCTTGTGGGCACAACGGAGGCACAGAACGTATGGATGGGAACCTTCCATTCCATATTTGCAAGGGTTCTGCGGATTGACGGTCACCATCTCGGATACCCGTCAAACTTCACTATTTATGATACCGAGGATTCCAAAAGGCTGCTCCGGACACTGATCAAAGAAAACAACCTTGACGATAAGGTGTATGCCTCCGGATATATCCTGCACCGCATTTCTGCTGCAAAGACCAGCCTGATCTCTGCCAGCGAGTACAATGAGTCGCCCGAATTAAGAGAATATGACTCCAGTTCGGGGAAACCATTTACCGGACAACTTTACCTACAATATCAATCGCGGCTGGTCAGGGCTTCAGCCATGGATTTTGACGACCTGCTGTTCAACATGAATATCCTGTTGCGTGATTACCCTGAAGTGCTTTATAAGTACCAGCAGAAATTTCATTATATACTGGTAGATGAGTACCAGGATACAAATTATGCACAGTATCTCATTGTCAAAAAACTGGCAGCCAACAATGAAAATATCTGTGTAGTAGGAGATGATGCACAGAGTATTTATGCATTTCGCGGCGCCAACATCCAGAATATCCTCAATTTTAAAAGCGATTACCCCGACCTGAAAGTATTCAAGCTGGAGCAAAACTACCGTTCGACCAAGACTATCGTAGATGCTGCCAACAGCCTTATTGTCAATAATAAAAAACAAATCTACAAGGAGATATGGACCGAAAATGACGAAGGATCAAAAATCACTCTTATCCGATCATCGACCGACAGTGAGGAAAGCAACCTGGTAGCTCAATCCATTTTTGAAAACAAGATGAACAACCAGCTCCCCAATGCCGCCTTTGCCATTCTTTACCGGACCAATGCCCAGTCGCGATCAATCGAAGATGCCTTGCGGCGGATGAATATCCCCTGCCGTATTTATGGCGGTCAGTCGTTTTATCAGCGAAAGGAAATCAAAGACCTGCTGGCCTATTTCCGGCTGGTTGTCAATCCCCAGGATGAAGATGCCCTGCTGAGGATCATCAATTATCCTGCCCGTGGAATCGGAAAGACGACCGTTGAGAAGCTGGTCGTAGCCTCTGACGAGTACAAAAAAAGCATCTATGAAATACTTGAAGATCTGGCGTCCTACCCTCTTCACCTTACTGAAGGCACGCTGGGCAAGCTGACGTCGTTCATTACCATGATCCGTAGCTTTTCAGCGATGCTTAAAACAAAGCCTGCTTTTGATCTTGCAAAACATATCGCCACATCCGCCGGTTTATTGAAAGAGATGTACGATGATAAGACCCCTGAAGGTGTGAGCAGATACGAAAATATAGAGGAACTCCTGAATGCTATCAAGGAGTTTACCGAAAAACGTATTACTCCTATAGGATCAATACCGGATGCAGAATTTTTATCAGGGGAGAACGTTACTCAACAGCCTAATGACGACGAACCAAAAACCCTCGGTCATTTCATGCAGGATATTGCCCTGGTTACTGACCAGGATACCAGTGACAGCGAAGACCAGGACCGTGTGACCCTGATGACTATCCATGCAGCCAAAGGGCTGGAATTCCCTTACGTATATGTTGTCGGGATGGAAGAGAATCTTTTCCCATCCGCACAGTCACAAGCATCGAGGGCCGACCTGGAAGAAGAAAGAAGATTATTTTATGTTGCCATTACACGAGCGCAACAAAAGCTGACGTTAAGTTATGCTGAAAACCGATACCGGTGGGGCAACCTGATATCCAATGAACCCAGCCGTTTCCTGCAGGAGATCCCGGAAAAACACATTGACTACCCGCAGAAGCCACTTAACCGGCAGGAAAGTTTTCTTACTGATGATAATTTCTCAGGTATCCTTGCCGGGAAACCACCTGTTAAATCAAGACCGGTTGACCTGAAGAACTTCCACAAACTAAATCGTATTCCATCAGGGCCGGAGCAGACAAATTCAGGAGAAGAAATACAGGTTGGTATGGAAGTCGAACATGAACGATTCGGAAAAGGAAAGGTTATCAGCATGGAAGGTGCCGGGCCGAATACCAAGGCGACGGTGTTCTTTCACGGAGTAGGAAACAAACAATTGTTACTCAGGTTTGCAAGGCTGAAGATTGTATAGCTATTTCACTTTTATCCTTATCTTTGCAAAAAGCCGATGAATGAATATGGATTACAACACCACCCGTAAACCCCTGATCATACCTGAATATGGACGCAACATTCAGGAGATGATTGAATATGCCTGTACGATCGAAGACAGGGAGCAGCGTCTTAAAGCAGCTAAGATCATCATCAACGTGATGGCACAGATGCATCCCCAGGCGAAAGATTCAGTAGATTACAAACACAAACTCTGGGATCACCTGTATATCATCTCTGATTTCAAGATCGATGTTGACTCACCCTACCCCCCGCCTCCACCGCTCAATGTAAGTACAAAGCCCGAAAGAATTTCCTATCACGATAAAGAAATCGAATTCAAGCATTACGGGAAGAACATTGCCATGATCATTGAAAAGGCAACAGCTTATCCGGATGGGCCTGAAAAGGATGCACTTGTTAAGATCATCGCAATCCATTTAAAAAAATCGTATCTGAACTGGAACCGCGATTCAGTTTCGGATGACCTGATTGAAGAGCACCTGAAAGTATTATCAAAAGGGAAGCTAAAGCTGAACGAAGATATTAAGCTTACCACAACAAGCGATCTCCTGGCAAGGAACAAGCCCCGGAAACCCTTCCGGCAAAAAAATTCCGGAAACAACAACCAAAGGGGCAGAAAAAAGCAGCAATGAGTTCTTTCAGGATTTCAGGAGGGAAACAGTTAAAGGGAGAAATACTTCCCCAGGGAGCCAAGAATGAGGCATTACAGGTTATTTGTGCCTGCCTCCTGACAAAGGAAAAGGTCACCATCCACAATGTTCCTGCAATCAGTGATGTCATCAAACTTATAGAATTGCTGAAAGCGCTGGGCGTCAAAGTTACCTCTCCCGGTAGTTCCTCTTACACGTTCGAAGCAGTTGATATCGATCTTAAGCTACCTTAATACAAAAGAATTTAAAGAAAAAGTCGAAGCACTTCGCGGATCAATTATGATCCTTGGACCTCTTGCTCGCACGATTCGGCCAAGGCATCGTTTATACCCCCGGAGGCGACAAGATCGGACGAAGGCGGCTCGACACTCATTTTTTCGGCCTTCAGAAACTGGGTGCCGAGTTTAACTACGATATTACGAAGCAACTCTTCACAGTGACAGCAAAAGAGCTGAAAGGCAGTTATATGCTGTTGGATGAAGCGTCGGTCACCGGTACTGCCAATATTGTAATGGCTGCCGTTCTTGCACAAGGGGTAACCACCATATTCAATGCCGCTTGTGAACCTTACCTTTTTCAGCTCTGTACGATGCTATCAAGAATGGGTGCAAAGATTCATGGAATCGGATCGAACCTGCTGACCATTGAAGGAGTCACCAGTCTCGGTGGTTGTGAGCACACTTTGCTATCAGACATGATCGAGGTTGGAAGTTTTATCGGACTTGCGGCTATGACCAGGTCTGCAATTACCATCAGAAATGTGAACTACCAGCAATTGGGAGTGATTCCGGAGGTGTTCCGGCGGTTGGGCATTGATATTATCCGGCAGGGCGACGATATTTTTGTCCCTCAAAAGGATGTTTATGAATTGGAGACTTTCATGGACGGTTCCATTATGACAATCGCAGATGCCCCCTGGCCAGGGTTTACGCCTGACCTGATCAGCATAGTACTGGTTGTTGCAATACAGGCACGGGGAAGTGTACTGATCCACCAGAAAATGTTTGAGAGCCGACTATTCTTTGTTGACAAGCTTATAGATATGGGAGCAAAGATCATCCTTTGCGATCCTCATCGAGCGACTGTGATCGGGCTCGACCGGCAATATCCTTTACGTGGCCTCCGCATGTCGTCACCAGACATCCGTGCCGGCGTAGCTTTGCTTATTGCTGCTCTATCTGCCGAAGGCATAAGCATCATCGACAATATTGAACAGATCGACCGGGGATACCAGGAAATCGACCTCCGCCTGAGAAAACTCGGAGCTGACATCCAGCGTATCTGAGTCTGCCATTTTGTCCAAAAATTCCAGTGGCAGGTTTTTTGACAAAACAAAACCAATAACAGAATTTTGAAGCTGAATAAAATAACAGATGGAAGAAAAGAACAATCAACACGAAGATATTATTCAAAATCCGGAAAAAGGAGAAGCACCTAACGCCGATAATGATACTACTATAGAATCAAAGAATGAAGTATCTGCCGAGCCATCAGAAGAAAACCAGGAGCATAAAAAAGGAGAAAGCATCTAAATCAAAGCCCCGCAAGGAAGACCGTATTGAAGAGTTAGAGCAAAAGGTTGCAGAGTTAAATGATAAATATCTTCGACTTTATTCTGAGTTTGATAATTACAGAAAACGTTCCTTAAAGGAAAGAATTGAGCTCAGCAAATCGGCTGCTTCAGATCTCATCACGACAATATTACCAGTGCTAGACGATTTTGAACGGGCACTAGATGCAATGGAGCAGGGTACAGATGCAGATAAAGAGAATACTCATTATGATGGGATCAATCTGATCTATACCAAACTAAAAAACATTCTTTCCCAGCAGGGATTGGAACAGTATGAAAGCATTGGGGGAAGAATTTAATACCGACTATCATGAGGCACTGACAAAAATTCCGGCTCCAAAACCTGATTTGATTGGCAAAGTAGTTGATGTCGTCCAAAATGGATATCTACTTAACGGAAAAGTTATCAGTTATGCCAAAGTCGTCATAGGAGCCTAAAAGAATTAAGAATTAAAAATTAAAAATTAAAAATGCTTAAATCCTAATGGCTAATGGCCAAAGCCTACATCCTGATGTCAAAACGTGATTATTACGAAATACTGGAAGTTTCCAGAAGTGCTACCCCGGAAGAAATAAAAAAAGCTTACCGTCAGCAGGCATTGAAATATCATCCTGATAAAAATCCGAATAACAAAGAGGCCGAAGAAAAATTCAAAGAAGCGGCTGAAGCTTACGAGGTGCTAAGCGACCAGGAAAAGAGACAACGTTATGATCAGTATGGTCATGCCGGCCTTGGAAATGGCGGTGCAGGATTTGGTGGCGGATTTGGTGGCGGAATGACTATGGATGATATCTTCCGTCATTTCGGGGATATCTTTGGCGGAGGTTTCGACGATCCTTTCAGTTCTATGTTCGGAGGTGGAGGAGGACGCGGCAGAAAAGCCGTGAATCATGGCTCCAACCTTCGGGTAAAGGTGAAACTTACCCTTGAAGAGATCGCACATGGCGTTGAGAAAAAGATCAAAGTCAATAAATACCTCAAATGCAGACACCTGTAAAGGTACCGGAGCTAAAGGAGGAAGCGCCTACCAGACCTGTTCGACGTGTCATGGCACGGTCATGTGACCCGCGTTACCAGCACTTTCCTGGGGCAGATGCAAACAACCTCTCCCTGTCCGCAATGCGGAGGCGAAGGACAAATCATAACGGATAAATGCCAGGACTGTGCAGGAAACGGGATTATTAAAGGGGAAGAAGTTATCAGTATCCGGATACCAGCCGGTGTTTCAGAAGGCATGCAGCTTTCGGTGAACGGGAAAGGGAATGCAGCAGCACGTGGCGGAGTCTCCGGGGACCTGTTCGTTCAGATTGAAGAGATTGAACATCCTTTCCTTTTGAGAGACGGCGATAATCTTCATTATGAACATTATATCACTATAACCGATGCTGCACTTGGCAGTACGGCTGAAGTTCCGACGATTGACGGCAAGGCAAAAATCAAGATTGAGCCCGGAACGCAAAGCGGCAAGGTACTGCGGCTTAAAGGCAAAGGATTATCCAATGTCAACCAATGGGAAGGGAAAGGCGACCTTCTGATCACCATCCATGTGTGGATTCCCCGTGTCCTTTCAAAAGAAGAAAAAACCATTCTCGAGAAACTTGGCAACTCACCGAATTTTAAGCCTAATCCTTCTTCACGTGATAAAAATATTTTCTCACGGATGAAAGACTATTTTGAATAACCTCCTTCATTTCTCATCAACAGACCCGACCCCCGATGGATCTCTTTATTGCGAAAAATGTCACCAAGAGCGTTTGACCAGCACAAAGCCTTAGATAAAGTCAGTATCAATGTTCCGGAAGGAAGTATTTTCGGACTCCTGGGGCCAAATGGCGCCGGGAAAACGACTTTCATCAGGATCGTGAACCGAATCCTGGCACCCGATGAAGGAGAGCTTTTCTTTAAAGGAAAACCCCTTTCACCTTCCGATATTTTTGACATTGGATATCTTCCGGAAGAAAGAGGCCTTTATAAGAAAATGAAAATAGGGGAACAGGCGATGTACCTTGCCCAGCTGAAAGGACTCAGCCGGCAGGATGCACTGAAAAAGCTAAACTACTGGTTTGAGAAATTCGAGATTCAGAGCTGGTGGAACCGGAAAGTTGAAGAACTTTCAAAAGGGATGCAGCAAAAAGTCCAGTTTATCGTCACCATCATCCATGAGCCTAAGATGCTTATCTTCGATGAACCCTTCAGCGGTTTCGACCCGATCAATGTAAACCTGTTAAAAGAAGAGATACTTGAACTGAGAAAAAAGGGGTCTACCATCATATTTTCAACACACAATATGGCTTCTGTTGAAGAGCTGTGCGATCATATCGCACTCATCGACAATGCCCGTAAAATTCTTGACGGTAATGTCTGGGAGATCAAAAAAACCTATAAGACAAACACCTTTGAGATCCAATTCACAAAGTTTGAAGGTGATACCAGGAGCTTTTCTTCCTCCTGCATTTGAAGTTCTTGAACAAACCACGATAAATGAACACTTCATGGCCAGGATCAGGATCCCTGCAGATGCAAGTCCCAATGACCTGATCAGGGAAATGATCCCCCATGTGATGATCCAGTCAGTAAATGAGATCATTCCCAGCATGAATGATATTTTTATCCGCACCGTCACCAGCCAGAATCCGGATCCTTCCACTTCTTCAAGCGAAAAGATATGAATAAGATCTTACTGATCATCCGGAGAGAATACATGACCCGCGTAAGAAAAAGGTCCTTTATCGTCATGACTATTCTCGGCCCTTTGCTGATGGCAGCCATCGTGATTGTTCCGGTGTATATTGCAACAATGTCGAATGAGGTAAAGACCGTTTCAGTGATCGATGAAACAGGATTTTTCTCTGGAAAATTCAAGGATTCTGAAAGCATTAAATTCCATTATCTTGTCAGTGATATCGGGTCTGCAAAAGCCTCATTTACAAAAAGCGGGGATTATGCTTTGCTCTATATTCCGAAAACAGAACTCTCGCTTACCTACTTCTGCAATTCTCTATTCAAAAAGCCAGGTCAATATCAATGTATAAAAGCTATATTAAAACTGTGATGGGAAACGCTGGAAGAATTGAAACTTGAAGCCAAGATCAAAGACCTGAAACTGCGGGATGATGCAAAACTTACGACTGACGATATCCTTCGTTCCATAAATGCCAGTGTGGAGATCAGTACTATAAAGATAGGGAATGAAGGGAAAGAAGAAAAAAGCTACCCGGAAGTCAGTATGATACTCGGGCATGTTCAGCCGGGATCCTGATCTATTTCTTTATTTTTTTGTTTGGTTCCCAGGTCATGCGTGGCGTGATCGAAGAAAAAACAAACCGTATCATTGAAGTCATTGTCTCATCCGTTAAGCCATTTCAGCTGATGATGGGAAAGATCATCAGGTATTGGTCTGGTCGGACTTACCCAATTTCTTTATGGGTTATTCTTACGGGAACGATCGTGACCATTGTGACCTCATCATTTTCTTCGAAAATAAAGCCGGTACGGCAACTGAACAACTGATGCAATCCCAGGCAAAGAGCATGACAGCTATGCAGACTGCCCAATACGGCGGATTCGACAAAAGTCGCCGGAGGACAGTCAAACGAAGCGATAGCGGCATTCGAATCCATTGATTTCCCTTTCATGATCCGGATTTTATTTTCTATCTTCTCTTCGGATATCTTTTCTATGCTGCTTGTTTGCCGCGATCGGATCGGCAGTCGACAGCGAAGCGGATACACAGCAATTTATGCTGCCGATAACACTACCGCTTGTTTTTGCTATCATTATGGCGCAATATGTGATCCAGGAACCACATGGCCCGTTGGGCCTTCTGGCTCTCAATGATTCCATTTACATCACCGGTGATTATGATGATTCGGCTTTCGTTCAACATGGGAAACGACTTCTGGCAAATCTACCTTTCCATGGCACTCCTGATACTTGGTTTTCTGATAAATACATGGATAGCATCAAAAATCTACCGAACAGGGATACTTATGTATGGAAAAAAAGTCAGCTACAGGGAATTATGGAAGTGGCTGAAGTATAGAAATTAGGTGCTGGGTACTGGGTGCTGGGTACTGGGTACTGGGTATTAGGAATTGGTTAAATTAATATTCAATTTTTCAATCTTCATTTACCGTATATTTTAGTCCATTCGTATTTTTTCCTGTTCTTCCAGTCTCCTTTGTGATAGACATAGCTTACTATCAAGGGAAGAACAGATGTGGCTTCGGCATAGACCATTTTTTCAAATTGTGTTTCTACTTTCCCCCAGGATGAGGCTTCTTTCAGGGTGGAACTGGAACATGCGCCATCGCGTGAATCGGCAACGGTGATCTGAACCGCATATTTATGCATAGGGACTTCTTTCCCAAGCACTTCAGCACAGATCACGGTATCCTGGATAAAATTCTTCGGCACTCCTCCTCCGATCATAAAGAGTCCTGAATTTTTTGCCTTCATCTTTAACAGGGTGAGTTCAAGAAAATCTTTTACTGAATCAATAGAAACATGTGTTTCCGGATGGGTCCACTGGTGCTTGACCAGGCCAAACCCGGCGCTGCTGTCACTGAAGGCCGGACAAAAAACAGGAACATTATGCTCGTAACAAGTCTGTACGAGAGAATCTTTCTTTTTAGAATTCTTTTTCAGGTATTTCCCCATTTCCCATATAAACTCACGGGAAGAATAAGGCCTTGGCTCGAGAGAATCTGCAATCTTAGCGACTGTCATGTCGCAGTTTTGCAACTCTTCTTCATCAATGTATGTATCATAGATCCGGTCGATATAAAGTGCCCTTAGTTGTTTATCGTCCACATTATATGTACCTTGGTAATGCATGTATCCCAGCGCTTCAAAGAAATCCATATCTACGATTGAAGCTCCTGTTGCAATAATTGCATCCACCATATTGCTTTTTACCATATCGACGTAGACCTGCATGCATCCAGCAGCGCTTGTGCTTCCAGCGATGGTCAGGAAAATAGTACATCCTTTGTCCCTGATCATCCTGTTCAGGATATCTGCTGCAGCAGCGGTATCACGTGAAGTAAACGACATTTCCCGCATGGCATCAATAATAGGAACAGCATTGATTTTCTTAATATCAACATGCTTTACCGGCTTGTTTAAGAGTTTCTTTTTATTCATAAAACCAGGGTTTCAAATATTAATTCGGAATGCAGGAGTGTAGAAAGATAGAATGTTGTTATCAATTACTTCCTTCATCATCGTAATATTCTGTAAAAATAAGAAAACTCATTAAATAATGAGTCCACTCTGAAAAGTCTTTTTTCACTGCAAAGTCCCCTCCTAATGAAAATGATAGGAACTCCAAAACAGATAACTAAATATAAATACTCCTTTTTCTCATAAGGACCCCATCCCCAGAAACAATACAAATGAAATTGTCAATAGCCTAAGATCTTAAGCATCGATTTATAGCTCTGTTCCTTGGAGAAAAGTTTGAATGTCACTTCATCATTCTCATCAATGTCGATCAAAACATGTTTCGGCGCAGGGATCAAACAATGTTGTATGCCTCCATAACCTCCAATCGCTTCCTGGTAAGCGCCTGTATGGAATAATCCGATGTATTGCGGTTCCTTTTCGTTGAATTTCGGCATGTAGATGGCATTCGTATGACCTTCGGCGTTATAGTAATCTTCACTGTCACAAGTTAAACCACCCAGGAATATGCGTTCATATTCCGAATCCCAATTGTTTACAGCCAGTAAGATAAATTTCTGATTAATTGCCCACGTATCAGGCAACGTGTTCATGAAAGAACTGTCGATCATATTCCAGACTTCCCTGTCATTCTGCCGCTTCTGATCAATGATGGAAAACAATACGGCTCCGCTCTCCCCTACGGTGAATTGTCCGAACTCGGTAAAGACATCCGGTTCCGGAACTTCGTTGCGTTCGCATATGCTTTTGATTTGTGCTATGATCTCCTCAGACATATATTCATAATCGTAAACAAAATCGAGCGAATTCCTGATTGGCAATCCTCCGCCTATGTTCAGTGCTGTCAACTCAGGGCATATCTTTTTAAGATCGCAGTATACGCTCACGCTTTTGTGCAACTCATTCCAGTAGTATGCCGTATCCTTGATCCCGGTATTCAGGAAAAAATGAAGCATTTTCAGTTCGAACCTTGGATTATTTTTGATCTTCTCACAATAGTAAGGAAGAATATCGTTGTAACGAATCCCAAGACGCGATGTATAAAAATCAAATTTAGGTTCTTCTTCCGAAGCGATCCTAATGCCGATCTTCATCTTATTATTTCCGATCTGGTTCTCATATTTATCCAATTCAAAAAGGTTATCAAGCACCGGGATGGTATTCGAAAATCCCTGGTTTATCAGGTTCACAATATATTCAATATACATCGGCCGTTTGAATCCATTGCATATGATGTACTGATCCGTATGGAATAATCCCCTCGAGTACAAGTCTTCTATAATCGGAATATCAAAAGCTGAAGATGTCTCAATATTGATCTCATTTTTAAGAGCCTCTTCCAGGACAAAACTGAAATGCGAACTTTTTGTGCAATAACAATAATGGTAATCACCTTGGTAATCAACTTTTGCCATTGCCACATTAAACAATCTCTTCGCTCTTTGTATCTGTGAGGAGATCTTAGGCAGGTAACTTAATCTTAATGGAGTACCATATTGTTTAATAATATCCATCAGAGAAACTTTATGAAAATAAAGTTCATTATCAATCACTTCGAATTCCTCCTGGGGAAAATCGAATGTTTGTTCGATGAGATCAATATATTTATTTTTCATGGTTCT
This sequence comes from uncultured Bacteroidales bacterium, assembly GCA_963785325.1. Classification (GTDB taxonomy): domain Bacteria; phylum Bacteroidota; class Bacteroidia; order Bacteroidales; family FEN-979; genus FEN-979. The sequence continues at coordinate 11,857 of CAWAVC010000018.1, read as the reverse complement.
TTATACAAATGTAAGTAAGATGGATTGATTATTTTTATTCAATGTAAATCACCCGGATTTGTCCGAGAGGGCAAAAGTATGACAATATTCCTTACTATTTAAACTTTGAAATAAAAATAGTCAGCAGTCAGCAGTCAGCAGTCGGCAGTCGGCAGTTGAAGTCAGCAGTCGGCAGTCGGTAGCTGGCAATTGGAAGTTTATGAATTAGCCATGAATATTTTTTGTACTTTTGGATAAAAGAAAATATCAGATCATGTCATCTACAGACGTTCAAAAGAAGACCAGGCTTCAGGATGGTGCTTCTGCATTAATCGTGAATTCTCCGCCTGAGTATTTGGCGGCAATGTCATCGATTAGTTTTGACATTAAACCGAACAAAACGAAACAAGGAAAATATGATTTTATACAGGTATTTGGAGCAGACAGATCAATTATAGCGCAATTGGTTAACAAGTATTATATAGCAGGTAAGTTAGCTTGTTTGTTTTAAATCTGCTATCCTAAAGGAAGTGAAAATATCAAGAGTAACCTGAACCGGAACATTGTATGGGAGATAGCTAAGGGTGTCGGGATGAAATGTGTCAGCCAAAAGTTGAATTATGGGAGAAGAAAGTCTTAATGAATTGCTGATGGTCGAAAATTCCAGGCGGAATACCGATCTTATTGCTGACCTGATCCTGAAAAAGACGGAGCTATTTGATGAACTGATCAGAATTTACTTTGAAAATGAAGAGCCGGTTAGCCGCCGGGCTGCCTGGGTTGCAGATGTAGTCACTGAAAAATACACTGATCTTCTGAACCCTTTCATCGAGGAGATGGTTACTCGCCTGAAAACATTCACTCATGACGGCATGAAAAGGGAATCATTAAAAATGCTGGCACGTTCACCTTTACCCAAACAGAACCTCGGACAATTAATTACTATTTGCTTCGATTGGCTTACCTCCGGGAAGGAATCTGTGGCTGTTAAAATGTTCAGCATGGAAATCCTTTACAGGATATCCCAACAAGAGCCGGAGATGAAAAAGGAATTAGCAGATTCAATTGAGTGGAGGATGCAGGAAGAAACATCAGGTTTCAGGTCACATGGTAAAAAATTGTTAAAGCGTCTCTATATTGAACTACAGAGGATGTAAATATTTAGTTGCTTTCCGGAATTAGTTTTTAATTTTGGGGATGAAAATGTTGTAATCGAAGACGCTTTCAATGTGTTTTTCTGCATTAACATTAATGTAACGTTATGAACACTACACGTATACCTTCATTTGTCTATTATCTTCTTCTTTTTCTGCTTATCATTTTTTCTTTTTACAATTTCGCTGAGATCAACTTCCCGTTGCTGAATTCAGACATGGCTGTAAACGTTCTCATGGCCCAGAGTCTCAACCTGCCGGGTGATTTCTATTTCTGGGGACAAGACCGGGCAGGGAGCCTTATTCCCTTGCTGGCGAATTTCCTGGTTGAAGCGTATAAATTCCCTCCTATACTGGCAGTTTCCGTGATCCATTATTTCATTCTGATTGCCGGTTTCTTTGCATTAGCCACCTTTTTCAGGAACCGTAATCTTAAACTAATTCTTGCTCTCCTATGGTTTTTTCCCTCCTGGCATTTTCTTGACCATGTAATCCTGCTTTTCGGCATTCAAATGAGCATGATCGCTATTGCCCTTTACTTCCTAAGGATCATGCAGGCGGCAATGAACCGGTATGTGAAACTTGTCTGGCTTTCACTTGTATGTCTTTCATTTCTGATTGCTATCTGGGTATCCGACCTGGCACTGTTATCATTGATCATTGTTGTTCTGATTTTGGTCTGGAAATATCTGCCGGAGCGTAGAAAAAAACCAGTATTCTCCTTTCTAAAAGACAGAAAAACAGTCTGGCAAGCAGTTGTTGTTACTGTCTGGTTCATACTGGGTTGTACATTCATTGTTTACGCGAAGCATAAGGCCACACACATTGAAGCATATCATACTCACCATCTGAATCATCCATTTGAGATACTTGCTTCATTAAATATCCTTTTTTATTCGATTTGGAAAATATTGATATTTTCCTCCGAGAATTTCATGGAGAGCATTTATACATGGGCCATCATTGCAGGACTTCCTATAATCCTGGTACTTTCGAATACGAGAAGTCATTTTGTGAAATTCTGCTCTTCACACAAATTGATGATCTTTTTCGCTCTAAATGGAATCCTCACATTCTTTCTGCTTATTATTTCCCATTGGGTATTCCTGAACGGGACAGCGCGGAGGTACTTTACAATCGTTTACATCTCCCTCTGGGTTGCAACCCTGCTGTATATCGAATGGACAGGTTCACGTAACAGGCAGCTTCGTATGATCATTCTTTTAATTGTCGTACTCCTGGGATCAATAAGTTCTATTAATAAGTTCTTCTTCCCGAAACAACTGCCATCCCGGATAACAGAAATGAGTGATCTCGGGAAACTTGGCGACTTCGGGCTAATTTCTGATTACCAGGTTTCCTATTTAAGCGCATGTGTTGATCCAAAGCATATTGTCGCAACTCCTCATGATAAAGATAATGTCAGAAATTATTATTATGCCAAATCTGTTTTCAAAATGCCAAAACTCTATCTTGCAAGAGATGGATGGATGAATTCATTCCCAGATACTATCACGCAATTTGGTCATATTCTATCACGTAAGGGATCTGAGTTCCCTCTTGGAAATCTTTATCTGTGCCAATATGAACGGGTTTATTACAAAAGGACCTTTTCAGGAGAAGAGATGCAGCACCAGGGTAAGATAGTGTCTGATCCTCTTTCACGGTTTGGAAAGGTGGTTGTGACAAGCAATGATTTCGACAGGAAAAAGCATTTCATTTACGGGCCGTTCCTTTCACTCAAACAGGGAACTATACTCGTCCAATTCAGCCTGAAATCAGAACCGGATCTTGATACACGGAACCTTGCTATTCTTGAAATCTCGGTTGAGTATGGTAAAAAAGTACTTGCCACAAAGGCCATTCGTTCCTGCGATTTTCAACGCCGGGATGAGTACCAGGTTTTCGATCTGAAAACCACGCTCGACAAAGATTATAACGGTGTGGAGTTCCGTATCCTGTATCTCGGAGGCCCCGAGTTGTACTTTGATCGCGTTGACCTTACGGGAATGTAAGAAACCCCACCCCCAAGAGGGATGGGAGTAGGCAGTCAGTAGTCGGCAATCGGTAGTCGTTATCCCGTTCGCAAGTTAGTGTAAAACTTCCAAACATCTTACCCCAAAGAATTCATAAGTTTTTCCTAAGTTTGCCACCTAAATCTCAGACAATGCTAAAACAATTTCTTGCCCGGCAGATGGTGAAACGTACAAAAAGCCGCCAATTACCTATTGAAATCCTTGAACAAAAACATGTTGACCTCAAGCAACCTTTTCCCAATGACAGTTCCTATTTCTATGGAGGTGACAAGGAAGGAAATGCATTTATTACCCGTATGGCTTTTCGTGGACCAGACCGGCCACATGAATACTGGTTTGATTTCAAATTTAATGAACAGGGGTTCTTCGGATTGCACCTGGATCCTGGAGCAGAAGGAGAAGGATTTCAGCTTGGGAACCTGAAGTGGGAACCTGTGGAGATTGGCAAGATATGGAGAATTACTTACGAAGGGAAGGTGACAGGCGAAGATGGCAAAGAACATACCTGTGAAACAAACCTCCTTTTTACCAGAGAACATGAAGTTTATGATTTTGCAAAAAGCTCAGATCAGCGATTGATTGCCGATGCTATTGCTTCCTCGAAATGGAACCGCAGTTTCTTTTTTAACCTGAAAGACACTCATCAGGTTCATTATGAGCAAACCGGAAGCCTCACAGGATATATCATACTTGATGGAATAAGACATGAAATTAAAATGTGGGGATCACGTGATCATTCTTTCGGTTCACGCAACTGGACCAAATGGGACCGTCATTACTGGATCACAGGGAAATCGGATGCCGGGTATAGTTGGACGGTGACCACCATCCGGTTTGATTTCCTTGGCAGGCTCACTGCTGGATTCGTAGTTGAACCTGACGGTATCATCGATGCGGTGGTTGATTGTACTGATCTTGAAACCGTTTCCAGAAACAAACTATTGCCGGATAATGCTGTGATAGAGCTAAAAATGAGAAGCGGCAAAACACATACTATGGAGTTTTTCCGTAAAGGACATTTCCCATATGTCATGGATCATAAGTACCTGATGTTCGAAGCCGTTGGCAACTATAAATTTGACCAGGTTGAAGGGCTTGGGATGGTGGAATTCGGGTTTCATTCGGATAAATACAGCCTGTGATCAGATTCATTCACGAAATTACTGACGAAGAAATCGGGGGTAAGGCACGGGGGTTGAAGATACTGAGAGATCTTGGGCTGAATGTCCCGGATGCTTTTGTGATCGTTAATCCCAGCCTTCAAAGCCTTGATGACAGCACCCTTAAAAAGAGCATTGACAAGCTCGGGAAAGGGCCTAAGGCCGTGCGATCCTCCGCAGTGAGCGAAGATGGTGTCAATGCTTCATTTGCCGGCCAGTTTGAAACTTACCTGCACCTGAATGGATATCCTGAGATCAGGGACGCTGTTGTAAAATGTATCGAGGCCAGCAGTTCAGACCGTGTGCGTGAATATGTCACCAACCTTTCCGAAGATGCCGACCTCAGGATCTCTGTGATCCTGCAAAACATGGTAAATGCCAGAGTCGCCGGTGTGGTTTTTACTGCCGATCCCGTGACAGGGCGTCGTGACCAGATTGTGATAAACGCTGTAAAAGGGCATGGAGAAGATCTTGTGAGCGGAATAAAAGATGCCATTCATTACAAGATATGCCGCAGTGGATCAAATATTTGTGACCAGGTTAGAAAACAAGGCAACTTGCTTTCACCGGATCATATCCGGGAAATCCTGGATGCGTCAAAAAAGGCACAGGATCACCTGGGATACCCGGTAGATCTGGAGTGGGCCATCGACGAGGAAGATCAGATTCAATGGCTGCAGGTAAGGCCTGTTACTACTCTCCCTGAAGTGCATTACAATGAACTGGACACGATTAAAGGTGAAAGCAATGACACCTGGACACTTGGCAATATCGGTGAGATGATGCCCGGAGTTGTTACTCCCCTCACCTATTCTGTTTCCTTTCATGCGGTTGATTATGGAATGAAAGTCTGGGCAGAGGCAGCAGGAGCTTACAGCCTGAAAAAACGGGAAGGCTTCCGGTATATTCAGATGTTCTATAACCGGCTGTTCATCAATATGACAAATATGATGGATTACCCCAGGAATGTCTGGTTGAACAAAGCTGCAAATGTTCAGTTTGCTGTTATCGGGAAGATCATCGATATTCCGGATGTGAGATTCACTTCGATTTTTCCTCTTCGGGTGATGCACTTTATAAAGCAGATGATCAACCTGAGCTGGACCAAAAAGAACGTTAAACGGATTCTGTATCTTGCCAATAATTACAAGATCATTGAAACAGGGGATATTGAAAAAGATTACAAGGCCCTCGATGATGCACGGGAAATGCTGAAAGAAGCATTTGGTCATCATATCATTGCCTCCGCCCAATCCGGGACACTCTATTCAGCCCTGATGGGAATCCTTACATCAAATAAGCGGCTTCCCACCTCAGACGACCATCACATTGCGACACTTCTTCTTACCGATATTCCTGATATTGAAAGCGCCGACGCTGTTAAATCCCTGGAACGGTTTGCATCGCTGATATTATCTGAGAAGCGCTTTGCAGGCATATTCATTTCGGTCACACCTGCAGAAGCCCTGAGACTCCTTACACAGGATTCTCCCCCTGAAGTGATCCGAACCTATAAAGCATTTATTGAACGACATGGCCACCGTTGTGTACGGGAAGCTGAACTCCATGAGAAGCCATGGGAAGAAAATCCCATACAACTGGTTCAGATGCTGCAAACATACGTAAGATCAGGAGCAAAAACACATACTCATGACAGTTCGCATAAAAAAACACAGGAAATTCTCTCAGGTTTGGAAACGTGGCAAAAGATTGTTATTAAATCATTCCTCGGCAGCGCCCGCATTTCAGTATCACGGAGAGAGATCACCAAATCGGCATCCATAAAGGTATTGCACAAGATCAGGACGGCCTGGCAGCATTATGCTGAGTTACTGGTCAGGAAGGGGTTTCTGGACGATGCTGACCAGGTTTATTACCTGACGCATGAAGAGATCGGGCAGATGATCAGCGACCATTCTCCTTCCTGGCGGGCAAAAGCCAATAAGCGCAGGGAACTGCTTCCTCAAACGGCAACACTTCAGTTTCCCGAGGTTTGCCAGGGAATTCCCGAGCCCATCGAAGAAGAGCGGGAAATCGTGATACTAGACGGACAATTAAAAGGTATCCCTGTGAGCAGCGGTATGGTGCAGGCAAAAGTCAGGATCGTCAATACCCTTGAAGATGCTGCCATGTTGCAAACCGGAGAAATAATGGTAGCCTCTTTTACAGATATCGGCTGGACACCTTATTTCAGCATCGTTTCCGGACTGATAACAGAAATCGGGAGTCCTCTTTCGCATGGTGCAGTCGTCGCAAGAGAATATGGCATTCCGGCAGTGGTAGGAGCAAAAGGGGCAAAACAGTTCCTGAAAGATGGTGATGTGGTGAAGTTGGATGGTGACAAAGGGGTTGTTGAAATAATTACGAATTACGAATTACGAAATAGCCTTGCAAAAATATGGTAACTTTACATGATCAATGTTAAAAGATCATGAAACTATCCGACAAAATGATTGGTTTTAAATTGGTTTGGCTTATAATCGTGACGATCATCGCAAATACAGCATGGTCGCAAGGCAAACCATCGTCCATCCGTGTGCGTCAGCCTATTGATACGGTTGGATTTGCATCCCATGCCTGGCAAATGGATTCTGTCATGAGCAGGATCCCGAAATTGAACAAGCATGTTGAAGGCATTAGATCCAATCATCCGGGAACGGGTTCAAAGTCAATTCAGAAAGCTGCCATCTGTCCGCATGATGATTATATTTATGCAGGATGGCTCTACCCGGAGGTATTGAAGAACATTCACGCAAATACGATCATATTGTTCGGCGTTGCCCATAAGGCAAAAAAATTCAATATTGAGAACCGCCTGGTATTCGATTCTTTTGATGAATGGAAGGAACCGTATGCCAACATCACCATTCCTGACTTGCGGGAGGCAATTATAAAAAACCTTCCCACTGAAGCTTACATCGTTCACGACAGTCTCCAGCAGGCAGAACATTCGGTGGAAGCAATTATTCCATTTCTCCAGTACTTCAACCGGAAGATCAGGATCATTTCAATTCTTGTACCTTATATGTCGTATGAAAGAATGGGATCATTTATCCGGCTTGCTTGCCCCGGCGATCGAGAAGGCACTGAAAGATAAAGGTTTGAAATGGGGCAGGGATGTTGCTTTTGTGATGTCGACGGATGCTGTTCATTATGGAGATGAGGAGTGGAATGGATCCAATTTTGCCTTCTATGGTTGTGACGAAAAAGGCTATGCAGAAGCAAAAGAGCATGAAATGAAGATCATCAATGAATCGCTAATTGGGCCGCTGGAACAGGAAAAGATAAAGAAATTCACACAATATACCCTGCTGGAAAATGATTACAAGGCGTACAAATGGACATGGTGCGGGAGGTACTCCGTTCCATTGGGTTTGCTAACCATCATGAAAATGCAAGTTTCTGTATCGGATAAACCCCTGCAAGGTGTTTTTACCGGTTATGGTACTTCGCTTGACGAGCCACGCCTTAAAGTCAGCGATCTTGTGATGGGGAAAACTGCCGTTGCCACAATGCACCATTGGGTTGGTTATGCAGGCATCACTTATTATTAATTACGAATTACGAATTATTAGTTATGGAAACAGTAAGAACAACATATCTGGGAGAATTAAGGACGAGTGCAACTCATGTAAAATCGGGTAATACTTTGATCACAGATGCTCCTTTGGATAATAAAGGCAAAGGTGAAGCCTTCTCCCCTACAGATCTTTTAGCAACATCCCTGGGGAGTTGTATGATGACCATTATCGGTATCGCGGCTCAAACCCACAACTTTGATGTTTTTGGAACCAGAATAAGAATTACCAAGATAATGGCCGAGAATCCCAGGCGGGTTGCTGAAGTTGTAATAGAATTTGACTTCCCTGAAAGAAAATACTCTGATAAAGAAAAAGCCATTATTTGGCATGCTGCGACAACCTGCCCGGTTTATCTCAGTCTTCATCCCGATCTAATAAAAACAGTCAGGATGAATTACCATGAGGCTTGATGAGTTCCCGGATCTTCTCACCATTCACTATTCACTATTCACCAGGTTATCACCCAAGATAAGCCTTCAGCAGTTTGCTGCGTGAAGAATGTTTCAACCTTCGAAGTGCTTTTTCCTTGATTTGCCGCACTCTTTCCCTGGTAAGACCGAACATATCGCCAATCTCTTCAAGGGTATAATTATGCGGAACGCCAATCCCATAAAAAAGGTTGATGATCTCCCGTTCTTTTTCGGCAAGCGTCGATAGTGACCTTTGGACTTCTCTTGCAAGTGATTCCCTGATGAGGTCTTCATCAGTGCCCGGTGCATCTTCAGATACAAATACATCGAGAAACTTCAGGTCGTCGTCCTGATCGATCGGAGCATCCATAGAGATTGTCCGTGTCGAAATCCGGAGTGTTTCTTCGACTTTATGCTGAGATATTTCCATTTCCGAAGCTATCTCATCAGATGAAGGTGGCCTTTCGAACTTTTGTTCAAGGCGGGATGAAACCTTGTTCATCTTGCTCAATGAACCAACCTGGTTCAGCGGTAATCTAACAATCCTCGATTGTTCGGCCAGGGCCTGTAAAATCGATTGCCTGATCCACCAAACTGCATAGGATATAAATTTGAATCCACGTGTTTCATCAAAACGGCGTGCCGCTTTGATTAATCCGAGGTTTCCTTCATTGATCAGTTCCGGCAGGCTGAGGCCCTGATTCTGATATTGTTTGGCGACCGATACGACAAATCGCAGGTTGGCCTTGCAAAGTTTTTCCAGGGCTTGCTGATCACCAGCACGAATTCGCTGTGCGAGCTGAACTTCTTCATCTGTCGTGATCAATTCCTCCTTGCCAATATCCTGAAGATATTTATCCAGAGAAGCGGTTTCCCGGTTGGTTATTGATTTTGATATCTTTAGTTGTCTCATTATGTTCTATTCCTTATAGCCCTATGCCATAATACGCCCTCATGCCATTGGGGTAAACGCCCTCAATGAGAACTCCCCCTCTTTTAGATGTAAAAGCTTCCTTGAGGTCCTCCGTAGAATGGACAGGTTGTTTATCAACTGTAATTACTATAAAACCTTCCCTGATACCTGAATTTCTCAGCAATCCATTATCGAGATGAACAATCTTGAAGCCATCTTCGATTCCGTACCGCTGTTTTTCGTTATCAGTAATGTGCTGGAAAGTAGCACCATGAATAATAATCTGGGTATACGCAGAAGTTTCATTTTCATTCTGGAGAATCAACGACATATCCATCTGTTTGCCATCCCTATATACTGTCAGATTCATCTTGTCACCCGGATTGTGCTGGTTTATGATCTCCAAAAGTTCTGATTTGTTGTCCACAGGCATCCCTTGTATTTGCAAGATAACATCGCCTTTTTTCATACCTGCTTTTGCAGCCGCCCCACCTTCAATAACCTCCTGAACATAAACGCCTTTTACGGCCGGCAGGTCATTATCTTTTGCAAATTGGTCGTCAATTTCCCTATAACGTATTCCAAGAAGTCCTTTTTCGATCTTCCCGAACTTCATGAAGTCATTTACAACTTTTTTAACAATGTTTGAAGGAATGGCAAATGAATATCCAACATAATTTCCTGTTCCGGAAGCAATGGCTGCATTGATGCCAATGAGTTCCCCTTTAAGGTTGACCAAGGCACCTCCGCTGTTACCAGGATTCACAGCTGCATCGGTTTGGATAAATGATTCAACAGCACCTTGTGAACCCAAAATGTTTATATCACGGGCCTTAGCACTAACGATCCCGGCAGTGACCGTTGAGGTAAGGTTAAAAGGATTCCCTACTGCCAGCACCCATTCTCCGATTTTTGCATCATCAGAGTTTCCATATGTAAGAAAAGGAAGCCCTTTCTCATCGATCTTTACCAGGGCCAGATCCGTACTGGCGTCCGATCCTATAATAGTTGCTTTGTAAACGCGTTTGTCGTTGAGTGTTACGGTTATATTATCTGCATCCTGAACGACATGGTTATTGGTTACGATATATCCATCCGCGTCAATGATCACGCCTGAGCCCATAGCTTCGATAGCCTGGTTTGGCATCCCCTGTCCAAAATTGAAAAAATTATTGAAAAAATCATCATATACATTACTTTTCTGCCGAAATTCAGTCTTAATATGAACAACGGCAGGCACAGATATAGCAGCAGCAGTTTCAAAACCCGGTTCATTAAACTGCGTTCCAGGAATATAGTTCACCGGTTGTAACGACATTTGTTGTCCGGCAACAGAAGGATAGTAATGTTGTTTCTTTTCTATTAATTTGTAACCTCCTAAGGCAATAGCGCCACCGGCTACTGCTACCAGAAAAAGTCCAATCAATCGTTTCATACTGTTTCTTCTTTTTATAGGTTATTTAATGTTGATCTGAAAACGGTTCCTGTTTTTTAATAGTATATGATTGCCTTGTTAAATTTTGTTAACATTTCGAGTTTTTTCTCAGTTAACCAGTTACTTTTTTGTCTCTGACCGATTAATAATACCTCACTCCCTGGGGTCTGTATATGCATCTCAATTACACCTCACCCCCTGGGTCTGTAAATGCACCTCACCCCCCTGCGTACGATATATTAATTAATAAAGTGTTCATTCGATCTATTATGAGATTCATCATCCGCCTGATGCTGATTCTGATCCCAATCCTGATTTTCGGTCAAAAAGTGACAGAAAGACAGTATCTAAATAATCCCGAAAACCATGCCAAGATTGATACAACGATAAAAAACAGTCAAACTGTCAGGATTGTTTTTTATAATCTCGAAAATCTTTATGATCCACATGATGATACCATAAATCCGGATAAAGAATTCACTGGTAAAGGGATAAAAAGATGGACATTCACTAAATTTTTTATTAAGTTACATCATCTTTCAAAGACCCTGATAGCTATTGGGGGATGGGAATCTCCCGCAATTATCGGAGTGTGCGAGGTGGAGAACCGATATGTGCTAAACAAAATTATCTATGAAACTCCGCTGAAGAAGTACAAGTATAAATTCATCCATTATGAATCGCCTGATAGCCGTGGCATTGACGTAGCGTTTCTCTATTGTCCTGATGTATTCAGGGTAATATTCTCAAGAAAAATCAGTATTTATTTACCTTCCAATTCAATAATGCACACGAGGGATATTCTGTATGTGAAAGGAATTCTTTTTGCTGCAGATACCGTGCATTTCTTCGTCAACCACTGGCCTTCACGTTTAGGAGGTTTCACTGAAAGTATTCCAAAACGAAGGTTAGTTGCTCAAACACTCAGGGCTGCCCTGGATTCTCTTCAACAAAAACAAACAGACCCACATATCATCCTCATGGGTGACTTCAATGATGAGCCCGATCAACCGGCAATCAATGAAGTGTTGAAGGCAGAGTCTTATTCAAAACAAACAACTTCCATCAGCTTGGTGAACCTGATGCTGCCTTTGATGAATATTATAAACGAAGGAACCTATAAATTCCAGGGAAGATGGGCTATTCTTGATCAATTTATAGTCTCGGGGAATATGTTGTCAAAGGGTAA
>CAWAVC010000017.1:0-10589 GCA_963785325.1 uncultured Bacteroidales bacterium | reverse complement strand
GATCTCGGTGGGGCTGAGGGCGGGGCCCACCGGATCCGGGAAGGCCGCGGTGTCGCTGTCGCGGCGCACGAGGCGGGAGCGCCTGCAGGGGGAAGCCGGCCATGAGGGCCCCGCTCGCGCTGGTGATCAGTTTCTGCACGGAGAGCTGGGACACCAGGTTCAGGGCGGTGGCGAGCTGGATGGGGTGCAGGTGCGTCTCCGGGTCCTCCAGGACCAGGATGGGCTGGGCGCCCCGGCCCAGGGAGGCCCCGGCCTCGGCCTGCAGCAGGGCCCCCACCAGGGTGATATTTTTCTTGAAAAATCTCCACAAACGCTCAATAATGTTAAGATTAGGGCTATATGCAGGCAAAAACAAAAGTTGAATTCTCGGATGCTTTCTTTGAAAATCTTGTACAATTTTTGAACGATAGTATTTTGCATTGTCCAAAATCAAATATAGAACCCCCAAGGGTTGCTCCTTTAGCATTTTTTTAAATAAAGAAACAGTTGACTGGGCATTTATACTCTCTGCTTCTTCAATGATGACGTTATGTTCTTCAATATTATAAGCACCATTAATATTGACTCGTTGACGACCTGTGTTCGATGGAATAGTATAGTCGAAACCTTTTTTCATCCAACCATATGCGGGTTGTGAATTATGCAACTGATGGACAGCATCAAGAAACCAAATTCTATCATGTTTAGACTTCGTTTCTTTCAATTCAGTGTATTGCTTAATAAATTCTTCTTGGGCTTTTTGATCAGCCTTTCCAGGTACATGCTTGGGCTTACGGTAAGAAAAACCAAGCCTGTGAAGCAGGTTGGTCATTCCTTTTGTTGTGTATTTTATCCCGAATTCATTTTGTACGTATGCGCAGATTTCTTTGCTTGTCTTATAGACCTTTTCATCCAACTGATTGTTCAAAATCTTAATCTGTTTCGTTGTCAGTTTGCCATCGCTTCCAACATAGTTATATCTCAACAGAGAATTTATGCCCTCTGAATCAAATAGTGCATACCAGCGTCTTATGGTCGAGTCATCAAGTAAAAGTATCTCAGCTACTTCTTCAGGTGTAAATCCTCTGTTCAATAATAGGATGGCTTTGATTTTGTCGGCTTTTTTGCGGTCAGATGTCTTATGCATACTTTTCAAAGCTCTAATTTGTTTCGATGATAAAAAGTTCGACATGGTGATGCAAAGAAAAAGCATCTATTGTTGTTGGAATCTGATGTCGAAGAGTTTTTCTCAACATCCCATTGTTAATTTGTTCGCATTTTCATTCAGCATGAGTATAATAAACAAACGGGATGAGTTTCTTCGTTTTTTTCTGATAATCAGCGTATTCTTCTTTAAAATTATCCATCAGGGCTTTTTCCTCAATGTTGATTCTGTACAAAAAGACAGCCAACACTGGCAAGAACACGATTAACAAACTAATCCAATTGCCTAAAGTTAACCCAAGACCCAGAAAAGTCAACAAACTTCCAGAATATGAAGGATGCCTGATGATTTTGAAAACCCCGTCAGTTATCAACTTGTGGTCATGGTGAATAGCAATATCAGCAGTAAAAAGTGATTTCAAAGAGAAAACTGTATAGAGTCGAAGAGTAGTACCAATAACCATCAGGGAGATTCCTGTGAAGTACTTATCCGTACCGAACTTTGGATAAGAAAATGCAATAAAAACACCAGCGGTGATTGATAAAGCAATGACAATCCAGATTACGCTCAATGAATTCTTATCATCAGATTTCGCTTCAGATTTCTTTGATCGGGTCAGAAGGTTGATCAAAATCTCCGAGAGAAACCAAATTGAACTGATTATGATCATGGCAAGTGAATAGTTGTCCATATTTATATTTTAGATGATTGAGTCAGGAATTTTATAACCTTTTATAAACTGTGATTGCATGAGAAGTATGAACTATGACAAATAGCAATGAGATAATCAGATAAACGGAATAATGGTAAGGAATTCTTAAAAACAGAGAGCTTCCAATCAGCCCGATACCAGTAAACCATATTATCGTGGTATACGCTGGTGCCGTATATCCCCAAATACTCTTGCTCCATGCCGATTTAGGAAAATAAATCTGTGCGATCCAAGACCCAAAATACAGACAGACTCCCAAAATATACAGCATCAATCCCAGCTTCTGGTGCGGTTCTGAAACAGAAAATTTCATGAATAACGGGCTTATAAAAACAACAATCCTAAGAATGTTTTCAGGGAATTTGATGTACTTGGGAATATCATGCCAGAATATGTTCTTTTGAAATTGCGGTGGCAAGACTTTCATAAAGATCACATTCCATGCCAGAATGGGAAGGAGTAAAAGAAAACAATTTTGGTAATATGGAAGGATCATTTTATGAAGTCCATTGAAAATATTATTAAATCAAAACAAAGCCATATGACTTAGGAATTGTGAAATCCTTCTGGTCAGCAAAATCTTGTCTTTTATTGATAGAATTCTTGGTTTTTCTTAAAAAACAATCCTATAAAGGACGAATATCAATCCCATGATGAATAATGACGTGAAGATAACTTTATTGTTTCTTGCCAACCAATTGGGAATAAAGATATCAAAGTTATCCATTCGAGAGTGAGAATATTTTCGGGCAACTAATGTTAAAGGACAATAGGATCGAAATACTAATAATATCAAACCTTCCAATAAAACCAATCCAACCGAAATCCAAGTGTAAATTGTTATCTTATCAATGACCCCAGAGTATATGATATAAGCAATCACCACCACGAAAAATAACCAGATAATAGTGTGGAGCAGTTTAATCCATAAGAGTTTAGTGTCATCCCTCATGTTCCAGTCTTGAACCAATGTCATGTGTCTATAAAATAATTACTTCCTGTTAACCATCTTTATCATCAAACCTATCCCCAAACGAGATGTCAGACAATATCCTTCCAAAAATGAATTCAAACGGCAGCTTAAAATCCAAAATTCCTGAAATATTTTACAGCAAATATGGTAATTAAATGGTAACAAAATTGATTTCGAAGGACAGAATATTTATGTTGGTTCTGATGTTTATTTAAAAAGTTGGAAGGTCACCATAATGACGGAAAAACTAGCTCATAAAACGTTCTCGCAACCTCCAAGACCAGAGCGTTATCCCGTTAACATAGCGAATTCACGGATACAAAGATCGGTCCAGAGGAGCGATATACTCACAAAAATACCGCTCCGACGGAACGGGTAAAATCAAACTTCAATTACAGCTACGAAAACATTGCTACAGAGCAAGTTTGCCAAAATGCCGCTATGCCGAAGCGAGAGTAAAAGTTAAATCCCCCTACCAAAATGCCTCTCAGCCGGAACGGGTAAAATTTAAATCCCCTAGTATTGTTGGAACCATTGGAATCGTGTGTGTTACGGAGATCGTGAGCATTGGGTGTTGGGGAGATCATAGGTGTTATGGAGGTCATAGGCGATGGGTGTTGGGGAAATCATGAGGGACCGCAAGGGTCGCCCATGCGAGGGTAATGGGGGAGATTTCGTTGAGGAATTTGATTTTTTTTTACGATCTTTGTAAAAAATAAAGGGGAATATTAAAAAAAGGGGTGCTGATTGAGAGGGGAAAATATTAAAGAATTACGAATTACGATTGATTTGATAAATCTGCGGTAAAGCGCAGGGGAGTGCATAGTCGTATTAGCAGATCAAAGAAGTATCTGACCAATAAAAAGATTGAAAATTTTATCAAAAAAATTATGAGAAAATCCTCATACAGAAACTGGTGGTTGTTGCTTTTCGTACTTGTGGTTGGGCAAAGTTCCTGCAAGATGAGTTATTCTTTTACCGGTGCTTCAATTTCTCCCGATGTAAAGACTATTTCCATTCAAAATTTTACTAATAATGCAACTTTTGTGGTACCGACCCTAAGCAGGGTTTTAACAGATGCTTTGAGGGATTATTTCACTTCTCAAACCAAGTTAATCCTTGTTGACAGGAACGCTGATCTCAATATAGAAGGAGCCATCACGACCTATACATTTCTACCGATTGCCATTCAGGGTAATGAAACGGCTGCTATGAACCGCCTGACCATCGCGGTGACGGTAAAATTCACCAATAGAAAGAATGAAAAGCAAAATTTTGAAAATAAAACATTCAGCCGTTACCAGGATTACCCGAGTTCTCAGAACCTTTCGGCCATACAGGATGGATTGATCAAGCAAATTGACGATCAACTAGTTCAGGATATATTCAATCAATCGGTTGTCAATTGGTAATTTATGAACCGTCAGGATTTTACCGCTTATATCCAACATCCCAATACCCTCGACAGGGAAATGAAAAGTGATTTCCTTAGTCTTGCCGATCGTTTTTCCTATTGTTCCTCCATTCAGGTTTTGTATACCCTTCTTCTCCATGCCACCAATGACCACGAGGTTAATTTCCAGTTAAAGAAGGCTGCGGCTTATTCAACCAGCCGGAAGAAATTGAAAGAATTGATAAAGGATTTTGGCAGTTCGCAGTCAGCAGTCGGCAGTTCGCAGTCGGCAGTCGGCAGTTTGCAGTTTGCAGTCGGCAGTCAGCAGTCGGCAGTCGGCAGTTCGCAGTCGGCAGTTGTTGAGAATCGGGGGAAAGGACTTCCTGAAGCCGAAAGTGAAACTATTGAACCTGTGAGTAATGAACCAGGGATCATGAGGGAAATAGTGACTGACAGGTACCCTGAACCGAATATGCCGGGTGCGAGATATCAATTGATGGAACAGGTGAGAAGAAGGCTCGCGGAGATCGAGGCACAGAAAAGAAAAGATCTTTCTGAAGAAAAATCAGGATTGGCAGAAGTACCGACATTGGAACAAACTGAAGATTTAAAGAAGAAGTTTTTATCAAAAGAAGAGATCATCGAAAAATTTATCCGGGAAGAGCCGAGGATAACGCAAGCCAAAGCTTCTTTTTTCAGGCCTTCCGAATATGCAATAAAGAGTAATATTGACGATGCAGAAATTGTAAGTGAAACACTGGCCATGTTATACCTAAAACAGGGTAATCCGGCAAAAGCGAGGATAATTTATGAGAAATTAAGTTTGCTATTTCCGGAAAAAAGCAGTTACTTTGCAGCCCAAATTGAAAAAACAATCGACAGATGATCCCTTTCAGGGATAAATCTACAATTTATAGTTAATAACAACTTTTATGGGCATTTACATCTTAGTATCCGTTTTAATCCTCATCACCTGCGTTTTACTGGTTCTGATCGTACTGGTGCAGAATTCAAAAGGAGGAGGGCTTGCTTCCAACTTCCAATCTTCCAACCAATTTATGGGTGTCAGGAAAACTGCAGATTTCCTTGAAAAAACAACATGGACCCTGGCTGTAATCCTGCTTGTTCTGAGCCTTTTTTCAATTCTTATTATCCCCAAGAACCAGGGAACTGTAAAAACACAAGAAAGCGAGATACAGAAACAGATCAACAATACGAAGACTCAACCTGTAAAGAATTACCAGGTACCACCGGCGAAGAAGTAGTGAGAGGTGAATGGTGAGAAGTGAGAGGAAAATGTCAGAATGTCATATTATTCTGACATTTTTATTTTTGCTCTCCTATATCCTGAAATATTGTCTCATTTCAATCGGGGAAGTTTATTTGGCATAAAATCTGACAGGGAGAGATATCAAGATTTATCCGAATCTATTTTAATGTTTAACTTAAAAATAATCATTTATGGCAAACTTGAAAATCACACCTTTGGCTGACCGCGTGTTAATTGAACCAGACGCCGCCGAAGAAAAAACCGCAGCAGGTATTATTATCCCCGATACCGCAAAAGAAAAACCTCAAAAAGGTACAGTTGTCGCAGTTGGAACTGGTAAAAAAGATGAACCGATGACAGTGAAAACAGGAGATACGGTTCTGTATGGTAAATATGCCGGTACTGAACTCACGTTAGGTGGGAAGAGCTATCTGATCATGCGCGAATCCGATATCGTAGCAATCGTATAATTTTTATGAAATCATCGAAAACCAATTCTAAAAAAGTAAAACATTATGGCAAAAGATATTATTTTCAATATTAAAGCAAGAGAAGCATTAAAGAAAGGCGTTGATGAACTTTCAAATGCTGTTAAAGTGACACTGGGACCCAGTGGAAGAAATGTGATCATTGATAAGTCGTATGGTTCACCTGTAATTACCAAAGACGGTGTTACCGTAGCAAAGGAAGTTGAATTGAGTAATCCAGCCGAAAACATGGGTGCACAGATGGTTAAGGAGGTAGCTTCGAAGACCAGTGAACTGGCCGGCGACGGAACCACAACCGCCACGGTTTTGGCACAATCAATTTTCACAACCGGTCTCAAGAATGTAACGGCAGGAGCCAACCCAATGGACCTGAAAAGAGGCATTGACAAAGCTGTTGCAGAAGTCATAGCTTCCTTAAAAAAACAAACAAAACAGATTGGCGACAGCCTCGAGAAAATTGAACAAGTCGGTTCAGTTTCAGCCAACAATGATACCTTCATCGGAAAGATGATTGCCGAAGCAATGACGAAAGTGAAAAAAGAAGGCGTCATCACCATCGAAGAAGCAAAAGGTATTGAAACAACGGTGAAAGTTGTTGAAGGGATGCAATTCGACCGCGGTTATATCTCTCCCTATTTTATTACAGATACAGAAAAGATGGAAGCCGTTTATGAGACTCCGTATATTCTGATCTATGATAAAAAAATCTCGATCATGAAAGATCTGCTTCCATTACTGGAGAAAGTCGTTCAGACCGGCCGTCCATTAGTCATCATTTGTGAAGATGTCGAAGGGGAAGCCCTTGCTACTCTTGTGGTTAATAAAATCCGTGGTTCGCTTAAAGTTGTTGCGATTAAGGCACCCGGCTTTGGCGACAGGAGAAAAGAAATGCTGGAAGATATAGCTGTTCTTACAGGAGGTATGGTAATTTCTGAAGAAAAAGGATATAAGCTTGAAGATGCAACTCTTCAGTATCTTGGCGAAGCTGAAAAAGTGACAATTGACAAGGATAACACCACCATTGTCAGCGGTAAAGGCAAGAAATCGGATATCGATGGAAGAGTGAACCAGATCAAGGCACAAATCGGCACTACAACTTCCGATTATGATAAAGAAAAATTACAGGAACGACTGGCTAAACTGTCCGGTGGAGTTGCTGTTATATATGTAGGCGCTGCCAGCGAAGTTGAAATGAAAGAAAAGAAAGACCGTTTTGACGATGCATTGCATGCAACACGTGCCGCTATTGAAGAAGGAATAATCCCCGGTGGCGGTGTCGGATATATCCGTGCAATAAAGGCGATCGAAAAGATGAAGGGTGATAATGACGACGAAACGACCGGAATTATGATCGTGAAGAGGGCGCTTGAAGAACCTTTACGCCAGATCGTTGAAAATGCCGGTCTTGATGGCGCTGTTGTTTCACAGAAGGTGAAAGAAGGGAAAGAGGATTTCGGTTATAACGCACGTACTGAAAAATATGAAAATCTGCTAACAACCGGTGTGATCGATCCGACCAAAGTGGCCCGCATAGCTCTTGAAAATGCAGCTTCTATAGCCGGTATGTTATTGACGACTGAATGTGTACTTGCTACCCATAAGGAAGAGAAAGAACCCAAGATGCCGATGGGAGGCCCTGGTGGCGGTTACGGCGGCGGAATGGGTGATATGTACTAATCACTTTTTTGCTTTACCTGTAAAAACCCCGGGATCCTTCCGGGGTTTTTTTTATGGGAGAAGTGAATGTTGAGAGGTGAGAGGTGAGAGGTGAGAAGTGAGAAGTGAGAAGTGAGTGGTGAATGGTGAGTGGTGAATGGTGAGTGGTGAATGGTGAGAGGTGAGAAGTGAGAGGTGTAAAGTGTATAAAGGGGAGACAGTACGATTGAGTTAACATATAGATATAAGGCCTTGCCGGTTAATAAGTTCCTGAAATAAAGGGTAAGAAATTTCGTATTTAATTTTAATATTGTGTGGTTATTTCAAATAAAAGTATTTCTATGAAACGGATCTTCAATTTCCTGTTTTTATTGATGATTTCAGGCATCTGTCCTGCACAAACGAGTGTACCTTCTCCGAATATTCCCGTTGATCCCGATTCGAAACTTATTCAATACAGGGATGTCATTAACCAGGAAGGAACTAAAGATGTACTTTATGACCGGGGCGCTGGGTGGATACGATCGTACTACCTGAACCCCGGAAGTGTCACGAAGATTGAGGATAAAGTGAATGGGAAGATCGAAGGAACCGGACGTTTAAGGCTTTATTTTTTTGATTCAAACAATACGCGGACCGATGCAGGGATGGTTTTTTATGATTTCCGACTTGAGTTCAAAGAAAACAAGTACCGGTATACCCTGACCAACTTTGCCCTGAAAGGGATATCACGTATTCCTCTTGAAAAATGGCTGAATAAAAATGATCCTTCCTATAACCCACAGGTTGAAAATTATCTTTACCAGGTTGATACGACCATGCAGCATCTTATCGTGACGCTGAAGGAAGGCATGAAACCAAAAGTGATAAAGAAGGATGAATGGTAGAAAAAAAAATATCCGTAGCCTTTCTCTTGCAGAGATCGGGGAGTTCTTTCACGAAAAAAAAGAAAAACCTTTCCGGGCCAGGCAGGTATATGAATGGATTCTGGAAAAAGACTGCCGGTCATTCAGTGAAATGACCAATCTCTCAAAGGAGACCCGTAAACTGCTGGAGGATAATTTCAGCTTCAGGGTTTTAGAGGCGAAGAAAGAACTGCAGGACCCGGACGGTACTATAAAATCCACATTTCAGGTTGACGAGGAGACTCTTGTGGAAAGTGTTCTGATCCCTGATGACAGGCGTACCACAGCTTGTATTTCTTCACAGGCAGGATGTGCGCTTGGTTGCCGGTTCTGTGCAACAGGTATGCTGGGATTCCGTCGCAACCTTTCTTTTACTGAGATATTTGACCAGGTTGTATTCCTGAGCCTTCAATCGAAGAAGTATCATGGGAAACCTTTGTCAAATATAGTGTATATGGGTATGGGCGAACCTCTGATGAATTATGAGGAAGTACTTAAATCCATTGAAAAAATCACATCGGGAGATTCGCTCAGGATGTCACCTCAACGGATCACAGTTTCAAGCGTGGGAATCCCCGGAATGATAAGGAAGATGGCGGATGACAAGTTCCGGTTTCATTTTGCCTTGTCTTTGCATGCTGCAACCGATGCAAAAAGGGACCAGATTATCCCTGTCAATAAAAAATACCCTTTGCAGGAATTGACTGAAGCGCTGAAATATTATCATGGGAAGACCAACAAGCGTTTCACAATCGAGTACATACTTTTCAGGAACTTTAACGATGGTATTGAGGATGCAAAAGACCTGGCGGTTTTCTGTAAAAGCTTTCCCGTGAAGATCAATCTTATCGGCTATAACCCGGTTGACGGATCCGGATTTTTGCAGAGTACGGCTGAAAAAACGCGTGCGTTCAAAGACTTCCTTGAGAGTAAAAACATGGTGGTCAATGTGAGGAAAAGCCGGGGACAGAGCATCAAGGCGGCGTGCGGGCAATTAGCAATTGGTGAGAAGTGAGAGGTGAGAGGTGAGAAGATAAAGTTTTAAGTTTTAAGTGTTAAGTAAAGAGAGACAATGGAGATTCAAGATTTTGAGATCAGGGGGAATGTTGTGGATGTTGTAAAAGAGAGGATCTTTAAAGGTGTTGTTATTGTGAAGGATTCGAAGATTGAAGAAATCAGGGAGGAATATACTGATGAGGATGTTTTCATTTTACCAGGACTGATCGATGCGCATATCCATATTGAAAGTTCCATGCTGGTTTCTTCTGAGTTTGCAAGGCTGGCTGTTGTGCATGGAACCACCGGAACCGTATCTGATCCGCATGAGATTGCCAATGTTTTAGGGTTGAAAGGGGTACGGTTCATGATCGAGAACGGGAAGAAAGTACCTTTTAAATTTTATTTCGGTGCACCTTCCTGTGTTCCTGCCACTGCCTTTGAGACAGCAGGAGGGAACCTGGGCCTTGATGAACTTGATGAGTTGCTGCAATCTGATGATATTCTTTATCTTTCAGAGATGATGAATTTTCCGGGCGTCGTATTTGGGGATAAACTTGTTGCAGAGAAACTTGCCCTGGCTAAACATTACGGCAAACCGGTTGACGGGCATGCTCCGGGACTGACCGGCGACCTTGCTAAAAAATATATTCAGGCCGGTATTTCCACCGATCATGAATGTTGTACTTTACACAGCCAACGCACCGAACGCGACCTCGCCTTCATGCCGCCCAAGATTACCGACCAGCATGTCGTCGCGGTCTACTTCGACAAGGATAAAAAGGTCAAGCGCATCGCCGATTATGGCCTCGAAGACGGCAAGCCGATCGACTTCGTCACCCGCCAGACGCCAACCGCCGGCGCCGAATCCAATCTGGTGCGCAGCATGATGGGCGCCATGTCGAGTATTTCGAGCCTCTCGCCGTTCTAAAGCCCGGCGTCCGAGTCGGCCTTGATGGCGCTTTTGTGACACGGCCAAAGCGTCGCTGTTGAGCTCGGCCCCTCAAACGCCGCGCTTCTCTAGCCCACGCCTAGCAAAGGCCGCGCTCACG
>CAWAVC010000016.1:0-103259 GCA_963785325.1 uncultured Bacteroidales bacterium | reverse complement strand
GGAAATTCAAAAAAAATAACCAACTGGTCAACATTGAATGGGGAGGAGGCGATTATCAGACCGGAGAAGTTAAGGAAATCCCCAAGCATGTAGTGATCAATAGCGGAGACACCATTATCACGAGTGGAAATTCTGATATTTTTCCTGAAGGATTGCTGATCGGACGATCCATCATTTTACGATTGCACAGGAAGAAAATTTCAATTACGCAACCATCAGATTTGCCACCGATTTCAACAGTCTTAGTTTTGTGGAAGTGCTTATTGATATGATGCGAAAAGAAAAAGAAAACCTGAAAAAATCATTTAAAAGCAGTGACCGGTAAACTTATGATGTTTTGTAAATGACAATTATCCTTTTAAAAAATATCGGACGTTTTTATCTTTTCTGATCCTTTTCCAGGTGCTGATCCTGAATAACATCCAATTCAGTGGTTACATCAATCCCTATTTTTACATTTATTTTATTTTGTCCTTCCGTTTGAGATTCCGCACTGGTTGCTTCTTCTGTCGGCATTCCTTTTGGGAATCACCCTCGATGGTTTTACCAATACATTTGGCCTTAATGCCTCTGCCTGCGTGCTGATGGCATTTGTAAGGCCGTTCGTAATCACAAGCATTTCAACGGGGACTGAATTTATGAATAGCCAATCGCCCTCCCTGAAGAACCAGGGAATAAAATGGTTCGCTTATTATTCTATCATTCTGATACTGGTCCATCATTTTTCCCTCTTCTATCTTGAAATCTTCCGTTTTACGGAATTCTTCCAGACCCTTATGCGTGTTTTATTAAGCAGTTTGTTCACCCTGCTGCTGTTTTTATTGTTGCTAATATTGTTTTATCCAACAAAGAAATAATATTCTTTTGAAAAGTAACTATTTAGCAGACACCAGGCTGTAAAGCCAGGCGATCTCATCTTTCCAGGCGGTTTCATCGGGTGTTTCGAGGATCATAGGGATATTATCGAACCTGGAATCATTCATGATCCTGTGAAAAAGTCCTTCTCCCAATATTCCTTTTTTCAAGTTTTCATGACGGTCAACATGTGTTCCCAGATCTTTTTTTGAGTCATTCAGATGAAGACCTTTCAGGTAAGCCAGACCTATAATTTCATCAAATTCTTTCATTGTCGCTTCATAGCCTTCTGCTGTCCTGATGTTATAACCCGCTGTGAAAGTATGGCAGGTATCGAGACAGACTCCTACACGACTTTTATCCTGAATGTGGTCAATAATCGTCTTGATGTGCTCAAACCTAAACCCGACAGCACTGCCCTGTCCGGCCGTATTTTCAATAACTGCTGAAACACCTTTGGTTCTATCAAGAGTAAGGTTTATGGATTCTGCAATAAGTTTAAGGCAATCCTCAACCGAATTCAAGTTCAAATGGGCCCCGGGATGGAAATTCAGCAGTTTCAATCCAAGCAGTTCACAACGGGTCATCTCATTAAGAAATGATTTACGTGATTTCGTCAGCATCTCCTTCTCAGGGTTTCCCAAATTGATCAGGTAACTATCATGGGGCAGAATATGATCAGGAAGGTAACCATATTTCGCGCAATTCGCTTTAAACAGTTTGATGTTTTCTTCTGTCAGGGGAACTGCCACCCATTGACGCTGATTTTTGGTAAAAAGGGCAAATGCTTTAGCGTTGATCGCATTTGCGTTAACAGGTGCATTTTCGACGCCTCCTGAGGCGCTTACATGACTGACGTATTTCATAAGCCTGGTTTTGTTATAGAATCCAACTTGTAAATATTCACATTCTGGTATGTTCCGATCTGATGTTTCAGGTAGGGAGCAAGACCCGTGTCCTTGCAATAATAGGTATTGTTTAAAATTATATACTTACAGCCCAGTTCTTTCACCAGTCGGGATCCTCTTGCTGTATGGAAGATCAGTATAGCCAAAATCATCAATCCCTTTTTGATCCATCATATAGAGGGTAATATTAATACTATTGTCGGGAGTACTGTAAACCCTGTCCGTCCTTTGAATACCGAGGTGTTTAAGGTAAGGCGATATGGTGTGCAAGGCGGTGAAACGTGTATCAAACCAATCATTAAACTTTTCCAGTTCCTGCATTTCATGCTTATCAATGATAAAATTCGTTTTTACTAACCAATCACGTGTGTTATATTTCATACGGTTAGTAATCGCTCCTGTATAAAGAAGAAGTATCAATCCGACAACAGCAAGGATCTTCAGGAAAATATTTTTTAAAAGCCGGGGGTATTTTCTATGGAACAGATACCAGCATTGCGAGTAAAGGTAACGGAATGAAAATCAAAGAATTCGTTGAATAATAATCATGAATTGTCAAGGCCTGGTATAATAAAATAAGAAGGCCAATACATGCAAGAAACACGAACAAATTGAGGAACAGAAGAAAACGGTTGACATATTTATAAAAGAAAAACAGACAAATAAAGACGACCAGATCAAAATAAAATCCTGCAAGGGGAAAAAAGGCAGGGATCGTATCATTCCAATAGGAATTCAATAAATTTTTAATTGCAGCGCTGTCGATTGACCAGACTGGCAAAAATCCCTGCAAAAAGACACCGGAGATGTTATGTTTATTGTAATAAGCTGAGTAGCGGTACCATATGAAGATCAGGACAATAACAACCAGATACGGGAGTATCCGGAAGATACTGGTAAGCCATGTTTTTTCTTTATGCTGAAACAAGATCAGGTACAAGTGAAGAAGAAACAAAGAAAGAAAAAGAATAAGAGATGATATTTTAATAAGGCCTGCCAAAAGAAACAGAACAAGTGAAAAATAGAACCACTTTTTTTTGCAATTAGAAAAAGCCTTCCAGAAAAAATATCCACCCATTATTGAAAGGCCAAGTGCCGGAGCATCAGCAAGAAAGTTGTTTGTATAATAAGCCAGAATCGGGGAGCTGAAAAGAAAGAATGGCAGAAACACCGCCCAGAAGCCATCCGAAATAAATTCAAGGGTAAAGCGGAACAAGCAGTACAATCCTGAAAATACGATTAAAATATTGATGAGCCGGAAGATGAATTCATGATGGCCGAAGACTTTCCACAGTTGAGCAACGGTATAATAAATGATGGGGAATTCACTTATTGTTCTTCCATCATCATTACCAACCCAGTGAATTGCAGGAGTAAAGAAGTTCAGATTTTCCTTATAATAATTCATGGTGATTGAAAGGCAATCTGACTGTCTCCATAGATGGTGGTAGCTTGGGTTCCTGAAAAATATTTCCACGTAGCCATATAAAAGCGAAACCAAAAACAAGAGAATAAAAAAGTACATCGTCGATCTTTTCACCATAAGGAAGCTCATTATCAGACAAAAATAAAGATTTTACGGAAATTGAATAAAACAAAAAACATCAGGACAATTCGCCGGCCACAAATAAAAAAACCCGTTCGAATAAATGAACGGGTTGGGAGGTATCGAGCGGAGTCGAACCGCTGTACGAGGTTTTGCAGACCTCTGCCTGACCACTCGGCCACGATACCCTGATGAGGGCAGCAAAGATAGGAAAAAAATCAGTTTGTCAAAATGAAGCTGACCTGTGTCACCTTTCCACCTAAGGGAGGATTGATCTTTGAAATTTTTACCTGAACAAATTTCACCTTTGGGAACCGCTCGGCATATGCTATTAAGAATACGCCGGGCGACCCTTTCCAAAAGGTGAGCGTTAATTCCCATTTCTGTTCTGACAAGCTGGTAAATTTCCTGATAATTAATGGTGTCGGCCAGGCGGATCAGACTGTTCTGCCTGCCCACTTTCAAAATCCATTTCAATATCAACGATAAATTTTGTACCAATGATCTGTTCTTCTTTATAGTGGCCATGGTAGGCAAAAAACTCCATACCTTCCAAAAGAATTTTTCCCATGTGTGATGATTTAGCAAAGAGCAAAATTATTAATTTCCTGCAAACGCTCCTTGCTGATTGTTCAATCCGCCTCCGGCAGACGAAGGTCAATTCGACACCTCGTGCGGCGAATACAGTTCAATTTGTTTTGATACCTCGCTACTTGCGGCGAGGGGTTTCATTTTTTCAGTAAGTTTGCAACAATTTGAATCATATTCTTAAGTTTCATGTTTAAGATGAGTGCCTGTTAAAATGGAAGAGAAAAAATTACCAGAGGGAAAAAGTGAAAAATCGCTGAATTTCCTTGAAGAGATCATTGAAGAAGATCTGAGGAACAATGTCAATGAAGGCAGGGTTCATACCCGTTTTCCCCCCGAACCAAATGGATATTTGCATATCGGACATGCAAAATCCATCTGCTTAAATTTCGGCCTGGGTAAAAAATATAATGGAAAAACCAACCTACGATTTGATGATACTAACCCGATAAAGGAAGATATTGAGTATGTCGACTCCATTATGGAGGATATAAAATGGCTGGGTTTTGATTGGGAAGAACGGCTTTTCTATGCTTCCGATTATTTTGAACAACTTTATGATTACGCTGTCATCTTGATCAGGAAAGGGAAAGCCTATGTTTGTGATATGAGTTCAGAAGAAATCAGTGAAACCCGGGGCACACCTTCCCGCCCGGGAAAATTAAGTCCATATCGTAACCGCTCTGTTGAAGAAAATCTTGATTTGTTTACACGAATGAAAGCCGGTGAATTTCCTGATGGATCAAAAGTTCTGAGAGCAAAAATCGACATGGCATCTCCCAATATGCAAATGCGCGATCCGGTGCTCTATAAAATTCTCCATGCAACCCATCACCGTACCGGAAATAAATGGTGCATTTACCCAATGTATGATTTTGCACATGGACAATCTGATTCTATTGAAAGAATTACGCATTCCATTTGTACTCTTGAATTTGAAGTTCACAGGCCCTTATATGAATGGCTCATTTACGAAATAGGAATCTATGCACCCCGGCAGATTGAATTTGCACGACTTAATCTGAGTTACACAGTTATGAGTAAAAGAAAACTTCTCGAACTGGTACAGCAAAATAAAGTCAATGGCTGGGACGATCCCAGAATGCCAACCATTTGTGGATTAAGAAGAAGAGGCTATACGCCGGAATCGATACGTAATTTCGCCGATACGATCGGGGTTGCAAAACGTGACAACATAATTGATGTAAGCCTTCTCGAGTTCTGCATACGTGAAGATCTAAAAAAAAGATCCAATCGTATAATGGCTGTCCTTAACCCAGTTAAGGTGATCATAGATAACTTCCCTGAAAGAACAGTAGAAGAAATGGAAGCAGTAAATAATCCCGAGGATGAATCCAAAGGAAAACGTCATGTTCCTTTTTCGAGAGAAATATTTATTGAACGTGAAGATTTCATGGAAATTCCTCCTAAAAAGTTTTTCAGGTTGTTTCCCGGTGGAGAAGTCCGTTTGCGGTCTGCTTACATCATTAAGTGCGAAAGTATCGTTAAAGACGCTCAAACAGGCGAAATTTCAGAAATCCATTGTATACATGATCCCGAAACACGAAGCGGGATGCCAAAAAGTAACCGGAAAGTAAAAGGAACTTTGCATTGGGTGTCAATAAATCATGCAGTGGAAGCTGAAATACGACTATATGACCGGTTATTTAGCAAAGAAAATCCGGATGATGCCGAAGAAGGAAAAGATTACAAAGATTATCTCAATCCCGACTCCCTGAAGATTTGTAAAGGATATGTTGAACCCTCAGCTAAAAATGCACTTCCGGGAGATAAATTCCAATTTGAAAGAATGGGTTATTTCACTGTAGATAAGGATTCTTGTACCAACCACCTTATTTTTAACCGAACTGTCACTCTTAAAGATTCGTGGGCAAAGGTGGAAAAAAATCAATAATACAGTCTGATTATTGAAATAAACTGATTAATTTTGCCGCTCAATTGTCCGATGGTGTAACTGGCAACACAACTGACTCTGGATCAGTAGAGTGCAGGTTCGAGCCCTGCTCGGACAACCGAAAAAAACCCCGTAAACGCTTTGTTTACGGGGGTATTTAATTCTCTATTGGGTCAATTCCCCGCCGCTTGCGGCGAATGAAAAATAATTTCCAAGGATACCCCGCCGCTTGCTGCGGGGAGGTTCATTTAATTCGCAGAGGGAGTTACCGTAAGCAGGATACTTGGTTTACCATATGCGTTGACTTTCAGTTCTTTTGAAGATAAGCCAAGAAGAAGGAAATGATAAGGAGAAGTATATTTTTTCAGGTTAACGCTGGCTTGTATGACTAAAGTGTGACCTGCATAATGCGTAGGGAATATATTTGTATCTGCGGGATGATATACAGTATCCCAAACCGGATCAGTAGTTATGGCAAGGTAAAAGGCAGATAGTATCGTATCATTAAATATTCCTTTTAACTGACCTTTCGCAATTTTTGTCTCGGAATACGCATCAAAACTTTTGGAAACAGTATCTATCTGGATGAAAAAATTTCCTGCTTTATCAGTTAAACTAATAGGTACCGTGATTACACTTTCTTTATTACAACTTGGTAGTATAAACATTCCAATAACGAAAAGAAATGTAATAATAACTACTTTTCTTATAGTCATATGATTATGAATTAAATAGATTAAAATAAAATAGGTATTTCCTTTATGTAGCTATAGTAAGACTTCAAATGTTAATTAAAAAATATATGATAAATATGCAGCAAAAAAATATGGATGCAAGTTAATACCAAATTAACGTCAGTTGCAAGCGTATTCATACTGAAAAATTATTGTAAAACCACGTGATTTTTTTGCGTATTATTCAAAATATTTGATCATCAATAAACAAAAGTTCATTTATACGACAAAATAAATGAAAATCAACAATAAAGTTAAATTATTTTATAACAAGTTATAAACAATACGTTTTTTTGTAAAATTTTTTTCCTTCTTTTGAAAATCTTATTCCTGTTTGAAAATTGAACGGTTTGCTTTGAAACTGAAAACAGGATAATTTAAAAAACTAATATACCAGTGTAAGGAAAAAAACTATATTGAAATTGAAGTGGCAAACTAAGTTAAAATACTATCTATCACGATATTTTTGCAAGTCCTGTTTCAATTCTTTTAAGAAATTTTTCCTTTCCCAAAATAATTGCAATATCAAGAATACCAGGACCTTGATTATTTCCTACTAAAAGCAGCCGCAAAGGATTCATTAATTCCCCCATCTTCATATTTTTACGGGTGATAAAATCCTGAATAAACGCATGTATTGAATCATATTCCCATTCAGGTATTTGAGCTATCTCATGAAGAAATGATTCCAGGCGCAATGAAACAATAGATGCAGGGTTCCAAACCTTATTGACAATCAGTTCATCGTATTCTGCCGGTGGGATAAAGAAAAACCAGGAATTCAGCCAAAGATCGGGGATTAGATTGGCTCGCTCTTTAATTAAATGAATAACAATAGTAATATATGAATCTTCAAAATGTAGGTTTCTCTTTTCAAGTTCTTGTTTTAAAAAAACAATAAGTTCTTCTTCTGGTTTCTTAATCAGATATTGATGATTGTACCAACGGGCTTTTTCGGGATCAAATTTTGAGCCATGTTTCCCGATCCTTTCCAGGGAGAATTCATGTATCAATTCATCCAGTGTAAATAACTCTTGTTCGGTTCCAGGGTTCCAACCCAGGAATGCCAACATATTTACGAATGCTTCAGGTAGATAACCAGATTCACGATAACCTGAGGAGATAGCCTTTGTCACAGGATCCATCCATTGCAAAGGAAATACCGGAAATCCAAGCCGGTCGCCATCCCGTTTACTGAGTTTCCCATTTCCGTCGGGCTTGAGTAATAAAGGTAAATGAGCAAATTTTGGCATGCTTTCTTCCCATCCAAGATAACGGTAAAGCAGAACATGCAAAGGAGCCGAAGGAAGCCATTCTTCGCCACGGATTACATGGGTGATCTCCATTAGGTGGTCATCAACAATATTTGCAAGATGATAAGTCGGCCATCCATCAGATTTGAATAAAACTTTATCGTCAAGGCTTGATGATTGTACTACTACGTCTCCACGGATAAGATCGTTCACATGTACTTCTTCATTTTCCTGTATCCGGATCCGGATAACATAAGGTTCGCCGGAAGCAATGCGCTGTTTAACGTCGGCTGGTGAAAGCGAAAATGAATTTTTCATACCAAGCCGTGTAAATGGTCCGTATTGGGAAAAATGAACTTCCATGTGTTTCCCTTTTTCCCGCATTAGCTCAAGTTCTTCCGAAGTATCAAACGCATAATACGCGTGCCCGTTTCTGACAAGTTGCTCAGCATATTTAAGATAAATGGATTTACGTTCGGATTGGCGGTAAGGACCATACGGTCCGCCTTTTACACAATCTTCATCAAATCGTATTCCGCACCAATTAAGCGATTCAATAATATAATCCTCGGCTCCCTTCACGTACCGGTTCTGATCAGTATCTTCAATACGAAGGATTAACTTTCCGCTATATTTGCGGGCAAATAGATAATTATACAATGCTGTTCTTACCCCACCTATATGAAGAGGTCCTGTCGGACTGGGAGCAAACCGTACGCGTATTTTCTGATAATTCATAAATTATTAATGTAAAGTGATTTTCGGTAGAATGAAGTCCAACGTACATTGAACAGATTCTTCCACACTCAACTGATCGGTTCTTAAAATAAGATCAGGATGAGGTGGAACATCAAAAGGCGAACTGATCCCCGTAAATTCAGGGATCTCTCCTTTACGAGCTTTTGCGTATAAACCTTTCACATCACGGGTTTCACATATTTCCAATGGAGCACTAATAAAAACTTCAATAAAATCGTCTTTACCGATGATGTTCCTTGCTATCGTTCGGATCTCATCCGTAGGACTAATAAAACAGTTTAAAGTAACAATGCCACAATTCACAAAAAGCTTACTGACTTCTGCAATACGCCGGATGTTTTCTTTCCGGTCCTCAACAGAAAATTTCAGGTTATTGTTAATCCCTGTTCTGACAAGGTCTCCATCAAGAAGCATCACAAGAAATCCTCGTTTGTAAAGTTCTTTCTCTAGTGAAAGTCCAATGGTGGTCTTGCCTGAACCTGACAAACCAGTCATCCATAAGACTTTTGCCTTCTGTTTCAGCCGTTGTTCCTTATCTGAACGGCAGACTGGTTTTTTATCAGAAAAATGAAGTTCCATTGATTGATCGAAATATTAGTTTAATTCAGCAAAAGTAGCGTAATTTTCCATGGATACAAATGAGATAATTCAGGAATGAAGTACCTTTGCAGCAAAAATAAAATATCACAACTTCCCGTTGTTTAGCAAGAATAAAGAAATATGACTGACTCTTATCAGATATTGATTCGAAAGCTTGATGAATTTATCAGGAAGTATTACAGAAATAAGATAATCAGGGGATCACTCCTTTTTTTTGCCATTCTGCTTGTTTCGTATCTTCTATTTGTGACACTTGAGTATTTCTTGCACTTTGGTATCATTCCAAAATCTATTTTATTTTACCTTTTTGTTTTGTTAAATGGTGCCTCTTTGCTGGTTCTAATCATCGATCCCCTCATGAAAATATTGAGAATTGGAACAATGATATCACACGAACAGACTGCATCGATCATTGGAAAACATTTCGGGGAGATCAAAGACAAACTTTTAAACACTCTTCAACTGAAAAAACTTGAAGAATCGGAAAAAGATAATATTGAACTGCTTAAAGCAGGGATCGACCAGAAAATTATAAAACTGAAACCAATACCATTTAGCCTTGCAATAGACCTTTCGAAAAACAAAAAATTTTTAAAATATACACTCCCACCCTTTTTGATTTTACTGTTCCTTCTGTTCATTTCACCTTCAATGATAATGAAGCCATCCGAAAGAATTATACACCATTCAAAACTGTACCCAGAAGAGATGCCTTTTCACATATTGATTTTGAATAAAAGCCTGGAGGCATTTCAGCAGGAAGATTTTACCTTGAATATCAAAGTAACGGGAGAAAACCTCCCGGATGAGATTTACCTGGCTAATGAAGGGGTTTCTTATAAGCTGAACAAAATTAGCCGGATCCTGTTTTCTTATACCTTTAAGACACTTCAGAAATCTCAAAAATTTCGTTTGGAAACAGGGAGATATCAAACAAAAGAATTCGAACTTAAAGTTTATCCAAAACCAACAATTCTAAATTTTGAGGCAGGATTAATATATCCAGCATATTTAAATCGAAAAAATGAAATACTTGAAAACACTGGAGACCTCATTATTCCTGAAGGTACGAGAGTGAACTGGAAATTTTTTACCAAGGATGTCGATCATATGCTTTTACTTATTAATAACGAAAAAAAATTATTTAATAAAGGGGAAAGCAATTCCTTTGAATATGGTTCTGTTTTTTCAAATAGTACAAGCTATTCTGTGAAAGCTCAAAATTCCTACAAAAAGCAACAGGATTCACTTTCCTATACAATTACTGTCATTCCAGATTCTTACCCGGCGATTACTATCGAACAACAAAAAGATTCAGTCTTACAATCCAGGATGTTTTTTCAGGGGGTGATCAGGGATGATTATGGCTTTTCAAGGCTGTCATTTACCTATACATTAATTAGTGGAAGCGACACTTCTTTAAAAGACACCAAAACGAATAATTTAGTTTTCAATAAAACGCTAAATCAACAGTCATTTTATTATTCATTCGATATCAATGAATTAGTAAAAAATCCGGGTGATGAAATGGATTATTATTTTGAAGTTTGTGATAATGATGGTTTGCATGGACCAAAATGTACACGATCCGGAGTGCTGAAATTCAAAGCACCAACACAGGAAGAAATCGAACAAATTACTTCAAAACAGGAACAAAATATTGCAGCCGATATTCAAAGTTCGGCAAAAGATGCAAAAGATTTACAGAAAAAAATTGATGAGTTGAATAAAAAACTGATAGAAAAAAATACACTGACATGGCAGGACAAAAAGGAGATTAAAGATCTTCTGGAAAAACAAAAACAAATTAAAGAAAACCTTGGGAAGATCACGCAACAATATGAGCAGAAAAACAGCCTGGAGGAGCAATTCAATAATATTGATAAATCGATACTTGATAAACAAAATCAACTAAATGAATTATTTAATCAGGTAATGGATGAAGACACTAAAAAACTTGCTGAAGAATTGAGAAACATGCTTGACAAGATAGATAAGAACCAGATTAGCCAAATACTTGAAAAACTGAAAATTAGCAATAAGGATATTGAAAAAGAGTTAGACAGAAATTTAGAGCTTTTGAAACAAGCTGAATTTGAGAAAAACATTACTGAATCAATCGACAAGCTAAAAGAACTTTCAGACAAGCAGGAAAAATTATCACAGTCTACTATCGAAAAAAAGAGTGACAAAGACAAGATAAAAAACCAACAAAAAGAAATCAAAAAAGAATTTGACGATACAAAGAAAAAATTAGATGAATTACAGGAAAGAAATAAGGAACTTCAGGAACCAAATGAATTACCCGATATAAGCAAGGATGAGCAGGACATTGACAGTGATATGAACAATTCAATAGAATCATTGGATAAAAACGATAAACAGGAAGCTGGTAAGTCACAAAAGAATGCATCAAAAAGAATGGGTGCAATGGCCCAAAAACTTCAATCATCGCAAGATGGAATGGAAGCCATGCAAAATGAGGAAGATCTGACGATGCTTCGGCAGATTCTTGAAAACCTGCTGAGAATATCATTTGACCAGGAAGACCAAATGAAGAGAACAAAAACAATTAATAAAAGCGATCCTAAATATTTGACATTGATCCAGGATCAGAATAATCTGAAAGAAGATTTGAGTTCTGTTGAAGATTCTCTTTACCAACTAGGGAAAAGAGAAATTATGATAAAACCATATATTTTAAGAGAGGTTTCTTCTATAAACAGCAATATAGATGAAGCTGTTAAAAACCTTAACAATAGGAATATAACAACTGCTGCCGTAAAACAGCAATTCGTTATGACTTCTGTAAATAATCTGGCTTTGATGTTATCGGATATAATGAAACAAATGGAAAAAAACTCAAATATGTCAGGTTCAAAAGCAGGATCATCAAGTTGCAATAAACCTGGTGGAAAAGGAAAAAAAATGTCAATGAAACCTATACGGGGGATGCAGGAACAACTGAATAAGGAGATGGAAGGTTTGAAAAAGGAAATGGAATCAATGAAAAGCGGTCAACAAAAATCTGGAAGTATGGAGAGGAAAGGGATGAGCGAAAAACTTGCGAAGCTTGCCGCTGAGCAGGAGGAAATCAGAAATGAAATGAGCAAATATGTTGACCAGCTTAATGAGGAAGGCAGTAAAAATGGTGAAGGGGAAATGAACGATATTATGAAAAAAATGGAGGAAACACAAAAAGACCTGGTTAACAAGAGAATTGTTCAGGAAACTATCAATCGCCAACAAGAAATACTGACACGTATGCTGGAATCGGAAAAAGCTGAAATGAAAAGAGGTGAAGAAGAAAAACGGCAATCAAATGAAGCAAAAAACTCAAAAATAAGTAACCCTTTTCCAAATTTACAGTATAACAGTATAAAGAATGCTTCAACAGACCTTTTAAAAACTGTGCAGCCATCTTATAATTATTTTTACAAGAATAAAATAAGTAGTTATTTTTTGAAATTTAATTAAGTTTATGAATAAGAATTTTAGAGAACTAAAAATATCTTCCACCGACAAAAGCCTTCCAGAAGTGGAAAATTTCATAGAAGAGATTTGCGAAACTTACTATATTACAAATTCTTATTATGGCAACATTCTAATGGCTATACTCGAAGCTGTGAAAAATGCCATTGTACACGGGAATAAAAGTAATCCGGAAAAACAAGTACAAATTTGTTTTAAAAGCATTCAGAATGGCCTATGTTTTAAAATAACTGACCAAGGCAACGGATTTAATTTTAGAAACATTAAAAATCCTATTGAAGCAGAATATCCTTTATCGGAAAATGTGGGGAAAGGGATTTTTCTGATCCGCACGCTTGCAGATTATGTATCTTATAATTCTAAAGGAAATGTAGTAGAAATCGTATTTTTTATTTCAAGTATCAACCAGGAAACTACACTTAATAGAATTTCACAGATTCACCAGTATTTTAATAAACAAAAATCACTGGCTTAAAATCAAACATGTGAGTCTGCCAATACAATTTTTCAGTGAAGACATTTCATTTATCTTGAAAGATAAAATTAGAATTAGAAAATGGCTTAATGTCGTCATCAGTGAAGAAAAGAAAAGACCCTGGTATATCAATTTCATCTTTTGTAGCGATGATTACCTTTTCGAATTAAATAGAACTTACCTAAAGCAGGAAACTTTTACGGATATTCTTACTTTCCCTTACCAGGATGATAAAAATATTATCTCAGGGGATATTTTTATAAGTATCAACAGAGTAAAGGAAAATGCGAATGATTTTAATCAGGATTTTGATAACGAATTATTAAGGGTTATGGTACATGGGATTCTTCATCTTGTCGGATATTCTGATTATGGAACGAAAGAGAAGAAAATTATGACCAAACGGGAAGATTATTATCTTAAAAAATTTTTCTTTGAATTTAGAAGTAGTACTATTTATCTCTAACTGATAAGGCCACTCCGGAAAGCCTTTTTTAAAAGCAATGTGGTACTGTTTCAACTCCCCTCTTCGGGAAGGGATTAGAGGTGGGGTACTTACTCCACTCCCTAATAAAATTCTTAAAAACATTTGTCTATAGATTGTGTTTATTATCGTAAGTATATTTAAAAAGCCATTATTATATAAAACCAATTCCCTTCTTAAGAATATGACCCCTTTAAAAGGTCAGTATCTATTGAGCAAATTGTATCTTTGCATCAAATCTGCTAATTGAATGTTTCACGTGGAACATGTATAAATTTCCTAAATATGATGTCATTGTCGTAGGAGCAGGACACGCAGGTTGTGAAGCTGCCTCAGCAGCTGCGAACCTTGGTTCTAACGTACTTCTAATCACAATGAATATGACAAACATGGCACAGATGTCATGCAATCCTTCTATTGGAGGAATTGCTAAAGGACAGATTGTTCGTGAAATTGATGCATTGGGAGGATATACTGGCATTGTATGTGATCATACAATGATTCAATTTCGGATGTTAAATAAATCAAAGGGACCTGCAATGTGGAGTCCCAGATCACAAAATGACCGAACAAAATTTTCTGAAAAGTGGAGGTCAATGTTAGAAATAACAAAGAATATTAATTTCTGGCAAGATATCGTTCAGGAAATATTGGTTGAAGGGAAAAAAGTAATTGGTGTGAAAACAGGATTGGGAATTGAATTTTACGCGAAAACAGTCATATTATCGAACGGTACCTTTCTGAATGGAATTATTCATATAGGTGAAAAACATTTTGAAGGTGGAAGAATTGGTGAAAATGCTTCAATTGGACTTACTGAAAACCTGATAAAGATCGGATTTGTATCAAAAAGAATGAAAACAGGCACTCCTGTAAGAGTGGATGGAAGGTCGCTGGATTTTTCAAAAATGGAAGAACAAAAAGGAGATGAAATTCCTGGAAAATTTTCCTTCACGGAAACTACAAAATTAGATATACAAAAGAGTTGTTTCCTTGCTTATACAAATTCTGAAGTTCATAAAATACTAAGAAAAGGATTTGATCGATCGCCTTTGTTTTCAGGAAGAATTTCAGGAAAAGGACCAAGATATTGTCCTTCTATTGAAGATAAAATAGAACGTTTTTCGACCAAAGAGCAACATCAACTGTTTGTAGAACCGGAAGGATGGAATACCGTTGAATATTATGTAAATGGATTTTCTTCCTCCTTACCTGAGGAAATTCAATTTGAAGCATTACAAAAGATTCCCGGATTTGAAAACGTGAAATTTTTCAGACCTGGATACGCCATCGAATATGATTACTTTCCTCCCTATCAATTAAAACTTAATCTTGAAACTAAAATCATAGATAATTTATTTTTCGCAGGGCAGATTAATGGAACTACAGGATATGAAGAAGCCGCTGCACAAGGATTAATGGCAGGCATTAATGCTCATCTTAAACTTAACAGAAAACCTCAATTTATTCTTACCCGTTCACAAGCATATATAGGCGTGCTGATTGACGACCTTATCACCAAAGGAACAGATGAACCTTACAGGATGTTCACTTCAAGGGCAGAATATCGATTATTACTTCGTCAGGATAATGCAGATCAAAGACTCACCGGCTTATCTTATAAAATTGGCCTTGCATCCAAGGAACGGATGGAAAAAGTAAAAGAAAAAAAGAAAAATATTGAAAAGATCATAAATTTTTTAATGAATGAAAGCATCAGCCCGAAAGAGATCAATACGGTTTTAGAAAGTAAGGAAACAAAAGTTATTTCACAGCGAGTCAAACTGGAAGCATTATTATTAAGACCGCAAAT
This sequence comes from uncultured Bacteroidales bacterium, assembly GCA_963785325.1. Classification (GTDB taxonomy): domain Bacteria; phylum Bacteroidota; class Bacteroidia; order Bacteroidales; family FEN-979; genus FEN-979. The sequence continues at coordinate 87,837 of CAWAVC010000016.1, read as the reverse complement.
AAACATCTTTGATTTGATTGATGGAAACAAGTCATTATCGGAGTATTGCAAGTCGGAATCGTATGTGGATGAAGAGTTGGAAGAGGCAGAAATATTGGTAAAATATGAGAATTATATCCTAAAAGAACAAGAAATCGTTGATAAATTAGCAAAATTTGAAGATATTCCACTCAAGAGTGATTTTAATTACAATGCATTAAATTCCCTTTCAATGGAATCACGTGAAAAACTTTCCAGAATTAGACCAGAAACAATTGGACAGGCATCAAGAATTAGTGGGGTTTCTCCTGCAGACATTTCTGTATTAATTGTTTATATCGGCAGATAAAATTGTTTCACGTGAAACGAATAAGATAAATATGGAAAACCTTTCTTCTTGTCCGGTTTGTGGAAAAACAAAATTTGTCCTCTTCTTAAAGAGCATTGATTTTTTTCTGACAAAGGAAGAATTTACAATCGTAATGTGTGCAAGTTGCGGAATGAAATTTGTCAACCCTCGTCCAGATTCAGAAGAAATAAGTAAATATTACGAGTCGCCCAACTATGTTTCCCATGGTGGAAAGAAGAACATATTGAATTACATTTATAGAATAGTACGAAATTACTCAATAAGAAAAAAATACAGACTTGTAAAAAAATATGCCGGGAACAAGAAATTACTTGATATCGGTTGCGGCACTGGTGAATTTATTTTTTTCTGTAACCAGATGGGCTTTGATGTAAAAGGGATAGAACCTGCTGAAAAACCAAGATTATTTGCAAATGTAAAATATCAGTTGGATGTTCAGGAAGAATCTTATCTTGACAATATCGTTGATCCCGAATTTGATATCATAACAATGTGGCATGTTTTAGAGCATGTGCATTTGTTACATCAACGAATGCAAAAAATCGAGGAAATTTTAAAACCCGATGGAAGCTTGATTATTGCCGTACCAAATAGTGATTCCTGGGATGCCCGTAACTACGGAAAATTCTGGGCAGCATATGACCTGCCAAGACATCTTTATCATTTCTCCGGTGAAACAATGAAATGTCTTGCCAAGGTTCATCATTTTAAAATTGATAAGATTATCCCTATGAAACTCGACGCCTTTTACATTTCACTACTGAGTGAAAAATATGTAAAAGGAAATCAAAATTATTTTAAGGCAGTCATAAATGGTATTAGGTCAAATAATTTTGCAAACAAGAACAAAAAAAATTATTCAAGCCTGATTTTTATCCTTAAAAAGGAAAAAATTGAAAATAATGACTTATAGCATACGAAAAGTGTTTAATGACAGTATTGGTCAATTTTCTGACGATCGTTCTTTATAAGTGAAATTAAAGGACTGTTTTTTTGCTGATTTTTCAAAAACAAAATGACTATTAATATGAGCATCGATAAAAGAAAAATTTTCGGATATTTTTTCGCCGGGATGCTTCTGATTTTTATGGCCATAATTCTAAGAGAAATTTTTTCCATACAAGAACTTCCTAAAAATGTTACAAAAAAATTCACGAGGGTTCTTCATCAGAAAGAAAAAATATTTTCAAAAACGATCGAAAAATTAAAGGGAGTTTCTTTTCAGCGGATGGATAAAAACCTGGTTAATGTTGAAAACGAATTTCAGGAATTGTACAAACAAAACGGGATAATTTTATTTATTTATGAAAATGATTCACTGATTTACTGGTCCTCAAATTCTATTTCTTGTCCGGAAAAATTATCCGGAAAAATTATCCGGGATACAGATTATTTTGGCAAACAGAAAAATGGCTGGTACGAAGTGATCAGAAAAAAAGATTTCAAAAAAATATATATTGGGCAGATTTTAATAAAGCAAAAATATCTCTTTGAAAATGAGTACTTAAAGAATACTTTTGAGAAAGCATTTCATGTTCCCGAAGGAACTGACATTGATATAAACAATGGATCGAATTCTGTCTTCAACAATAATGGCAGGTTTCTCTTCTTTCTGAAGATTCCTATTAATTCTGAACTTTCGCAAAATAACATATTTATTCTTTTCATCCTTTATCTCTCAGGCTTTATATTGCTTCTGGTATCACTTTATAAGTTGTACTGCAAACTTGAACATCACTTCCCTTCAAAGATTCTTTTCTTTTTAAGCTTCAGCATTGATGTTGTTTTGATTCGCTTATTCCAGTTTTATTTTCATTTACCAAATGTTTTGTACAAAACAAAACTTTTTGGACCGGATCCTTTTCTTCCTCCCTTTTTCTTCCCTCACTTGGTGATTTTCTTGTAAACAGTATCTTGCTTCTCTTCATTTCTTACGTGTTTTTCAGACATTATTCCTGGTTTCTGAAACCTCAAAAAAGAAATAAAAAGAAAAAAATTCTTGTAGCGTTCTCTTTACTTTTTCTGGTTCTTGCTGGATTTTTTGTTATCCTTGAAGTTATTCACGACCTTGTAGTTAATTCAACAATTCCGTTCGATCTACAGGATATTTCCAGTCTGGATTTTTCCAGTATTTTAGGTTGTTTTATCATATCTACCATATTTCTTTCCTTTTTCCTGGTAGCAATCCGTTTGGGTCAATCAATTTTTAACCTGCTTGGAATAAAAAATATTAAAATCACAAACAGAGAAAAAATTGCCGATATCTCTCTATCCAGGATTGTCCTTTATCTTATTTTCTTTTCTATAACAGGAACCTTTATTCTAAACTATTTTAATGAATCAATAGAGAAAGAAAAACGGAAACTTCTTGCTTTAAAATTGAGCACAACACAAGATGCGTTAGCAGAATTGATGTACTCGAAAACTGAACAAAAAATCCTGAGCGATTCCTTGCTAATGAATATCATCTCAAATGATACTCAGTCAAATTCTTATGAAACAGGTGACAGTATTGAACGGTATCTGCAGAACAAATATTTTAAAGGATACTGGAACAATTATACTTTACAGGCCACTGTTTGTTCAGAAAATAAAATGCTGCAGATACGACCCAATAATTATCTGATCAATTGTAAAACTTATTTTCAAAATATTATAAATGAAGTGGGTAAACCCACCTTATGCAAATCTCTGTATTTTCTTGACTATGGATATGGCTATAAAAATTATCTGGCAGTTATACCGGTTTTAACTGATGAGAAAAAATCAACAATCATGCAAACTGCTTATATTGAAATCAGTTCTAAATTGATATTCAAAGATATAGGATATCCTGAATTACTTATTGATAAAAAAGAAGGACAAATACCAGATCTCTCTGATTATTCTTATGCCTATTATAGAAATGGAAAACTAACTCATCGTGTCGGGAATATTCAATATAACCTTGAGCTCGATCAGGAAGTAGATCAATCTCTTTTAATTGCTCATTATTATTCCTTACAAGGTTATAGTCATTACTGTTATCCAATTGATAAAAGTAATGTACTCATAATCAGCAAGAAAGAAAGTTCATTTCTTGATAAGGTTGCCCCATTTTCTTATCTTTTTTTCTTCTTCGCAATCTATTCTATCATCTTTTTTATGATAATCCGGTTTTCGGATATAGTGAACATTTCTTTTTCACGGTTTGATGAACGCTTGCAGTTATCCATGTCAGGGATTCTTGCAATATCTCTATTAATTACCGGAGTACTTACTGTTTATAATATTATTCATTTAAATACTTCAAAAAATCAGGAAAACCTTAGTGAACATACTCATTCCCTGTTAGTTGATTTACAACATAAAATTGGAAATTCTGTTGATCTTTCGAATCTTGGAAAGGAAGAACTCAATGGAATGATGACTGAATTTTCCAATGTTTTTTTTGTGGATGTTAATCTCTACAACCCCCAGGGAAGAATGATTGCCACTTCAAGACCGGAGATCTTCGAAAATGGATTGTCTTCTAAACTCATGAATAGAGAAGCCTTCTCACAATTGAATTACTTTCATAATTCATATTATTTTCACAAGGAAAAGATAGGTGAAAATGGATATTATTCAGCTTATATTCCATTCTTCAATGAAAGAAATCAATTACTGGCATATATAAACCTGCCTTATTTTGCCCGACAGGATGACCTTAAAAAAGAAATTTCTTCGTTTCTTGTCACATTTATAAATGTATATATTTTCTTTATTATTGTGGGAATATTTCTTGCTCTTGTTGTTTCAAACTACATTAGTCGTCCGCTAAGAACATTGACATCAAGGATTAGCCAATTCTCATATGGGAAACTAAACGAAAAGATCAAATGGAAACGGAAAGATGAAATCGGGCAATTGGTTGACGAATACAACCGGATGATAGATGAACTTGTAAAAAGCGCAGAATTATTGGCCAGATCGGAACGTGAAACAGCATGGCGGGAAATGGCCAGACAAGTTGCACATGAGATAAAAAACCCACTGACACCAATGAAACTTAGTGTTCAACATCTTGAAAAGGCATGGAAAGATCATACTCCTGATTGGGATGAAAAGCTGAAGCGATTTACAGAAACCATGACAGAACAAATAGAATCTTTATCAGCCATAGCATCTGAATTTTCAGATTTTGCCCAAATGCCAGTGACAAAAACTGAACAGCTGGATCTTAGTGAAATCCTTGAAAATATCGAAGCATTATATCAGGACACTTCAAGAATCCGATTCGAATTTCGATACGACACCCATATCCCGCACAAAATTATAGGAGACAGAAAACAACTTTTGAGAGTATTCACCAACTTGATAAATAATGCAATACATGCTATCGGAAATAAAGAGAAAGGATTAATCAGCATTCATTTTGAATCGAAAGACGATAAATACAGTATAAAAATATCAGATAATGGTGGAGGAATCTCAGCGGAATTGTCAAACAAAATATTCCAGCCAAATTTCACTACAAAATCTGGTGGTATGGGAATGGGTCTTGCAATAGTAAAAAGCATCATTCAGGGCTTTGGAGGAGAAATAAGTTTTACATCGAAGTTAGGTGCCGGAACTACTTTCGAACTCATTTTCCCGGCACCGAAGACTATGGCGTGAGTAAGATGCTTCTTAAAAATCAGATAAATAACCTCTTGCAAAAAGAAGTTCAAATTTTAATATAAAATAACAATGAACAGAAAATTATTTATTTACGGTTTATTTATAGTTCTCATTTTTTCGGGATGCAAAAAAAACAATGAAATTGTCAGTTATCATAAGTTTAATAACCGGACTTGGAACCGGTTTGAAAAAATCGGTTTTAATATCCCGGTCCTGAATACTAACAGACGGTACGATGTTTATTTTTTTGCCAATTATACGAAAGACTATGAATTTGATAATCTTAAGTTTAATATGATCATGACTACACCCTCGGGGGAAGAAAGGATAAAGGAATACAAACTTATGTTGAAGAATGAAACAGGAGGTTTTATAGGAAACTGTAGCCAAGATTCTTGTACTGAATCAATTGTACTAAAAAAAAGATTGCAGATAGAAAAGAAAGGGATGTTACATATTGAAATTGAAACCTTGGTACCACGCCTCCAGGTCAATAATTTACTTGGAATAGGAATCCGGTTGATCCCTTCCGGTCAATAATTCCAGGATTCGCCGTCTATCATTTGTAATCTGTTGTTTTAGTGCATCAAGGTCGGGGAATTTCATCTCATCCCGGATACGTTCAATAAAGAACAAAGTCAATTCATGCCCATATAGATTACCGGAAAAATCGAAAAGATTTACTTCTATAGTCAATTCTTGCTGTTCAAAGGTTGGCCGTATCCCGATGTTGGCCATTCCGTTATACATCGTTGTTTGATATTTTATCCTGACGGCATATACTCCATTTGGAATAATTAATGGTGGAATTTTATTCACTTTAAGATTAGCCGTAGGAAAACCCAGTGTTCTTCCCAGTTGTCTGCCTTCAACTACTGTTCCAATTAAAGAATAGTAACCATGTAAAATAGCATTGGCTTCCTGGATTTTACCTTCTGCCAATGCTTTTCTTGCCTTTATGGGAATATTTTTCACTTTCATCCGACAAATCTATACTATTTTGAATGGAAAGTGTACCTGCCAGAAATATCAAACTAGAAATTATTATGGATAAAGAGTACGATGGCATTCTGTACAAAAATATGTCTTCCAATTGTTCTTTATATTCACCGGATGTATAAATTCCATGGTTTTATCGAAAGAATTGTATTGCATCTTATTTGATGGTCCCTGAAAAACAAAAGAATGGCATAAGTAGCAATCTTTGGATATCACTTTCCCCTTCCTGGAGATATGCCTGTTTGAATGGCAACGGAAACAACCATCGGATTCAAGATGCCCGATATGATTCAAATATTTATTTGAAGTTGCACGCATATATGGAAAGATATTGAGTAAAAATTCAGACTCAATGCCAGCGATGGCTTTGTCGATCAGTGACTTTTTACTTTTATATATATCCGGGAATTTTATCTTATAAAAATTATTGATACTATCCCTGATATAACGGAAAGAAGAATCTTTATCAGTAAACGATCCCTTCAAAACGTTCATCGCAACTTTTTTTATGAAGGGAAGCTCTCCTTGTATTTCTCCTTTCATCATCCCTTCGTCAACAAACACCGGAGCTGATTTGTAAGAATGAGAAGGACGATTATGGCAGTCCATACAATCCATGATCCTGTGTTCAAGAGTATCCAGGGCTTTTTGCGTCAGTTGATTTTCTGTATCCTGGAAGATTTGGACATCGCCGGTCTTTAAATTGGTGAATTTCACCCAGGGAATAAATTCCCTGTCTTTTGATGATGAAACATATTCGATGCGCATATCCTTATTGATATGCCAATGAATACCACCTGAAAGTTCCATTGTATTGTAATTCGGACTTATCTTCATTAACATTGAAACATTCCATTCCGTATTCAGGCTGTCGGTCAAATATGTCCTTCTATTATCAAGTCTGGGGGAATAAAATTTTTCTGGCCAATGACAACGTTCACAGGTTTCTCGTGCTGGACGCAGGTTTTTAATTGGAGCATTGATAGGTTGTGGATATTTGTGAAACAACACAGAATAAACTTGGTAAAGGCCTGACAGTTTTGATTTTACGTACCAATTAGCGCCCTCCCCCACATGGCATTCTACACAAGCTACACGAGCGTGTGGTGAATGTAAATAAGATACATATTCTGGTTCCATCACTTTATGACAAAGCTTGCCGCAGAAGGTGACAGATTCGGTAAAGTTAAAAGCTTCGTAACTTCCTACGGCTGAAATGATCAGAAATAAAAACGTAAATATTGAGAACATCAATAACCTCTGACGCTGTCTGCTGCTGTTCATATCCAGCACCGGCCATCTGGATTGACCTTCCTTGCTTTTTCTTCTGCGTTTAATGAACATTCCAATAGGAATCAGGATCAGTCCTATTACAAAAACTCCGGGAAGGAGAATATAAGTGAACATTCCGTTGTATGGGTTATCATGATTGGTGAACAGCGACTCAATAAAGAGAATTATGATGAGTATAAAGCTATTTATTGCAAGGATAGCCCCTATTATGCTGATCCAATTAGAAATTGATTTTGGCATTTTCACTTTGGAGAAGATTTGATTTTACCCGCAATAAGTTTGATGTCATTGATTCAATGTATAGGTTTTCCTAATGTGGAAAAATAATTATCTATTTCTTAAATGTGCGCATGTATGCTACGAGCCCCCAACGGTCATTTGCGTCAGGAAGTCTCTTTTCAAAAGCTGGCATTTCATCCCGCCCTATAGAAGTTTTAAAAAATATTTCCCCATCGGTCATACCCTGGAAAGCTGCATCGGTGAAATCTCCTGGCAAGGTTTTTAATAAAGCTCCTTTAGGGCCGTCGCCTAATCCTTTGGCTCCATGACAGGATTTACAGTTCTTGGCCCAGAGATCTTTTCCGTTGCTGATCACAGATGCATCTTTCAGGTTAATAGGTGCTTTTATGGTTTTGTTTTTATCGGGAACAGGCCATGGTTTTGCTTTTACCTGTTGAGCATTGACCGTATTCCCAAACACGAATACTACTATAATGATCATTGTCACGAGTAGGGTAATTGATTTCTGTGTTTTTTTCATTGATTTAAATGTGCTAAGATTAAACAATTTGCGTTAATTAAAAAGTCCACAACCGGGTGATGTTGAAACCGATCAAAATCACTCCATTATAGGGATTATTATCGTTGTAAAAAGCTACTTCCTGCGGAACAATACCTTGTGCAGCTGCTAAATAGACCTGGAATGCATGAGTGCTTGTTGAAATCTCAACACCCAATCCAGCATTGGGCCAGGGCTTTCTGTTTAGGTAAGTGAAGATACTTTGAGAATAGGTGGCAATAATGGACATCTGGGGACTGACCTTCAGGCGGCCAATCCCAGAAATCTGAAGGTTATCGTTATACAATGAGTTTACATACCAATCCCTTGGTGTAACAGTCGAATCCACTATATTATAATGAACCCACGCTATTCCAGCCTGGACAGAAAATATTCTGCAGAATCTTCTTGCGATCATAAGCTCATAATAATAGGAAAAACGATCGCGTGCTTTAAAATTGGTTCCAAATGCGGATTTGTTTAGACAATTGATTCCCATATTACCATAAACTGCCAGTGTAAGAGGAAACCCATCTTTTCGCTGACGCAGGAAAGTATATTTCATTTGAAAATCCTGAATCCGTTTATTCTTGGTCGTGCCTAATCCAATCAGAACATTTTTATTGATGGTAAAGTCAAGACCGAAACGGATATTAGAAGCACCCCAGATACCTGCCAGATCTGTCCATCCGTTCTGGATTGTTCCGAACCGGTGCTGGATAACCATTTGCAGAGTGTGGGCAGGAGGTAGTGATACCGTTTGATCATCAATGAAATAGCTGCTTTCAAAAGGAGCTTTTGCCAACGGTTTTTTTGTTTGGGTAGGAATTGAGTCCTGAGCAAAAACAATACCAATACTTGTAAAGAAAAAAACTAAGCCAATAAGAAATATTTTTATAAAATCAGGTATAAGTTTCTGCATATTGATTAAAAATTTATTAATCATGAATGATAGTGTTAATTATTTAATGCGCCTTGCTTGATCCATGCCAGAACAAGATCAGCCTGGTCGGCCGTACAGTGGTTTGACATTAGACCCCCAGGGACCATTACGATATATATTGTACTTTCAGTTGGAAATCCGGTATTGATATAGTTCCCAGATGTAAGACTGCTGTATGCATGTTCTGCCAGGAGATTCGGATTTACCGTTCCGGAATGACAGAATGGAACTGCGCAATTGCTCGTGAAAATCGGTTGAATGGTATCTTTAAAGCTGATTTTCAGATTGGGATTGATATTGCTTTGAAAGGGCACAACTGTATCTTTAGCACAAGAGGTAAAAATCAACATTCCGATCAGGAATACAAACAAAACTCCGAAGATTTTCTTTTGCATGATGAATCGTTTTATAATTGACAATAAATATATTGAAAGTAAAGATAAGGTATTTGCATTAATTATTGAAAAAAAGGCTTCAGAATTTTTCTGAAGCCTTTACAGATATCCAAAAATTAATTAATAAGACTTTGTATTAAAATGTATGATTCCGGCTGTCAGCAAATTGAAGGTATACTGGTAATTATGAACACCCATACTACGATCAGCATCTACGAGCAGAAAATTCCAAAGTACTGCTAAGTCAGCCTGGGCATATTTTTTTGGAATGATCAACATAGTGTTGGTATCCAGCATGTTGAAAGTGGCCAATTTTATTTTTAATTGCTGATAGAGACCATTGATTGTTGTTTGATCTCCGTTAATGTTAAAAGATGTTGCATCAGGATGACAGGGCTTACAAACTGCTACGTTATCACCGGTTGTTGTGCTGGTCATTATCAGTGTATGTCCTCCGACATAGTTTCCTTGAGCATTCTTGCCATGACAACCCATGCATCCGATTGTGTCTTTATGCGGAGAAGTTCCAAACCCTGCATCATTGTATGCACCTTTGGCAGCAAGTATATTAGACTGTGGCCCATGGTGTGGCCCCCATCTGTTACTGGTTATAGTGATCGAATCAGTGTTAGAGGAAGGTTTATTTAAGGTAGGACTTGCAACCCGTGCCTGATGACATCTTCCGCAAAGATTTGCGGTACCGTCATTGGCAGTAAAATGAACTTTTTGGGTTGAGTCAAAACGCCAATAATACTGAGCAGTTGTTGCCAACGACCAGTCGGCATTCGTATAAGTTTTATGGATCTGATGACAGGTGCGACAGTTGATCGGTGCCGCATCGGTAATTCCTGCTGCAGTACTGAAAGAACCGGTTGAATTAACTTCTGCAAAACCCTGGCTGCAATGGCAGGGAGCGCAAGTAGCATTCGTAGCTTCATTAAGAGTACTGCCGGTTGCATGCTTGGATGCATTATATTGGAAAATTTTTGCAACGATTGTGTCGGAAAAATTATGACACTCCTCGCAGGTTAAAGATGCATTAGTTCCATTGGTTCCAGCTGGTCCCTGTGGTCCCTCCTTTGTGCAACTAAAGAATATAAATCCTAAAGAAGCTATGAATAATCCGGCGGACAGGAAAGAGGTGGTAAATTTCTTCATATTTAGTTGGTTTTGGTTAAATGATTTATTAGCGGATTTCTAAAAACCACTTTTTTTCATACCGATTTTAATACAAATATATAGTATGATTTTCTAAAAACCTAAATTCATTCCATCCTATTTTTATAACACTGAATATCAGCTATAAATACCTGATATAAACACAATTCAAATATACTCCGGTCAATATACTCGCTCAGTTTTTGCAGAAGATCTCAAAATTTACTAAGGTTTCTAATAACAAATGATCGCCAAAAAGTCTTAGAGGATTTAAAATAAAACATTTCCACCAATATAAACGTAGTTATATTATTAACATTCCAATAGTTATACTAATTTTTTGTTTTTAGAAGTGCTCTTAATAATTACAGAATTATTCATTTAAACAAAAATCTGGAATATACTGGAAAAATTTTCTGGATATATGGGTAACAAACAGATGTTTCTTTTGTTTTATGAGAGATTATATATTCATTCGAATCGAAATGAACCAGAATAAACAACAGGAAACTCACCCCTAATATTCCTTTCAACAAGCCAAAAAAACCGCCGATAATGCTGTTTGTTAATCCTAAACCAACTGTTTTCACCACATTTTCAAGTAAACGGGCAATAATAATAACTCCCAGAACGACCAGTAAAAAGGTTAATACATAGGAAAGAATGGTTAGCCAGGCACCCGAAGGATGAAAGGTTTTGATGAGGAAGTTACTCATGAAGCCGGAAAAATGAATAGCAGCCCAGATGCCGAGAAGCAGCGCTATAAGCGTGGCAAGGCTGAGAATGAATCCTTTCCTTATTCCGTTAATGAACAGCAGCCCAAGGATACAGAAAATGATAATGTCGAGATAATTCATGGATCACTGCTTCAATCGTGAAGTAAGCTCAGTACCGAAAACAAAATCATTGAGTTCTTTGTTACTGGTGTGAAGGATTGTTTCTTTATTCCCTCTCCACCAGAGTTCACCGTCATAAATGAAGGCAACGTTATCGCCTATGCTTAACACTGAATTCATATCATGGGTATTGATAATTGTCGTGATCTCATATTCAACAGTGATCTCTTTAATCAGTTGGTCGATAACCCCTGAAGTCTGGGGATCAAGACCTGAATTTGGCTCATCACAAAAAAGATACTCCGGATTCATGGAAATAGCTCGTGCAATGGCCACCCGTTTGCGCATACCTCCGCTAAGTTCAGAGGGCATCATGTGGTTGACATTGTCAAGATTAACCCTGTCCAGCACGAAGTTAACACGATTCAGCTTCTCTCGTTTTGTTTTATTTGTAAACATGTTCAGTGGAAACATCACATTCTCTTCTACTGTCATATAATCAAATAAGGCACCACCCTGGAAAAGCATTCCAATCTCCTGGCGAAATTCTTGCGTTGTTCGAAATTCATCTCTGAGAAGTTCCGATTGTCATAGATGATCATTCCCGTATCAACTTCATATAATCCTACCAGGCATTTCATTAACACTGTTTTGCCCGATCCACTCTGTCCGATAATAAGGTTTGTTTTTCCTTTTTCAAAAGTACATGAGATGTTCTTAAGGACATGATGCTCGCCAAAAATTTTATTTATATCTTTTGCTTCGATCATGTTAAGAGAAGTTGAGTTAGAATGAGGTTGAAAAGAATGATAAGAATACTGCTGAATACAACAGCCTTAGTACTGGCTTGTCCTACTTCCAACGCCCCTCCGTTGGTTCTATATCCGTAAAATCCGGAAATTGTCGAAATGATAAAAGCAAAAAAGAAAGTCTTCAGAAGTGCATAAAAAACAATATATTCCTGGAAATCAATTCGTATACCAGTTATATAGTCTGTCGTTGTAGATAACCCGGTCGCAGCCATGGCCAACCATCCCCCAAGGATGGCCATCCACATACTGAGAACGATGAGGACTGGATTGATCAACATGGAGGCAACAACTTTAGGGAAAATAAGATAATTGGCAGAATTAACGCCCATGATCTCCAGCGCATCGATTTGCTCCGTAACCCTCATGGTACCGATCTCAGAGGCGATCCGTGATCCGACTTTCCCTGCAAGGATCAGGCTTATTATTGTTGGAGAGAATTCGAGAATAATCGATTGACGGGTCGTCCACCCAACCATAGTAAGAGGGATAAAAGGATTATCGATATTGTATGCAGTTTGTATGGCGACCACAGCCCCCATAAATACCGAAATGAACGCAACAATACCAATGGATTCAATGCCCAAACCCTGTATCTCGTCCATTAAACGCTGCCAGAAGATACTTCCTCTCTGGGGTTTTGTAAAGACCCTGCGCATCAGCAACACATAATCACCAGTAGTAGAAATGATTTTAATGTTCACAGGAAATATTTTCGCTAAAATTACAACAATCCTACATTATCAGGCGTTCGAAATTAAAAAAATCTCTTCCGTTGGTTGCTGGAAAAAGAACTGACCGTATCCTGTTTATCCGAATAAAGTATATTTGCAGAATGAAATTCAGGCGAATAGTATTTATTTTACTGATGATAACCTGCGCCTTTATGGTTGGGTCCTGTGTCACCACCAACCATCAGAATTACCATAATCCAAAACCGAAATCATGCCACTGCCCTTCCTGGTAGCAAAACAATACAAAGAAAACATCTAACCCGCCTTTGATCGTCAGGTCTATTTGCTTATGACGATTTGTTTTGAGATTACGCCATCCGGGGTTGTTGCCAGCAGAAAATAGATCCCATCCGGAAGATTGCCAATCGATATCATAATTTTATCATGTTGCTGATCCGGCTCAATATTCATCACCTCGCGTCCTTCGATGGTGGTGATCCTGACTAGTGAAGGCCATTGCTGCCGGCTTGCAGGTGCAATATAGATGTAATCGTTGGCAGGGTTAGGATAAACATTCAATGAATTCTGGCTGGATTCAGCAATCCCGAGAGGGTTTCTCTGTATGCTCAATACAAGATTGTAGGTTCCTGTTAGTCCGGTATATTCAGGTACAATTTCGAAAAGTATTGTTCCGCCATTCGCCAGCATAATATTGTCGGGAGCCGGACCGCTATATACCGGTGACCTTGGACTTCCAACAATGGAATCGGTCCAGATTGCATTGAGTGTATAGCTTCCAAGATCAGCGTTATAATTGGCATCATCGACGCGTGCACTGATTGTATAAGAAGAGTCCTGGGAAAGAGTGATCATGTAATAATCATAATCTGTTCCGGTATTGCAGTTGGAGCCCGGAGTACTGGCTGAAGCAGTATTTCCGATGAAACTAATGGCAAGGAGATATGCTTCGTCCGGAGTATTATTTGGTTCGTACGGATCAGGACTGAGGCCTGCTTGTTGTACGAGAACAAAGATTGGATTTTCGTAACTCTGTGAACCGGCAAGAGACCAGGAGTTGCCGTTATCCTCGGAATATTGCAATGCCATAAGGTAAGTTCCCGGATTGACAATAAGATCCGTATTAGTGAAAGTCAATCCGTTTATATAATGATCCCCGACAGGAAGGCTCATTCCTGTTAATTGATGGATGGTTACTGCAAAAGAACCATCTAGATTATAAAGTGAAACGTCAAAGATCCCATTGAATTCTGATTCACCAAAGTTGGCCACGTCGAGGTGAACAGAAACCTGCTGTCCTGTTGTCAATGTTGTTCCCGGTGTAACGGTCATTGCGGCATACATTTCTATGCTGTTTGAATTCACAACCTGTACCTGAAGAAAATTGTAATAGGTATGGTAATTACCGATCAGCTTCCAGTTCCCTCCGGTAGCTTTATAATATGTGGCAATATAATAAGTGCCGGGAAGAAGAGTAAACTTTCCAGGGTAGTCGAATGTCGTTGAATAATAATACCCGGAATCAAAGGTCACGTTGGGTATGCTATCGACAAAATCAATGAATGCAAAACTGGTATCAAAAATAGCTGCACAAACAGTCCCTTGGAATGTACCCGGACCAAAATTAGCGATATCGGTGCTTACAGAGAATGGATCACCATAACCAATAGGCGATGTAGAAATATTCAAGTTGGAATAAAGTGCCAGTCCATAAGTCTGATTTCCACCGCCGCCGCCATTACTGCCCTGTATACCGAAAATTGCCTGCTGGCCGCTGTTGAAGCCTCCTGTACCTCCGCCGATACCCAAACCTTCAGGATTCAATGCATCGATGTCAAAATAACCATCATATTGTCCTTGCCACCCCCAGTTAAAATGGAACAAGCCGTTATTGTCATAACCGTCGCAAACAAAACAATGCCCCCCTCCACTGCCAAATCCTGCATAAATGATCGGTCTGCTTGCATCGAGATCGGTTGTTATCATATTTTTCCAGGTATTATCATCAAAATTCTGCCTGACCTGTCCATTAAGCGTCGTCGGATACCCGAAATAAGTCTTGAGTGCATATTCTGCACAATTTGTAATCGGGCTCTGTGAAGAGATCACATAAGCGTCGCTTCCTCCTGCTTCAGCAGTGCCATAGGTCATATTCACGCTGACTCCGCAATGATACATAAGTGTTGCTATAGAAGTATTAGGGCCGTTGAGCACCAGAGGCATATCGGCCCAATCATAGGTCGTGCTGCCGAAATCAGCCGATTGTGTTCCGTATTTAGGATCGTTATATGAATGAAATCCTGCACCGGTCGTTGGGAAGTTCCAGTACTTAAGAACCTGTGCCATTGCCGTTGCGACGCAACCTGTCACCGTCAACTCGCCGGCATTGTTATCGTAAGGGCATAAGTCATTATAATAAGGAGACTGGTTCCAGGTAGTTTGAACCAAGGGATATACACTTGCAGGACTCCTGTAGACCGGGTTCTGATTATTAATGCTTTTATAGCGTTCCCATTCTGCCATGATCTTTGGTGTAGACTTCATCTGCCTTTCAATGGCGAACTGTATCTGGTCTTCATATCCTTTTAACGGTTCTTCGCAAAGATGCGTACCTGGCTATTTCAACAGATTGATTATAAGCATTATAAATATGGTTCTAAAAATCGCTTTGAAATGATTTTTTTTTGTAATTGTGAAATGAGAATAACCCATAACACACAAGGCTTTCCGAGGTTATTTCCCATTTCACAATTTTAACAACAAAATATGTTATTTTATTCATTTTAAATTGATTGACTCAGGTACGCATTATTGCGATGACCCCTTTTAACCATGCCGCCACATGAGCTGGAATATGGTCCGGATCAAAGGATTTCTGGTTGGAATAGCCAAGTATAGGCTCCACAATATCATCTCCGGAGACAATAACAAATCCTTGGGTCGAATTAATGTTGAATACATAATAATTCACTACAGAGTCACCGGAAGGAGCCTTAGTGCCGTTTGCCGGGACTGAAGTATATGTAAGGCTGATATTCCGGATCTTTATCAATTTACCCATAATAGCCTTGTTAACCATAAACTGGCGGGCAACAGTCTGCGCTGTGTTCACATCAACCTTCTTACCATAGGCAAGGCTGATAAAAATTACAGTGACCATTAAAAGAGTAACAATCTTTTTCATGTGCTTAACTTTTAATTAGAATTGGAAAGAGATATTGACATCAAAATAAGATAATTATAAAAAATCACAACTATTCAAAAGATTTTTATATAATTTAATTCTTCCTAATACACATACAGTAAAGGTAAATAACTAAAACAGGTATGTCAAGAAAATTATATAAATTTTAAAATTTGGTATTTCATCCAATTCTGAACAAAAAGCAAATATAAAATCTTCTGAGGTCATCATTACGACTGGCGGCACAGCGTTATGACTCATTAAATTAAGCAATAATAAAAGGCCCTTTTTCTAATCTCTTTTAGGGGTTAGTTCCCCGCCGCTTGCGGCGTAATTAATATCTTTGTATGTATGAGCGAAAGCGAGTACATACATAAATCGCATAATGTCAGTGTATTGTTGTATCACTTTGTGTGTCCAGCAAAATATCGGAGAGTTGTTTTTAGCAAGAAAGTTGATCAAACGTTGAAAGAGAGTTGTTTGGAGATCGAGAAGAGATATGAGGTTCATTTTCTGGAGATAGGTACTGACAAGGATCATGTTCATTTTCTGGTTCAATCTGTTCCGAAGATGAGTGTAACTCAGATCATCACGATTTTGAAAAGTATCACGGCTAAAGAGATTTTTAAGAAGCACCCAGAAGTGAAGAAACAACTTTGGGGAGGAGAATTTTGGACAGATGGATATTTTGTTAACACGGTCAGCAAATTTGGTGACGAAACGACCATCACGAATTATGTTCGTGATCAGGGACGTGAGAAAGAGTATACTATTTTGCATAGCAGTAAACAGTTAGAGTTGTTCTAAGATACCCCGCTGCTTGCGGCGGGGTAGTTCATTAATTATTGGATCTTATTCGCAGTATCCAAAAAAATAGGATTCAAATATTTGTTTTCTAGATTGAAAGGATATTATTATGGAAGTAATTTGATAATATACTCAAGAATTTCGCACTATCTTTGTGCTGTAGCGACCTCTTAAGGATGAGTTTTAAACTTCCCACTCAAAAGCATACTAGTATAACGTTCTCTATATAACATATCATAGGACTTTTAACTCATCCATCTTATATTTCCACCTGAAGATTACCGGTTCATTATTCATTTCTTCGATTCCCTGATATATTCTACGCATCAATTCTGCCTTTGTATCCACTCTGATCTGTCTTAAAAAGGATCGGGCTACTTTGCTAAAAAACATTTCTATCATGTTTAGCCATGAACCGTGTTTAGGAGTAAACACGAACTCAAATCTGGATGGTTTGGATAGTAAATATTTTTGTGTTTCCTTTGATACATGGGCTGAATGATTATCAAGAATAATCCTTATCTTCCAATCTTGCGGATATTCCTTGTCTACTTTCTCAAGAAACATGATAAATTCTTTGCTTCTGTGTTTTTCATTTACCAGAGGAATAATTTTTCCTGTATGTAAATCTATTCCGGCAAGCAGGCTAAGAGTCCCTAACCGTTTATATTCATAATCTCTTTGTATCGTTGTATATTTACCTACAACTGGCTGAAGTTGAGGGGCTATATTTTTAATAGCCTGTATTCCAGGTTTCTCATCATAGGAGATGGTCGTCATTTTTCCTTGTTTCTTCATTTGGTCGTTAACAATAGCCACCTCTTTATAAACTTGTAATATATTGGCCATTTTAAATTCGAAATCAGGATCGCGTTTTTCCAGGTAATAACTGACCTTATGGGGTTTTATATTCCCTTTGGACAGTATTTTGTTCAGCACACCTTTGTTTATGTTTTCAAGACATTGGTGCCCGGTATCACGACAGTTTTTACGAATGTGTTTTATCATCAAGCTATAGGTCCAGACCTCATGTGCATATCCTAAAGAAACAGGGCGTTGACAGGCAATCGACAAAACCCAGCTTTTCGCCTCATCGGTAATAACAGGCTTTTTACCCCGGCCTGGAAGATCCTTCAATGCTGTTTTAATCCCAAATCCAATGGCTTTATCAATACAGCGTTCAACCAGGGGCCTGTTGGTTCTCAAACTTTCCGCAATACTTGTGATGCTTTTATCTTCCATATATTGCAAAAGAATGTTTGCCCTTATCACTTCCCGATGAGGGAGGGTTTTACTTTTGGCAATCCTTGTCAGATCAACTTTCTCGTCATCTGTCGGATTCAATTTGGCTTTTTTTGTCCTTCTCATTGTGGCGTATTTTTGCCACAAAGATAAAACGATTTTTATTATAATGCAATATTATTATAAGAACGTTATACTAGCCTCTGGAAGGTTTTTAAATCTTTACGATCTGAATTGAACTCGTTGATCGATATTTGATTGTTCAATCTCCTCTCCCTCTTGGGGGTAAGGCCTGAGGTGGGGTTCTTTGTGTTAAAAAAATAATTTTCAGAGTATTTTCTTAGATTAAAAGTTACTTTTGCCGTAGTGTAAAAAATGAAAAATTATCTCTGAATAAGAATTACAGGAAAAAACGGCAGAAAACACGATGTTGTTAGAAAATTGGGATTTATTCCATCAAAAAACACTTCCTGCCCTGAAGAAAAAAACAGGTGCATCCCTCTTGCCGCCTTCATCGTTTTTGCGTCCGGCCATACCAGATCTTCAAACATTCATCCCGGAAAATTCAATTGGATATATCCTGGATTGGTTTCAGGTTCATCCGGTTCACCTGAGAATTTCAAAAGTCCGCTCGTCAAAATTCGGCGATTACAAATTACCAGTGAATAAATTTCCAGCCAGGATTTCAGTAAACAGAAACCTGAACAGGTTTGATTTTTTGATCACCCTTGTTCACGAGATGGCACACCACGAAGTTTGGACTGAAACCTCGGCTGGGAATAGTGGTTTTAGAATTAAACTCAGAAAACGCCGGCCTCTTCCGCACGGAAAGGAATGGAAAAACCATTACCTGCAACTGATGAAACCATTGATGAAAGAATCTATTTTTCCTGCAGAAGTACTTCATCACCTGGTGAACCATTTTGAAAATCCCGGTTCTTCTTCGAAATCGAATAAATACCTGGTAGCTGCATTGAAAAAATACGATACTCCGGATGATTCTGTATTCATAGAATCACTGGCATTTGATACAATCTTTTCATTACCGGCAGGGAGAAAATTCAGGAAGCAGGAAAGACTTCGAAAACGATACCGCTGTGTATGTCTTGATAACGGAAGGACTTATCTTTTTAGCCCAATGGCACGGGTCTTACCGGTGCCAACCAGATAGCGCACTGATTCATTGGATTCTGTCCATTATATTGTAATTTTACAGCGAATTTAAGCCTCTTTAAATGAAAAAATCAAATCATCACTTTTGCGTGATCATGGCAGGAGGGATTGGAGCAAGATTCTGGCCGATGAGCCGTACCAGCCATCCAAAACAATTTATCGATATTCTTGGTACCGGTGAAACTTTGATTCAACAAACCTACCGGCGGTTTACAAAGATCATGAACACCGAAAACATCTATATTGTCACAAACGAAGCCTATAAATTACTGGTGAAGCAACAAATACCTGATATATCCGACGAACAGATTCTTTGTGAACCGGCACGGCGGAATACTGCACCCTGTATCGCTTATGCAAATTACAGGATCTTGGCAAAAGATCCCGAAGCCTGTATCGTCGTGGCACCTTCCGATCACATCATCCTGAAAGAAGAAATATTTCTGGAAAATATTCTGACTGCATTACAGGTAGCCGGTGAGCATAACTGGCTTCTTACCCTTGGGATTCGTCCAAGCCGGCCCGATACCGGTTACGGTTATATCCAGTTTGAAGAAGGAACCATAAATGCAAAAGAACCTCACTTAAAAAAAGTGAAGACGTTTACCGAAAAACCGGATATCGAACTGGCAACGACATTCATAAAATGCGGCGATTTTCTGTGGAATGCAGGAATTTTTGTCTGGTCGCTGAAAAGCATTATGAAATCTTTTGCTGATTTCCTGCCTGAGATCAATATCTTGTTCCGCAAAGGAATCGGGCAATACGGAACTCCGGGTGAACAGGAATTCATCAATGAAGCTTACGGGATATGTAAAAGTATTTCTATTGATTACGGGATTATGGAAAAAGCCAGGTGATGTTTACGTTCTTGCCGTCGATTTTGGCTGGTCGGATCTTGGTACCTGGGGCTCCCTCTATGAAAATCGTTCAAAAGACGAAAATGGGAATACTGTGATAGGAAAGAATGTTATGTTATTCGAATCTTCTAATTGCATTGTGAATATGCCGCAGGAAAAATTGGTTGTATTGGAAGGACTTACTGATTATATTGTAGTTGAATCAGAAAATGTTCTGCTGGTTTGCAGGAAATCAGATGAACAGCAGATCCGGCAGTTTGTAAATGATGTGCGGCTGGAAAAGGGAGAAAAATACGTTTAAATCAAAAAAACAAACCGGACGTGGATATCTATCTGAGAAAAAAACGGTGGAAATGGTTTCTTTTCGGCGTTGCCGTCGTGATTGTCTCCATTTCACTTTATCTGACCAATGTTCTTGTAGGAGAAATCCGTAAGGATGAACGTAAGAATGTGGAGATCTGGGCGATGCAATTCATCACCGGGCTATGATCGTCAATTATACCCATAAATTGTTCGAACAAATCAAAGTGGAAGAAAACCTTCGGATGAAGACTGTTGCCGAAACCCACAGGCGCATGATCACGGCAAGCATGAGTGAAGATCTGACCTTTGAAAGCAGCATCATCGAGAACAATGTATCCATCCCAGTAATTGTTTCCGATGAGAATGGAAACATTTCGAGCACGAGAAATGTCGATTTCAACGTGGATACGGTTAAAAAGATGACTGCAAAACTTAAGAAAGAATTTTCTGTTTACCCCCCGATAGTTGAAAGTTATAACCCACTATAATCCCAAGGCTAAATTGATTCTTTATTACAAAGATTCAAAAATATTCACGGACCTGAGAAAAGTACTGGACGACCTGGTCAATTCATTTTTTTCTGAAGTTGTACTGAATTCTGCCTCCGTACCTGTCATTATTACTGATAGTGTCAAGGAATCCTATCCGGGATGAAAATGGGAATATTGTTTCGGGAAATATTCCTGAAAATAAAATGGCCAACCCCGCATTTGTCAAAGCCACGATAGAATCAATGGCGTCCCACAATACACCCATCAAAGTTAACCTTGCTGAAACCGGTACACGGTATATTTTTTATGAGGATTCTTTTCTCCTGACCAAGCTTAAGTTCTATCCATTCATTCAGCTGGCTGTGATCGGCCTGTTCCTGCTGATCGCTTACCTGCTATTCAGCCAAGCACGCAGATCGGAACAAAACCAGGTTTGGGTAGGGATGGCCAAAGAAACAGCACATCAACTTGGAACCCCTCTTTCATCAATGATGGGATGGGTGGAATTGCTGAAGTTGAAAGAGGTCGACCGGGAAACATTAAACGAGATCGAAAAAGACGTAAATCGTCTGGGAACGATTACAGACAGGTTTTCAAAGATCGGTTCTCAGCCAAGACTTGAATCTGCCGATATTGTAAAACTGGTTTATAATTCAATTTCCTATATCCGTTCCAGAACGTCACCAAAAGTTAATTTTAGTATCACTCCGGGGATAGATATGGAGATCATGGCACCGGTCAATATTCATCTTTTTGAATGGGTAATTGAAAATCTTTGTAAGAATGCAGTAGATGCGATGGAAGGAAGGAAGCGGGGAAGTTAATATTGATATTTCACAAGATGATCGAAATGTTATCATCGATGTTACAGATACAGGTAAAGGCATCCAAAAATCACTCTACCAGACAATCTTTAATCCCGGATATACAAGCAAACAAAGAGGCTGGGGATTGGGGTCTTACTTTGTCCAGAAGGATCATTAAAAATTATCATTCCGGCAAGATCTTCGTCAAATCATCAGTACTCAACAAGGGAACTACTTTCCGGATTATTCTGAAAAAGAAAAAGTAACCATGGCTGGTATTTATATTCACATTCCGTTTTGCAGGAAAAAATGCCATTACTGCAACTTTTTCACGCTGGCTTCTCTAAAGTACAAGGAACGTTTTCTTGATGCTTTAAAGGAAGAAATTTATCTGCGGAAAAATTATTTGAACGGTATGCTGGTCGAATCTATATACCTCGGTGGCGGAACGCCATCTATTTTAAAAATCCCTGAGATTAATGGCATCCTGGAAGACTTACGGAAATATTTTATGCTTGCTGGGAATACAGAGATCACTCTAGAGGCGAATCCGGATGATATTGATTCCGATGCTTTACATGAATATCGTACGTTAGGAATTAACCGGCTGAGCATCGGAGTTCAATCATTTTTTGATGATGACCTTCAGTACCTGGACCGGATCCATTCGGGGTAAGTGCTGAAGAATCAGTGCTCAAGGCAAAAGAAACAGGCTTCACCAATATTAGCATTGACCTTATTTATGGGATACCGACACTTACAAATAAAAAATGGCAGAAAAATCTTGAAAAAGCATTTTCATTGGAAGTACCTCATATATCAGCTTATTCTCTGACAGTCGAACCAAAAACTGCACTGGATTTGCTAATCCGGAAAATGAAACTACCAGACCTTACGGAAGAGTATATTGTAGATCATTTTCGGATCCTGTTACAAATGATGAAAGAAAAGGAATTTGAACATTATGAAATTTCAAATTTCTGCCAGAAAGGTTTTTATTCAAGACACAACAGCATGTATTGGAACGGGACAGCCTATCTTGGATTGGGACCCTCAGCCCACTCTTACAACGGCGCTTCCCGGCAATGGAACATTGCCAGCCTTGTTCAATACATTGATCAGATGGACCGTAAGGAACCATTTTTCGAATCAGAAGAACTGACCGAAGTACAGAAATACAATGAATACGTGATGGTTTCCCTGAGAACCATGTGGGGCTGTGATTCGAATATGATCGAAAAACAATTCGGGGAAAAAGGCGGCTGACTACTTTTCAAAGCTTGCTTCCCGCTATTTGATATCTGGTGAAATGATTGAAAACTCCGGAATCTTATTCCCTGACGGATGAAGGAAAGCTTTTTGCAGATGGAATTGCAGCAAATCTGTTTCTTGACTCTCCTTTGAAACTCATTTTTAAATATTCTCTACCTTTTCACTCCACTTCTCCTTCAGGAGAAGAGTTCGGGGGATGAGATGCATTCTGCGTCATGATTTTCTATGGCTGGAACTGGGCTTCTTGAATCGTAAAAAAGTCCCCAGTGGTAATTTTTTTTCAGAACTATCGGTAAAATAAAACTCTCCGATTTCCTGGTCAGGGATATGGTTAAAATGTGATCGGACAAGACTATCTGCAATCAAAGCTGAAAATCCCATGGAATAAAGGCTCAGGATAAAGAAACCGGCATCAGGGTTCAACAATAGACTGCAGGATCTTATCATCTCGTTGATCGAATCCTGGAGTATCCACTTTTCTCCTTGAGGTCCCCGCCCATAGGCCGGTGGATTTAGGATGATTCCATCGTACCGGTTGCCCCTTTTCACTTCACGTATTACAAATTTCAAGGCATCCTCCACCACCCAGTGAATGCCATCCAGTCCACTGATCTCCATGTCTTCCTTAGCCCATGTAACTACAGGTCTGACTGAGTCCACATGCACAACCTGGGCACCTGTGACTCTTGCTGCCAGGGAAGCTCCTCCGGTATATGCAAAAAGATTCAATACCCTTAATGTTTTATGCAAAACAGTTGATGAGTCAAGAAAGTCATAAATAAAATTCCAGTTCTCTGCCTGCTCAGGGAATATTCCGATATGTCCGAATGCAGTTAATCCTAAACGAAACTTCAGTTGCATTCTTTTATAAGAATATGATATTATCCATTGATCCGGCATTCCGGGTTTCAGTTTCCATTCCCCTTTCTCACCTATATCCTGTTTTGAAGGATCAATCCCTTTTGTTCTTTTATATTGTGCATTAAAAAGTCGTTCCCATTCTGTTTCCGGAAGCGATTTCGACCAGATCGCCTGTGGCTCAGGACGGGCGAGAATATATTTCCCGAATCGCTCAAGTTTCTCCAGCCCCCCGGTATCAATAAGATCGTAATCCACCCAGTGTAATGGAGTCAGCAACTTCATATCTGGAATATTTCTTGTTAATTCATCACTACTTTCCATTTGTCTTCCCGTTCCTTTGCTTTTTTATTCCATCCCAGGACCATAGTTTTCAGAAAATCTTCTTTTTCCTTTCTCAATTGGTTCATATCGAGTCCAATGAATTTTTGTGCTTTCTCTTTTGTGGCTATATCAGGATAAGGGATTTCATTGTTATTTCCAAGTTTTGACAGTAGTCTTGCAAGAAGTACCCGTGCATCTTGGGTTTCGTGCATGCCGTTTCCGATAATCCTTGTCACTTCCACAGGTGAATGAAATGAAGCGCCATGACTGGCTGTGGCATAATCCCAATACCATTGACCACTGCGGATTTTATTCAGGATGACTTCCATGTCTTTGTCCGTTGCACCGGCATTCCAGGCTGCTTTTGCTTCCACAGTTGCGCTCACCAGTTCGATCTCCAATTTATCCCTGATCTCTTTAACCTTTTCTTGCCGTTCATATACATTTTTACGCAATGATTCTTCGCTTTCACGGTGACAGGTCTGACAGGTTCCGGAAATGTTTGCCAGTGGACTAACAATCCGGTGACTAGTAAACTTCTGTCCTCCTTCTTTCACATATGGCATATGACAATCGGCACAGGCTACTCCTCGATCAGCATGGATCCCGGTTAGGTAAATCTCATAATCCGGGTGCTGGGCTTTCAGAATGGGGGCCCTGCTAAGTTGTTGTGTGAAATCTGAAAAGTTTATCTCGTTGTAATATTTCAGGGCAGAGTCGGCTGTTGTTCCGTATTTCCACGGGAACATAAGATAAGAACCCCCTTCGGCATCCTTCCTGTGTTTGTCAAAAAAATATTCTACATGGCACTGTGCGCAAACCAGCGATCTCATTTCCTGGTGCGTGGCTTTTTTAATATCCTTTCCCATTGCCTTAAATGCTTCAACCAAGGCAGGTCTGCTGATACGAAGATCCATAGTCATCGGATCGTGACAATCGGCACAACCGATATAGTTCACTACCTGGTCGCCAAGCGATGCCCATTTCCCTTTATAGAAATTCAATACTCCTTTATCCATCATTAGTCTGGGAACATCAGGACCTTTACATGTCCAGCACGTATTTGGCTGTGGCCCGTCATCGGGAGCTTTGGGTGCTCCCGTCCGTAGTGTGTTCCTTATATCGGTAATAGCGAAATAATGACCCCTGCTTTGGCTGTAATCTTTTGAAAACGCGTACCCGGCCCAGAGAACAACCATCCTCGGATCTCTTGCAAGTTCATCGATCATCGCATTACCATTGAACTCACTCCGGAAATTAGTATCGCTGGTCTGCAGGTAAGACTGGTATTCCCTCGGGAAATTTTCACCCCATACCGCGTTCCGGGGCTCCCAATCTGTCACTCTCACTTTCGGCTTATACACATATTCCCTCTCAGCTTTCCGGGTAGTAATAGAAGACGCCAGTAATCCTAAAAGAAAAACAACGACGACCGTCAAAAAAAATAACACCCAATTTACCCAGGTTTTACGTTTCTTAGATGTTTCCATATAATGCCGATTTACTCGTTTCAATTTTCACTTTTATTAAAAAGCAATATATTGTTTCAACTCCCCTCCCTCTTAGGAGAGAGGGTCGGGGGTGGGGTGCTTTTTCACACTTTACTCTTTGCACTTTCATTTTTCATTTTTCATTTTTAATTCTTCTTCTAGCCAGTTTGCTATCGTACTCTTTGCCTTCTGTATGGTAAGTGCATTAGGAGTGGATGAAAGTCCATTCACCCTTCCGTGTGGTGTTTCCCTATGACAATCGAGGCACCATCGGTCTTCCAGATAATTATGGTAATTTGGTTGAACGGCATAAATAAATTCCTTACTTACCGATTTTTCATGACAACGTACGCAATTTTCACGAACCAGGTCCCTGGTCTCATCTTCCATGATAATCACCTGTGGTTCAAGGCGAAGTGTAAACATAGTTGCATGATTGAGTCCATCCTTGGCCTTAAAAAGATATTTATTAAAGATATTGTTGTGTGGTATATGGCAGTCATTGCAGGTGGTCACCCTGCCATGTGAATTATGTGCCCAGTTGGCATAGTGTGGGATCATCACGTGACAATTGATACAGGTTTCTGGTTTATCACCTAGGTAAGAAGTGGCTTTTGAAATATAAAAAACATAAACCGCAAGCCCGGCAAAGAT
Organism: uncultured Bacteroidales bacterium; assembly: GCA_963785325.1. Lineage (GTDB taxonomy): Bacteria > Bacteroidota > Bacteroidia > Bacteroidales > FEN-979 > FEN-979. The sequence continues at coordinate 61,480 of CAWAVC010000016.1, read as the reverse complement.
CCCCAGCAGGATGGTCACAGGCATCTGCCAGGGCAGGCGAGGCTTTATTCGGCTTAGGAGTTTTTTCATAGATCTGTAGTTACCATCGCGAAGAATTAATTTTCCTGGTTTCAAACTTAGGGAAAAAAATTAAATAAACTATAGTACCTATTCCTTTTTCAGGATGTCAAATCACGTTATTCTATTAAAGATCTTATCCCTTGATCATGGTTAATACCATTTTAAACTTTTCAATAGCATGTACGGCGTGAGGAATATTTGCCGGCATTATGATTGTTTCCCCGGCACCAAGTTGATTAAGAACCTTGTCTATGACCACCTCGCCAGTACCTTCAACCACTTGCAGCATAGCATCAAAGGGGGCTGAATGCTCACTCAGCTGCTGTCCTTTATCAAAGGCAAATAAGGTGACGTTTCCTACATTGAGGTCAAGTACTCTCTTGCTTATAATTGCGTCGGTGGAATAATCCACGCATTCATTAAACCTGAATTTACTCGACTCGAAAATACTTTTTTCCATGTTTTTCTTATTGAAATGTCCATTTTCGATTCCACTCTGAAAAGTTATTTTCATACTTTTACTGCAGACTCACAGACAAACTTAACACTATTTTTATTATCCATGATAAAAACGATTGCCAGTTTACAGAATCCATTGATTAAAAACCTTATGCTTCTCCAGGAGAAACCCCGGGAAAGGAAGCAACAAAACCTTATTATCGTTGAAGGGATTCGTGAAATCAATTTAGCACTAAAAGCCGGATTTTCAATCACCCAGCTTATTTATTGCAAGGAATTGATTCCGTTATCCGAACTTGAGACAATGCAAACAACAGCAATCGTTCCCATGGATCTGGTTGAAGTTTCAATTGAAATATACAACCGGATTGCTTACCGCAAAGGTCATGAAGGGACTATTGCATTGGCAATACCGAAAAGGATACAGTTCCACGATCTAAAACTGGGTTCTTTACCTCTTTTCCTGGTACTCGAATCGGTCGAAAAACCGGGGAATCTGGGTGCCCTGCTTCGTACTGCGGATGCAGCCAACCTGGATGGTGTGATCATTTGTGATCCACAAACGGATATCTACAACCCGAACACCATAAGGTCAAGCATCGGTTGTATTTTTACAGTGCCGGTAGTGACAAGTACAACACTGGAAACCATTGTCTGGTTAAGATCAAATAGTATCAGGATGTTTGGCACCGCATTGACAGCAACCCGGTTTTATCACGAAACCGATCTCTGCGACCCATCAGCTATTATCATGGGATCGGAAGCCTTTGGGCTAAGTAAGACCTGGCTTGACGAAGCAGATGAACTGATCAAGATCCCTATGAATGGAAAAGTTGACTCCATGAACGTATCAACCTCAGCGGCCATAGTCGTCTTTGAAGCATTAAGACAACGTAAATTCAACTATGGATTGAAAAGTTGATAAGTTGACTTAGTGGTGAATATTGAGCAGAGAAATAATATGAAACTAAAATTTAACTCTTCTTTTTTGCTTTTTTCTCTATTTTCTCCTGCCGTTTTTCTTTTGGCGTTTTAGCCGGTGCTTTTTTAACGTTCTTTTTAACATCTTTCCCTTTTGACATAACTACTGATTTTTTTTGTTAAACTTCAGTCTGATCTGAATATTACCTGTTACCCACTACCCGGGCATTCATAATTCGTAATTATTTGAATCACCATTTATAATGTTCATCACTCTCTCCCATGGTTAGAAAACCCTTTGGCATCTGGGTTTTGAACTCAAGTGATTGACGCGTTACCGGATGGTTAAATGAGAAATAAAAAGCATGTAACCGTATTCTTCTTTTAACTTTATTATTTGCCCCGTACTTAAAATCGCCTACAATGGGACATCCCATCTCTGCCATATGAACACGTATCTGATGTTTCCTGCCGGTTTCCAGCCGTACCTCAAGGAGTGTGTGATTCTTTAATTCTTTCAGAACCTTGTAATGGGTGATAGCCATTTTGGCTCCGGGCCTTTCCTTCTTCAGAGTAAATACTTTCTGATCCCAGCCTTCAAGCATCCAATCTTTTAGAACACCCTCATTATTCGCTGGTTTACCTTCGACCAAAGCGTAGTAACGTTTTTCCGTTTCTTTCCAATGTTCTTTGATCATCTCCTGGATCTTTTCCGATTTTGCAAATATCAGAATTCCAGATACTTCCCTGTCGAGCCGGTGAACAACATAAATTCGTTCCTTTCCTTTTGTACGATCCCGTATGTAATCTGTCAGCACCTTATATAGCGAGGTTCCGTGTGTTCCTTTTTCACCATACGTCAGAATTCCGGCTGGTTTAACAATTGCAATCAGGTCATCATCTTCATAAAGCACAGGAAAGGGACAATCTTGGGAATTCACCGGGGCTTTGTATTTCAAATATTCAATAACATCGCCGGGTTTGATCCTGAGATTTTGTTGCGTGATGGTCTTTCCATTCACGCTCACACTGCCATGTTCAATTATCTTTTTGATCCCTGTCCTGGAACCGGTTTTAAATTCTTTAATCAGAAGATCAATCAAGGAAATATCTTCTTCCGGCTTGATTTTCATTTGCTTAATTTAATGCAAAGATCGGAAAGAAAAAGGACAAGACCTTATTTTAAAATAACTCTCATGACTACCGGCTGGTGATCGGAAAAATTGAAGCTGGTCGCAATGGTATGAACTGATTCAGCTTTTACATTGGGTGATATCACATAAAAATCGATAATTGTGGTTTTTGTCTTCCCTTTTTGATAAGGCATATCTACATCACGGTTGGAAGGAACTAAAGGATCGAAGACAAATCTCCATCCAGGCAGGAATGTGGTATCCAACTTGGGATTGATCACTTTGGGCAAATCACCACTATTCACGAATTGCGGATTGTATCCCCTGGGGTTATTGTTCCAATCTCCTCCGGCAATAACGTAGTTTCCTTTAAAATACTCAGTAAGAACAAAAGACTGAAGTTTCTTTAATTCTTCTTTTCGCAAAGTTCCTTCGGCATCATAAGTGGAGTTGTGAAGATTAATGATAACAAATTCTTTCCCGGAATTAATTTTATACCGCATAACCATAAAACATCGTTTCAGCAGGGCCAATTGTTTTGGCCATGAAAACCGTGTACCATAATCAATTCTTTCTGCTGCTTCAGGTCTGAACCTCAGGAAACAGGCAATACCGGAAACAACACGACCCATTGGATTATCCAGTGGTAACGGAACAAAACGGCTGTCATAATTCTTTGCAAACAGCGAACACCTCCCGGGAAGGAACTTACCAATCTCCGCAACCTCATCCGTAAAATAACTCCGTTTGGAATGAACATCTGTTTCCTGGAGAAAAATGAAATCAATAGAATCAGCAAATGAAAGAAATTGACAAATACCTTTAAAATACCCCGTGAATTCTTTTTTCTCAGGCCTGACCCTTATCCCGCCTTCATAAAAAAAATCCATATTTTCCCCCAGGCCACTGTAACCAATGTTCCACGTAAGAAATGTAAACTCTTTTTTGACCGGAGATAGTTTTATCCCTTTTCTCTCAATATTAATCGTTTCCTTCTCTGCTGGATGATAATCAGTCAAAGTCAGGAACAACAATAAACCGAGGATGACTCCTGTAAGGATGAACAACATCCCGGCTGTTATTTTGATCAATTTAATTCTTCTTTTCATCCGCCCATTATAATGTGGCCGAAATGTACCATTTTTTTTATAATTTTACTGCTTAATAAATTCAGCCTTCTCTGCATGCCCATCCTTGGATCTATCATCAAAACTGCGTATACCATCCGTCAGATTCCTATTGACATAAAAAAGAATTTCAACCCGGTAATAGCTCAGCGCAAGGAACTGAAAAAACTACTAAACCGTTCGCAGGATACGGCATTTGGAGAACATTACCATTTTGCAGAGATCCTTTCACAAAAGAATTTTATTAAAGCTTTCCAAGAAATTGTACCGGTGCACGATTACAATTCAATGTTTAAAAACTGGTGGTACAGAAGTCTTAATGGAGAGCCTTGGGTTACCTGGCCTGGTAGAGTTAAATACTTCGCTTTGACATCGGGAACCTCGGAATCATCCTCCAAACACATTCCGGTTACCTCCGCAATGTTAAGAGCTATCCAGAAAGCAAGCATACGTCAGTTGGTAATGACCACAAAATACAATTTTCCGGATGAATTTTACGAAAAAGGGATCCTAATGATTGGTGGAAGTACCCATCTTCAGTATAATGGCACCTATTACAAAGGCGATCTTTCAGGGATATCGGCAAGCAATATTCCTTTCTGGTTTCAGTATTTTTACAAACCTGGCCCGCGTATTTCCCGGGAAGAAGAATGGTCGTTAAAGCTGAAAGAAATTGTAAGACAGGCAAAAGACTGGGACATTGGAGTGATCGTAGGTGTGCCGGCATGGGTGCAGATCATACTCGAAAAGATCATTGCATATTATGGCTTGCAGAACATTCATGAAATTTGGCCTAATTTATCAGCATATGTTCACAGCGGGGTCTCCTTTGAGCCTTATTTCAACAGCTTTGCGAAACTTCTCGGAAGACCCATTGTTTACAATGAATCTTACCTCGCATCGGAAGGTTACGTTGCCTACCAGCAGGCAGGTACAAGGAAATCATTGACTATGATCCTTGACAACGGATTGTTTTATGAATTTATCCCTTACAACAGCGTCAATTTTGATTCAGAAGGCAATCTTCTCCCAAAACCGGAAACACTTACAATTGCAGATGTGGAGAACAATAAAGAATATGCCTTGCTGCTTTCATCCTGTGCAGGAGCATGGCGTTATCTTCTGGGTGACGTCATAAAATTTACAAATAATGAAGCCTGCGAAATACTTTTAACGGGTCGTACCAAGCATTTCCTCAGTCTTTGCGGTGAACATCTTTCCCAGGATAATATGAACCGCGCAATTAAAATGTTACAGGACGAGTTTAACATTAAGATCAATGAGTTTACAGTTACTGGGATCCGTTACGGAAGCTTGTTTGCACACAAATGGTATCTCGGCTCTGACGATAAATTGGATCCTATAATTGCAGCTGCCAAACTAGACGAATATCTCGCGGTACTAAATGACGATTACCGTGTAGAACGTACTGAGGCTATTCGTGAAGTATATGTGGAAATTTTACCTTTGCACATATTTTATGACTGGATGAAAACAAAAGGTAAAGAAGGCGGTGCCTTTAAATTTCCCCGAGTTTTAAATGAAAAACAACGGGTCGAATGGGAAGAGCACATTGCAGAACTTATCCCGCAGTCGATACGGGATCAAACTAAAAGAACGTAAGTTGTACGTCAAATTGATACATCCCCTTTTCGAAGGATTGGTCCTCGGTATCACGGTCGCAATAACTTTGGGACCGGCTTTGGTCGCACTCCTTCAAACCAGTATCAAGCATGGAATTAAAACAGGGATATTCCTTGCATTGGGAATTTTTACCAGTGACCTGTTTCTTGTTGTTCTCGCTTTCTTCGGTGTTTCTGAGATCATTACGGCTCCGAAATTTCACTTGGCATTCGGTATTTTAGGTGGGATAATTATGATATCATATGGTATCTTTACTTTCTTCCGTAAATTACCGGATAAAGAACAAGTCGAAGCCATCAGCGAAATCCACGTGAAAAGACCTGGTGTTATTCCCTATTACTTCAAAGGTTTCATCCTCAATATCGCAAATCCAACACTTTGGTTTTTCTGGATTTTCTGGGTTGTTTCGATCAACTCAACCTATGGTGGCGACCGGAAATCTGTTGCCATGTTCTTTGCCGGGGCTTTGGGAATGATTCTTACTACTGATATCCTGAAATGCATTCTTGCCAATAAAATCAAGGTGCTCGGGAACCCGAAGGTCAAATTTTGGATCAATCGGATTGTGGGGATTCTTTTTTTTATCTTTGGCGCTTTCATTATAACTGGTACTTTGCTGGAATACCTGGGAATACATTTTAGAGGTTCTTGACATTCATCTTTTACCAATAATAGGATTCAATGGAAACAAAACCTAATAAAAATCGTTGGTTTCTGGCAATCAACGGAATCATAGCCATTCTGTTTGGTTTGCTGCTTCTTCTCTTCTCACAGGAAATTATTCTTGGCATCGTCTTCTATTTAGGATTGGCAATTGCCTTGGGAGGATTATTATTCCTTTTTATTGCCATCAATAACCTGAAAAAAGATAAAAATATCGGAATACTGATTCTTCAATCAATATTTAGCTTTGTAATAGGAGTAGGGATCATGTTCTTTAACAAAGGATCCTTGCAAATATTCTTTCTCCTCCTTGGAATCTGGGCAATTATTTTGGGCATATTACAACTCGTGATTCTGTGGAACGTCAAACGAAACCTCTCTAACAAAAATATCATTCTATTCAATGGTTTGCTTACTATTGCATTGGGTATCGTTATGATCCTTGAAAAAGATACGGTCGGGGCTTTTATAATCAAGGTAATTGGAGTATTAGCAATACTTTTAGGGATAATAATGATCTATCTTTCAATTATCATTCGAAAAACCACAATACTGACCGATGATGAAACAAACCTTGATTAATTCATTTTTTGAAATGCTTTCTCACACCTCACACTTTCTATTTCTCCCCCTCCATTTCATTAAAGAAATTCAAATCGTACGGATTAGCTTTTCAAATTCTGCCTTGAAATTGGTTCCTATTGGAATATAACGGTCCCGTAATTTAACCTGGTTTCCTTCTATCAGCTCAATTTTGGAAAGCGATACGATATAGGATTTATGAATCCTTGGAAACTGCTTCGGTGATAAAAGGTTTTCCAGATTTTTCATCGAGTGGTAACTGATGATCATCCGGTCAGTAGTATAGATCTTTACATAATCCCCCAGGGCTTCAATATACAGGATATCATTAAGGTTGATGCGATAGGTTTTTTTGTTTGATTTTATGAAGATGTACTGATCTTCCTTGGCTTCACCTGAAATTTTTTCCGGAAGGGAATGTTCTCTTGGTTTAAGAATGTCTTGAACTTTTTGGATGGCCTTAGTAAATCGCTCCATTCCGAAGGGCTTCATCAGGTAATCCACTACATCCAGATCATATCCCTGAATGGCAAATTCTGCATAGGCAGTTGTTATAATCACCAATGGTGGATTTTTAAGGCAGCGAAGAAATTCCAATCCTGTGAGTTTGGGCAAATTTATATCAAGAAAAATCAGATCGATTTTTTGTTCTTTAAGAATATCAATTGCATCCAGTGCATTATTGCATTTCTGTACCAATTCGAGGAAAGAAACATCCTGTATATACCGCTCAAGTACGCGCTGTGCAAGTGGTTCATCATCGATGATCAGGCATTTGATTTTCATGTCAGTGCCAGGGTTAGCTTTACTTCGAAAACATCACCGGTATCAGAAATTATTAATTGATGTTTGGACGGATAGAGCAAATTGAGGCGTTTTCTCACATTTGTTAGTCCGATTCCTTCCTTGTTTCCTTCACTAGGGAGAATAGAATTGTATTTTTTGTTTTTCACCATGAAAATAACACTATCAGGCTTGGTCAGATCGAATGATATCCTGATGAAGGAAGAATTATCCTTTTCTTTTGCAACATATTTGAAAGCATTTTCGATAAAGGGAATAAACAATAATGACGCAACCATTAAATCTGTATATTCTCCTTCTATTTTCAACTCGATCTTTATCTTCTCGTCAGTTCTTAACTTTTCCAGGTAGATATAATTCCTTAAAAAGTCCAGTTGTTTTTCCATGGAAATATAATCATCGCGTGTCTCATAGAGAATATACCTCATTAACTCAGATAATTTCAATATCAACTCAGGCGTTTTTTCCGATCTGTCGAGACTAAAAGAGTAAATGCTGTTAAGTGTATTAAAGAAGAAATGAGGATTGATCTGGGCTTTCAATGCCCGTAATTCGGATATCATATTCTCTCGTTCGATCTCTTTGATTTTCAGGTTTGCATCCTGCAGGGCAAGAGAATCACGGGTAAATTTGATCAGAGTCGTAATGACAAGAAATACCAGTACCAGGATAAATTCTGCGATTAACTCGTTTAGGAAATGCCTGTGCCTTCCCTCGAATACCAGGGAGATAAAAAAATTCAGACAAATAAAAAGTGCAATGTTTAAAATCTCGAACAAAGAAAAAAGAAAATAGCGCCGCTTTTTAAAGAAAAAGGGTAATAGGACAAGAAGATTTATGTAAACGGAGACAGCCAGTAAAAGTAACGTAATAATAATATTTATTGCCGTTTGGAAATCCAGGGCCTGTAACCTAAAATGCCGGGTAAGAAAGATCAGTACAAGAAAAAGCACTAAGCTTAACACCCAAAATAGAAGATGTATCAGAATACTTCCAATACGTAATTTATGTGAGTTTTTATTATTCATCCTGACAAGATGCCGTTTTATTTTCAAATATCTATAAAATCTTCGCAAATTCAAAAGAATTTTGACATTTGTTCTGTTTTTATTGCTCAACTCCCGTTTTTATACGTCTAACCTATAATATAGTTGAGCTATAAAAAGTACCAGGTAATCGACTTTTGTCTGTATTAATTTAAAAAAATTGGATGGTTTTTTTCTTCTCCGTAATATTGCAAAAAAGATTTCAGATTGATTATCCTTAAAAAATCCAATACAATGAAAAACAAAAACACAAGAAATATATTCACTATTATTTTGTCATTCAGAATGAGGTTCAAAATTAATTTAATGGTTATCCTTCTGGTCCTTTCTTTGGGAACCAGACTGTTTGCAGAAAACCCGCCGGATGAGGGGATGTGGCTGCCTATTCTGCTTGAGCGTCTGAACTATGTGGACATGGAGAAAATAGGCTTGCATCTAACTGTCCAGGAATTATATGATATTAATCACTCTAGTTTGAAAGATGCCATTGTCGGACTGTCAACCGGTGGAGCTTCATCAGGGGGGTTCTTTTGCACGGCAGAAGTTGTTTCAGACGAAGGCTTGTTGTTTACCAACCACCATTGTGGATATAGTGCCGTTCAGAACCATAGTACCCCCGAACACGATTATCTTACAAATGGATTCTGGGCTATGTCGGATAAAGAAGAATTGTCTAATGAAAATCTTTATGCTTCATTCCTGGTCCGCATGGAAAATGTTACCGATTCAATCATACCCTTCCTTTCAGATACGTTAAAAGAATCGGCCCGTACCGAAAAAATTAAAGATCTTACTGCAAAAATGAAGAAACGGGCTTCTGAAAACGGGAAATACGAAGTCACAGTAAAACCTTTTTATGGAGGAAATGAATATTACCTTTTTGTTTTTCAAACTTATAAAGATGTCCGCCTGGTAGGTGCACCTCCTTCTTCAATAGGCAAATTCGGAGGAGACACTGATAACTGGATGTGGCCCAGGCATACCTGCGATTTTACCGTATTTCAGGATCTACGCCGATTCAACCGGAAATCCCGCCGCTTACAGCGAGAAAAATATTCCCCTGAAACCCAAGTACCATCTGCCCATCAGCTTGAAAGGCGTTAAGAAGAATGATTTTGCCATGATTTGGGGATATCCGGGAAGTACAAGCCGTTACCTTACTTCTTACGGATTAGAATTTAACCTGAATACTTTTTATCCCTCTCTTATTAAAATCTTCGGAAAAGAATTGGAAATAATGAAAGAAAGGATGGACGTGGATACTAAAGTCAAAATTGATTATGCTGAAAATTATGCCATGATTGCCAACACATGGAAAAATTTTATCGGGCAGTCAAAAATGCTCGTTAAAAATAAAGTGGAAGATAAAAAGAAAGCTCTTGAAACTGATTTTACTAACTGGTATAGTAAGTCACCTGAATTGGAGAAAAAATATGGACTAGTTCTTGATAATATTAAAAACGGGTATAGCAAGATGAGTACAATAGCCATTCCTTTGTTCTATGCAAGCATCGCAGGAATGGGATTGGATGCCGTTCAGTTTGCTGGACAATTCGGCAGTTTAAAATCCGCCCTAGAAAAAAAGTCAGGTATCAAAGAATCAAGCGAAGCATTAAAAACAACAGCCAAAGAACATTTCAAAGAGATTGACCCCTCGGTTTCTAAAAAGACAATGGCAGAGATGTTGAAACTTTATGCACAAAACGTTCCAAAGGATCAATTACCTTCAGTTTTCTCCCTGATCGAAAAGAAATATCATAATGATTTCAATGTTTTTGCTAATGATGTTTTTAAGACCTCAGTTTTTGCTACTGAAGCAAATACAATGACATTTCTCAATAAACCTAACATAAAAGTTTTTAAAAAGGACCTTTGTTCAATCATGGTACAATCGTTCCAGGAGGTAAGTGGGAAATATTCTGCTGCTTACGGAGAAGCAAGAACATCTGTTTCAGCCGGGAATCGTCATTTTATTGCCGGACTTCGCGAAATGAACCCGAAATTGGTATCTTATCCTGACGCCAATTCAACTATGCGTATGACATATGGACAGGTATTGGATTATTTCCCCGCCGACGCAATACATTATGAATATTACACAACATTAAAAGGCGTGATGCAGAAAGAAGATCCAAACAATGATGAGTTTATCGTGCCTGAAAAACTCAAAGAACTTTATAAAGCAAAAGATTATGGCCAATATGGTGAAAATGGTGAAATGTACACTTGTTTTCTCACCAACAATGATATCACCGGCGGAAACTCCGGAAGCCCCGTCATTAATGGAAACGGACAATTAATCGGACTGGCATTCGATGGTAACTGGGAAGCCATGAGTGGAGATATTTCCTTTGAACCCGAATTACAGCGAACCATCAATGTGGATATCCGGTATGTACTTTTCATCATTGATAAATATGCCGGTGATACCCGCATTATCAAAGAACTTACCCTTGTAAAATAAATCCCGGTAATTTGAAATAAAACCCATCAGTAGTTGAACTGCTGATGGACTTTGTTATTATAAATCCTGCCTGTATAGGGTCTTATTATCTGTGTCACCGGGAATTCCATACAAGTAATAGACCTGGCCTTTATAAATTCTTATTTTTTGAGGAAATGGATGTATGAGAGTTAGTGTTTTATGAAGTTCTCCGGTGTTCAGATCAATCCGATAAAGTCCGGTTCCTGTACTTTTAAGGAAAGTCGTATAAATTTTCGACTGAGTCTCATCAAGAAAAATATCACCTGACCACCTTCCGTCTTTTATCTGTTCAACATTGATTTTTAACTTATAGGAATAATTTCCGGCAGTATCGAAAAATTCAAGTTGCCGGTCTGGAATATTAAAGATGCAGATAAATTTTTCAACTTTATAAAGTGCCGTTTTCACTGGCCGGTAAAGAATCTTGGTGGTAAAATTCCACTCATCGAATCCTTTTCTTCCACTGTCCAGTTCTCCTTTCGAAATATCCGGTTCATCTCTTTGCAAATTACTTAATTGAGAAAAATAATCAGGTTGCGACCTCATTAATGCCCAGGCATCTTCCGGGTTACGTCTAAGCATCTTTGCTTTTTTTTCATCCAGAACCTGGGTCAATTCATGCCTTTTCTTGTTGACCCGGTCTACTCCGTAATACTGCACTCCCTGACCAAGATTGATCATCTTTTTAAAGAACATAATCTGACTCGTCGAGGTTACACAATTTATCATGATCTCATTAAATTTGACAATACTCACGCCATGGATCAATTGAAGTACTTTGTCATTTTTATATATCTGAAATACAGTATCTTCACCCACAATTTGAAGATAGCCGAGGCAATCCTTATAAAGTGAAATGGGAGTAAAAAATAAAATGCCCGATCGTGCGATCGTATCCCCTTTCAGATTTTTACATATGAGTTCCTCCTTGGAAACACGATTCCTGTAAACCAGCAAATATATAAGTCCACTATCAATCTCATAATCCCTGATGGTATAATGTTCATCTTTGAAAAAGGATTCAATTTTGTTTGCCCTGATCACAACTTCTTGTAAATCAAGAATTTCCTTATCCATATATAAGGTCATGGAATTTGAAGTTCCATCGAGAAATATTCGCTTGGTTTTAAATCCGATATGACTGACTATCATAAAGATAGGAATCGTATCAATGTAAAAAGAGAAGACTCCTTTATCATCTGTGATCGACCCCATTCTCGATCCTTCAAAGGAAATATTAACATTTGAAAGTGGTTCCCTGTTGTCTGATATCAGGACTTTACCATAAAAATAACGATAATGTACTTGACCTTCAAGAGGTTTACCGCATAAACAAAATACAAGAAGAAAAAACGTCAAAAATAAAGACGAATTCAAATAATACTTCATAACCATCAAACAAATCACTATTTTCTTTTACTTCCTCTCAAAGTTAAGAAGGTTTACTACAAAAATAGTCCGACCCACTTTAAAAAGTCCATGATTCTCCTGAAATCTTAATCATTCGCATCATACATCATGTCTTAGAGAAAAAAAGGAAATTTCAATTATAACAGGAACTTTACTTTTGCCTTGTTTAGCAGTATCTTCGTGAAGTATTTTTACTGGTGCTAAAGAAAAAGCATAATAAATGAAGAAAAGTACCAAAATCCTGATCCATGTTATCTATTGGTTTTACATGATTAACCAGTTTTTATATCCATGGTATATAAATAGAACGGAAAACTATTTCTGGACGGATTTCGTAGTAAATATAACATTAAATCTGATCAATTTTTATGCTTTCTATTTTATTATTCCCTTCTTGCTCAGGAACAGGAATATTTTTCTGAGCATTTTTGCGGGAGCTTTTTTTTTGTTCATCATTGCAGTAGCCCGTTATTATATCCAGGTACTATTCTGGAAAGAAATTATTCATCTTCCCCCAAAAGAAATGATGAATCTCAATGAATGGTTTTACGCGGGGTTACGGCTTTCCATTATTTCCGGTGCTTATGCTCTTCTGATAAAATTTGCAATTGATTGGTTTGATACTCAGAAACTAAAGGCGGAACTTATTAATCAAACCCAGTCAAGCGAGTTGGCATTATTGCGTTCGCAGGTGAATCCTCATTTTCTCTTTAACACCCTGAACAATATATATTCCCTAGTATGTAAAAAATCGCCTGATGCCCCTGAAGCCATCATGAAATTATCTTCCATCATGCGGTATATGCTCTACGATGCCAATACCGACAAAGTACTACTGGAAAAAGAAATTGAATACCTCAAGAGTTTTATCGAACTCCAAAAACTGCGTATAAAGCAAATTAATTTCGTAGAACTTCGCATTAAAGGGGCGGTGGGTAATAAAACCATTGCGCCCATGCTCCTGATCCCTTTTGTTGAAAATGCTTTCAAACATGGAAGTAAAACGGGACCCTTACCTGGTATACAGATTCATATGGTTATCGATCCACATAAGTTTCTCTTTGAAATTACAAACAATTTGAAAAAAAACTTTATCGGATCGAAAGACAATCTGGGCGGTACCGGTTTACAAAATATAAAAAGACGGCTGGAAATTCTTTATCCCGGGAAATACACCTTGGAAACAACACAAAAAAAAAATCTTTACAGAGTTAATCTTTCAATACAAACCTGATGAAAATAAACTGTATCGCAATTGACGACGAACCGTTGGCATTGGATATCATCCGTGATTATTGTTCAAGAATCCCTTTTCTGAACCTGGAGAAGACCTTTGAAAGTGCCATTGAATCAATTGAATATATCCGAGCACATCCCCTCAATCTTATTTTTCTTGATATTCAAATGGAGGAACTTTCTGGAATCCAATTGCTGAATGCATTGAGTCATCAACCCTATGTGATCATCACCACCGCCTTTGATTCCTATGCATTGCAGGGATTTGATCTGGATGTGATGGATTACCTGTTGAAACCCATTTCCTTTGAACGGTTTGTAAAGGGAGTCAATAAAGTATTTGACAAGATTCAAGCCGATCAGATCAGCATTCCGCCTGACAAGGTCATGCCCGAAACTTCGGGAGATCCTTTCTTCTTTGTAAAAACAGAAACACGGATCGAAAAAATTCGCTTTGCTGATATCCTTTTTATCGAAGGAATGGGTGATTACTGGCGCATCATTACTACTTCGAAAAAAATCATGAGCCTGCTAAATTATAAAAAACTGGAGGAGATACTCCCTCAGAATCAATTTGTAAGAGTACACAAATCGTTCATCATTTCACTTGACAAAATTGATAGTGTAGAGCGGAACCGCATAAAAATAGGTGACCGGTTGATACCTATCAGTGAAACCTACCGGAAATCCTTCTTTGATCGGATTGAAAAGAAATTATAATACCAAATCCTTCCATTCTTTTTCGATTGGACCTTTCCAGTCGACTCATCAATTTACCAGGACAAAATCCATTTGTTTTCTTGGCAGGTCGACTTTTTTAACCTTAATCCTGACTTTATCTCCGAGTTTGTACTGCTCTCCTTTTCGGGAACCAATCACCTGGTAATTTTCTTCATCAAGGTAATAATAATCATCATACATATCTCTCAACCTTATCATTCCTTCACATTTGGTTCCTGCAATTTCAACAAATATCCCCCATTTGCTTACCCCGGAGATCACTCCGTCGAAAATCTGACCGATTTTATCAACCATAAACTCTGCCTGTTTATATTTTACTGACATACGTTCTGCACTTTCAGCTTTTCTCTCCATCTCAGATGAATGTTCACATTTACTCTCATATTCCTCCCGGTTAACTGATTTTCCTTTTGAAAGATATTCAAGCAACAACCGGTGAACCATAAGATCAGGATAACGACGAATCGGCGATGTAAAATGAGTATAGAATGGAAAGGAAAGACCATAATGTCCAATATTTGTTGTCGTATAGAATGCTTTTGCCATGGTCCTTATCGCGATGGTCTCAACCATATTCTCTTCACCTTTCCCTTTTATTTGATCAAAAAGACGATTAAATGATTCAGCAAGGCTTTTGCGGTTTTTGAAATTTATTTTATAACCCAATTTGGAGATAAACTGGGTAAAATTCTCCAGCTTCTCGGGTACAGGGCTGTCATGAACCCGGTAAACAAAAGTCTTTGGTTCTGTATTACCTTTTTTCTTTCCCGCCAATTCAGCTACCTTGCGATTTGCCAGGAGCATGAAATCTTCAATAAGTTTGTTTGAATCTTTCATCTCCCTAAGATAAATTTCCAAGGGTTTCCCTTGCTCATCAAGTTTAAATCTGACTTCCTGTGTTTCAAAGTTGAACGATCCCTTGCGGAAACGTTCTTCCCTTAGCTTCTTGGCAAGTTCGTTGAATATAAGGATATTTTCTGCATGATCTCCTTTTCCTGATTCAATAATTTCCTGTACTTCATCATAATTAAAACGCTGGTCTGAGTGGATAATAGTTTTCCCAAACCATTCATTAATGATATCTGCATTTTCATCCATTTCGAAAACGGCCGAAAAACAAAGACGGTCTTTATCAGGTTGTAATGAACACAACTGATTTGATAATCGCTCCGGAAGCATGGGAATCACCCGGTCGACTAGGTAAATAGATGTCCCGCGTTGGTATGCCTCTTTATCGATGGCCGTTTCCGGCTTAACATAATAGGAAACATCGGCAATGTGAACCCCAATTTCCCAGTTGCCATTATTCAACTTTTTCAAGGAAATGGCATCGTCAAAATCTTTGGCATCTGCGGGATCGATAGTGATCGTGAAAACATCTCTGAAATCCCTCCTTATGTTAATTTCTTCCTGAGGAATGTAATCCTGAAATTGTTCTGCTTCCTTTTCAGATGCCGCCGAAAAAAACAGTGGAAATTCAAATTCAGCCAATATCGAATCCATTTCCACATCATTATTACCCGGCATCCCCAAAACATACTTCACTTCGCCAAAAGGATTTTCCGACTGTGGGGGCCATTCTGTTATCTCGGCAACGACTTTCTGACCGTTCTTTGCACCGTTAAGGTGGGTCAGAGGAATAAATATATGCACCGGCATTGAAGGATTATCCGGAATCAGAAATGCAAAGTTTCTCGACACCTCTATGATCCCGACAAACTGTTTTTTATTTCTTTTCAGGATCTCTATAACCTGACCCTCTGTTTTTTTCCCTTTTCTTCTTGGAAACAGCATCACCTTCACTTTGTCTCCATGAAGTGAATGTGCAGTATTGGTTGGAGAAATAAAAATATCTTCACTCTTATCATCAGGAATAAGATAAGCCTTCCCGGTTTGTTTCATGTCAACGGTGCCAGTCACATAAGCGGTTTCCTTATGTGGAAACTTTCCTCCTTGCTTATTTAATTGGTATTTCCCCTGTCTGTTTCTTTCCAATTCCCCACTTTCTTCAAGTTGTTCAACCATTCTTTTCACCAGTTCTTTACTTGCGCTATCGCTTACTCTCAACCGTTCAGCTACTTGTTTGTAAGTAAAGCTGCTTGGCGGGTCGCTCAGAAACACTTCCATTACACTCTTTACGAATGTATTAGTGCTTTCATGTGTTTTCTTCGTCTTCTTCCTCATGTTGTAATTATTTGCCTATATCTTAGTAAAGGTAATACATTTTGAAAACTGTCTAATCTCTTTTAGGGGTTAGTTCCCCGCCGCTTGCGGCGTAATTAATATCTTTGTATGTATGAGCGAAAGCGAGTACATACATAAATCGCATAATGTCAGTGTATTGTTGTATCACTTTGTGTGTCCAGCAAAATATCGGAGAGTTGTTTTTAGCAAGAAAGTTGATCAAACGTTGAAAGAGAGTTGTTTGGAGATCGAGAAGAGATATGAGGTTCATTTTCTGGAGATAGGTACTGACAAGGATCATGTTCATTTTCTGGTTCAATCTGTTCCGAAGATGAGTGTAACTCAGATCATCACGATTTTGAAAAGTATCACGGCTAAAGAGATTTTTAAGAAGCACCCAGAAGTGAAGAAACAACTTTGGGGAGGAGAATTTTGGACAGATGGATATTTTGTTAACACGGTCAGCAAATTTGGTGACGAAACGACCATCACGAATTATGTTCGTGATCAGGGACGTGAGAAAGAGTATACTATTTTGCATAGCAGTAAACAGTTAGAGTTGTTCTAAGATACCCCGCTGCTTGCGGCGGGGTAGTTCATTCTTTATTCTCCGCTTGACTTTCATCAGTAAATAAAAAAAACCGCTCTTTTAAGAGCGGTTTTTTTATTCGCCTGTATGAAGACCATTGGTGAACATCAGGATGTGAAATTAGGTGGGAATTTTGATAACGTTGTGTTATCTTTGGCGGCGGAATTTTTTAATTTAATATAGCTACATATTATTCCATCACGATCCCTTCTCCACCTTGCTTCCTTACAGGTTATCTTTAGTTCTTTTCTTTTTTATTTCTTATAGGTTTACAATTATATTATATCTTTTTCCCCTGGTGTAGTATTCACTGCTGCTGCTGCTGCCCGTTATCCATCCACAAAGAAACATAAGTTGGTGCACATGTTGTAATCGTAACACCCCAGGCTGAGTCATCAATGGGTACTGTAATAGTTTGCCCGGAAGAAACAGTATACGGCCCTAGAATTGTATAATTACTTAAAGAATAAATAAGAACGACAATGGAAGGTCCAATAGATCCGGGGTTTGGTGATTGTGCACCTCCATCATTTTCGACATCCACATCCCGTTTATCAGGGCTTAGAGCTTGATTATTAGTGGTGGAGATATTAAAGCCGGAAACGAAGTTAGCGGTTCCTGTTACAAGAGTATTATACGATGGGATGTGGTATGCTTTTGTTTGACCAAAAACTACTGTCACCATCAGTATTGAAACTACTAATAAGAGTATCTTTTTCATTGGGCTGTATTTTGATCTATGGGGTTGAATAAATTACTGCGTAAAATTACATCGCCAATTTAGCTTACGCAATAGCAGGAAACCGTAAAATGAAATAGCGGGAAACCACTATTATTTTTGAAAATATAAAAGTTAACCATTTGAATAATAATCACATAATATTTTTTTTGGCGTGCAGTTCAACACGCCAAAAAAAAATATTTTTTGACGGATTTTAGATGAACTGAAAAAAAAGCCACTTGTTTTTGTTGAAAATTCACGGTTTATTGTTAATAAAATTTTTAATATGGTAAGTAAGCAAAAAGAGATCAGATAACTCCCCTTTCAAAAAGGATTTTCACGAGTTCGGCATTATTCCGGGCGCCACATTTTTCCCTGATGCTTCTAATCGTTTTCTCAACCGTCGAAACGCTCAGACATTTTTTCTCGGCAATTTCAGGCTGTGTAAGTCCATTCGATAAAAAAACAATATATTCTTTCTGGTTAGGCGTTAATACGTACCTGTGGTCTGCAAACCCTGCTCTGAAGGTTTTTTCTTGCTCAGGTTCAACAATTCCTGTAAACACCGTCATCCCCTGCGAAACTTTCTCAAGTGTCAACTTGATCTCATTTTTATCGGCACTTTTTAATAAATATGCCATAGCGCCCCCCTCAAACATTTTCCGTTTCCATATCAAAGAATCTTCAGAAGTAAATATCACAACAGGTTTCTCTGGAAAATGTTGCCTGATTTTCCGGATGTTTTGCAATGGCTGGTAACCGGGGATCCAAAGGTCGAGGAGAAAAATATCAAACGAAATAGGATTAGCTCTGATAATGGTCTCGTCAACATCATTGGCACTGCCGACAATTTCGATATCGTCACGGGAGGGACGAAATATGTTTCGTAATCCTGTAATAATAACCGGATGGTCTTCGATGGTGAACAACCTTATCATAGATCACTGAATTTTATCCCGTTTTTGTCTTTCTCTGCACCCAGGGGAATTTTATTTTCCATGAAGTCCCGTCGCCAGGTGCTGAAGTCACTATTGCTGAACCGTTCAACAATTTAGCTCGTTCAAAAATATTCATTAACCCCATTCCCTTTTTCTCAATGAGGTTAGTGTCAAAACCCTTCCCATTGTCATTATAATTGATGATTATTTCCGTAGCAGTCTTATGAAAAGAGAGACTCACATAGCTATCCCTTGCGTATTTTCCTGCATTGGTGAGCAATTCCTGCACAATCCTGTATGCATGAAGAACAATTTCTTCGTTCAGCACGATGGGTTCTTCCGGCATTTCAAGCTGGATCTGCAATCCAGTCGCCTTCCGGATATCCTCACATTGCCCTTCAATTAATTCCTCAAAAGTAAAATTGTCAAGCATTGCCTTGTTCATCCGATGGGAGATTAGGCGTATACTTTGCCCGAGGGCATTGATCTTGCCCTTGATATCTTCCTTTATTTTGGTTTCAGGCAAATCCAGGTTCTCTATCTCCCCGGTTATACCCAGTACCAGTTGCCCGGTAATATCATGCAACTCCCTCGAAACTTTCGCTTTTTCATTTTCTTCTATTTCGATAATCCGTTTGGCCGACTGGATCTGCTGATGTTGAAGCTTGACCCGGTTTTGTTGTTGCAGCCACAAAATGCTGAAAATAAAACCGATGATAATGAAAACGGTGATTGTCAACCCTAATCGGGTCTTTTGTAACCGGTTTTGTTGTACCAGCAATTCCCTTTGATTGTCTTCTATGGTCATTTCCTTGCTCTTCAAATCAAGTAAAAGACTCAGTAACCTTACCTGCTCTGAAGCTTGAGCCTTGTCGGCTGATATCCTTTTATTCATCGCCGTCTTTTGCCATTTGGCGGCAGCCTTAAAGTCACCTTTCTTTGTAAGCACTTCCGCATAGCTGTCACTCAGGGTGGCTAACCAGTCATCATTCTTCTCTTGAACCGCAAGCGGGATAGCATGGTTAACCAAACACTCTTCCGCTCCTTTAATATTGCCCTTTTCAAGATAACTGTAAACCATATTATTATAAGCGGGCAATTCAACTTCTGTAAGGCCACTATTTTGACTCAGTTTTAAAGCTTCACGGAAATAATAAAGCGCTGTATCCGGATTCGTTGCGTTATAGCCTATATTTATATAGATCTTTCCAAGCCCTCCCTCTGTTCCCTTGCATTTTTTCAAGTATTGTACTGCTTCTCTTTCTAATTTTAAAGCTTTGACCGGGTCCTTTTCAAACCTGGCAATATTTCCAAGTGAAAGGCCAATTTCTATTGGAATCGAATGCCTGACTGCAATTTTATTTGCCGAATCATACATTTTATGCGCCTCTTCCTTGTTTTTAGTGTCGAAATTGATATTTCCAATCGCATTATAGGCATGCGACATGGTGGCATAATCTTTCTGTGAACCGGCAAACTTTATACAGGAGTCTAATAAAACAATGGCGGTTTTAAAATCTTTAGCTATATAGTAAAGTGTAGCAATTTTGATAAGAAGAAAAGATTTCTGCGCATTAATCTTAGCGCTGTCTGCCAGCTTTAATGCCTTGTTAAAATAGATGTAACTCGAATCTTTATCCTTATTATAAAAAGCCTGTCCCATTAATGAATACCCATGAACAAGTTCTTCAGCAGTTTTCAATCTGGTTGCATAACCTAGGGCTTTTTTTGCATATTTAATGCTGAGTAACGGATTATTTATCACTGTAATTTGTACCAGCGTATCCAGCTTTTTGATGGAATCTTTAAGAGATTCTTTTCTTGAGCGATTGATTGCAGAAATCTGTGCGAAAGCATCAATAGGGTATAATGGTGAAAAGCATCCCAGCAACAACCCGAGAATAATTGAATTTAAATACTTCATTGATTGATTTTCTTCCGCTTAGTTAGCAAAGATACAAAAACCAGAATTAATTCCTAATATTTCATGTTAGGATGTAATTCAAAAATTCATAATATTATTTATACGTCGCCCACCTCATATTGTTACATTACCATGTTACTACTGGCAATGACCTGAGTAATGATTTGGTGTACTCTTTATCCGGGCAGGAATAAATTTTATCGGCATTTCCTATTTCTTCAATTTTTCCGTTTCGCATCACGATGAGCCTGTCTGACATGAATCGAACCACTGACAAATCATGTGAAATGAAGAGGTAAGTAAATCCAAATTCGCTTTTCAATTTGTTTAAAAGGTTAAGGATCTGCGCCTGTAATGAAACATCAAGTGCAGAAACCGATTCATCACAAATGATAAGCCTGGGCTCAACGGCCAGTGTTCTTGCAATGCACACCCTTTGCCGCTGCCCTCCCGAAAATTCATGAGGATAACGGTTAAAATATTCTGAATCAAGCCCTGTCATCTCAAGTAATTCAATAGCTCTCTGTTTTCTCTCTTTACTGCTTTTATATTGAGCCAAAGCCAGCATCGGCTCCATTATTGCCGCTCCAGCCGTTAACCTGGGGTTAAGTGATGAATAAGGGTCCTGGAAAATGATTTGAAGATCCTTTCGAAATGAACGTACCTTTTTTTGTGAAAGGCTTTGAATTTCCCGACCATCAAAAATAATTTTTCCTGACCGGGCCCTGATCAACTGAAGGATGCTTCTCCCAAGTGAAGTCTTTCCACAACCTGATTCCCCCACAATGCCTAATGTTTCACCAGGATAGACATCAAAAGACACACAATTAACAGCTTTTACAAAAGCATCCGCTTTCCCAAAGAACGTATAGTGAGATGGAAATTCAGTTTCAAGATCTTTCACCTGCAATATCGGGGTATGGGAGTAAATCTCATCATGCCTTTTCCTTCGTTCCTCAGGGGTTTCGGTTTCAGGTATGGTTAACGGACCCGTGGATTCCAGGAACTCCGCGATGGAGGGAAGTCTTTTCAACCGTTTATTTACAGGGGGACGACATTGTAGTAAACCTGCCGTATAGGGATGTAAAGGAAAACGGAAAAGGTGTTCCGTTTTTCCCTCCTCAACCACCTTCCCCTTATACATGACCAAAGTATGATCGGCAAAACCCGAAACCAAACCCAGATCGTGGGTTATGAATAAAATACTTAAGCCATGTTTTGCCTGTAGTTCTTTCATCAATTCCAGTATAGTTCTTTGAACGGTGACATCCAACGCCGTGGTCGGTTCGTCAGCAATAAGAAGACTGGGATTACAGGACATAGTCATGGCGATCATCACCCTTTGTTTTTGGCCACCTGAAAGCTGATGCGGGTAAGAATCGAAAATTGCTTTAGGCTTTTGAAGTCTAACTTCATTGAACCAATCCAACGATTTAAGTTTCGCTTGTTTCCTGTCTATTTTCAAGTGCCATTTCATCGCTTCTGCAACCTGGAAACCACACGTAAGTACTGGATTTAATGAAGTCATAGGTTCCTGGAAAATCATTCCAATCTGCTTTCCCCTGATACCTTGCAGCTGTTTTTCGTCAATCTGCAGAAGGGATAACACCGATCCGTCGATTCCTCTGAAAAAAATATCACCTGTTTTGATCTCTCCTTCAGGAAAAGGAATCAACCTTAAAACAGAAAATGCAGTAACTGACTTCCCCGAACCCGATTCCCCAACAATTCCTAAGGTCTCTCCTCGATTCAGCGAAAAACTCACTTCCTCAACTGCCGTTGTTATTTCATGTTCATGATGAAAAACAACAGTAAGGTTTTTTACTTCTAAAATCTTTTCCAAATCCATTTTCCCTGTAAAATAACATTCATTCATATTCCTGAAAAATAGACTACCAAACTTCAAACAAATAAAAAATCAATTATCCTTGAATTACCTTTTCAAATTTAACCTATAAAGTAATAAAGACAATATTAAAGAAACATCAAAATTTTTTCTCATGTATCATTTGTTACAATTTTTCTTTCATTGTCATGCGTTACGACTCATTATTATGCTTAAAACATCTGTCATTGCGCTAATGGACGATTTTCTTTCCTTGTTCTTCCCAAGAATTTGTGCAGCTTGCGGAAACAACCTCTTAAAACAGGAAGAAACAATATGTATCTCCTGTGAATTTCATCTTCCACAGACAAGCTTTCATCTTTCACTAGAAAATCCGGTATACAGATTATTCTGGGGAAAGGTTACTCTGGAAAGTGCTGCCGCTTACCTTTATTTTCATAAAGGAAGTAAAGTTCAACAATTGATTCACCAATTAAAGTACAAAGGACGTAAAGATATAGGGATAAAACTTGGCCGGCAATATGGACAAGACCTGAGAGTTTCTCCTTTTTTTCAGCGGATTCAATTGATCGTACCAATACCGCTTCATGCAAAAAGACTTAAAAAGAGAGGGTATAACCAGAGTGAACAATTTGCAATCGGACTGGGAGAGACAATGAGGATCCCTGTAAATCCTAATGTCATATGCAGGAAAAAAGAAACGGAGACTCAGACCAATAAATCACGCTTCAAACGATGGCAAAATGTTGCTGAGGTCTTTGAGATTAAAGATTCCTTTTCGCTGGAAATGAAACATGTTCTTTTGGTTGATGATGTTGTTACAACCGGTGCAACCCTCGAATCCTGTATCCTTACCCTTGCTTCAATCCGTGGGATCCGGATCAGCGTGGCGACAATTGCTGTGGCTTTTCTCTAACGATTCCCACCAAGAACACAGGTTTTTTTTAAATGACTTACTTTCCCTTCAGGCTTTATCAATTCAATTGAAAGAATATAAATCCCAATGGGGGATTTCTGGTTTTTATCATTCCTTCCGTCCCAGATTATTCCATCCTCAATTGAAAGCATTCTGTTTTTTACAAGATTCCGGTTCAGGATGCCGTTGGCATTAAAAATAGTAATATTGACCAGGTAACCCGGACTATCCAAAGTAAATTTTATCATTAGAACATCGTCCTTCCCGTCATTATCAGGCGTAAAAACTGAAGGCGAGAGGTTCACAACATTTTTATCAGAGTCCATCTTTAAAAATTCAGAATTACGGTAACCAGGTGTGGCAAACCCGCAACTTTCTGAAGCGGAATGCCAGTTTGTAACATCCTCTGAGGATAATAAAGGATTTATCCGTTCAAGCGAAACGCCGTCAGTTGTAGTCAATAAATCAGAATACATCATTGGTGAGTAATTAACCCGGTCAATTAAAGTCCCGTCATTTTCCCTTACTAAAACGACAGTACCCTTATTACTGTTAATGGAGGGCAATGAAACCATTTTCACAAAAGCATTTAGATCAGGGCAGTAATATCTTTTCATGATATCATCAGGATTTTTCGTCAGTACAGAGAAATCACCAGGGAAAGAGAGTAAACCACTTTCCGATATAAGTTTTAGATCGCTTCCCATATTTAAAGTACTATCGAACAAACCCAAAGCAAGTTCCTGGAGGTCGAGTACTTTTTCGGAACAATTGAAGATTTCAATGAATTTTGCTCCATTCGTCGGGGGATTTGCAAGGATCTCATTGATGAT
This sequence comes from uncultured Bacteroidales bacterium, assembly GCA_963785325.1. Lineage (GTDB taxonomy): Bacteria > Bacteroidota > Bacteroidia > Bacteroidales > FEN-979 > FEN-979. The sequence goes on along the minus strand of CAWAVC010000016.1, from coordinate 37,218 downwards.
GAGATCACCGGGGGAAATTGAATCAGGAAGACCGATTCTGACTTTTCTTGTAGTAGTATCAAGTTGGTTTCCAACGCAATCTGTTGGAGGGTTCTTGCAGGAAAGAGAATAAATATGATCTTTTTCAAGTGGTTTCGCAAGGGTCAGATAAACTGAATTATATCCGGGTTGTATCAGAGATACTTTAATTGAAGTAAACCCATCTTCATCAAGATACCACTGGTTTGCATCGTTAAGGCTAAGGCTGTCCATTGATTCCGAAAATTCGGTTTCAATAATATTGTTAGAAACAATCCATGCCCTTTTAAGATATGGCTGAATATTATCAGGTTGGGAAGTATGAACTGAGTTGATAGCCCCTGGTGTTCCTCCTTTTGCATCCTCTGATGCTCTCCAATTATTTTCACATCCGCAGGGATTCCCAGGATCTATCATTTCAAGTGACCATCCTCCATTCTCTTTTAAGGGATCTTGGTACCAGTCGGAAGAATAGGTTACGGAGTGGATTACCTTACCAGAAGAATTTTTCAAAACCAATGTTGTTCCTTCATTTGCAAGCGAAGAACTGGCAGTGAAGAGAAGAACATATTGTCCATAATTATTCATCACAGTGTCATCGGTCAGGATAAGATATCCATACGGGGCAATGATAACCCCAGGTAAAGTTTTTACAGAAGAACCATATTCAAAGGTCCATCCACTCAGGTTCAAGGGGAACAGAGTTCGATTATAGAGTTCAACATATTCACTTTTCGGTAGGCTGATTATAGGATCCGGATCAGCCATAATCTCATCAATAATGACATCCCATGTTTTTGCCTGGTTAATGGTGTCAGTTTTTATAATTCCTACATAAAAATCATCGAAAAAGAATTTCGTCGAATTGCTTGTTGTATATTGACAGTAAATACCAAACCAGGAAGTGGAAACAGTATCCGGATCAACACAATGACCTTCTTCCACGAAATTCATCCCACCAATATTATCGGCATAAAGTGTCCACATACCTGAGGAATCATGGATCATTTTAAATCGCAATGCGTTGGTTGGATGATTTGTACAGGAATAATCAGCCGTGAATAGCTTTTCAATTTTCGTCCCTGTTTGTTTGATAAAGTAAATGCTGTCGCTGCTTCCTCCGATTTGAAGAAAATAACCGTTAACAGGACCTTTCAGGTCAGCATTATCAGAAACAAGGTAAACTCTTGCATTATTATTTGTTGATGTATTGAATGACAATTTCACCCAAAAAGACCACTCGGTTCTTTCATTACTTGAGTTCGCAGTAACCAGCGCCGAAAGATCAGCTCCTGAAGAAATAAGATGAAGTTGTCCTGCTGTGTTGACTTCAAACTTTCCGGTATCGCCAATCCATTTAGGATTTTGCGTAAAATCGCCATCCGTAAAATCATCATTAAATTGGCCTTTTACATGCAATTCTGGAATCAACAGGATCACGATCAGAAAATACTTTAACATTTCTTTTTTTCTGTTTAATCGGAGAAATTTGAAAAGGTAACACAGCAGTTTCTGATTTCTTCAATTACCTTTGTGCTCCTAAAAATGCAGGAGTTTATGAAAATAGCAGTTGTAGGTGCTACTGGTTTAGTGGGTCGTGAAATGCTGAAAGTCCTCGAAGAAAGAAATTTAGGTTCATTTACATTGCTCCCAGTTGCCTCTCAAAAATCGGCCGGGAAAACAATTTCATTCAAAGAGAAGGAACATATAATCCTCACACATAAGCAGGCCATTGCCGAAAAACCAAAGATCGCGATTTTTTCTGCAGGAGGCTCGACTTCATTGGAATGGGCACCTCAATATGTTGCCGCTGGGGCAACGGTGATCGATAACTCATCGGCCTGGAGAATGAATGAGGAAATTCCATTGGTGGTTCCAGAGATCAATGGAGATATTCTCACAGATCAGGATAAAATCATTGCGAACCCCAATTGTTCCACCATCGGGATTGTAGCTGCATTAGCGCCTCTACATAGAAAATTCCAGATCAAACGGCTCGTGATCTCAACCTATCAGTCAGTAACAGGAACAGGGATTAGAGCGGTAAGACAACTTGAAAACGAACGAAAAGGCATTGCAGGAGAAATGGCCTATCCTTATCCAATAGACCTTAACCTCTTTCCCCATGGAGGTTATTTTCTTCCCAATGGATACACTTCTGAAGAAGTAAAACTGGTAAACGAAACACGGAAAATCCTTGCAGCTCCATCTTTGCAGATTACAGGCACTGTTGTGCGGGTGCCGGTAACAGGAGGCCATTCTGCTTCAGTCAATGTTGAATTTGAATCAGCAGTCGGTCCTGACCAGGCAAGAGAACTCCTTTCCCGAACAGAAGGTGTTGTGGTTCAAGATGACCCGGCAAACAACATTTATCCCATGCCCTTGTATGCCCGGGGAAAAGATGATGTCTTTGTGGGTAGGATCAGGACAGATGAATCACAACCAAATACGTTAAATCTTTTTATTGTTACGGATAACCTCCGAAAAGGAGCTGCTACCAATGCCATTCAGATTGCACAGTACCTCTTAGCCCACAATCTGCTCAAAATTTGATTGTATTCTCCCTTTTAGTGTATTCCTTTCTATACTACCCGTCAGTGTATCAACTCACTAGCTCACAAGTTTGCTCGCTATCTCTTCCGGCCTAATCGCCCTGATACATTCACAATTTCCTGTTTTCCTGCAATCAGCGCATTTTTTATCCAGTACCAGATAAGTTGCATTTTTCCCCAATGGCGCCCATCGTTCGGGAAAGATGGGTCGCATTGGTGCGTAAATACCAATGGCTCTTTTCCCTAATGCAGCAGCAATATGCAATGGTCCTGTACTGGCTGCGACCAGTTCGTCACAAGTGTTGATAAAAGAAAGAAGCTCGACAAGCGATAGTTTCCCTGTCATATCATTTACCCTGTTTTGGTACCTGACCAGGAAATCTTTCATTAGTTCACCTTCTTCTTTGGTGCCGGTAACAAAAATGCGGAATTTATCTTCCGGTAGAAGATCGATCAATTTTGAAAAATTATCCAATCCCCATTCGCGGGCGCTACCTTTCGATTTGGGATGAAGAATAAGGTTAAGCCGTTTCGGATCGGGTTGTGGAATATTGGTTGAAGTGGGAATCTTTGTCAGACCATACAGACAAGATATTTCTGATAACGGGTATTCCCCTGTGATTCCTAGGGGTTTAAGAAGCTTAAGGTTGAGCTGTGCCTCGTGGAGGTTAGATTTTTTCCGGCTGTAATGAATTAGTTTGTTGCAATAAAGCCATGAGTAATATCGGTGCGAAGTACTAATCCGCATCGGGATCTTAGCTTTTTTCGCCAATTTTTGGATCGCTTTTACAGGAAAAACATGTAGAATGATATCAGCTTTTAACAGCATATCATCAATCCTCCATTTTCCACCCTCCATCCTCACACTGATTTCGTCCCAGTCAATGAATTCATCAATATGCTCGCAGGCATCAATGATTGGCTTTGTGTAGTTTTTCCCTATAAAGATGATTGTGGAATCCGGGAATTCCCGTTTCAGAATCCCTGCCATCGGCAGAGTCAGAATGACATCACCAAGATTATCAGTACGGCTTATAATGATCCGTTTCACCCTTTGATGGCTTTGACACCCGGCAATTCTTTACCTTCGATATATTCTAGCATGGCTCCACCGCCGGTCGAAACATAACTGATTTTATCTGCAAGATCATATTTGTTAATAGCTGCAACGGAATCACCGCCTCCTACGAGTGAGAAGGCACCATTTTCAGTAGCTTTTGCAATGGCTTCTGCAATTTTCTTTGTCCCTTCTTCAAAATTCTTCATCTCAAAGACTCCCATCGGGCCGTTCCACAAAATGGTCGATGATTGTTCAATAACGAATTCGAACTTTTGCAATGTATTCGGGCCGATATCAAGACCCATCCAGGGATCCGGAATATCATAAGCGTTGCAGGTCTTAATGTTTGCATCGTTAGAAAAAGCATCAGCAATGATAGCATCTATGGGCAAATAAATATTAATACCCTTCATTTTGGCTTCTTCTACAATGTTGCGGGAGATATCCAGGAGTTCTTCCTCCACGAGTGAATTTCCGACTTTCCCGCCCATTGCTTTGATGAATGTGAACATCATCCCTCCTCCGATAATCAGATTGTCGACCTTACCCATCAGATTACTGATTACCTCAAGTTTGCCTGAAACCTTGGCCCCGCCAAGAACAGCAGTAAAAGGATGTGTCGCCTCTTTTAGCACTTTGTCAAGATGGATGATCTCCTTCGTCATCACATATCCGAAGCATTTGGCTTCAGGGAAATAATTAGCAATAATCGCTGTTGAGGCATGTGCCCTGTGGGCTGTACCGAAAGCGTCATTCACATAAATATCGCCAAGTGAGGCCAGTTTCTTTGCAAAAGCTTCATCTCCTTTTTCTTCTTCCTTGTAAAAGCGAAGGTTCTCAAGCAACAGTACTTCTCCCGGTTTAAGTCCTGCCGCCAAGTTTTTCGCTGATTGACCGATACAGTCATCGGCAAATTTCACGGTTTGTTTTAATTGCTCCGACAGGTATGGCAAGAGATGTTTAAGCGAGAATTTCTCTTCCGGTCCTCCTTTCGGACGGCCGAGATGCGACATAAGGATTACTGATCCTCCGTCAGCCAGGATTTTACGGATGGTGGGAAGGCTTGCATCAATCCTGTTTGAATCGGTGATCTGATAATTGTTGTCTAAAGGAACATTAAAATCCACACGGATCAATGCCTTCTTGTCTTTAAAATCAAAATTATCAATTGTTTGCATAACGGTTCTTTATTTATAATCAAGACAAAATTAAAATTTTCGAACGGAAAATGGCAACAATTTTTAATTTTACCCTGGATTTGACCGTATGAACAAAAAAGATTTGAATATAGTACTCTTGCAATCCGATATTTTTTGGGAAGATGTCACGAAGAACCTTTCTCATTTTTCAGGTCTGGTAAATGAAATCAGGGAACAAGTCGACCTGATTGTTTTTCCCGAGATGTTCAGTACGGGTTTTACTACAAATACCAGCAAATGTGCGGAAACCATGGATGGCCCATCTATGCACTTTCTGATAGAAACCGCTGAAAAAATGAACTGTATTGTCATCGGCAGTTTATTAATAGGTGAAAGATCAGGCTTTTATAATCGCCTGGTTTGTATGTTTCCCGATGGAACATTTCTAAACTATGATAAACGCCACCTGTTCCGGCTTACAGAAGAATATAAAATCATGCGAAGCGGTAGCAGAAAGATCATTGTTCAGAAAAGCAATTGGCGTTTCCTCCCATTGATCTGTTACGATCTCCGGTTTCCGGTATGGAGCAGAAATTCTTATCATAACGGGAAATATGAGTATGATTTCCTCGTTTATCCATCTAACTGGCCCCAAAGCAGGGCACATGTCTGGAAATCATTACTAATTGCAAGAGCCATCGAAAATCAGGCCTATGTTCTTGGGGTGAACAGGATTGGCAATGATGGTTATGGTACCCGGCATGCAGGTCATTCCCTGATTATTGACCCGAAAGGAATAATCCTCGCTGAGGCCGGTGATAAACAAGAAATTTTAAAGGTTACCCTCTCTCTGGAGGAATTGAACCTGTTCAGGGAATCGTTTAAAATCGGTCTTGATTGGGACCATTTTAACATTGAATTTTAACTTATGAGGAAGTTATCGGTTGTCATCATTACTTATAACGAAGAAGAGAACATTCTTCGATGCGTCAATTCCGTTAAAGATTTGGCGGATGAAATCCTGGTTGTGGATTCCTTTTCTATCGACCATACAGTTGAAATCTGCAATTCTTCGGGGTGCAAGGTTTTCTTACATAAATTCGAAGGATATGGGCAACAAAAACAATTTGGTGTGGATCAGGCAGTAAACGATTGGATCCTTTCACTGGATGCCGACGAAGAGGCAACAAGTGAATTAAAACAGGAAATTAAAGATTTGCTGCAAAAAGAGGTAATCCCTCATGGAGGATATTATATTCCTTTCTCTTTTTTCTATATGGGGCGTATCCTTAGGCATGTGGGAATAGGCAATCTTCGCTTGTTTGATCGTACCAGGGGAAGATTTAAGATTGTAGCGGTCCATGAAAGTGTTGATGTAAACGGTACTATTGGAAAGCTGAAAGAGAAAGTCATTCATTATTCATACCGGGATATTTCTCATCATATTCAAAAGATAAATACATATACCACCCAGGCAGCCGAAGGATATACTGCCCAGGGGAGGAAGTTTTCAAAAATCTGGGTCGTCATTAAATTTCCCATTAATTTTTTCGCCTTTTATTTTGTAAGGTTGGGAATAATTAATGGTTATCCTGGTTTTTTATGGTCGTTCTTTGCAGCCTTTTATGGCTCACTGAAAGTAGCGAAGACTATTGAAATGCAAGAGAAAAAATGATGACATACCTGCTTGTTTCTTCGGCGATATTTCTCTTTGTCCTGATCTGGCTGATCCTTGAATTTGGAATCCTTATCCCTATACCTAGGGGCCTTCGAATTTTGATGTACCATAAAGTTTCTGAGGGAAAGGTTGATGGACTCACAATATCAACAGAAAAACTCAAAAAACAGTTTGAATTCATCCGTCGGAAAGGATATCACCCAATGTCTTTTAATGACCTTTCTGAGACTATCAAAATTGGTAAGCCATTGCCCAAACGGTCATTAATACTTACATTTGATGATGCATACCGGAGTTTCATGGAGTACGCATTACCTTTATTAAAAACTTATGGATATAAAGCCACCGTATTCATTCCTATTGGTTACATTGGTAAAACAAACAGTTGGGACAATGGATCTGATCCCATCCTTTCGGCAGGAGAAATTGCGGAATTAACAAATACCAACAACATTGAATTCGGAATTCATTCTTTTCTACATCGCAGTTATTCAGAACTGGATCCGGCAGGAATTGAAAAAGATCTGAATCTTTGTTTTCAAACTCTTGGTTATTATAATATCCCGTTTGTCCGGGTATTCGCCTATCCCTATGGAGGTTATCCAAAAAATGACCCGTACCTCAAGACTAAAATGAAAGAGATCTTTCATAATTCACGCCTTCAATTTGCACTCCGGATTGGTAACAGGATCAATCGTTGGCCATTGAAAGATCCATATGAAGTAAAAAGAATTGACATTAAAGGCACTGATAGTTTTTATACATTTAAAACAAAATTAAAAAAAGGGAAAAAGAAGGTATTTTCCTGAAACAGAATGGTAGAATCGTTTTATAGACAATTTATCCGGATAAATTATATTTTCGGGCTGATACTGATGATCACTTTTTTACCTCACTCGAAGATAATGGTAAGCATTGCCCAGTTTTGGCTGGCAGGCACCTTTGCCATGGACCGTTACAACACCCGAAAGTGGATTGAATTTTTCAAGAACAATCCCCTGTGGAAAAAAATTACCGGGGCTTTTCCAATTAGTACGTATTATTTGTTCATTAGTATTGGGAAAGGACTCCGTTCTTTTGTTCGAAATCCTCCTGCGATGATCTTCAGTTCGATCCTGTTAATGCATTTTATCGGGCTGATTTTTACGACGGATTTTGATTATGCATTTAAAGATATCCGAACAAAACTTCCGTTGTTCCTTCTGCCCCTGTTTATGTCGACTTCATCAGCTTTCAACAAAAGATATTTCTACGGTTTCATGTTGTTGTTTGTTGCTTCGGTATTGGTGCGAACCCTGATCAATTCATGGAACTTTTTCGAAGGCCATTTCGTAGATATACGTGATATCTCCAGGTCAATCTCACATGTTGTCCTGGCGCTCCATGTCAGCCTGGCAATGTTTATTCTTGTTTGGTTTATTGTCAAACAAAAAACATTTTCAATAGGATTGAAAATTGTGTTTGGTCTGGTTACAGTCTGGTTGTCGGCCTATTTCATATTTGCCCGTTCAACCACCGGTCTTGTTATAACCAGCATTACACTTCTGATTTTGGTAATCATTTTTATGATTCGAAGTAAAGAGTTATGGTTTAAAATTTGTCTATTTTCACTGCTGATATTTTCCGTTGGTTTCACAGTGGTCTATCTTTCCCGGGTCATAAATAATTATTATAAAGTACATCCTGTAAATTTTTCCAAGTTGGAAAAAATATCACCCCAAGGCCATCTTTATCTTAATGATACTATAAGCAGACAAACGGAAAACGGAAACTACCTGTACATTTATATTCAGGTTGACGAATTAAAGACTGCCTGGAACAAACGAAGTTCCATCCCTTTTAACGGGCACGATAAAAAAAATCAGAAAATCATTAATACACTTGTCAGGTACCTTACTTCAAGAGGATTAAGGAAAGATGCCAATGGAATGAATCATCTTTCGAATAATGAGATCAGGGCGATTGAAAAAGGAACAGCAAATGTTATTTTTACAAGAAAATTCAGTATAAGTGGCCAGATATATGAGCTTTTGTGGGGGGTGGATGAGTATAGGAAAACTGGTGATCCTACTGGCTCAAGTCAAATGCAACGACTTGAATTCTGGAAAGCTTCTTTAGGGATCATAAAAGACAATTGGCTTACAGGCGTTGGAACAGGCGATATGAATGAAGCTTTTCAGCAACAATATGAAAAGATGAAAACAAAACTTTCTCCCGACCAGCGCTGGCGATCTCACGACCAGTTTCTCTCCATTTTTGTCGGGTTTGGAATATTCGGCTTTATATGGTTCCTTTTCGCCATCCTCTATCCTGCACTCAGACTCGGAAAATTCAAGGATTATTTTTTTCTGGTCTTCTTTATCATTGCAATGCTCTCCATGATTACTGAAGATACTATAGAATCACAACTAGCAGTTACTTTCTTTGCATTCTTCTATTCCTTTTTTCTCTTTGCCCGAAAAGAAGATGATAAGATTTGACGGCTTACTACTTGAATAAAACCCCAATCTTAAATCCTGCAAAATTATAGGGAACTTTGTATTCTGTCGTAGTATAATGAGTCGCGATAGTATCGTAATATGTCCTGTAATTTGAAGTAATTGCCTGATAACGGTAAAATAATTCATATTCGAACTGGAACCATTTTCCAATTCTCTTTTTGAAGCCTATGCCGATACTGAACAAAAACCCTCCTTTTCCCGATTCATAAGCAGCCGTACTGTCGCGCTTACCGAAGGCTTCACCTAAGTTTATATATGCGAATGGGGTATCGTCGGAGGGCTTAAAGTCGTAGAAGAAATGGGCAAATACCGGATAAAACATTCCTTTCTCCCAAAATTCTGCACCCAATCCAATACCCAGTCCTGCTCTGCCTGAGATAACGATCCCGTTGATAATTTGAGGGGATACAATAATCTGGTTGTTTTTGGCTTTTTTAACATATCCCTGGTAATCATCCGTTCCAAAAGAACCAAATCCGAGGCCGACCCCAACTTCGGTTTTATTGAAATACTGAAATGCCGGTTTTTCAAAAGTATCCTGGGTAAAACCGAAATTAACCAATCCTGATATTAATAAAGCAAGTAAAATGCCGGGCCTGTTCATATTACCAATGAATATTGCTTATGATTTAGAAGATAAAAGTAAGATAATTTAATGAAACCTAAAATTCTTTAAATTGCATCCGATTCAATTGGGAGCAACCTTATGACAAATAATTCACCCATTCCTCCGGATAAATGGCTGATAATTGTCAATCCGAATGCAGGTGTAAAAAAAGGGGCCAGAGATTGGCCACTCATCTCACGTCTTCTAAATTCGGCAGGTATCTCACATCTTTGTGTTCTGACGGAACACCGTAACCATGCCAATAAACTGGCTGGTGAATTCATCGAGGAGGGTTATCGGAACATTGCCGTTGTTGGTGGTGACGGCACCATGAACGAGGTTGTGAACGGGATTTTTCAGCAACAATTTATTTCCTCATCCGCAATTACATTGGGAATGATCCCTGTAGGAACCGGCAATGACTGGTGCAGGACCTTTAAAATTCCATTCGATTATGAGAATGCCATCCATATCTTGAAAAACGGGAAGACCTTCCTGCAGGATGTAGGTAAAATAAGCTATTTTAAAAACCAGGGTGCTGTTCAGCGGTTTTTTATAAACATTGCGGGGATGGGATATGATGCATTGGTTGCAAAGAAAACCAACATTTCAAAGGAAAAAGGAAGAGGAGGTTCACTCACCTATCTGTATTTCGTGTTTTCAAGCCTGTTTCAGTACAAATTCATTGAAGCCGTGATTGAGATTGACGATAAACAGGTTTTTAAAGGTGAGATGTTTTCAATGAATGTAGGAATCTGTAAATACAGCGGTGGAGGAATGATGCAAGTTCCAGCCGCTGTTCCCGATGACGGATTGTTTGATGTCACATTGATCAAAAAAACTCAGAAATGGATGGTAATCAGGTTTGCAAACAAACTCTATGATGGAACTCTGGTCAATCTACCATTTATCAGCACATTCCGGGGGAAATTAATCAGAATAAGATCAGTCGGGAAAATTTACCTTGAAGCAGACGGTGAATCACTTGGGCACTCACCATTTATTTACGAGATATTGCCGCAAAGTTTAAAGGTAGTCGTTGGAATAAAATAACGAATTATCAGCTATTCATTATCAACTACTTCATTCCAATCCCCACTATCCTTTATCAACCAAATCATTTCTTCAAGGGCAACATCCTCTTCCACATCTTTTTTTACTAATTCCTGCCCTTTGTATAACATCACTTTCCCTTTTCCTGCACCAACATAGCCATAATCTGCATCAGCCATTTCTCCTGGGCCATTGACAATGCATCCCATTACGGCGATTTTTAAATCTTTTAGATGACCAGTACGGGCTTTAATTTTTTCAAGTACTTCCTGGATATTGAACAAGGTTCGTGCACAGGATGGACAAGAAATAAATTCAGTTTTTGTGACGCGAACACCTGTTGCTTGAAGAATTCCATAAGCAACAGGAATTTCATATTCAGGATCTTCAGTAATGGAAACCCTTATTGTATCCCCAATACCATCTACAAGCAGGCTACCAATGCCAATGGCCGATTTGATCCTTCCATCTTCTCCTGAACCGGCTTCAGTCACTCCTAGGTGAATGGGGTAGTTCATGTTTTCTTCCTTCATTCGATCTATGAGCAAACGGTTCGCATCGATCATCACCCTGACATTGCTCGCTTTCATTCCCAGCACAATGTCATGAAATTCAAATCTTTTAAATATTCGTGCAAATTCCAGGGCCGATTCAACCATCCCTTCGGATGTATCGCCGTATCGTTCCATTATCCGGTTCGACAACGAACCATGGTTTGTCCCAATCCTGATAGCGGTCCCATGCTCCTTGCAAATGCTGATCAAAGGTGCAATCCGCTTGGCAATTTCTTCCAGTTCACGGTCGTAATTCTTATCCACCATCCAATATCCAACATCCGGCATTACTTTCTTCTTATCTATGTAATTCCCCGGATTAATCCTCACCTTTTCTACTATCGATGCTGCAATCTCGGCGATATTCGGATTGAAATGAGCATCTGCAATCAAAGGAGTTTGATAACCACGTTTATAAAGTTCGTTTTTTATATTCCGCAGGTTTTCCGCTTCTCTAATTCCCGGCACAGCAATCCGGACATATTCGCAACCAGCATTGATCATCCGGACAGCTTGGGCTACCGTGGCATCGGTATCGAGAGTGCTTGTATTAGTCATCGATTGTACCCTCACCGGGTTTTTACCTCCCAAAGGTACTGTTCCGATGTTAACAACGCGGGTTGGAAAACGGGAAGGAATCATTGTTATAAAGTTACAGAGTCATAAAAAAACATTCAAATATACGACTCATAATGTAATTGAAAATTATTTCGCCATTTTATCTAAGTCCCTTTACCCTTGGTTTCCCAGCTATAAAGTCCTTTAAGTAATATGGCTCGAAATAAGCAAGGTTTTCAAATTTCTTTTGAGAAAATTTTTCTTCGGAAAGAGTGATCATAAATTTAGACGAAGTTTTAAAATTTTCTAAAAAAACCGCATTAGGATGCTTATCAAATAAAGATCTGCATTTTAATGCCCCGTCGCCGGCAAAGACAATTTTGTTTCTTTCCAGGTACTGTATGAAAGAATTTTCATTGATGATCTCTGCCCGTGTTTCCCTGATTTGCTTTATTTTTTCATCAAAAATAGTACAGTAGACTTCCATCCTTCTGGCATCAATCATGGGACAATATAGAATATGGTTTTGGAGATCTTTTGAGGTCCAGTAAGACATTCCGGTTGCCATCGCCTGCAAGGTACTTACCCCGATCAGGGATTTATCCAATGCATAACACAATCCTTTGGCAGCTGCCACTCCGATCCTTAATCCGGTGTACGAACCCGGACCTTCACTCACAGCAATAGCATCGATATCAGATAAAGAAATGTCTGAACTTTTGATAACATCATCAATAAAAAGAGTAAGAACCGATGAATGGTTATTCCTGGTGTTAGATTCTTTCAATCCAAGCAATTGCCCATCTTTTGCCAGTGCAACAGAACAGACTGCCGTTGTAGTTTCGATATTTAAAATCAGCGACAATTATTTTTCCGTAAAGAGATCTTTTTTATCAACCTTTTTAACCTTATCCTTATCATTCAGGGTTTTAGAGATTGCGGAATAAGGTCCGCTTATGACTTCCTGTCCCTCTTTTAATCCGGAAATGATTTGAATATATGTGTTATCCTGTATTCCTGATTTTACATTTACCTTTTTAGCTATTCCTTTCTCAAACACAAAAACACATTCCTGGATTTCACCGGTTTTTTTCTTCGTGCCGACAATTTCCATTTTATCGTTACCCTGTGTTGTTTCTTTAACATTTTTTGCATTGTATTTATCCAGACTATCTTTTGCAGCACGGGTGGTTACTGCCTGGATTGGAACCGACAAGGCATTTTTGGCTGTTTCAGTCTGGATATCAACTGTTGTTGTCATTCCCGGGCGAAAAGGAGAATAATCGGGACGCACCGGGTCCATCAGGTCTTTATAGGAATCTTTAAGAAGATGGATTTTGACATCGAAGTTTGTGACCTGGTCAACACTGGTACCGGTAGAGTTAGCTGAAGTAGCAATTTCTGTCACAACACCCTTGAATTTCCGGTTCAGATAAGCATCAACTTCTATGAGGGCTGTATCGCCTAGTTTTACGCGAACGATATCATTTTCATTTACTTCCACTAGGGCTTCCATTTCATTCAGATTGGCAATGGTCATGATCTCAGTACCACTTGAAAATTGAGAGGCACCGGTAACGCGTTCGCCTTTTTCAACGCTGAGTTTGGATACTGTACCATCATTAGGTGCAAAAATAGCTGTCCGTGTCAAATCTTCCTTTGCTCTTTTCAATGCAGCTTCTGAGCTTTTAACTTGAAATTCATTTGCCTTAATATCCTGTTCAGATGCTTCAACCTGAGCTTTTGCAACATCATACGCCGCTTTTGCCTGATCGAAATCAGCCTGCGAAATCACATTCTGTTTGAAAAGTTTCTGTTGCCGGTCGAACGTTTGTTTTGCATTTTCAAATTGTGCCTTCATTTGTGAAAGACGAGCTCTCGCATTGGCTTCACTTGCCATTTGTGAATTTAGAGCTGCAGTGCTCTGGTCATAAGCCGATATATATATTTCCGGGTCAATCTTTGCAAGCAAGTCGCCTGTTTTAACCTGTGCGCCTTCTTTAACCATAAGTTCCACAACTTCACCTGAAATGTATGGACTGATCTTGATATCTTTTTCCGGTTGAATTTTCCCATTTGCAGAAACGGTCTGAATGATGGTTCTTTTTGCAACATTTTCTGCCGTTATCTTGATCCCTTCATTCCGATGATTCTTAACTACAATAACGATAATGATCAAAATGACAAGAAGTGCTATTCCTGCAATAATAATTATCTTTTTTTTCGATTTCTTTGAAGTCATGGATAGTGATAAATTTTATTACTTATTAATACTTATTGGTTTTCCCATATAAAAATCAAGAATGGTCGTCTTAAAAATAAAATCATACTTGGCCTGCAGAAGGTCTGACTGAGCCTTGGTCAGGTCTTTCTTACTGTTGTTATAATCAAAGGAAGTCATCATCCCGACATCAAATTTCTGCTGGGTATATTTGAAGGATTCTTCCTGCGCAGTGACCTTCTGAAGGGAAGCATTGTATTGTTGCAGGGAAGAGGATGCATCGGTATACGCTTGTTCAATGCTCTTGCGAAGGTCTCTTTTCTGCATTTCAAGATCGAGTTCAGCTTTTTCTCGCTGGATTTTTGCAAGGCTGATGTTGGTTCTTACCGTCCATCCGTTAAAGATCGGAATACTAAGGTAAAAACCAAGAGTTTGATTGTTATTGTTTTTTAACTGTTCATTAAATGTTTTGACCCTGTATTGATACTGAAGCTCCTCAGCCATAACTATTTCATGGGTCTTTTGGGTATATCCGATAGGATATAAAATGGTATCAGCAGGATGGGTAGGATCCACTTCCTTATCTGCGCCTGAATAACCTGTTCCCCATGAACCACCAAAAGACAATGATGGATACAAAGCACCCCTGGCGATTGCTACACTTTTCTCTGCGCTTTGAACCCGAAGATCGGCACTTTTGATCTCAGGACGTTTTTCAACTGCATAATTGAAAATTTGCTCAGGTGTTTCGAGTTTTTTTGAATCTTCCACCGGTTTCAGAAGTGGTACTTCAATCTGGAAATCCGGGGAAACAGGAAGGTCAATTAATTGCTGCAGGGAAAGACGTGAAATGATCAGTTGATTATCAGCCTGGACAACAGCCAAAGCTTCAGATGCTTCCTGTGCCTGTATATTAAGAAGATCGCCCTTGGCAGACGAACCAGCTTCCACAAGCTTTTCCATCCTTGACACTTGGGATTTCGTAATCTCAATCTGGTTTTTAGCCACATCGAGAAGTTCCTGGTTGAGTAACATATCCAGAAAATAACCGGCAACCGATAGTGAAATGCTGTTTTTCAGCACATCAAGGTCGTATTGGCTGGCAAGAAGATTAATTGAATTTTGTTTAATGGTATTTACTTTCGTCAACCCACTGAACAAGGTTGTGCTGCTCTGAGCATAAAAGTCGTTGGAACCTGACCGTTGTCGTTGCAAAAGTATTCGTAAACAGATCAATAGTCTGACCAAAATTCCACACATTAGTTGCAGTTAGATTCAGGTTGGGTAATAGTGTTAACCGGCTCTGGAGCAATTGTTTTTTATTCGATTCAACCGTGAGAATCTGTTTTTTTATATCCAGATTATGATCCAGTGCATAATTTATGCAATCTTCAAGAGTCCATACTTTCGGAACATTTTGGGCAGACAAAATATTAAATCCTATTAGCAATAGGGAAATAAATAACAATCGGATTGGAGGAATACAGCGATAAAAGTACATATAAGATGAGTTTTATAAACGATTGATTGGTGGGCGCATATTATTTAACCAATAGCAATAAAATGAAATTTCAAAAGTAACTAAATTTTTTAAAAGACCTCACTGAAGTTGAAATGATAACAAACTAAACAAGTAAGAATAAGACGAGGAAAATATCTTTGGGTTACAGCGCATTTTATTTTCTGTTATCTTTATAGCATGTCAATAATTAGTCACTTTCATGAAACGTACATTCAGATTATTTCTTGCATTTATATTGTTTTTAAGCGCTTTCTTTTTTTATGTAAGGGGAAACAGGCTTCAATAGGCACTTTTACAGTTATTGCCATGGCAAAAGATAGCATCATCCCTGCAAATTACCCGATTTATTTAGCCTCCAGTAAAGAAAATCTTGATAATAAAATACACGTGGCCTCTGGTTGGTTAGATATAAACGCTTCAAGAATTCTTTGTGACCTTGTCCCAAAATATTATTGTTACCGTATGGAAGAATGGTATGATTGTGGTGCATCAGAAGTTTTTGCCGGAATTGATGAAACAGTTATCCTGTGGCTAAATTCTCCAACCTCTTCCATAAAATAAATATTTTTGTACCTTTGCTGCCTATCATTCAAACATCCGGTAGAGTCATGAACGGTTCCCGAATCTCAAGGTTAATTCTGGTTGTTTTTTTCCTGTGTTTATTGGTTTTCATACCCCGTATGCAGGGGAGTACCTTGATGCAAGAAGGCTCAACACTAAAACCTGCTGATTCAATTTCAATAAAAGATCTAAAAGAAAAATCGGAAAAAGAAAAATTCGACCCCGGCGAGATGATCATGGAGCATGTGGTTGATAACCACGAATGGCATATTGCTACAGTCGGGCATTGTGTTCTTACGATTCCGCTTCCTGTATTGATTTTATGCGAAGGGAAATTTCATGCCTTTTGGTCGTCAAAGTTTCATAACGAGACAAATTCTTATCTTGGTTTTGCTTTTTCAAAGAAAGGAGCAAACAAAGGGAAGATTATTACTATTCAAGAGGAAATGACTGATAAAGGTCCCGCTGTTTACGATTTTTCGATCACAAAAACCGTATTGGCCATCTTTATCAGTGGATTTCTCCTGATCCTGATTTTTCTTTCAGTAGCCAAGCGTTACAAAATGGAACCCAACCAAGCGCCTCACGGATTGCAGAACCTTCTAGAACCCGTAATCCTTTTTATCCGCGACGATGTGGCAAAAAGTTCAATAGGTGAGAAAAAATATGAAAAATACTTACCTTACTTACTGACCATATTCTTCTTTATACTATTTAACAACCTGCTTGGTATCGTCCCGATATTCCCGGGTGGAGCAAATGTTACCGGGAATATTGCAGTTACAGGCGTCATGGCGGTCTTTACATGGATCATCACAACTATCAGCGGCAACAAGCATTACTGGGTTGACATTATTAACACCCCGGGGGTTCCCTGGTGGCTAAAGCTACCTTTACCGTTGATGCCGATCGTGGAAATTACTGGGATAATAACAAAACCCTTTGTGCTTATGATCCGACTCTTTGCCAATATGACTGCAGGGCACATAATTATTCTTAGCTTTATCAGCATCATTTTTATTTTTGGGCATATGTCTTCAGCACTTGGTATAGGGGTTGGAATTCCCACGCTGCTTTTTATGGTCTTTATGGATTTACTCGAAATCCTGGTCGCATTTATCCAGGCTTATATATTTACCCTGCTTTCGGCTCTTTATTTTGGATTAGCTACAACAGAACCTGAACACCACTAATTGAAGTTAAGAATTAAGAATGAAAAAATATTATCTAATGGCCGTTGTCATTGAATGTTATTGAATTTAGTAATTACCCTTAATCTTTGTACTATGCATTTATTATCAATTTTATTAGAAGTAGCAGCCAATTTTGCTCCTTTTGCAAAAATGGGCGCCGGTTTTGGCGCCGGAATCGCTGCCATCGGTGCCGGTATCGGCATCGGACAGATCGGTCGGGGTGCATTGGAATCTATTGCCCGCCAGCCTGAAGCACTCGGTGATATCCGTTCAAACATGATTATCGCCGCTGCACTGGTTGAAGGTGCTGCATTCTTCGCTATTGTAGTTTGCCTGATGATCCTGTTTATCTAAGGATCCAGGCAGGTTTTTATGCAGCGACGGTTGGTTTCTGCTTAAAAACAATCCCTTGGCTTCCTGCCCGGTCTTAGCTATTGTAACGACAGTGACCCCGGGCGGAGGCTGAAGGTTTTGATAATTAACTAGTTCAAAAATAAAAGTTTATGGAACTTGTAAATCCCGGTATAGGACTGATAGTATGGATGACACTCGCATTCCTGGCCATCCTTTACATCCTCGGTAAATATGCATGGAATCCTATTATGAAGGCACTGAAAGAACGGGAATCTGCGATCCATGATGCATTGAATTCAGCTGAAAAGGCAAAAGAGGAGATGCAGAAGATGAAGTTCTCAAATGAAGAACTTCTCCAGGAAGCCAAGAACGAACGGGATGCTATCCTTGCAACAGCGAGAAAAATAAAAGAATCAATCATCGAGGAATCAAAACAAAAAGCCTCAGAAGAGGCCAACCGGGTCATTGTAAGCGCAAAGGAAAGTATCCAAAATGAAAAAATGGCTGCAATCACCGATCTAAAAGATCAATTGGCTGAACTTTCATTGGAGGTTGCAAAAAAAATACTGAAAAAGGAATTATATGATCCGAAAAAACAAGAAGAATATATTAAAGAATTGATGAAAGACGTGAAATTTAATTAATTATTTTGTTGGAAAATATTTCAAATATTGCGGTTCCATATGCCAAAGCCCTCTTCGAGTTTGCACTTGAAAAAAGTGCCATTGAAAATGTCTATAAGGATATGCAGGCACTAACATCACTTTGTAAATCCAATCGTGATTTCGTTCTGATGCTGAAAAGCCCGATTCTGAAGACAGAAAAAAAACAAAAGATACTCTTAGCAGTTTTCAGAGACTCTATATCGGAAATCACGCGAGGATTTTTAAAAATCATTACCACAAAGAAAAGAGAATCATTGTTACCTGATATGGCACTGGCCTTTATTGATCTTTATAAGGATTATAAAGGAATCCTAACGACATGGTTGAAAACTGCTGTGCCGGTAACTGAAGATGTAAGGAAAGCAATCCTGGAGATGATGAAAAACCAGGCAAAAGGAAGTATTGAACTGATCGAGGAGGTCAAAGAAGAACTAATCGGAGGATTTGTTCTGCAATGGAAAGATAAGCAATATGATGCCAGCATCCTTAACCAGATCAATAAAATGAAAAAAGGAATGGCAATGATTAACCTCTACAGAAAAGGGTTTTAAAAGAATTAACATTTATAAAGGCGAGGTGACAGGGAATTACAAATTACGAATAATTAATATTAAAGGAAAGAAACAACATGGCAGAAATTAAACCAGCGGAGGTTTCCGCCATTTTACGGCAGGAATTAGCAGGATACAAAAATGAAGCTGACCTGGAGGAGATCGGTACTGTTCTTACAATTGGCGACGGGATTGCCCGGATTTATGGCTTGTCCAATGTCGAATCAGGTGAATTGATCGAATTTGAAAAAAACGGATCGAAAGCCATCGTACTGAATCTCGAGGAAGATAATATTGGCGCAGTAATGCTTAGTGAGGCGAAGGACCTGACTGAAGGGGATATCGTTAGAAGGACACGCAAAATTGCATCCATTGATGTGGGGAATGGATTACTGGGGAGAGTCATTAATACCCTTGGAGAACCTATCGACGGGAAAGGTAAAATTACCGGTGAGAGATTTGAGATGCCTCTGGAGAGAAAAGCGCCAGGGGTAATCTTTCGTCAACCTGTGAACCAACCGCTTCAAACAGGCATAAAAGCCATCGATGCCATGATCCCTATCGGAAGGGGACAGCGCGAATTGATCATTGGAGACCGGCAGACTGGAAAAACAGCCATTGCTATTGATACGATCATAAACCAAAAGATGTTTTATGAAAAAGGAGAACCGGTTACTTGTATCTATGTTGCCATCGGTCAGAAAGGTTCAACAGTTGCCAATATTGTTAAAACCCTGGAAGAAAAGGGTGCAATGCCTTATACGGTCGTCATTTCAGCTACTGCTTCCGACCCGGCTGCTATGCAGTTTTATGCACCGTTTGCCGGTGCTGCCATCGGGGAATTTTTCCGCGATACCGGCCGTTCCGCACTATGCATCTATGACGATCTTTCAAAACAGGCTGTGGCTTACCGTGAAGTATCTTTATTGTTACGGCGTCCTCCTGGACGGGAAGCCTATCCTGGGGATGTTTTCTACCTCCATTCCCGCTTGCTTGAACGAGCTGCCAGGATAATTTCGTCTGATGTAATCGCAAAACAAATGAATGACC
This sequence comes from uncultured Bacteroidales bacterium, assembly GCA_963785325.1. GTDB lineage: Bacteria > Bacteroidota > Bacteroidia > Bacteroidales > FEN-979 > FEN-979. The sequence continues at coordinate 17,381 of CAWAVC010000016.1, read as the reverse complement.
TGCCCGCTTCTATCCGGCATATGGTAAAGGGTGGCGGATCACTGACTGCCCTGCCTATCATTGAAACACAAGCCGGGGATGTTTCTGCTTATATTCCTACTAATGTCATTTCAATCACGGATGGACAGATTTTCCTTGAAACGAACCTCTTCAACAGTGGGATTCGCCCGGCCATCAACGTAGGGATATCCGTTTCGAGAGTAGGCGGAAATGCCCAGATAAAATCCATGAAAAAAGTTGCCGGAACACTTAAACTCGACCAAGCAGAATACCGAGAGCTGGAAGCATTTGCAAAATTCGGTTCCGACCTCGATGCCTCTACCAAAGCTGTTCTTGACAAAGGAGCCAGGAATGTGGAAATCCTGAAACAAATGCAATATTCCCCAATGCCGGTTGAAAATCAAATTGCGATCATTTTCTGCGGTACCCGCAATCTTTTAAAAAATATTCCCGCAGGAAGTGTTGCGAACTTTGAAATTGAATTTCTTCATTATCTTGAAGTCAGTCACAAAGAAGTTCTAAAAAATCTGCAAGAAGGAAAACTACTCGATCAGGATGTGAAAATCCTTGAACAGGCAGCAAATGAAATATCCAGAAAATACGAATCAAAGAAATAATATGAGAGAATGCCAGGTTTAAAGGAAGTTCGTATACGTATAGCATCGGTTAAATCGACCCAGCAGATAACCAATGCAATGAAAATGGTGGCCGCCTCCAAACTAAGGAAAGCACAGACGGCTATAATAAAACTCAGGCCTTATGCAGCAAAACTGCATGAAATCATACAGAACCTGAGCGCAAGTATTGGCGATTCGGGCGAAAGTAAATATACAAAACAACGTAACCCGGAAAAAATCCTTCTTATCGTGATTACTTCTAACCGTGGACTCTGTGGCGGTTTTAATTCAAATATTATCAAGGCTACACTTAATCTTCTTTACACAACTTTCTATGAACAGCAGCAAAAAAATAATGTAAGTTTAATAACCATCGGTAGAAAAGCTTCCGAATATTTCAGGAAAAGGGGATATAAAGTGGTAGAAAGCCACGATAACTTGTTCGACAACCTTACTTTTGAAAATATCTCACCCCTGGCGGAAAAATTGATGAAGGCATTTACCGATAAAACGTATGATTACATCCAAATCGTTTACAACCAATTTAAAAATGCAGCAATACAAAGCCTTGTCATCGAACAATATCTACCCGTTCTTCCCGTAGCGCCGGTTTCGACGGCTTCGAAAAAGCACACGAATCATGCAGATTACATTTTTGAACCCGACCGGCAAACCATTATTAAATTATTGATCCCCAAATCGTTACGGATCCAACTCTACAAATCTATACTCGATTCCTTTGCTTCCGAACAGGGCGCCAGAATGACAGCCATGCACCAAGCCACTGAGAATGCCAAAGAATTACTTCGATCGTTGCAAATATCTTACAATAAAGCCCGTCAATACTCAATCACAAAAGAACTGCTCGAGATTGTTGCGGGCGCAGAAGCTCTTAAGGGTTAATAAATCAGCTTAACAAGTTTTTTGTACCACGATCTTCCATATTTTCGGATCAGGGCATCTTTAAGGAAACTATAAAGAGGCATTTTTAATTTCATGCCGTTTTCCAAGGCCTGGTTGCATATATGCCATTTGTGATAATTGATGGCATCTTTCTTACCAACCTGTGAAATCCTTATGGGATAAAGGTGGCAGGAAAGCGGTTTTGGAAAAGGGATCACTTGTTCCTGAAAGGCTTTTTCAATAGCACATCGAGCAATACCATCTTCAAAATAAACATAGCAACATTCCTTCCCATTTACCAGGGGAGTGACAAATTTCCCTTCCGCATCATAGTCGAAGACACCAGCATTTTCTAATTCCTCAATACCCCTGGGAATCATGAAAGATTTAATATCTTCGAGATAATCCTCCAGCAAAGAAATCTCCTCTTCTTCCAATGGTGCGCCTGCATCTCCATCAACACAACAAGCACCTTTGCATCGTTGCATGTCGCAACAAAAATGAACGTCTCGTAGTTCGTCCGAAATCAAAGTTTCATCAAGCTGAATCATGGTACAAAGATATCCATTATGAGAATGCAGGAATGCAGGGATGCAGAATTCAACTTTCCATTAAAGTAATTTCGGAATATTCATTATTAGAACTGGAGTCTTAATTTGGCAAGAAAACTTGATAAATTGTGCTTGCACAAAAAACTCTGATAATGTCTTACGATTACTGGTATTATCCCCGGAGAAAAGCAAAGAAAAAAGTGGTACTTCATACTCAGTGGGTCAAATATGGTCAACCGTGGTGGGGAGAGTAATGGCTCAAGTTATTTTAAAATTCAAACAGAAGGTCATCTGAAGAAAAACAAAGTTCTTGTAATTGTCCCAACAACATTCAAAAGGAACCTTTGAAGAAAAAATTGACGATATGCTTAAAAGCAAAAAACAGCTGGCCAACCTTACTGTGGCATCCGGTGAAAAGTGGATTGGCGAATTATCAAATAAAGAGTTGAAAGAGGTTTTCGCATTGAGATGATGAAACAAATAATGCATTCTAATTTCCAGCATTAAAGGACTAAATTCCTTTGCTAAACTTTTTCTGATTCTAAATAATGCGGGTGTTGTTTCTCATTTCAAGCGTTGGTGTAAATGGGTTCCACTAATATGTGGTTATCTGCATGTATTGACCTGTTTAGCATTGAATAATTTTTTTATCTTTGCCATTTTACTTGTTAATAAATTAACACTATGAGTGCTGAAAGTTTGATTCTCTTCTTCATTGTGGGGGCATTCTTGGTAGGAGTTGCCATCATGTTTGCCCATTTCGTGGCTCCTAACTCCACCAATCCTAACAAAAGTGAACCCTATGAATGCGGGATTCCCACCGAAGGCCCTACTTGGCTTCAGTTTAACGTGGGATACTACTTATTTGCCATTATTTTCTTGGTCTTTGACGTGGAAAGTGTTTTTATCTTTCCATGGGCAGTCATAATGAAAACGGTAGGTATGCAAGGATTTCTTGAAATTGTGATTTTCTTTTTTATTCTCGGTATCGGATTGCTTTATGCATGGAAGAAAGGAGCGCTGAAATGGGTATAAAAAACATGAAGGAAGATGATTTCCGAGATAATGAAACCCTGGAACTTTTTAAACAATCGAGTGGAAATATTCTGGTAACCACAATTGATGCCGTCATGGACTGGGGCCGATCAAACTCTCTATGGCCACTGACTTTTGCTACCAGTTGTTGTGCAATTGAGATGATGGCAGCCGCTGCTCCCCGCCATGACTTTTCCCGGTTCGGGATGGAAGTATACCGTGCCAGTCCCCGACAGGCCGATATGATTGTGGTCGCCGGCACCATCGTCAACAAAATGGCTCCAGTGCTGAAACGGTTATATGACCAGATGTCGGATCCGAAATATGTTATTGCCATGGGCGCATGTGCAGTTTCCGGTGGCCCATTTTTTTATAATTCCTACCATGTTGTGCGCGGTGTTGATCATATCATCCCGGTGGATGTTTATATTCCCGGTTGTCCAGTACGGCCTGAAGCATTACTTTATGGCGTCATGCAACTTCAACGCAAGATCAAAATGGAAAGCCTATCCAATCCCAGAGTAACCAAAGAACTATATTAGATATTTTCACAAAATGGATACCGTAACATTGAAGAACCGTATTCTGAGTCTTGTTCCCAACGCAGAATTTCAGGAGAACAAACAATTCCTTACTTTCATCATTCCAACCGATAAAATGCACGACCTTGCACTGAAATTGAAGCAGGAAGCCGATCTGGCTTTCGATTATCTCTTCTGCCTCTCAGCGGTCGATTGGATCGAATTCTTTGAAGTGGTCTATCACCTTGAATCAACCACGCTGAGACATCAATTGGAACTCAAGGTACGGACTGCAAGTCGCGATAATGCACCTGTGGATACCGTTTGCGATGTTTGGAAAACGGCTGAATTTCATGAAAGGGAAGCATACGACCTCATGGGAATTACCTTCAATAACCATCCCGACCTCCGCCGGATTTTCCTCGAGGAGGAAGATTGGATAGGCTATCCCCTGCGTAAAGATTATGTGGATGAAGTTAACATCATAGAACGTAATGTATGAAAGAAGTCATCAACCCGCTTGTCAGAAATATTGAAGAAGAATATCATGTTAATATAGGCCCACAGCACCCTTCCACCCACGGAGTGCTCCGGATTGTCGCCTCCATCCAGGGAGAAACAGTGAAAAGCCTGAAACCACATTGCGGGTACATCCACCGGGGGATCGAAAAGATGTGTGAAAAAGACACCTATCCTCAGATCATTCATCTTACCGACAGGATGGACTATCTTTTCGGCTCACATCAACAACCATGTTTTGTGTTTGCTCACTGAAAAAGCACTTGAAGTGGATGTTCCGGAACGGGTGAAATTCATCCGTACCATCATAGATGAATTGACCCGTATTGCTTCCCACCAGCTTTGGTGGGGCTGTTTCGGAATGGACATGGGCGGGCAGACCTGTTTACTTTATGGAATGCGGGACCGTGAAAAGATCCTTGATATTTTTGAGGAGTCGTGCGGTTCCCGTTTGCTTCATAGTTATTATACTCCGGGTGGACTGATGAGGGATATCCATCCCAACTTCCAGAAACGGGTCAAGGAATTCATCAAATATTTCCGGAAGAAGATCCATGATTATGATGCCATTCTTACCGGAAATGTTATCCTGCAGGAAAGAACAAAAGGAGTTGGTATTCTCACAAAAGAAGAGGCCATCGACTATGGCGTTACCGGCCCTAGTGGACGTGCTTCAGGCTTTTCCTGTGATGTTCGTAAACATGATCCCTATGGCGTTTATGATAAAGTAGATTTCAAAGAGATCCTGGAGACCAAAGGCGATACCTTCGCACGTTACATGGTCAGGATGAATGAAATGCGCGAGTCGATGAAGATCCTCGAGCAACTCATCGACAATATTCCTGCGGGTGACTATACTGCCAAGATGAAGGCAGTACTTAAACTTCCTGTTGGAGAATATTATCAGCGTGTAGAAACTGCTCGTGGCGAACTGGGAGCTTATGTGGTGAGCGATGGCAATAAATTCCCGTATCGCATGAAATTCCGGTCTCCGAACTTCTCAAACCTTAGCGCACTTGATCTTATGTGCCGTGGATTTAAGATCGCCGACCTCATAGCAATTAGCGGATCTCTCGATTTTGTTATTCCCGATATTGACAGATAATAAAACTTATCTATGAACTTTAATATTTACGACTTCACGTTATTCACCCAGGGGATCGATAAATTTCTTTACGAAAACCTGACCCCTTTCTGGGCAAGTGCTGTGGAAATGACAATCATTGGGTTAGTTTTCCTGATCTTTTATGCACTGGTCGCTTTGTTCCTTATATATGCCGAACGTAAAGTATGTGCTTTCATGCAGAACCGGGTCGGTCCAAACCGGGTCGGTTCCTTATGGCATTTTTCAGCTTATAGCCGATTTTATCAAGCTGATGCTGAAAGAGATAATCCCCATCAAAAATGCCGATAAATTTTTATTCAACCTCGCTCCTTTTATTGTAGTTATCGCCTCTTTCATGGCTATGGCAGCCATTCCTTTTGCCAAAGGGCTGCATGCCATCGATTTCGATATCGGCATTTTGTATGTGATCGCGGTATCATCTATGAGTGTTGTCGGAGTTTTACTGGCAGGCTGGTCGAGCAACAACAAATATTCGCTTCTCGGCGCCATGCGTTCGGGAGCAATGATCGTGAGTTATGAACTGTCGGTGGGACTTTCGCTGCTTACCATTGTCATCCTGGCCGGAACAATGCAATTCTCTGCTATTGTCGAAGGACAGGCCAACGGATGGTTCATCTTCAAGGGGCATCTTTCCGCCCTTATTGCTTTTATTATCTATCTGATAGCTGGTACTGCAGAAGCAAACCGCGGACCGTTTGATTTAGCAGAGGCCGAATCGGAATTGACAGCCGGGTACCACACAGAATATTCCGGGATCAAGTTTGCCCTTTTCTACATGTGCGAATATATGAACATGTTTATTGTAGCCTCCATTGCTGCCACTGTGTTTTTAGGCGGTTGGATGCCCTTACATATTAACGGTTGGGGAGGTTTTAACCATGTTATGGATTTTATCCCGCCCTTCCTGTGGTATCTTGGAAAGACTTTCGCTTTAGTTTGGGTGATCATGTGGTTTAAATGGACCTTCCCTAGATTGCGAATCGACCAGGTATTGACTCTTGAATGGAAATACCTGTTGCCTATTAACCTGGTCAATATTCTTTTTATGGCATTTATTGTATTAATGGGTTGGCATTTTTAGAAAACTATGAACAGCTTTTTCAAATATTTTACTGATATCTTTCACGGTGTGAAATCGCTCCTTGCGGGGCTGAGCGTCACCGGAAAATATTTTTTCAGCCCTGGATCGATTGTAACCCAGCAATATCCTGAGAACAGAAAAACACTGAAAATGTTCGACAGGTTCAAGGGGGAAATAATAATGACTCACGATAAAAACAACCATCACCGCTGCACCGGTTGCGGCATCTGTGAAATAAATTGTCCGAACGGATCTATCGAAGTGATATCAGCAAGAATCGATGGCCCCGATGGGAAAAAAGTCAGGGTCATTGATAAACACATTTACCACCTCGGCATGTGCACTTTCTGTGGCCTTTGTGTGAAAAACTGCCCCGAGACGGCACTAGAGTTTGGACAAAATTTTGAACATGCAGTTTTTGACCGTTCAAAGCTGACAAAAATCTTAAATCAACCTGGTTCATCCATAATAAAAGGTACTGAAGAATGACGAATAATCAGATTATGTTTATCATCTTTTCGGCGATCATAGTGGTTTTCTCTATCCTGACTGTGACTAGTCGCCGGATTTTACGGGCAGCTACTTTTCTGCTGTTTGTGCTCGTTTCCACAGCCGGACTTTATTTTATGCTGCAATTCAACTTTCTGGCCGCTATTCAGCTTACACTCTATGCCGGTGGTATCGTTGTCCTGATCATTTTTTCAATTCTCCTGACCAACCAGGTCGGTACGAAACTAGAAAAACCAGGTTTCAAGAAAAAGATCTTTGCATTCATTGCTGCCGCAGCAGGGGCATTGCTCTGTATCCTGACCATTCTTCAATACAAATTCCCTGAAACACCAATTGCCAGTACACCCACAAATATTGAAGACATCGGAAAAGCATTGATCAGTACTGATAAATTTGGTTATTCATTACCTTTTGAGGTAATCAGTATCCTATTGCTGGCCGCTATGATCGGTTCTATTGTAATTGCTAAAAACAGAAAAGATTAACAAATCTAATATCTATCACCATGTTTGACGGAATTCCTTTAAACTGCTTCCTGATCCTTGCCACCATCATGTTTTTTATTGGCATATATGGATTTCTTACAAGGAAAAATCTTATCACAATGCTGATGTCTCTCGAATTGATCTTAAATTCAGTGAACATCAATTTTGTGGTATTCAACAAACTACACTACCCACAGCACCTGGAAGGTATGTTCTTTACCGTTTTTATCATTGCTGTAGCAGCCGCAGAAACATCAGTGGCTATCGCCATCATTATTAACATTTACAGGCGACTGGTCAACATTGATGTTGAAAAGATGGATGAAATGAAATACTAATTGACAATTGATAATGAACATAAAATTAAAGTTTATTATTTGTAAATAAAATGATATGATCAATTTCGGGTATACAATCTGGATCGTTCTGATACCGCTGTTCTTCTTTATCCTGATCGGATTCTTCGGAAAAAGTTTCAAACCGATCGTTTCTGGAGTCGTCGGTACTTCAGGCCTTTTTATATCTATGGCATTATCTTATTATACGGCTTACCAGTACTTTTTAGTCGTTCCGAAAGTTGGGGATGCATTCCAGAAACTCATAGGATATAATACCGTCTGGTTGAGGTTGACAGAAAAGCTTCACATCGATCTCGGGATCCTTCTAGACCCCATCTCAGTCATGATGCTGATTGTCATTACTACAGTGTCCTTCATGGTTCATCTATATAGCATTGGTTATATGAAGGGGGAAAAAGGATACGAAAGGTTCTTTTCATTTCTCTCCCTGTTCAGTTTTTCCATGCTGGGACTCGTTATTGCAACGAACATTTTTCAGATGTACATTTTCTGGGAATTGGTAGGCGTTTCTTCATATCTGCTGATCGGGTTCTATTATACGAAAGATTCAGCCGTCGCAGCCTCTAAAAAAGCTTTTATTGTTACCCGGTTTGCCGATCTGGGTTTCCTTATCGGGATCCTGATCCTATCGTTTACAACCGGAACCTTCGATTTTGCATCATTGGCGGATCCACACGGAACAGCCATCACACAGGGAGGGGGGATCATGTTCCTTGGATTATCGACCATGACCTGGTCGATGATCTTTATTTTTATTGGAGGTGCAGGTAAATCGGCTATGTTCCCGCTGCATATATGGCTGCCGGATGCAATGGAAGGTCCTACACCGGTTTCCGCATTGATACACGCTGCGACCATGGTTGTTGCCGGTGTATTCCTGGTTGCCCGCATGTTCCCTATCTTTCATTTCTCGGCGCCTATTGCACTGGATGTGGTGATGTATGTGGGGGCATTCAGTTCAATTTTTGCCGCGGTGATTGCCTGTACACAGTTTGATATCAAACGAGTCCTGGCCTATTCGACCATATCGCAAATCGGAATGATGATGTTTGCTCTTGGTGTTTCCGGATATGGAGAGGAAACCGGCTTAGGTTTCATGGCTTCTATGTTTCACCTGTTTACCCATGCCTTCTTTAAATCGCTATTATTCCTTGGTGCCGGTGCGATCATTCATGCAGTGCATACCAATTATATGAATGAAATGGGAGGATTGAGAAAACAGCTTCCCATCACCCATATAACCTTTTTAATAGCCTGTCTTTCTATCGCAGGGATCCCTCCACTGGCAGGATTCTTCAGTAAGGATGAAATTCTGGCGGCCAGTCATGATAAAAGTATCTTTATTTTTATCCTTGGATTGATAATCTCAGCTCTGACGGCATTTTACATGTTCCGCCTTTACTTTTCAATCTTTTGGGGGAAACAACAACGCTATGATCATACGCCTCACGAAGCTCCAAAAGTAATGACCATCCCTCTGATGCTTCTTTCTCTGGGTGCAATCTTCGCCGGACTTCTTCCTTTTTCTTCTTTCGTTACTTCGGACGGAAAACCATTTATCACGCATATCAACTTTACTATAGCCATTCCGGCAATACTGGTGGGTGTTCTCGGGGCCCTCACCGCCATGGTTTTTTACTTGAAAGAAACCAATATTCCGGAAAAGATCTCCATCGCCCTGGGTGGTTTTTACAAAGCTGTCTATCGGAAATTTTATATAGATGAACTTTATCTTTTCATCACAAAAGAAATCATTTTCAATTATGTTTCCCGACCTGTTGCCTGGTTCGATCGCCACATTGTGGATGGGTCAATGAATGGGATTTCCTATGTAACGAATGAAGTCTCTACCCGGATAAAGAGGTTCCAATCGGGACAATTACAACAATATGCCTGGGTTTTTGTGACAAGCGCTGTGGCTTTGGCTTTGGCATTCATTTATTTATGGACGAATTAAATTATTAAACGAATGGATATCCTGACCTTATTTATTGTAATTCCTGTTCTCACTATCATTGGGATTCTTTTCTGCAAGGATCATAAGCAGGTTAAACTGACCGCGGCAATCGGAATGGGTTTGCAGCTTATGAGTGCAGCGACACTGATTATCCTGTTCCTGTTGCAGCGAAATGCAGGGAATACTTCCGAGATGTTATTTGTAAAAGACCTGGTATGGTTCCCGAGCCTGAACATTCATTACCTGGTTGGGGTAGATGGAGTGTCTGTTGCCATGATTGGCCTGACCGCCATTGTCATTTTTGCAGGGATCTTTGCCTCCTGGGAAATCGAAGATCTTTCTAAGGAATTTTTTGTATCCCTGATCCTTCTCTCAACCGGGGTGTTTGGCTTTTTCATTTCACTCGACCTGTTTACCCTGTTCCTTTTTTACGAACTTGCCGTCATTCCGATGTACCTTTTAATTGGTATATGGGGGAGTGGTCCAAGAGAATATTCAGCCATGAAACTGACTTTGATGCTGATGGGTGGTTCGGCCTTGATCCTGGTGGGCTTACTGGGGTTGTACTTCAATTCCAATCCATCTGGTGGCCAGTTGACATTTAGTATTCTTGCGATTTCCAAAGTTCATATTCCTGTTGAAATTCAGAAATATTTCTTTCCCTTTCTTTTCGTTGGATTTGGAGTGCTCGGGGCTTTGTTCCCTTTCCACACATGGTCACCTGATGGTCATGCCTCCGCACCAACTGCAGTTTCTATGCTTCATGCGGGTGTTCTGATGAAACTTGGGGGTTACGGTTGTTTTCGTGTCGCAGTATTTTTATTACCGGAAGCTGCACATCAACTGGCATGGATTTTTATCATTCTCACCACCATCAGTGTACTTTATGGCGCATTCGGTGCCCTCTGGCAGAAAGACCTCAAGTACATCAATGCCTATTCCTCGGTCAGCCACTGCGGTATGGTACTGTTTGCCATCCTGATGTTCAACAAAACAGCAATGACCGGTGCAGTGCTGCAAATGATTTCCCATGGTATTATGACGGCTCTTTTCTTCGCCTTGATCGGGATGATCTATGGACGAACCCATACCCGGTACATTAATGAAATGGGAGGTTTGATGAAAGTTATGCCATTCCTGGGCGTTGCTTATGTGATTGCTGGTCTTGCATCCCTTGGCCTTCCCGGATTTAGTGGGTTTGTGGCTGAGATGACCATTTTCGTCGGAGCATTCCAGAATACGGATGTATTTCACAGGGTAGCAACCATAATTGTTGTTTCTTCCATCGTTGTTACAGCAGTGTATATTCTGCGTGTTGTGGGGATTCTTTTACTGGGTAAGATTAACAATGAACAATATGAGCATCTTGGTGATGCAAAATGGTATGAACGACTGAGTACCGGTGTTCTGATCTTTGGAATCACCGCGATCGGGTTGGCACCATTATGGTTATCACAAATGATCAGCGGAGGCCTGGGGCCCATCATTCAACGTTTGTTGATGGTGACCCCGATTCACTGATCAATCTATACTCATACCTTTTCCTGTATGAGGAGAAGTTGGAGTGGAGTAACAAAATTGACGAAAAGAATATATCAATAAATTTCAGACCGATGTTTATAATGAGACATGAATTGCTGCTGGTTGCCATCACGGTAATTCTTTTACTTATCGAGATCTTTCTGCCAGAGGACAAGAAGCATAAGATTATACTCCCTGCCATAATTCTGATGGCATTGATTACGATTGCCGGTTTTATCCCGGGACCAACCGGAGTACTTTTCGGTGGAATGTACGGAACTTCTCCCTTGATCCTTTTGATGAAGAATATCCTGAATATCGGGGTACTGATCATTTTTATCCAATCAGTTTCCTGGCTTAGATTGAAAGAACAGAAGGACAAGATAGGCGAATTCTTCGTTATCCTGCTTTCCACTCTGATCGGTATGGACTATATGATCTCTTCCGGAGACTTCCTGATGTTCTACCTTGGCCTCGAAACGGCTACCATACCTCTTGCCGCACTGGCAGCATTTGAACGATTCAAGGAAAAATCAGCTGAAGCCGGGGTGAAACTGATCTTCACATCGGCACTTTCATCCGGGATTCTATTATATGGACTTTCAATGATTTACGGTACTACCGGTTCGGTTTATTTTCCGGAAGTTTCCGCTGCTTTCAATTCTGCTCCGCTGCAGATCTTGGCTTTAATCTTTTTCTTTGCTGGTATGGCATTTAAAATCTCCCTTGTGCCATTCCATCTCTGGGCAGCCGACGTTTATGAGGGCGCACCAATCAACGTGACATCCTACTTGTCAGTCATTTCAAAAGGCGCTGCTGTTTTTATCTTAATGATTATCTTATATACCGTCTTCAATAAAATAGCCTTGATGTGGCGGGATGTGATCTATATCATTTCAATACTGACCATGACGATTGGAAACCTTTTTGCTATGCGTCAGCGTAATATCAAAAGGTTCCTTGCATTCTCCTCCATCTCTCAGGCCGGATTTATCCTCTTGGGTATTATCGGGCAAAGTCAATTAGGGATGACCACTGTGATTTATTTTGTACTGATCTATATTTTCTCGAATCTCGGCGCCTTTGGGGTGGCTGCTATTATTTCAAATAAAACCGGGAAGGAAAGCATTGATGACTACAACGGACTTTACCGAACCAATCCCATGCTAAGCCTGACCATGATGCTGGCCCTATTCTCCCTGGCCGGTATTCCCCCGTTAGCAGGATTCTTCGGAAAATTTTTCCTTTTCGCTTCTGCCGCAAAACAAGGAATGTACATTCTGGTCTTTATTGCCGTTCTAAACACAATTATTTCACTCTATTATTATCTTCTCGTAGTAAAAGCGATGTTTCTGAACCGGAGTGACCGGCCTATTGCCTATTTTAAAAGCGATGGTTACACAAAACTAGGCCTTGCAATATGTATTGCAGGTATCATCATTATAGGTTTCGCAAGTCCTGTTTATGAGTTCATCCTTAAATTTACTTACGGGTTGTACTAATTTTCATGACAAAGCGGATAAAAAAGCCGTCTGCAAAAGACGGCTTTTTTTGTTAAAGGGTTATTCGTAAGTTTGCAAGGTAAGAAAAATAAGATACTATGGCGCTGAATAATGGCAAACATGTTGTTGCCGAAATAGAAGGTGTTCGTTCAACAGTGGTTGAAAAAGGTTTAAATGAAAGCCGTTGTCTTTTTTTGAAGGAACTTCTCCGGCAGAATGGCTTTGAAGTTAAAATGGAAAAAGAAAAAACCAAAGACGGCACTCAGCTTGAAACATGGATACTGGGAGTAACAGATATCATTTTCAACCCGGTGATCAAGGTCTATGAGCAAAAACTATTCCGGCCCGATGGCCATCCTGTTACTCCTGAATACTGGAATCAATGGGCCGTTGACCCTGATCTTCCTTATTGGATGGTGAAAAAATAATTTTCTCATGGCAAAATACTGGAAAATATTCTCCTTTGCTGTCGTGTTGATGTGGTTTTTCCTGGGATTTTATGTGCTTCTAAGTCACAGGTTTGACGGACTGACCAAAGAGATCAGGGTAATCTTCGCAGTTTTCTTATTTCTTTATGGAAGCTGGCGGCTTGTAAGGATTATCACCAAGGATAGGGAGCGGAGAGAAGAAGATTAGCGAGGAATGATACTTCAAATGTTGTCAACCCGGTGATAATCGCCATAATAATTTGGTGTTTAGAAAAATAAATTTAATATTTTTGTGTTTTATTAATAATAAAATCTATTAGCTTTGGCAGATTAATTCCCTGGAAGATGAAAATACCAATGATTTCCCGTATAGCGGGTTTTTTTATCATTTGTGGAATTATCTTATTCCCGGGATGTGGAGGTGGTTTGAAACCGACAGATACAGATACCCCTACTTCGGGTAAATTTAAAATCGGGATCGATGATTCTTACAGCCTTCTTGCCGATGCAGAGCTGTATACCTTCCAGTCACTTTATCCCTATTCCCGGATTGATACATTGTGCAGGACTGAAGCTGATCTTGTAAATTCATTCATGAAAGATTCAGTTACACTAATGGTTATTAACAGGAAACTTACACAGGAGGAAGAAACCCGATTAAATGCCCAACAGATATACCCTAAAACCACAAAAATTGCATACGACGCAGTAGCATTTATTATAAACAAGGAAAATCCTGACAGCACATTGCTCTTCGATCAGATAAAAAATATTTTTGAGGGAAAGATCAAGACCTGGAAAGCCATAAATCCCAAATCGAAATTAAATGACTTAAAGATCGTTTTTGATAATTATAAATCCTGCAACACAAGGTATTTTCGTGAGAAATTCAATCTTTCAAAATTACCAGATGTATGTTTCGCCGAGTTAAACAATAAGGAAGTCATTAATTTTGTAGAGAAGAACAGGGGAGCGATAGGGGTTGTTAGCGTCAACTGGGTTAGCGACAAAAATGATACAATTTCTCATTCTTTTCTCAACAGGATAAAAGTCGTCGGTATCAGTCCGCCGGGCAGCACAGATCCTAATGGTGAATTTTACACTCCACATCCGGCATACATAGCAGACGGCTCCTATCCTTTCACACGGGAAGTTTATTGTATCAACCGTGAGGCTTATGTCGGGCTGGCATATGGTATATCAGCCTTTATTGCAGGAGAAAAAGGTCAACTCATCGTATTACATTCTGGTATGGTTCCTGCTGCCATGCCTGTGCGACTCATAGAAGTGAAACACTAAATCGTAGGAGAATAATTTATGGCAAGAATTTTTACATCGATGGCGAGGATTTCATGTTTGTTAATTATTTTGTCCGGCGGTTTCCGGGTTCAGGCCCAAGACATTCAGGCTGCCTCTAAACTTACCAGAGCAGAACGATTTGAAGATGCAAGTTCAGCCTTCAAAGCCCTTTTGCAGAAAGATCCGCATAACGGGGATATTTATTATTATTACGGAGACAATTTCCTCCAGCAATATTATTCTGATACAACAAATAACTCATTCAAGGAATTATCAGACTCTGCAAAGATACAATTCACAAAAGGAATTGATGCAGACCCTGCCAATCCATTAAACTATGTTGGCATTGGACAGATTGCCCTGATGCAAAAGGATATATCCAAGGCTCAGCAGAATTTTTCCAAGGCGATTTCACTTCTTCCCTCCAAGGCGAACAAAAATATTATCATGGCTCCGGATAAACAAGCCACAGTTTACATCAGACTTGCCTATGCATATATAAAAGCCGGGGTATATGATACTACTATAGTTTTCGGAGCCTTACGGACAGCAGAAAAACTCGACAATAAAAATTACGACCTGTACATCGTTAAAGGCGATGCCTATATCTTTATGCTGAATGATGGGTCAAGGGCTATCCTGAATTACAACATTGCTCAAAGTCTGAATCCAAAATCTCCTTTTGCAAAACTCCGGGTGGGGCAATTGTGGATGCGCGCAAGAAATTATAACGATGCCCTGACTTATTACCAGGAGGTGGTTAAAATCGACTCTACCTTTGCACCGGCTTACCGTGAACTTGGATCCTTGCTTTCGCGTGCAAACCGTAACGATGAAGCCCAACAGAATTACAAAAAATTTCTACGGTTATCTGGAGGTAATATGACAGCCCGGACCCAATATGTAAACACACTTCTTGATTTAAAAAATTACAAGGAAGCTATCACCCAACTTAATGAAATTTTGAAAACTGATTCTTCCAATAATGACCTGAACCGGGCATTGGCTTATTCTTATTATGAAACTGGGCAGTATGATAAAGGGTTGACATATGGTAAAAAATTCTTCAGCCGGGCAAAACCAGATAAGATCCGTGCCACCGACTATGTTTACCTAGGAAGGTCATATGCCAAAACAAAACAGGACTCTCTTGCTCATGAGTATTTATTGAAAGCTTTTCAAATGGATACTTCCCGTTCCGACCTCCTCTCAGAAGCTGCAGTATCGATGATGAAACTCAAAAAATACGATAAAGCAATTGAGGATTATAATCAAAAAATTGCCCGGAATAAGGCTGTTCCAGGTGATTATTTTTATTTAGGGCTTGCCTATTATAACACAAAGAATTGGGGCAAAGCCGATACTACATTAAAGTATTTAAGTACATTGGTGCCCGACCAGATACAAGGTTACCTGTGGCGTGCAAGGGCACTTGTAAATATTGACACGACCTGTAAACTTGGATTGGCAAAGCCGGTATACGAGACGTTGATTGAAAAAGCAAAATCGGATACGATAAAGAACTCAAAAGAATTAATGGAGTCGTATTCCTACCTTGCTTACTATTACCTGGTTCAGTTTACCGACACAAAAGACAACCAATTTGGCTTGAAATCAATCGATTACTGCAACAAAGTCCTTGCTATTCAGCCTCAGGATCCAAATTATACCGATAAAGCAAAGGGTATTCTCAAAAGCTTGTCACTTAAAGTCAGAAAATGAGATTAATGTGTCTCAAGTACACTTTTACAGGAAAACATTAATTACAAAGCAATTAATTAACCATTATATTACCTTGTTTCAATAATTTTTAATATTTTTGCTTCTTGTTAAGAAACTATCAATTCACACATTAATAAATTAAAAAACAAATTTAAGATGAGCAAGACAAATAACAAAGGCGGACAAACCCTTGGTGACGCTTTAAAGTCGTGGTTTACAGTGGCTGTTATGTTACTTTCATTAGGAATTGCTGTACTTGTTTACCTGAAAGTAATGGGAAATTATATCAACTTTGAAGGAGGCTATGACCTGATAAAAAACAATGTTCCATCAGCCAAATGGCATCCTATACCTGGTAATTACCTTGCAATGGTATACAAAGGAGGATTGATTGTTCCTCTTTTAATGACCGTTTTACTTGTCCTGATCACTTTCTCTATTGAGAGAGGTATTACTCTTGTACGTGCAGGCGGAAAAGGCAGGCTCAATGTTTTTGTAAAGAATCTCCAGAATTGCCTGAATAATGACAAGATCGAAGATGCCATCACAGCTTGCGATAAACAAAAAGGATCTCTTGCCAATGTTATGAAAGCAGGTCTTCTTCGTTATCGTACATTGCAAACGGATTCTTCCCTTTCAAAAGAGCAGAAGATCCTGGCTCTGCAAAAAGAATTTGAAGAAGCCACCGCTCTCGAATTGCCATTGTTATCAAGGAATCTGGTCATTCTTTCGACTATTGCTTCGATCTCTGTGTTAATTGGTCTTTTGGGAACTGTACTCGGGATGATCCGCGCTTTTGGTGCCCTTGCACAAGCTGGTGCTCCGGATGCCCTGGCTCTTGCAACCGGTATTTCGGAAGCTCTTATCAACACCGCATTTGGTATCACTGGTTCTTTACTCGGTATAGTAATGTACAACGTCTATTCGACACTGATCGACAGTTTTACATTTAAAATTGATGAAGCAGGATTCAGTCTCGTACAATCATTTGCAGGCCAGGTAAAATAATTTCCGGGTTGCTGATTCATTTTGTACTTTAATTCTGTTAGTCTTCAATTTAAAATAGATTAATATGCCTAAAATAAAACCACCCGCAAGAAGTCCGCGTGTAGACATGACGCCTATGGTGGACCTGTTTTCAGTACTATTGATTTTTTTATTGCTCACAGCTTCATTCCGCCCACAGGAAGCGACCATTATCAGTAGTCCCTATTCTGTATCGGAAAAACAGGCCCCTGATCATGC
>CAWAVC010000015.1:0-36144 GCA_963785325.1 uncultured Bacteroidales bacterium | reverse complement strand
TAAGTATTAATTGAAAAGGGTACCACATTTCAATTGAAAAGTATACCACTTATCGAAGTTAAACCAGTTGCTTTGCAAATGCAAAAGCAGCACAAAAACGATGATAAGTATGGATACCAAACAAGAGATTATCAGACGGTACTTTCGAGTTTGATAGTGCCCGAGATTGCCCGGGATTTGCAAATAAGTCGTAAGACAATAAAAAAACATCTTCTTTCTTATGCTCAATCGAAAGAGACAACCGACTTAGGGATTGACCAAAAAGCCTTACAAGATTACCTGGAGCAGTCCGCCTGTTTATGATATCAAAAACCGGTTTAAGCGCAAGCTTACAACGGAGATTGAGGATATGATCAATAGCCAGTTGGACGATAACCAGCGCAAGCGACAGGAAGGATTACGTAAACAGATAAAACGCAAAATCGACATTCATGACTACGTTTTAAGTCAGGGAGGCCAGATTGGGTACACCACCCGGTAACCAGATTCGTGACAAAGAACTACGGAAACAAGAAGCCTTTATCAAACAGGCTTACATACCGGGAGAAGAATGTGAGTTTGACTGGGCCGAGCTCAAGCTGATAATAGGAGGTGTTAAGAGGCGGTTGTATCTTGCTGTGTTCACCTCGGCCTACAGTAATTATCGCTACTGTAGATTATACCATCGACAGGACACCCTGGCATTTATGGAAGCCCATAATGAGTTTTTTGCTCACCTTGGAGGGGTTTATCAGGAGATGGTTTATGATAATATGAGGGTGGCAATTAAAGAGTTTGTGGGTCGTAGTGACAAATACCTGACCGATGCATTGATAAATCTTTCCGGTTGGTTTCAGTTCAGGTGGCGATTTTGTAATGCAAGGCGTGGCAACGAAAAAGGACATGTGGAAAGGAGTGTTGAATTTGTACGGCGTAAAGCGTTTTGCCATACCGATTCGTTTGACACATTGGATGCCGCTCGAAAACCATTTAGTAGCCACTTGCAATCACCTGAATGAACTTCCGGGTTGATAAAGCAAGGTTCCCCTGGACGGTCTTAGTCAGGAACGCTCATTCTTGTGGAACTATCCGGGGCCAATGGATTGCTTTTTAACCGATCAGATGAAAGTGGATAAATATGTTACGGTCTGCTTTGGTACCAATCATTATTCGGTGCCGGACGATCTGTGCGGCAGGATGGTGGAAGTGAAGATATACTCTAACATTTTAAAAATGTATTACGCCCATGGGTTGATCTGCAGTCATGACCGCAGCTATGAAAAAAACAAATGGTTTATCACCCTGGACCATTACCTTAAAACCCTTTCTCGCAAACCTGGGGCACTGCATGGATCGCTTGCACTGGAACAAGCGCCAAAGGCTGTCAGGGAAGTATATTCGCGGTGGTTCACCAATCAACCCCGTGATTTTATTCTCTTGCTTCAGTTTTGTCAGCAGTTGCAGGTGGATCATCAAAAGCTGCTTGAAACTGCTATTTATGTCAGTGGGATTTGCCCTGCTAATGTCTCAGCGGAAAAAATCATGGCCCTGTTGGGCAATCAGCCATTGCTCAACAATGACCCAAAAAAGGAGGAGGCCAATGGTGAGATTGAAACTTTCTCTAACCTCCAGTTGGAGGAGATTACAAGGTTGATGACCATTAATATAGGGGAGGTAGCATGATAACACGGGAAAACAAACAACAAATTGATCAGTTCACCCGGGAGCTACGGCTTCCTACCTTTCGCCGTGAATTTGAGTCTGTGGCCGAAGAGGCTGCCCGTGAGAAGCTTTCTTATGAAGACTTTTTACTGCGGCTTATGGAACGGGAGTTGGCTGTTCGTATTGAAAACCGGAGAAAAGCCCAGATGCGTCAAGCAGGTTTTATCCAGTACAAATATCTGCACGATATTAACCGGGAAGACCTACCGGAAGATGCCGCTTCAAAGTTACCCGTTCTGGAACGGTTGGATTTTATTAAGTCTGGCCAAAACGTAATCTTCTCAGGAAACCCAGGAACCGGAAAAACACATCTTGCTACCGCCTTAGGCATTTTAGCGTGCCAGATGGGATATCATGTATTATTTACCACTGTGCCACGTCTTCTTACCCAATTGCGCGAAAGCCGTTCGCAGAGATATCTGCGTACCGTGGAAAACCGGTTCGAGAAGTTCGACCTGGTCATCTGCGATGAGTTCGGATACATCTCTTTTGACAAAGAAGGAGCTGAACTTCTTTTTAGTCACCTATCGTTGCGATGTGGGAGAAAGTCGACAATCATTACTACCAACCTGTCGTTTGACCGCTGGAAAGAAATTTTTGGCGACCCGGTGCTTACCGCTGCTATGGTTGACCGGCTTACCCACAAAGCTTATATCGTAAACATGAATGGAAAATCTTTCAGGGTAAAAGAAACCAGACAAATGATAGAAAATGAAAACAGCCAATAAAGTTATCGAAACACCAGGGTATGAATGAAAAATCTTTTTAGGGTAAAAAAAATCAGACAAATGAATGGGAAATAAACTGGTATTAACCCAAGGTAAAATCATGAATCCGGATCCTCTCCCAAGAGAAATGAGAAATTTACCCGAGAGATTAAAACAGCAAGTAAAGACGTCGAACCGCCAGAACATGAATGGAAAATCTTTTTAGGGTAAAAAAATCAGACAAATGAATGGAAAATAAACTGGCATTAACCCAAGGGAAAGTCCTGAATCCGGATCCTCTCCCAAGAGAATTGAGAAATTTACCTGAGAGATTAAAACAGCAAGTAAAGATGTCGAACCGCCAGAATATGAATGAAGATTTTTTTAGAGTAGAAGGAACCAGTGTAAATTATGGAAAAATGAAAACAACCAGGCAAGGCATCGAACCACCAGAGTTATTAACAAAGTTAGCACTTATGAACAAAGAAAAAAAGAACCAAAAAAAGAATGGATTTGAGCCGAGGATAACTCTTCGAGTTATCTCCCGTCTCAAATCCATTAATCAACTGTTATTTTTTTTATTATTTTTGTCAAGTGGTGTTCTTTCCTAACTGAAATACTGGTATCCTTTTCAACTGAAATTTACAGAGCATTCAAGACAGGAAGTGACGTTGATACAGTGTTGTATGTTGGTGCAATTTATATAAGGGATAAAATATTAGGGGCTTTAAATCTATTGCCCAACGATATTGACCTATTTGATCCCGGGGCAAAAAAATAGATTAATTCCTAGCAACGTTAAAGGGTATTAAACTTTGACTCTCTTTTTCTTTTTAGGCTCTTCCCTCTTAGGTTTAGGATTGCTCTTAGTTGCAATCTTCATTAATTCTTCAAAAGTTGTATTATACTGAATCTTACTAAAAATGCAACGCATTTTTCTGTTAGATTCAGTTATGCCGATTGGGACAGATGATTCAATGTTGCAAACCTGTTCCGTATCGGTATAATTTTCAAAGATGGTTCTTTTTCCTTTTTCATTAGGCAAAATCATATATTAACTTCTCATCTTGGCAGTCATTTCATCCACGATCAACTCGTCATTAGCAAAAAATTAATTGATTGAAGTGCTTTGGATTCGAGGGTTAGAGGCTGAGATTCCTTATTCCCTAAGCCCTGAATAATGCGATCTTGCTTTTTCATTCTTCATTCTTCATTTTTCATTTTCAACTTTTAACTTGGCAAATCGACGCAAAATGACGTAAATGAACGCATCTTACACATAATAATAAATTGATATATTATTATTTCATTTATTGTTGCGTTAATTAATTATTTTTATATATTTGTAAAATAAACTTTAAAATTCTATCTTATGTCTATAATAACAACAAATTTAAGTATCGCCGAACTGAGAAAAAAACTCGGAAAAACAGTAATTGTCTATGTTGATCATGATAAAATAATTATGAGATCACGGCCGAATTATAATTCAGGAAAATATAAGAATATGTTCAACAGAAATCGTAAACTGTTACGCGAAGTGCAGAATAAGGCAAGGTTAATCTTAGCCGACCCGGTTAAAAAGGCTGAGTACGAAGCAAAATGTGGGCCCCGGCAGTCAGCCGCCAACATTTTAGTGGGAGAATTAATGAAAACCTCTAAATCTAAGTATTATGGCGATAGTATCTAGTCCCCTGTTTGATAATATAAGCGGAAAATGCGGAGGTGTGGTTTTCTGCAAACAAGGTGGTAAAATAATTATGAAAGCACTTCCTTTAAAGAAAACACATCCAAAAGCTACCGAGGGCCAAAAGGTCAGGCGGGATTCTATTTAAGGTTGTGAGAGCAAAATATTATCTTATCCGTAAAGATAAAGTTGAACTGGCGAAGTACGCAGCAAGATGCCCTTCTAACAGACACCTTTATAATTTTATTACATCAGAATTGTTGCTGGAACTTGGAGCAACAAAAACGTAGAGGTAATCCTGATTTCAAAGGTGTTTTTGTCTCCCCACCCCGGAGTGATGCAATCTTTGTCACTCTGTGACTTTGTTACTTTGTGACTTTGTTACTCTGTTACTTTGTTACTTTTTATTAATTTTTCATTCTTCATTCTTCATTCAATTCTCACTTCTCACCTCTCACCTCTCACTATTCACCATTCACTACTCACTATTCACTTCTCACAATTTTCTCCTGTCCGCTTGTTCACTCGTCCGCTTTTTTACTTTGTCACTTTGTTACTTTGTGACTTTGTGACTTTTAGCCAAAATAAGTTTCACTCCCTTATTATTAGTTGAATTTTCTTACTTTTGTACCAAACTCAGGGAAATTAGCCTATGAATAAAAATCTTCCTGCAATTCTGCTCTTTTATATGGGTATTATTGCCTTTTCTTTGACTTCCTGCAACCGCAACAGGATTACTTCTGATGTGATTGAAAATCCCAATACGGCTAATGGAAAAGCTGACATGTCCCAACTTCCCTCTTTTAACTTTGAATCAGAATACCATGATTTCGGGAAGATCATGCAAGGCGAAACAGTATCTTTCCCTTTCAAATTCAAAAATGCCGGGAAATCCGATCTGATCATCGCCGATGTCAGCACTTCTTGTGGCTGTACCGTTCCCTCCTATCCCAAAGCCCCGATTCATCCCGGCGAGGTAGGCATTATCAAAGTTTCGTTCAACAGCGCAGGAAAGCATGGTTTTCAGAATAAAAGCATTGTAGTTGTCGCAAATACCCAGCCCAACACAATTGTTCTTAGGATCAAAGCAGAAGTTACAATGGCTTCCATCCCTAAGTAGAAACAGGAAGAATTGAAAGAAAAATATTCTATAAGCAATAAGTAAACAACAAATTTTAAACGTTATTAAACCTTTTCAAGATGAATTTATTAAGCATTATTTTGATGTCGCAGCCGGCAGGAACATCTGCTAGCAGCTCAAGCACCTGGTATTCTTTTCTTCCTTTGATCCTTATTGTTGTTGTTTTCTACCTTTTTTTCATTCGTCCACAGATGAAACGGTCGAAAGATCAGAAAAAATTCAGGGAATCACTGGAAAAAGGCCAGAAGGTCATAACTATTGGTGGGATCCATGGACGTATCGTAGAACTTCAGGACACAACAGTGACCATTGAAGTTGAAGGTCAGGTAAGATTGCGCGTTGAAAAATCTGCCATCGCCATCGATAACACACAAACCATTGAGAATAAATAAACTCAGGGTATTTTAATTCGAATAACTTGGAACCTGAATTCATTGACTTTATCCGGAATGCCAGAAAAAGAAAAGTTGATAAGTTTCGAAACCAGCTTTCCGTTTTCTTGATATGCCTGATTATTTCCATTTTTCTCTGGATACTGGTTCATCTTTCAAAAGAGTACTTCTATACTGCCGAGTACCGGTTAAATTATACGCAGATTCCCTGGAACATGAAAATGCTGGGCTGCTCAGACAGCACGCTCATCCTGACTATCCGCTTACAGGGGTATGAGTTTTTTTCCGAACAGTTTTTCCGTAGAAAAAAACGGGAATGTGATGTTAGCCTTCGTGGAATGAAGATGAAGATCGGTGAAGACCAGGTCTATGGTTATCTGCTTACCCGTGGTATTGCAAGAAATATTGCAGAAGAAACAAGCTATCCTCTCGAGATCTTTACCACCTCTCCCGATACAATTTTCTTCACCTTCGATAAAAAAGCCATAAAGCGATTATCGCCGGTAAAGATAACAAGCCTGAACGTTATTCCCATTGCCGATTCTGCTTTAAATCTTCGCGACAGCATTCGCGGAAATTTACACCGGTTACAAAACAATAGAAAGGATCAAACAAATATAATGAAAAGTGATGCTGAAAGTAGGCCTGACAGGAAACATCGGTAGTGGAAAGAGCTTCATCTCAGAAGTATTTTCCATTTATGGAGTCCCTGTCTATCATGCCGATCAGGAATCCAGGAAGTTTCTCTTCGATCCATTCGTTAAAGAGAAAATCCTGGCTTCGTTTGGAGAAACAATCCTGGGTAAATCGGGAGAAATTGACAAGGCCGCCCTGGCGGGTATCGTCTTTTCAGATGAAAAAGCGCTGATGAATCTCAATTCCATTCTTCACCCATTGGTCCTTAACAATTTTTTAAATTGGTGCGAAACCTTCGGAAAGTTTCCTTATGTTATCCATGAAGCCGCAGTTATTTATGAAAGCGGGGTCGCCGGATTCTTTGACAAGATCATCCATGTATCCTGTCCCAAAGAAATTGCCGTCGAACGTGTTGTAAGGAGAGACGGCATCGATGAAAATCTGGTGCTGCGGCGGATGAACTTTCAGATGGAAGATGAAGAAAAAGCCGGTCTTGCGGATTTTGTGATCCTGAATGATGGAATTGAAATGATCATTCCACAGGTTATTTCCATTCATGAAAAACTAACAAAGATTAGCTCACAACATTGATAAATATGGAACGACTTAAAATCTCGGCCGTCTCTTATCTCAACACCTTCCCTTTCGTATATGGGATCGGGCAATCGGGACTTCTTACAAACTACCGGCTCGATCTTGATATTCCTTCCCTGTGTGCAAAAAAACTGAAAGACGGAGTGGCAGACGTTGCATTAATCCCGGTAGGCGCACTCGCCGACTTTCCATCATATAGTTTTATTACTGACTTCTGCATCGGTGCGGTGAGTTCTGTAAAAACTGTTTTGCTGCTCAGCCATAAGCCCCTGAAAGAAATCACTGAAATCGGGTTGGATTACGATTCCAGGACGTCTGTCCAGCTCGTCAAAGTACTTGCAAAACATTACTGGAAAATTGATCCCGCATGGAAAAACCTTCTGCCCGGACAGGTATCAAAGGAAGCCGGAACAGAGGCTGTTGTAGCCATTGGCGACAAAACCTTCGACCTGATCAAAAAATATCGCTATTGTTACGACCTGGCCGAAGAATGGATCAGGTTTACATCACTGCCATTTGTTTTCGCTACATGGGTAACCACCAAAAGAATTTCTGGGCCTTTCCAAAGCGAGCTAAATAGTGCACTTGCATATGGAGTAAATCACATCAAAGAAACCCTGGAATTCTTTAAAGACAGGTTGCCGGCAGGCGAAGACTGCCAATCTTATCTTGAAAAAAACATTTCATTTCCCTTTGATGAAAACAAGAAAAAAGGATTGAATCTGTTCCTTCAGTATCTAAAGTAATACGTACTTAATTATTCCTATACTCTGTGAATTCTGTCACTTTTTTTACCGCTAAGACGCGAAGACGCGAAAAAGCGCTAAGAAATATATCGTAAATCGTCAATTTAAAAATTTATTCAAAATCTAAAATCGTCCAATCGTAATTACTTCTTAACTGGATAACCCCTCTGCTTAGCCATATCCTCAAGCCGTTTCTGGAATCCCGTTTTCTTGACGGGTTTCTTCTTGTTGGCTTCTATCTGGGCATGTAGTTTCTTTTCATCGATAGTTCCCCGGATAATATAGACCTGTGCAAAAGTCAGAAGGTTAGCCAGCAGGTAATAGTAACTTAATCCGGATGAATAATCATTGAACCAGAATAGGAACATGACCGGCATCATGTACATCATGACCTTCATGCCTGGCATCTGCTGTTGGGAAGATCCCATCATCTGATCGTTGATACGGGTGTAGATCACGCTGGAGATCGTCATAAGCAGTGCAAAGAGGCTTATGTGGTTGCCATACCAGGGTAATGAAAAACCGCCGGGGAAAGTATAGATTGAATCATAGGAGGAAAGGTCCTTGGCCCAGAGGAAAGCCTGTTGACGAAGCTCAATGGAACTGGGGAAAAACCGGAACATGGCAATCAGAATAGGCATCTGCAACAGCAATGGAATGCAGCCTGCCATCGGGTTTACACCTGCCCGCTTATAAAGATCCATCGTGGCTTGCTGCTTTTTCATGGCATCTTCTTTTTTCGAAAACTTCTTTGTAAGTAGATCGATATCAGGCTTCAGGGCCTTCATCTTGGCCGAAGATTTATAGGTTTTGAATGCGATGGGAAATAGGATGATCTTCAACAGTATTGTTAGAATAAGGATGATGATTCCATAGTTCCATCCAAGGTTTCCGAAGAACGAAAACACAGGGATCACGGCCCATATATTGATCCATGCCATTGGAGCGAAACTCCATCCCAGGGGAATTTGACGTTCCAGGCCAAGATCATAGGATTTTAATCCATAGAACTTATTCGGACCGAAGTACATCGACATGGAAATGGAATTTTTTTCAGCTGGAGAAAAAGAAATTCCTGCTTCCGCCGACATTGAACGCAGATACCTGTCATCCCTGGGCAAGGTCCTGGTTGTTATTTTAGGATCTGTGAAAAAGTCACTGGCTATTATAGTAGAAGAGAAAAACTGTTGTTTGAAGGAGATCCATTGGATCCTTTCGTTTTTCAGGTCTTTTGTCTGGTCCTTGGTTTCCGTGAGATAATCCACTTTATCCCCAAAAAACTTATAATATATCGTCGAGTTCATCCGCTCCATCTTGAGACTTTTCTCCTGTCGGTTAAGGTTATCTTCCCAGTTCAAAACAAGGAATTGCGTTCCCGGGTCAAATACATCCTTCATTCCGTTAAGATTCAGATGGAAGCCCAGCATATACTGATTGCCTTTGAGTGTATAAACAAATTCCAGGTATTTTGAAGGGTTTAAAGCAGTATCGGACGCGTCTGCATAAAGCCTCATCGCAAATTGCAGTGAATCTTTCCCGGAAACCGACAGGGAAGTCGGATTATTTTTACCCGTCAGAACAGGTTTAAAAAATAATTTGTCGGTATAGATATCCCTGTTGTTCACAAAAAAATGAAATCCGAAATGCAGGGAGTCATCATCCAGGAGAACTAGCGGCTTGCCATCCCATGCCTTGTACTTTTTCAATTCCACATATTCGATCTTTCCCCCTTTTGAGGAGATTCTCAGCTTTAAAACATCGTTTTCGATCGAATAAGATTCCTTTTTACCCGAAGCCGAACCTGCAAAAACACTCATTTGTTCTTTCAGGACTTCACGTACCGCTTTTATACTGTCAGAGGAATTTCCGGAAACGGCCTTCAGCTTCTTTCCTGCTTGTTCAATGGCCATTTGACGTGCCTGTGCGGCAATTATAGCATCTCGTTTCTGGTTTTGAAGATATGCGATAGAATCATACTTTCGTTTTTGTGCCTCCATCTCTTTTTTTGAGGGAGTCATCAGTAAACTATATACGACGAATATCCCGAAAATCAAAAGAAGCCCGATTATCGTGTTTTTGTTATTCATGAATTAAAAATGCTTTTGATAACATTGAAAAAACCGGTTATGACCGGATTTGGTGCGCAAAGATACTGGAAATGCCAATACGAAAAGATTTTAGCGGAAACCAAAAGCTCAGACATGCTCTCTTTTGTTTTTTTTCTGTCGTACACTATAATCGATGGCTGCTTTTACAAATGCCACGAATATGGGGTGGGGATTCGCCACGGTACTTTTGAATTCGGGATGGAACTGTACTCCGATAAACCATGGATGTCCTTTCAATTCAATAATCTCGACAAGATTATCTTTTTCATTTACTCCAACCGGTATAAATCCTGCTTTCTGATACTGGTCAAGGTAAGCGTTATTGAATTCATAGCGGTGGCGATGCCGCTCGGAGATGTCATCCATCTTGTAAATCTCATGAATTTTTGATCCTTTTTTCAATTTGCATGGATAGGCTCCCAGTCGCATGGTCCCCCCCATCCCGGAGATCTTTTTCTGCATCTCCATCATGTCTATTACCGGATTGGGAGTTTCCTTATCAAATTCGGTAGAATTGGCTCCTGCTATTCCAAGAACATTTCTTCCGAATTCAACCACAGCACATTGCATACCGAGGCAGATGCCAAAGAAAGGGATCTCATGTTCCCTTACATACCGGATGGCGGATATTTTACCTTCAATTCCCCTGTGACCAAATCCGGGTGCAACAAGGATCCCGCTCAGCCCCGCCAGTTTCTCAGCTACATTTGTATCATTGATCGATTCTGAGTGGATGGTCCTGACATTTACTTTGCACTCGTTAACAGCGCCTGCATGGATAAAAGATTCATTAATGGATTTATAAGCATCCCTCAACTCTACATATTTCCCGACAAGTCCTATCGTCACCTCTCTCTTCGGATTCTTAAGCTTAAAAAGGAATTTCTCCCAATTGGCAAGATCAGGTTCCTGGGTACATTTCACTTTCACTTTTTTTAGAATCTCGTCATCAAGGTGTTCCTTATGCATAAGTAAAGGAACTTCATAGATCGATTCAGCATCAATGCATTCAAGAACCGAACTCGGCGCTACATTGCAAAACAATGCAATTTTCTTTTTCAGGTTATCGGAAAGATGTTTTACTGTCCGGCACACAATAATATCAGGTTGAACTCCCGACTCGAGCAAGGTCTTTACCGAATGTTGTGTTGGCTTGGTTTTCAACTCACCGGCAGCAGCCAGGTAAGGAACCAGCGTAAGGTGAACCACAACACAGTTTTTGCCTAATTCCCATCGCATCTGACGAACAGCTTCGATGTATGGCAGCGATTCGATGTCACCGACCGTTCCACCAATCTCCGTGATCACAAAATCGTAGTTGCCTCTGTTTGCCAGCAGCATGATCCGGTATTTGATCTCATCTGTGATATGTGGAATCACCTGAACGGTCTCACCAAGATATTCTCCCTTCCTTTCTTTCGTGATTACCGATTGATAAATGATCCCGGTAGTAATATTGTTGGCCTGTGAAGTGGGCACATTGGAGAAACGCTCATAATGGCCAAGATCAAGATCTGTTTCGGCGCCGTCGTCAGTCACGAAACATTCTCCGTGCTCATAAGGGTTCAGGGTTCCGGGGTCAATGTTAATATAAGGGTCGAGTTTTTGTGTTGTAACAGAAAATCCTCTTGCCTTTAGCAGTTTAGAGATAGAGGCGGAAATAATTCCTTTCCCAAGAGAGGAAGAAACCCCTCCTATCACGAATATATACTTTGTTTTGGACATCAAAAAATAAGGTTGTTCTACATAGAAAATGCAAAATTACGGCTTTAATTCTGGAAAAGAAAAGAATTGAAGGTGAATTCTATTCACATTTTTCCCACGTATATTCGGGAGGGTTGATTCTGCGCTTGATGGCAAGGATCTCTGAGGAGATCTCCTCGATTGGTTTATTCGTGACATTGATCACAGGCCATTCGTATTTCATAAAAATGTTTTGTGAATAGTTTAGTTCCCGTTTCACATGCTCAAGAGAAGAATAATTTCCTGTATTTCCGCCAAGATACTCTTGCCTGACCGTCCGCAGCCTTGACAGGTCACCGGGTTGTGTGGTCAGTCCGAACACATGCCCCGGAGGAAGTTTCATCAGTATATCCGGTGGGTCTACTCCCAGTACAATCGGGTAATTTGCAACAAACCAACCTTTATAAGCCAGGAAAATAGATAATGGCGTTTTAAAGGTACGTGACACTCCAATCAGCACAATCTCAGCTTTTTCATATTCATAGTATCGCTGCCCGTCATCATGGTTAAAGGCAAATTGCATGGAATCGATCCGCTTAAAATATTCTTTGTTGAGATGAAAAAACAACCCGGGCTCTTCGGATGGTACATTTTCCAGGTGCTGTGAAAGGCGTGACAACAGCGGCCCCATGATGTCTATGGCATCGATATTATGATCCCTGCTCATCTTGATTATAATTGCACGAAGAGATTCGGAAACAAGCGTATGTACGATAATGGCTTTTGAGGCAACAATCTCAGGCATAATCTCGATGATCTGCTGTTCTGAACGAATTTCAGGCTTGACGATAACTTCCAACCTGGCGTTCGGAAATTGAGTGAGTGCAGCCATCACTGCTTGTTCGGCTGTTCGTCCCCGCCCATCTGAGATAACAAATATTTTATCCATCATAAGATTTCATTGTTAGTTGTCAGATACGATGCCATTCCTGATTCACAAAGATAATCAGAACATTCCTTTTTTGAAGGAAGTGATAAAATTTTAGTTAATTCGTTTTTTTGTGTGCTATACCCCGCCCCCGTGATCTTATAACCCCTCCCCCGGAGGATATATTCAAACGCACCTCACCCCCAGGAACGGTACTTCCCTTCTCCTGAAGGAGAAGGGATCAAGGGATGAGGTGCCATGTGTGGAATCGTTCCAGCACCTCAAAAAAAATATTACCAAATTTTTCATTCATTATTTTTCTTTACCTCTTTAATCCGTAATTTTGCAATAGTTATTAAAAAGATGAGTCCCCTTTGAAAACTCATATTAAAATTGTACTGCTAAGACATAAAGACGCAAAAAAATCAATTTCAACGATATACTTTTTAGCGCTTTTTAGCGTCTTAGCGCCTTTGCGGTAAAAAAAGACTTTCAGAGTGGACTCTTAATTTAAACCTCAATTAAAATAAACTATGGGAACAATAAAAGTTGGAATAAATGGATTTGGCCGTATCGGCCGTCTTACATTCAGGGCTTTACTGAATAAGAAAAACATTGAAGTGGTCGCATTTAACGACCTTACCGATGCTAAAACACTCGCTCATCTTTTTAAATATGATTCAGTTCATGGAAAGTTTAATGGAGAGGTTGCAGTTGATGGAGGTTCACTCGTCATCAATGGAAAAAAGATCCGTGTATACGCTGAAAAAGATCCTGCCAATCTTCCCTGGAAGGAATTGGGCGTCGAGATCGTAGCTGAATGTACCGGTATTTTTCGTAACCGGGAAAAAATGTCGAAACACCTGACAGCAGGCGCAAAGAAAGTCGTATTGTCAGTCCCGTCTGATAACAAGGAAGATGTTGATATGACGGTTGTCATCGGAGTGAATGATGACAAGATTACCAGAGACATGCAGCTTATCTCCAATGCATCCTGTACCACCAATTGTCTGGCGCCGGTCGCAAAAGTCCTGAACGATAAATTCGGTATAAACAAGGGCTTAATGAATACCATTCACTCGTATACCAACGACCAGATCATTCTTGATGCTCCACACAAGGATCTTCGCAGGGCAAGAGCTGCCGCTGTTTCGATGATCCCTACCAAGAGCGGAGCTGCAAAGGCCATCGGACTGGTAATTCCTGAACTTGAAGGAAAGGTCGATGGTTTTGCAGTGCGTGTCCCCACACCGGACGGATCGCTCGTTGACCTGACATGCGAACTTTCACGCAACGTCACCAAAGAGGATATAAATAATGCTATGAAAGAAGCTGCCGACGGTCCCATGAAAGGTATTCTTGAATATCTTGATGAACCATTGGTAAGCTGCGATATTATCGGGAATACGCATTCCTCCATCTACGACTCATTAATGACAAAGGTAATTGGCGGGAACCTGGTGAAGATTATTGCCTGGTATGATAACGAAGCCGGCTATTCCGCCCGCCTCGCCGACCTGATTGAGAAGATGGCCGGATAAATAAGGTCGTCATAAAAGAAACTTCAAAAACAGCTTAGCTTTTCTTAATGATTTATTAACGGGAAATTCATTATTTTTCCATAATTTTGGGAAAGATTGAGATTTTATGGAAAAATCAGAATATAAGATTCTTTTAGTCGACGACGAACCTGACATCCTCGAATTTGTTGGATATAATATCCGGAAAGAAGGCTATTCACTTTTCACTTGCTCCAACGGGAATGAGGCCATTCAGATTGCAAAAAAAGTCATCCCCCATTTAGTTATTCTTGACATCATGATGCCGGGGATTGACGGTATCGAAACCTGTATTGAAATGCGGAAGATCGACACTTTAAAATCGACTTTAATTGCCTTTTTGACGGCCCGCAGTGAAGATTTTTCGCAGATTGCAGGACTGGATGCCGGCGGCGATGATTATATTCCGAAACCGATAAAACCGCGTGTCCTTATCAGCCGGATCAATGCTTTGCTGAGAAGATCGCCGGAAGCCACAGGCAAGGAAACAAGAATCCTTCTTGGAGATACCATTATCGACCGTGAAAAGTACATCGTTCTTAAACAAGGCAAAGAGATCAACCTTCCCCGCAAAGAATTCGAACTTCTCGAATTACTGGCCTCAAAACCGAATAAAGTTTTCCCTCGTGAAGAGATTTTCGAAGAAGTCTGGGGCAATGATGTCATTGTTGGCGACCGTACCATCGATGTCCACATCCGCCGGATTCGTGAAAAACTGGATTCTGATAACATCAAAACCATTAAAGGCGTAGGATATAAATATGAAATCTGACCGGAACATCAGTCCTAATTCATGGATGTTGATCAATTCGGTTGCCATCGTAATAGTACTTTCTGTTCTTTATATCGCCTCAGCGTTAATCCTGCAGGAAACTATCCTTTGGATTCCATTGCTGATTGCCGATTCCGGAGTATTCCTTCTCTCTTATTTCATCTATAGGTACATCCTCGAAAAATTCATTTACGACAAAATAAAACTTATCTACAAAACGATCCATACCCTCAAATCAAAGATCTCTTTTAAAGAAATGGATCTTAGTCTCAATAAGGATATTATCAGCAAAGTCAACGAAGAAGTGTCTGAATGGGCACAGGATCGCAGGCAGGAGATCGAGGAACTGAAAAAGCTGGAAGCCTATCGCAGGGAATTTCTCGGGAATGTCTCCCATGAACTGAAAACCCCACTATTCAATATCCAGGGCTATATACTAACCCTGCTCGATGGCGGACTCGACGATCCTTCTATCAATAAAGAGTACCTTGAACGAACAGGGAAGAACATCGAACGTATGATCTCCATCGTGGAAGACCTTGAAGTGATCTCGCGGTTTGAAACAGGGGAAATGAAACTTGATGTAATTAATTTTGATATCGTTGAGCTTGCGAAAGATGTAATCGAGCTCCTGGAAGTCAAAGCAAAGAAGAAAAATATCCGTTTGTATATCGCCAGGGAATATGAAAAGCCATTATTTGTGAAGGCTGATAAGGAACGCATCCGCCAGGTTCTGATCAACCTTCTTGATAACAGTATCAAATATGGGACTGAGAATGGTAAGACAAAGGTCAGCTTTTTTGATATGGATGAAAACCTCTTGATTGAAGTCACCGATAATGGAATTGGCGTCGATTCGAAAGATATCTCCAGGTTATTTGAACGGTTTTTCAGGGTCGATAAAAGCAGGTCGCGCGAACAGGGTGGTTCAGGGTTGGGTCTCGCTATTGTCAAACATATTCTCGAAGCCCATAAACAAACCATCAATGTTAGAAGTACAATAGGTGTGGGGACCACATTCGCCTTTACTCTTCAGAAGGCTGATTCTGTTCAGTTTTAGCATCGTTTTCTATAGCAAGATGATTCTCTTCCGTTTTAGAATCCTGATCCCAGAAACGTTTTGTATGTTTAACCAGTTTCCCTTCTACAATGAAATAAACAGATTCTGCAATATTTTGAGAATACTTACTAATACTGTCAATCTCTGAAAGAATGATCATCAGGTTCGTTGCAACTACAACCACATCTGATTTTTCTGTCATCTGTTCGATGATGCGCTCAGAGATTGTCTGAATCTTTTCTTTAATGACTTCTGCATCTTTAAAAATATCCCTTATAAATATAGTATTCTTTGAATTGAGGATAGTGATCACATCCCTTACAATGGCATCGGTTGATCCTGCCAGATCATCGATATTTAATTCCATTACTATATCCTTGTAATCACCTAGTCCTTCAATCCGTTTTGCAATGTTTACCGCATGATCACCCATCCGTTCCAGATCATTGTTCATCCTTAGTGATGCCATGATCAGGCGAAGATCGGTTGCGACTGGTTGTGTAAGTGCAAAGATCCTCTGGCAGAGCTTGTCGATCTTTACATCCAGCTTATCAACAGCATTTTCAGTTTCAATGATCTCTTCCGCTGCCTCTAAATCGCAATTGATAAGTGCAACCATGGTTTGATGGATTTGTGAGGCGACAAGGTTTCCCATCTTCAGGATCCTTTTCTTTAATTTTTCGAGTTCCAGTTCGAAATGTCGTTCCATGTTTAGTTTATAATTAAGTTATTCATTCTTCATTTTTCATTCTTAATTCTTAATTCTTAATTCTTAATTCTTATCCGAACCTCCCGGTAATATAGTCTTCTGTTTGTTTCTTATCCGGGTTGGTAAATATTTTTTTTGTCTTTCCGGATTCAATCAACTCACCGATATAAAAGAATGCCGTGTTGTCACTAACGCGGGCAGCCTGTTGCATATTATGTGTTACAATAATTATGGTATAATTTTCTTTTAATGAATAGATCAACTCTTCGATTTTCGAGGTGGAAAGTGGGTCGAGTGCACTGGCAGGCTCATCCATTAAGATAATTTCAGGGTCTACAGCAAGGGTTCGTGCGATACAAAGTCTTTGCTGTTGGCCGCCGGATAATCCCAATGCCGAATCGTGCAGACGGTCTTTGACCTCCTCCCAGATCGCTGCACGTTGTAAAGAAAGCTCAACGATTTCCGTCAATCTTTTATGGTCATGAATCCCGTTTATTTTAGGACCATATGCCACATTTTCAAAAATCGATTTTGCAAAGGGATTTGATTTCTGAAATACCATACCAACATTTTTCCGTAAGTTAACCGAATCCACATTTTTATCATAAATATTGAATTCATCCACCAGAACTTCCCCTGTAATCTTCACACCAGGGATCAGATCATTCATACGGTTTAAAGTTCTCAAGTAAGTGGACTTTCCGCAACCGGATGGTCCAATCAACGCAGTTACTTCTTTCAGTGGAATGTCTAGTGAGATGGAGTTGAGTGCCATCTTGCTTCCATAGTAAAGCGAAAGATTTTTCGTTTTTATTTTTATTTCTTTCATCGTATTCCTAAAGACTAATCAGTGTTTTTAATGAGCTCTTCTAAGCCTTGACCTTATAAGAACAGCAACAAAATTCAAGGTGAAGGTCAATAGGAGCAAAACGAGTGTGGTGGCAAATTGTATCGGTAAAGTTTGATCAACATTTACCGATTGGGTCGACATAATGTAAATATGATAACCCAGCGACATGAATTGATCGCTGAGGGAATGTGGTAAAGTAGCGAGATAGTAAGCTGCTCCAGTGAACAGGATAGGCGCCACCTCTCCTGCCCCCCTTGAAACTGCAAGAATAGTGCCGGTGAGGATACCCGATTTTGAGCCAGGCAGAACTACTTTCCAGATGGTCTGCCATTTTGTTGCTCCAAGAGCCAGGCTGGCCTCCCTCAAATCCCTGGGAACTGAATGAATAGACTCTTCTACAGAAACGATCACAACCGGCAATGTTAATAAGGCCATCGTAAGGCTGGCCCAAAGGATATTGGGTTGTGCCCAGGTAAGTTGTCCTCCAAAAAAGGCTTTATCCATTCCTCCTCCGACAAACTTGATAAAGAATCCCAGGCCAAAAAGGCCAAAGATGATAGAAGGCACCATCGAAAGGGTTCTGACAGCAAACTGAACGCCTTTAGCAATCCATGAAGATTCTTTTGCATATTCAGTAAGGTAGAGTGCAGTTATAACCCCAAAAGGTACAGCCGCAATCGACATAATGATCACCATAAGGGCTGTACCATAGATTGCCGGGAAAATGCCTCCTTTCGTCATTCCTTCCTTTGGAAAAGATGTCAAAAATTCCCAAGACATCTGATCTTTTCCCCCAATAATTATGATTACCAGCATAAGTATAATGACAGCGATAATCAGTACCACCGACAACCCGGTGGCCCCCATTATAATTCCACCTGTTATTTTTTTTATTTTCATGATTTCTTCCCCTGTAACCGGGTCATTAATCTTCCTTTTACATAAAATTCAGCAGTCGCATTCAGAGTGAAGGTGAAAACAAACAATAAAGTACCAATCAAAAATAGAACGTTGTAATGAGTATCCCCAAAAACAACTTCTGCCATTTCCGCTCCAATCGTGGCTGATAGTGTTCGTACCGAATCAAACGGACTCAAAGATATCAGTGCTGCATTGCCTGTTGCCATAAGAACGATCATAGTTTCCCCGAAAATTCTCCCGATACCAAGCAAAACAGCGGCAAAGATTCCTGGAGCTGCAGCCGGTAAAGTAACAAAGAAGGCCGTTTGCCATTTTGAAGCGCCCAGTGCCAGACTGGCTTCCTTATAGGTTGAAGGAACCGCTGTCATCACATCCTCTGTCACCGTAAAAATGATCGGTATTGCTGCCAAGGCCATTGCGACTCCTCCGACAAAGGCATTGAGCCTGGTTTCATAACCAAAGAGATGCTGGAAGAAAGTTGCCATAACTATCAGAGCAAAGAATCCGATAACCACAGAAGGGAACCCGGCAAGAATTTCGATGGCTGGTTTTATAAATTCACGCATCCATTTTGGAGCAAAAGCAGTAGAGAACAATGCGGCAAGAATTGCTAAAGGCGCAGCGAAAAGAATCGCGATGATGGTTATTTTAAATGTGCCAACAATCAATGGCAGCAATCCGTATCTTGGTCTGTCGGATACCGGCATCCATACCTTTCCGGCAAGACCTTTCAGGGTCACCCTGTTTCCTTCACCTGATTCATCTTCTTTATATAAAGAACCACCTGTGGAAGCGGAAACCGTTGTATCCCTTGTCGAATCGCTTGTTGCCCCATAAACCTCCTGCTTTTCCGCGGGAGCTGCTGAATTACTTCCTCCATAAACCTCCTGTTTATTACCATTCTGTTCCTGACCGGAAGAACCGTAAGTTTTCTGTTTTCCCGCAGATAATTCAGTCTTTGCTGCTGCTTTACCAGAAAAAATTGGCAGGGTTTCGCGAAAGACGAATAAAAAAATCAGGATTATTATTGCTATTGAAAGGAATGCGACTCCGGTGATTATCTTCTCAGCAAAGAATTCCGAGGGTCTCATCTGTTTTTTCAGGCTGTCATTGCTGAAAACAAACTTTTTAGTCAGACTTTTTGAAATATCTTCCTGCTTTTCCGCCTGCCTGTTATTTTCTTCCGATGGGCTAATTTCTTCAGTATTCATTCTTTTACCTTATAAAAAACCAAAAGCAGCGCTAAATGCGCTGCTTTGGTACCATTTACTAACACTACTTAACTGGAAAATATCCCTGTTCGACCACAAGTTTTTGACCTTCCGGGCCAAGGATCCAATCAATGTAGTTTTTCATTTCCCCAGTGGGTCTATTCCTGAGGTACATGTATAAATACCTGCTGATGGGGTAAGTTCCATTTTTAATAGTTTCAGCACTGGGTGCATATGCCTGAGATTTATCATCTTTTTTAACCAGGCATTGTTTTACGCCCTTTGAATAAGCTGCTCCTCCATAACCAATGCCATATTTATCATTTTTCACAGCATTAACAACAGCTGCAGTTCCTGGAAGAGTCTGACAACTGGTTGCATAATCTCCTTTAACCACATTTTCCTGGAAGAAGACGTAGGTTCCTGAACTATTTTCACGGCCATACAGTTTGATGTCTGCATCTGGTCCGCCAACTTCTTTCCAATTCTTGATCTTTCCAGTATAGATTCCACTCAGTTGGTTAACACTGAGTTCTTTTACAGGATTCGATTCATTTAAATAAACCGTGATGCCATCTTTTGCACAACGGATCTCGATACCCATTGAACCATAACGTTCTTTTAGCTGATCCATTTCGCTCTGTTTCATTGGGCGGCTGGCATTACAGATATCTGTTGCACCATTGATCAGTGCAGAGATACCGGTTCCCGATCCGCCACCGGTTACCTGAAGGGCAACTTCAGGATGTGATTTCATATAGACTTCCGCCCATTTTTGTGCAAGAATCACCATTGTATCTGACCCTTTGATGGTTATTTTTTTGGGCGCCGGCATGAAGGCAAAGGTGATGACCGCCAGAAGAATAACACCGGCTATCGTTTTTATTGTTTTTGATCTTTTCATAATTTTTGATTTTATAATTAATAACATCAATTGATTTATTAGAATTTAGCCTGGATTCGTAATGTCAGGAAATTCTGAGGGATCAGATTATTATAATCATATGTTCCCCCTACATTGTTTACTGTATAACTCGTCACAACCTTTCCTGCTTTAGATAACTTTTCATTCATTGGAATAGAATAAGCCAATTGAACCTTAATATTGTTACTAAAGAAGTATGTCCATGCAAACGTCCAAGTGCCAAGTGCAATATCATTTGTTCCACTCATAAGTTTTTCAGTAGTGGTTGCCACAGTTTGTTTAATCGTGTACATATTGTTAGAACTTGAAAAGGTAGGAGTACCATTGGTTGTAGTAGTAGTGGATTTACTATAACCATATTTAGTCGAAATCGAATCCTTATTTATTTTAGTATTTGGGTTGTAATAGTCGTAACGAACGGCAAATTGGTTGCGTTTCCCAACATTCTTGATGAGGTAAACATAGTAACCCATGAAGTTGCGTTCAATAGCAGGTGTTATCAAGGTAGTAGTTGTTGCTGTCTGGGTTAGTGTCAGGGTATCCTTTTTATTGGTATATGACGTAGTATTTACAGCGGCATTCTTGACATAAGAACCAGGTGCACCGTTGATACCAACAATGTATTCTCCTTTAAGTGCAAGACCTCCAAGAACATCCATATAAAGTTGTGCTTCAACACCTACCCAATTCCGACGGATAGAGTTTCCCTGATTGGATTCTGTTTTATTAAAGGTATAGTCTGAGCTCAACAAATCAGTAGTATTTGCTTTGACTTTACCGTAATATCCATGAGCGCCTATGTTAAGACCGCCAAAATTTCCCAGTTTGAATGCATAGGTTGCGCGAGCCATCAGGTCCTTGAAACCATCAAAGTCGACGTTATTCTGGGCAGCATTGATTGTATTTCCATTGGCATCCGTATAAGTAAGTCCTTCATTCCCGTTAAGAAGGGCGATTTGGAGTTTGAGGTGTGTTTTCGGAGGCATCACTTCGAGTTTAAAACCGATGGCTTTTTCATCCGGGTATAAGGTAGTGATCACTTTCGAACGTTCAAGACACTCCAGGTTACTGGATGAATATTCGACTTCATAATCTGGACGATCAAATTTCCCGGCCCATAATGAAAAGGTCTTTAACCAGGGTTCATTAATCTGTGCATAAGCATTCTTAATTGTGAAGTTACCTGGTTGAAAATCCGGCTCCAATACAAAGGCAATTCCATTTGTAGCTTCATAAGTAACTTTTACCCTGGCCCTGCGGATCATAAAATTATTATACGGGTAATTTGAGGATTGTTCATAATTAAAATATTGAGCCTGGATGTAACCGGATAGCTTGATTTTCGTTAATTTGGAAAGATCACCTTCTGCAGTTGTGATTCTATCCTCAAAACCGTTAATACGGTCTCTCAGGGTTGAAACCTGTTGGGGCAAAGTATCCGTTGAATTTGTCTGGGCGAGAACTGGTTTCGTCAGTATCATTGGAACAAGTAATCCCAACGTTAACGCGAATAGCGTAACTTTTTTCGTTTTTATCCGGAAATAATTTGTGTTAATCAAACCGGAATGACGCACGGAATTATACTCCTGCGAAATGGGGTCTTTGGTACATTCTCTTTTCATAGTTTATTGATTAAGTTTGCGGCAAAATTATGCCGGATAACAAAGGCCGGTGTTAACGGTACATTACCTTTGTGTTAACAAATTGTGAAGGAAAGCTGGGTGTTGGATGCTAGCTACTGGGTACTGGATACTGGATTTGTATGTGCGAGTTAGGTATTGAAGAAATAAAGAATTGAGAATGCAAAATGGAGGATAGAAAATTGATAATAGATGAAAAATAGAAAATGGACAGTGGACAATTAAAGTTAAATATGAATATTTACGCTTGAGGCGAGGATGGAACGGCGAATGGCTTCCTGTATTTCTTTGATCATTCGTTTCTTTTCTGTTAACGGTTCTCTATATTCAGTGATTTCCCTGATTTTTAAACGAACTTTCATAAAATGTTCCTGGAGTAAGAAGTTTTTATCAATCATCCTGCAGGTTTTCATGATAGAAAGTAACATCAGCTCTTTTTCCGATAATTCATGTCCGCCCATGAGTTTCGAATACAACTCCCCAAGTATCTGTTTCTTTAATTCAATATTTACAAGTGGAAATTTATCCTGGTGAAAAATCCCTAATAAGCTGTATTCTTCTTTCTTCAGAATGTTTTTTTTAATAAGATTCTTCAGCAATACTCTCCATTTCAATCCGCTTTTATAAACAATCCGCTGGATTGCATTTTTAAGACTTAACTTCTTTTTCGATTTTCGTAACACTTCAAGCGCTGAGTCCATCACTTTATTCCCTGTTTCCCTGGTGCCGGTTATTCGAATCCGGTCTCCGGTAATCTCTATCTCACCGGCTTTTTCCAATTCAAATAAAACAGCCCCTGCAAGTCCGAATTTTATCCTTTGTTCGGAATTTCCAAACCATCCTTTATCATTCAGCGCCAACAGGACGATCGTTTCAGGAAAAGATAAACTGCTTCTATTTTCTTCTGTTACCATTTTTTCGATTCAGGATATAAAGTTAACTCAATTTATCATCGGAAATTACATTACAGCACTGAGCGGAACAATAAAAAGAGACCGCTTGAAAGTAAGATGGTGACAGGAAGTGTGAATATCCAGGCCGCAAGGATATTTTTTATAGTGTTCATCTGGAGGTTTTGTCGTCCTTCACCTGCAACCATTGCTCCGGCCACACCGGAAGAAAGCACATGCGTAGTACTCACAGGCAGACCGAACCAGGTAGACACAGCGATTGTACTGGCTGCAACAATCTCCGCACTGGCTCCCTGGGCATATGTAAGATGTGTCTTCCCGATCTTCTCTCCGATCGTGACCACAATTCTTTTCCACCCGATC
This sequence comes from uncultured Bacteroidales bacterium, assembly GCA_963785325.1. Taxonomy (GTDB): domain Bacteria; phylum Bacteroidota; class Bacteroidia; order Bacteroidales; family FEN-979; genus FEN-979. The sequence goes on along the minus strand of CAWAVC010000015.1, from coordinate 12,900 downwards.
ATGGTACCAAATCCAAGGGATAACGATACCATGAGAATAACCCAACGGGGAGCATATTCAGTTTGGGCTTTCATTTTTTTTAGGTTCGATTTCAGGATGGCTATATCGACCGGCCTCAAAGAGGCTTTTGCTTTGTTGGAAGATTCTTTCAGAATCAAATCAACATTCTTTGAGACGAGAAAGATCGATTTACGAATATTGAAATTCACATCTTTACTTACTTGTGTTTTTGAAGTTGTTCCTTGTAACTGGCTGGTAATAAATAGTAAATTTGAATGAACAACGCGATAACCTGTTTGTCCTTTTTTAGTAAGGGCAAGGGTATCCATCTTTTGAAGGGTCCATTCAATTCTTTTGGCATCCATAAAGAGCTTTTGAGCAGGCTGACTCCGGTCAAGGGCAAAGAAGGCAGGGGCAAAAGCGATCAGGATCAGCATGATCAAACCCACTCCTTTCTGGCCGTCATTTGAGCCGTGAGCATAGCTGACACTGGTGCAGGTAAGCACCAGAATACTACGGATCCACAAGGGTGGCGGCTTCTTGCCCTGAGGTTCCTTAAAAATATCCTTATTTTTAATGAGCCTTTTCAGAAGTAACATTAATAATAAGGCTAACCCAAAACCAAAGAGAGGCGAAATAAGCAAAGAAAGTCCAACTTCAGTGACCTTTGTCCAGTTTAATGCAACTTCATGATTTCCGGGAAGAAGAATGAAGGCTAACCCTACACCAAAAATGGACCCGATTAGCGTATGAGAACTTGAACAGGGAATCCCGATGTACCAGGTGGCCAGGTTCCAGATGACCGGGGTAAGGATCAGTGAAAAAACCATCGCAACGTTATGTACAAGGTTCCGGTCGAGGATAACATCTAAAGGAAGAAGGTTGATAATGCCAATAGCAACAACTATCCCTCCGACATTTACACCGACAAAATTCCAGAATCCTGACCATATGACCGCGGTTGTGGGCCTTAGGGTGTGTGTGTAAATAACAGTTGCGACAGCATTGGCTGTATCATGAAAACCATTGATAAATTCAAATGAACAGGCGGCAAGAAGACATAAAATAAGAAAAATGCTGTAGACAGTATCAAGTCCAAACATAGATTAGTATTTTGGTCAGGCAGAATAGAAATTCATATTGAATCGGAGGATTTTGCAGACAAATATATTGTAATCTCCCGGGATAATCTAATGTTTTTTTCACTAAGATTTGTAAAATCCACTAATTCTAGCAAGTGACCAACCTGCCTGTAATCATAGCGGAAGATACTATCCTAATCAAAGGGGAAGCTCCTCGTTGAATAAAAAAACTTGAAATTTCAATCCATCCTTTGATTGATATTATAATGGTAAATCTAAAATAAATTACATTGCTGATAAAGGTTGAATGAAACGGGGATTAATTTAGGCTTCTTCATCGAGAACCTCGAGAAATGCTTCAAATTTCTCGTCCTGTTCTTCCGTAAAGTCCGCATCAGCTGCTGCTTTTGAAGAGGCAAAGTCTTCAATTAATTTATCTTTTTCTTCCTGAGTCAATGAATCAAAATTAGCAAATTCGTCATAGGTAAGACCAACATGATCGTAAACATCACATAATTCAAAAGCACCTTTTGGGTCATTCTTTATTTCATTAACCAAGTCTTGAAAGTCATAGGTGTCTTCTTTACAGATTGTTATTCTAATTTTCTTTGTCATATAAATAGATTTTATCAGTGAACATTATGAATTTTACCTGTAGACAAAAATATATATACGAAAACTATATTGTGTTAAACTCCATTTAAGTTTAGGTTAAAAGAAAAGTATCAGTCCGTTAGACCTGAACGATTAAAAATTTACCATATCCCCTTCTATTTAGTATTGCTTTTGTTAATTTCACTCAAATAATCCAGCTTCATGAATTCAATAACTGCCTCAATAGCATTATGGTCAGATAAGTACTCTTTGCCTTTGCCTTTGCCTTTTCCCCATCTCGATTTAAAGACAGATACTTGCCGGTGCATCCATTTAATTACCTGTGAATTGCGGATCAGAATATAATCAATTTGCCGGGGATCTGGATGGGGAGAATGAAAAGCATCGTTGGATTGATCATCAAAAGTTACCTTAGTCGCTCCAAAGAGTGCCCCATCTTCAGCATTTAAAATATTCAACAAACCTGAATAATTCTCAGCAATTTTTTCGTCGGTATTAAAATCATCACAAATAATCTGCGGTATATGAGGGTCAGAATAAGGCACAATCAATTTTTCATAAATTTCACTAAGTTGTTTAACTCTTATATACTGGGGGTAATCGTCATCTTGTAAATGGGTTGCAATCAATTGGAATAATGTATTGTGAATTTGTCCCTCGAATAATATTGCGCCTTTTCTAGCAAAAGAATCAAATCCTGCAGAACTTGTAAATTCTATTTCTTTTTTAATAATCAAAGGAATTTTACTTAGAATCCATACACCACCGTTGACTTTTAGTGATAGTAATGATTTGTTTACCGGACCATAAGCATAAGGGTAATGATTCTGCAAAGAATTGTGAAGGATTGTCCTTGCCTGCGCACAAAAAGCCTCTTCGAACACAATTATATCATACTCCTCTGAAGACAGAGCTTTTGCAATTGCTTCCGCCCGGTCATTCTTCTCGCTGAATAGATTAAAAAGCGGCAACATGCCTATATTCCAGGAAAGAATTTTAAGTTGTTCGGATGTTCCTCCGGGTGAAACTACAGGTACTCCATTACTGAAGCTCCTTTCGTTTCCTGCTATTGATAAAAATACTAGTGTCAGAAAACAATTAAAAAGCAGTTTCTTGATCGTTCTAGTGTATTGACAAATTAATGAATTAACATTATCTTTGTGGGGTAAAAACCACAAAGCCATGGCAAAGTTAACATTAAAACTAAAATCAAAAGAACGTGAGTTTCTTAATAACTTGACAAAAACGGGCACCCGTAATTCCCGGGAATTTGAAAGAGCTTATATACTGTTGGCTCTGGACAAAGGTAAGAAACATGAGGAGATATCAGAGTTTTACAACGTTAGCAGAATTACAATATGGCGAGTGAAAAACAAGTATTTAGAATCAGGTGTTGAAGAAGCCATTAAAGATGAACCACGGCCAGGACAACCAATAAAATACGATGAAACTGACAACGCTGAGATTATTGCCATGGCTTGTTCAAAAGCGCCAGATGGAAGAGCCCGATGGACAATACGGCTTCTCGAAAAGACCTTGAAAGAGCAGAAGGGGATGGTATCAATCAATCGTGAAACAATCCGGTTACTCCTAAAAAAAACGAATGTAAGCCTTGGTTGAAAAAAATGTGGTGTATAACGGAAATCACAAAGGAATACAGAAAGCGCATGTACCGATTGCTAAACTTGTATAATAAACCATATAATCCTGCAATACCGGTGGTGTGTTTTGACGAAAAGAGTAAACAGTTATTGGAAGATTCCCGAACCCCTATCCTTTTGAAACCTGGTCAGGTTAAGAAATATGATTATGAATACCGGCGAAAGGGGACATGCAACATTTTTGTCGCGGTTGAACCAAAGGCAGGAAAGCATTTTATAAAAGTCACCGACCAGCGCACCCGTAAAGACTTTGCCGTATTCATGAAATGGTTGATTGACAATAAATATAAGCAGGCAAAGAAAGTCATAATAGTTTTAGACAATTTGAACACTCATTTCAAGAAATCCATTTATGAAACCTTTTCACCTCAGGAATGTAGTCGGTTACTGAAAAAAATCAAATTTGTTTACACTCCCAAACATGCGAGTTGGCTAAACATGGCAGAGATCGAAATAAATTTACTGGACCACGAATGTCTTGATAGAAATATCGGGAATCGAAATGAACTTGAAAGACAAATCCTCTTTTGGTGTAATGCGAACAATTCCGATCAAAGAAAAATCAATTGGAGTTTTACACGATATAAAGCTGACAAAAAACTATCAAATTATTACGTTTCATAATTAACTTGTCTTGACACTAGATGACATATTTATTTCTTTGATTTGGTTATCGAAAATATAATCTGGCTCCTTGTATTAATAAATTTGAGTGTAGGTTTATTCCAAAAATCTGAGAATGTTTAAATTCTTTTTTATAGAATATTTGTCCAAACAGAGAAAACTGAAAAAGGATAAGCAAGAGAAGAGCTATTAAAATTTTCATAGTGCTAAGTTGCAGATAAAATAATATCTAAATGTTAAGGCAGGAACAACAAATAGTTAAGCAGAGGATAATAAAATGTAAAGAAAATTGAAACAAAAAGTCTGTTGTTGGTTTATCAGAAAAGTTTTGATTAAGTCATCATTCACAATTAATGATTTATACTCATGCTGAATGAAAATGCGAACAAATTAACAATGGGATGTTGAGAAAAACTCTTCGACATCAGATTCCAACAACAATAGATGCTTTTTCTTTGCATCACCATGTCGAACTTTTTATCATCGAAACAAATTAGAGCTTTGAAAAGTATGCATAAGACATCTGACCGCAAAAAAGCCGACAAAATCAAAGCCATCCTATTATTGAACAGAGGATTTACACCTGAAGAAGTAGCTGAGATACTTTTACTTGATGACTCGACCATAAGACGCTGGTATGCACTATTTGATTCAGAGGGCATAAATTCTCTGTTGAGATATAACTATGTTGGAAGCGATGGCAAACTGACAACGAAACAGATTAAGATTTTGAACAATCAGTTGGATGAAAAGGTCTATAAGACAAGCAAAGAAATCTGCGCATACGTACAAAATGAATTCGGGATAAAATACACAACAAAAGGAATGACCAACCTGCTTCACAGGCTTGGTTTTTCTTACCGTAAGCCCAAGCATGTACCTGGAAAGGCTGATCAAAAAGCCCAAGAAGAATTTATTAAGCAATACACTGAATTGAAAGAAACGAAGTCTAAACATGATAGAATTTGGTTTCTTGATGCTGTCCATCAGTTGCATAATTCACAACCCGCATATGGTTGGATGAAAAAAGGTTTCGACTATACTATTCCATCGAACACAGGTCGTCAACGAGTCAATATTAATGGTGCTTATAATATTGAAGAACATAACGTCATCATTGAAGAAGCAGAGAGTATAAATGCCCAGTCAACTGTTTCTTTATTTAAAAAAATGCTAAAGGAGCAACCCTTGGGGGTTCTATATTTGATTTTGGACAATGCAAAATACTATCGTTCAAAAATTGTACAAGATTTTCAAAGAAAGCATCCGAGAATTCAACTTTTGTTTTTGCCTGCATATAGCCCTAATCTTAACATTATTGAGCGTTTGTGGAGATTTTTCAAGAAAAATATCACCTATAACAAGTATTATGAAAAATTTGCTGTCTTTAAAAGTGCTTGTTTGAATTTCTTTAAAAATATTGAAAATTATAAACTGGAATTACAGAGTTTAATGACCGATAATTTTCAACTGATTCAGGCTTGATTTTTTCGTAAATCCATTTTCACTGAGTATATTAACATTCCGTAAGCTATCCACTTTATGATATTTATTACTTTCACAATCTTTGTGATGCAACTTCAAATTGCTCGATGAATGATTAATCCTTGCTTATGAAAATATTTACGATCCTTGGCGCTGGTGGATCGATTGGTAATGCCTTGGTCAAAGAACTACTTGCACAAAGACGAAATGTTCGCCTTGTTTCCCGAAGCGGTTATTCCTGGCCGGGAGCAAAATCCGTTAGGGGTGATTTATTAAATCTGACCGAAACAATTGATGCAGTGAGAGGATCAAGTGTGGTGTTTTTATGTGCTGGTCTCCCATATGATCATAAGGTTTGGGAAAAGACCTGGCCTCGTGTAACGGCGCATACAATTGAGGCATGCAAGAGAGCAAATGCAAGGCTCATATTTTTTGATAATGATTATATGTATGGCCATGTGACAGGGAAAATGACTGAGAAGACGCCATATTATTCTTGCAGCAAGAAGGGTGAGGTCCGAGCTGAAATTGCAAGAGTGCTTTATCAGGAGATAAAAAATGGAACAATCCATGGATCCATAGCAAGAGCTGCTGATTTATACGGTCCCTATGCAATTATAAACAGTATCCCGTATTTAATGGTTCTTAAAAGAATATTAAGAAAGCAAAAGGCACAATGGCTGATAAATATAAATGCATTACATTCGTTTACATTTACGACTGACGCAGCTAAAGCGATGATTCTGCTTGCCAACAATGAACAATCGGATCATAATATCTGGCACCTTCCAACTTATAATCCCGGAATCACAGGAGAGAACTTTATTGATCCTGCATCTAAAGAATTTGGAGTAAAACCTAATTATCAGGTATTATCAAAGTGGATGGTAAAGGTTAGCGGATGCTTTGATAAAAAAATTCAGGAAACTTACGAAATGCTTTATCGGTATGAATTTGATTATCAATTCGATTCCACAAAATTTGAACAATTTTTTAAATTTGAATCCACTTCTTATCCCTTAGGAATTGCTGAGACGGTTAGCTTTTTAAAATCCGGGGAATAATAAACTATCATAAAAATCATTCTGGTAAATGACGCTTGTTAGCCCACAAGATATTATAATATTGTGAAGTCTAACCCGATATTAACTATCCCGTGTAAGCGGTAACTACAAATGCAGGAAATCGGTAAATAAGGATGTAAGGTTTTTAGCATCGTTAATTTCCGATTATAAAGATACAACATTTTAAAGAACGGTATTTTCAAAGATCGTTTTTCTGTTTTCCAGCCGGAACGATTTACCGGATAATTTGACGATTTCACACTTAAAAAGCAACCTATCAAGTATCGCGGCAGCCAGTACTTCATCATCGAGTACTTTGACCCATTCATCAGGGCTTTTATTGGTGGTGACGATGATGGAAGCGTTTTGATGCAAATGGTCGATAAGATTGAACAGAGAGACAGCTTGTTTGCGTTCAATGGGGAACATCATAATATCATCAATCACCAGTAGATCCGCATGAAGGAGCACATCAAATTCCCGGGCCATGGATTTAACGATGTCTTTCATTTTAAGCAGATGAGTGAGTTGTTCCATGGTTCTAAAGCAAGCCCGGTATCCTTTCTGCAATGCGTTAAAACAAAGGCCAGCTCCTAAAAACGTTTTTCCTACCCCGCTGGGTCCCATCAGGATGATATTAAAATGTTGTTCCAGCCAGATGCATTGTCTGAGGTGAGAGAGCTGAGTTCGGGATATCCCGCTGACATGATTCTCCTGCCATAGGTCCAGATCATGCTGTGCGGGAAGTTTTGCGTGCCGTAAGCGTTTGACCAGGTTTTGTTGGTTACGGTGATCGATTTCGGCTGATAGCAGGTCCATTGTAAAGTCGACATAGCTTATCTGCTTTTGGCCTGCGGTTAATAGCAGGTCACCGATCACGGATCCCAGGCCGGTAAGCTTTAGTTGTCGGGCCAGGTTACTAAGGGTTTCTGTGGTTGTTTCCATACTTAATCAAGGATTTGTTTATACTCTGATATACTGCTGGTATGAGGTTGGATTTTGTACTTGGGGTTTTGTAAACGGGGTTCATCCTTAAGGATCGTTTCTGTGCTATTTTGCTGCTGTTCTCTTAGTGCCAGTAATATCGGCTCAAAGTCAGCTGGTTTCTCAAGATGGTTCTCAAGACAATATTCCAGGGCAAGATCCATGTCCTGTTTTGGATATTTCTTTGCTGCCTGTTCGATGATCTGCATTTGATCTCTGGCATAACGGGGGAACTGAAGATGAACCTTATCGAGGTAGCTATGTGCTTTTTCCTGATCGGTAAAGCGTGAAGCCACCAGATCCATGAGCTTACTCACGCTAAGACTATTATCCCGATAATGAGTTTTATGGCGGACCTGGGTGCCTTTGATATATGATACCGGATGCCGAATAATTTCCTTTCCGGTGGTATCACTTAGGATCAGGATGTCACCGGTTTGTTCAAGCTTTACTTCTGTTTTTGCCCCCTGGTAAGTTCCGATGGGAACGGAATAAGTACTACCCTTATAATGGATCACATTGTCTTTACTTACAGCGTATACCCTTTGAGGGGAGGTATTAAACAAAGCTGTTTGCAAAGCGATCAGGTGGTCCTTTTCAATCATCCATTCCAGTGCCGGGATTTTATGGGTGGTCGAATGTTCTTTGGCATTGGCTGTTCGGCTGAGCCAATCCAGGGCCTGATCGTTCAGGACAAACACTCCATAATACAACCGGCCCCTGAGAAAATTGTACTTGATGTATTTGATCACGTTTTCTATTTTTCCTTTACTCTGGGGATCACTTTTGCGACAGAACCTGACCTTAAATGGCCGGCTCTGGCAGTAAGCCAGGAATGCTTCGGTTAACACGACATCGCCTTTGTTTTCGTTAGCCAACAAGACTTTATCCTGATCATAGACCAGTTCCCGGGGATACCCATCGATGAAGTTAAAGGCTACTTCATGGGCTTCGATGGCTGACTGGGCAGTAAAGGGATGATCCGAGAAAAAGACCATCTTGTACCGGGAGCGGGATAAGACCAGGGCCAGGAAATACACTTTCTTGCGGTGACCATCGACATCGGTCATATTAAACTCTCCAAAATCAACCTGGGCCTGCTCTCCATAAGGAAGTTCTTCGACCTGTTGGTATTGCCGGGAAGTAAAGACTTTCACCAGGTTATGCTTCTGCCGGACAAATAAAACGAAGCTGTATACGGTTTTGATGCTTGTCTTGGGGAACAACGGATAGTGTTCCTTAAGCCAGTCATGGACCTGGGCCGAGGAAGCCTCGGGGCATAGTTCCAGTCGTCCCTTGACAAAGTCTTCGTAGAATGCCAACTTTTTTGTTCGGGTCGATAAACCCACCAAAGAATCCTCATACTCCTTTGCGTTCATGGCTAAATACTTTTTTACAGTCCGGATATCCATCCCCAGATAATCGGCAATCTGTGATGGCGTCTTTCCGTTCCATTGTTGTTTTTGTATCTCATAATACATAATCCATCGGTGTTCAATTTTATTATTCATGTCTGACAGGTTTGGTTAAGAGACCAAAAGTCAGACTAAATGTTAGGTTTTTTGCAGCTCAACTTGCCCATGGGCAAGTTGAGCTGCAACCCTTGCTTTTTTTTCTTTTTTCTTTAAAAGGAGAAGTTAACGAAGGAAGGACCTTGCATTCTTATTTACCGATTTCTGACATTCTTATTTACCGAAATCGTGCATTCTTATTTACCGAAATCGTGCATTGTTATTTACCGTTTACATCCCGGAGGCATACATCTTGCTTCTCTGTTTTTCAGGTTTATGAAACTTGACAAAATTAATACGTTCTATGAACAACATCTGGGGTTGTCTGCCGACGAATTCCTAACTTCTGCAACCGATAAATTGGGTTTTCATTATGATGCAACTCCTGATAAGTATTAAAAAATACCACAAAACGGTCCATTTATAATCATTTCAAATCACTCATATAGTGCTATAGATGGAATGATCCTTTTAAAGATTCTGCTCTCTCAATCTGACCTGATTATAAAGTTCTTATGAATTTTTTATTGGCCAGGATCCGCGTTTGATATAAGAGGTTATTTCCCCTTTGCCTTCATCTCAAGTCTGAGCTTAACAAATTGTATTATTTCCTTGGCGATATTTTTCCCACATGCCTTTTCAAGTCCTTCGAATCCTGGGGAGGAGTTCACTTCACAAATTTTAAACCCATCCCCATCAAAGAGAAGGTCAATACCGGCAATATCTAAACTAAGTATACGGGCTATCTCCAATACAAGCCATTCGATCTCGGGAGTAATCTCAAACTTCTGTACAGTTCCTCCTCTCGAATAATTTGCTTTGAAATTGTCGTCAGCGGCTGTTCTTACCATTGCTCCTACAACTCTGCCTCCAACGGTCACCACACGCAGATCCTTGCCACGACTCGTTTTAACGAACTCCTGAAAGATTAAATTAACATTAGGGTTAGAGTTTTCAACCATATGCATCAATTCATCTAGGGAGTTGAGTGTTTCGCAAAGAAAAACACCGCTTCCCTGCGATCCGGAAAGGGTTTTAACTACAACAGGGTATCCAATATGTTTGCCAACCATTTCAAGATCGAGTGGGAATTTTGCAAGCATTGTTTTAGGGATCGGCATACCTGATTCTGCCAGGATCTGAAATTGGTAAAGTTTATCCTTGACTATATCTATTGAGTTTGCTGAATTAAACGAATAAACGCCAAGTTTCTCAAGGTGTCGAATAAGGGCAAGTGCAAAGTAGGTGGTACCCGCACCCATACGGGGAATGATAAAATCAGGGAGAGGAAGTAAAACATCATTCACGAAAATACTTTTCCGGTCATCGCTATTTACAATAATCTCGATCTGTTCGGGTTGAAGAACAAGGATATCAATACCAACTTGCTTTCCTTCTTCGATGAGCTTTTGTATCTCATAGGTTTCAGGTTTTATCAGAAAATCGGAATGTTTATGTAGTATCCAACCTAACATTAATTTTTCTTTCAATATGAAACTCAAATCTACTCATAATAAAAAGTCAGAATAGAACAGGTCAATTAAATAATCATTAAATCAGAAAGAAATATTTGACAATTAACAATCTTGTACAAAGAATAAGTACAATTTGGTCCGACAGACTAAACCACTCTGGATTGAAAATCCAGAGGTTTGATTAAAAGGTAAAAAATGAAATTTTTTAACATCATTCCATTATCCAATTCCCGCCCTGAGTATTCGGCTTATCCTTATGATGTTCCAAGTACTCTTGTACCATTTCATCTGTTATATTACCTGTACTCCATGCTCCGAATCCAATTGCCCAGAAATGCCTTCCCCAATATCGCTTCCCCAATTCCGGAAATTCTTGCTGTAGCATTATCGATGTTCTACCCTTTAATCGCTTTACTAAATTACTTATACTCAGTGATGGCGGATATTCGATATGAATGTGAACATGATCCTTACTCACCACCCCTTTTAGTATTTTCACATTCTCACTATTACAGATTTGCACCAGTAAATCGCGACATCGTATCTGAACATCCCCTTTTAACACATGATAACGATACTTGGTCACAAACACTATATGAACACTTAGCCAACTTACAGTATGAGAACTCTTTCGAAAATCTTCCATACCGTAAATTTAAAACTTTTATAGAAACTGAAGTAGCCGCAATAAAATTGCGGGGATTTAACCTTTTACTGAAACATTAAAATTATATTCATTGGGCATTTTGTAATCGGATATGGGGCAAAGCGATTCACCATGATTTTCCCTTGGTTTTCTTTTCATCAAGAGAATGTGGTAATAGAGAATTAATGAACAGTTAAGCATTTATTTCCTTTTACGGAAAACGGGCAAGTTACTTTTGCAAAAAAAAATGAACCTATTCCTGTTAAGCTTTAGTTCATTGTTTTCAGTAATCAATCCTTTGGGCACAATCCCAATTTTTATGAGATTGACTGAAGGCAAATCCAAACAACAAATATCAGGCATCGCTTTCAGAACTTCGGTCAACGTGCTTATTATTTTATTGATCTCTTTTATTGCAGGGAAATACCTTCTTTCATTTTTTGGCATCAGTTTAAATTTCCTGAAAATAGCAGGGGGATTGGTCATCGCATCTTCAGGATTTGCTTTACTGACAGGATCTTTCAATAAACACAAGGGAATGAAGAAAAACGTTAAAGAGGATGCAATGACCCGATCTGACATCACCTTGACCCCGCTTGCACTACCGATGCTGGCTGGCCCAGGTGCAATATCATTACTCATTACTTATAACCAGGCATATTTAAAGTTGTCTGACCACCTCATAATTTTTAGTTCAGTAGTTGCTGTCTCCTTTGTAACATTCCTTTTGCTCAATATTTCAAGAAAGATCACGAAAAGTTTTAGGGACTTCCGGAATGAATGCTTTATCCCGGATCATTGGGTTTATCGTTATAGCAATTGGTATTGAATTTATCCTTTATGCTTATTAAATCTGGCAGGACAGATAGGGAAATAATCAATAACAATTATTCATCATTTTATTTCTTCGTCTTTTTCTTTTCCTTTTTTGTCTTCTTTGGCTTCTTCGTTTTCTTCTCTTTCTTGACTTTATTCTTTATATTACTTCCTTCTTCCTTTTTTTCTTCCTTTTCCGGCTCTTGAATGACAGGAGTTTCATCCATCAAAGGCACTATTTTCTTTTGAGAAGGGAAGAAAGAGAAGAAGATCAATCTATGATCTTTTTCCAAATTTGTGATTTTTTCTTTGTCGATTGGGTTAATTTCCCCTTTAATCACCGAATAAAATGTCCCTTGTTCCCCATCTTTAAATATTATAGATGTCTTCTTCTTGTTGATGCAAGATACCAGGTTTTTTGCATCTTCCAAATCACCTAAAATATTCACTTCAGGGAAGATCTTTTTTTGTTTCTTGATAGCCTTCATAATTTTTTTTCAAAGATAGCTGATTTTGAAATGATTTACAAAGATTTGGAATATCAAATTGCTTATATTTACATCTTCTTTTCATTTTATCAACCGGCCATGAAGAAAAAGAATAAAGAAACCAAAAAAAAGAAGCAGAAAATCGTTAAAAAGCTTGTTCCCAAAGCAGGACTGGCAATAAAGAACGAATTCTACATTGAAGCTTCCTGGATACTTTCAATTATAATAGAGTCAAAACTTCGGAGGAATCCTAACCTTAATGATGAATGAAAACCCAGGGCTGGGATTTGGACTACAAAAATGTTTAAGACGTATTAAATTCCTTGAACGTAAAGGAGCCCATCCATTGCTTGTCAAACATTTTGAGAGCCGGTTAATTAATGAACTCCGAACATGGACAACCTATAGAAACCATATTTACAAAAGCCTGATAGATACCCATGTATCAA
>CAWAVC010000014.1:0-54048 GCA_963785325.1 uncultured Bacteroidales bacterium | reverse complement strand
AGGTACGCTTAAACCTTTCAGAGGCTGGAGTAATCGTTTCATTTTCCCACCCTATGATTTTAATATAGCCAATTCCATGTTGACTAATTTTCATTTACCGCAATCCCCCATGATGATGATGGTGGCTGCTTTTGCAGGATATGATTTTCTGATGGAAGCATACCGTATCGGAGTTGAGAAGAAATATAAATTTTTTACCTATGGCAATCCCATGTTGATTATTTAATCTCTCATTCCCGGATTCTTGTCAGAAAATTCTGTTATATTGGTTGCTGGTGGAACCGGAACACGGATGAATACTGAAGTTCCGAAACAATTCCTTCTGATGGCAGGACAGCCCGTTCTGATGCATACGATTAGGGTTTTTCACTTGTTCGATCCGTCACTGCCGTTATATGTTACACTTCCTGTAGACCATATTCCCTATTGGCAACAACTCTGCCGCGAGTATTCATTCACGGTCCCCCATCAGGTCGTAAGGGGTGGGAAAACCCGGTTCGGTTCAGTGAAAAATGCCCTCGAACTGATCAGCGGAAATGGACTCGTGGCCATTCATGATGGAGTAAGACCGCTGGTTTCATTTGAAACGATAAGACGTGCTTTCAGCGAAGCCTCAAAAAGCGGCAATGCAGTTCCCGTGATCCCGGTGCAGGAATCAATACGTGAAACCGGCCCTGACGGAAACCAAGAAGTAGCCCGCGAAAACCTGAGAATTGTCCAGACTCCCCAGGTATTTAAAAAAGAATTAATTAAAAAGGCATATAAATCAGCTCCGCATCAATCATTTACCGACGATGCAACAGTCCTGGAATCATCAGGCGAAACCATCCACCTCGTGGAAGGAAATGTCGAAAACATAAAGATCACCCGTCTCTCCGACCTCCTCTGTGCACAGGCCCTTCTTGGTCCCCCAAGTTCGAACTTCAAAACTCGTTGATCAATATTCGATATTCAAAAAAAATCGGCAAGCGGTGGTCAATCTAACCGGATTTTGCAACCTATATCGTGAGCTAATTTCTCTCATAAAGATTCAATTTCTTCTAAAGAAAAGTTAAATTCATGAACATATTTTTCTAAAACTTTTCTAACTCTATTAGTATATCTTTTTTCTGACCACCATGTAATCTTTAAAATCCCCGCACCCCCGGCTCCACCAATAATATCAATCAAAATATGGGATTGTTCTTTCTTAACGATTATCATATTAAATTGGATTTTTCTAAAATAATATTCTTCCCACGTTAAAACTGACATGTCAGTACTATGATTTTCGTAATCGAACTTTAGGTTGTTTATCAGAAAATCTATTGTTGCGACTAAATCTGAACTACCAAGCTTAAGTTTCAAAATTCTCATATCTGAATTATTTTTGTTTTTAGTAAATAAATTTCATTTTCAATGATAAATTACACACAACAACTTTGTAACCACAATATGTCAGTTATTTTTCCTATAGAAAATGAATTTAGTGTCCTATGGTCAACCTTTCTAAGAAGGACGAGTAAAGATATGTAAATTGTCAATAGATAGTGCCGTGACCACTTGGAAATCTGGATATTTTTTAAAAACTGAATCAAATCAAAGTTAAAAATTCGTTGATCAATATTCGATATTCAAAACCCCTCACCCCTCACTTCTCACCATTTCGCGTCACGCATCACGATCTTTCTCCCCTTCCATTCATACGCCACCACATTCCCCAGTATCCCGATCAGTGAAACATACACAATATCCATCACCTCCACAAGAGGATAAAGATATACCAGCCTCTTTCCCCCTGTAAGATTCATGATCCTGTATACTGCCGGGAATTCAATGATCATTTTCAACCCTGCCAGGAAAAGAAAAAGAAAGAATAGCCGTATATTAAATATCCCGCCAACCAGGGTTGAAAGTAACAGAAAGTTGAACAACCACGTCAGTATTGACACGGTCATTATAACCGGGTTGGTATATCCACGGCTCTTTGAAACCCACCGTAACCGTTGATTGAAAAATTCACCCGGCGTCTCTTTTGCTTTCGTTGAAACAACAGCTTCCTTTGCAAACAGATATTTTATAGAGCCGGCCCCGTATCTCTTAACAATCTTCATCATCAGGAAAAGATCATCCCCCGAAGGATATTTCAGATCATTGGCCGTATCTGCGATCTCAAGCCAGGCCTTTCGTGTAAAAGCCAGGTTGGCCCCGTTGCATAGAAGGGGAAACCCTGAATGGCACGAACCTGCCGTCGCAGCCATAAGTCCTGAAAATTCAAGTACCTGCAGCCGTTCAAAAAATGAATCAGCGTCATGAAAAGCAACCGGCCCCAGGATCATTTCAGGATTGTAAAGTTCATAAAAATTCACGATAGTAGAAATCCAGCCCGGGGTTGATCTTGTATCGGCATCAGTCGTGATAATGAGTTCACCGGAAGTTGCTTCGATACCCGACTGGATGGAATGTTTTTTAAATGCCCGGTCATTTGCACTGGCATCGTTTGTTATCAGTTTAAGGTTCATTGCAAGATGTGACCTTGCAAATTCCATGACTTGCTCTTCCGTTTGATCAGTAGAATGATCATTTACAACCATGACTTCTACCAAGTTACTGGGATAATCCTGGCTTTCCAGGCCCCTGAGGCAGTTTCCGATAGTTTTTTCTTCATTCCTCGCCGGGATAATGATGCTTACCTTTGTCACAGGTCGATCTATTGATCTGACAAATCGTTTCAACCGGAATATTCCCGCATCGATCAAAAGGATAGTAAAAAAATACAGGCCTGAAATGATTAAGACTCCTGAACAAAAAATAGTTAACGCTGTCATCATTTCCTGTCAGATTATCTGTGAATTTTTACGGAAGAATTTTAAACGGAAAACAAAGAATGTCCCAATAACTGCAGGAATTGCAAGGTTAATGATCCAGAGAAGTGTTGTTGCTGAAAGGATCCCGATCATGATAGAATCGGGCATGCCTGCTGAATGGCTGAAATAAATCCCGAAGAAATATAAAGCAGCAGAATTTCTGATACCAAGTTCGGTCAGGGTTACTGTAGGTATTATGGTTATAACGAAAAAGATCAGTGAGGTGATGATAATGCCATCAAAGAGGGGTACCTTGACTGAAAAGATCTTCAGCAGCAAAATGAACTGGCTTGTAAAAACGAGATAACGAAGAAAACTCAAACTGATCACATAAATTATATCCTGTGTTCTAAATTCCGAGAAAACAGCCAGATACTTCCGGAATTTTTTAAGTCTTGAACGCAGCAGCTTGTCGCGCAGAACCGACAAGAACTGAACATTCAGCAGGAGGAAAAAAAGGAACAGATCCATTAGGATGATAAGGAAAACAAAACCGAAAAAAATATTTCCGGAAAAAAATTTGTTATCGCTCATGTATCTCGGTACAAACACCAGGATTGCCAAAGTCCCTGTGAAGATGGTGATGAACAACTGGCACATGCTTCCAAGTATCGTGATGAGAATTCCTTCAATGGGACTGGCCTTATCGAGAATAAATGCCCGTCCGATATATTCGCCTGTACGGTTCGGAGTAAAAAAACTAATGGATGCGCCTGTAAAAATAGCCTGCAGCGACCGGAAAAAAGAAACCTTTTCGATCTTCCGTATGATATAACGCCACTTTTGTGATTCAATCCCCCAATTAACCAGCATCAGTAAGAATACAATAAACAGTAAGTTTTTGATTCCCGGCTTTTCCAACAGGTCGGTAAATTGGTTGTATTGCTGATGCCAGTCCCTGCCAAAAAATATCTTTTTATAAAGAAATCCATAAGTCGCAGCCAGGATAATAATTCTGAGCAGAATGTTGTAGGTTTTCTTTAATTTTGTCTTCATCCTATCTTAAAAAAATTGGCAGATAATCGCATCATTTTAGGGATCGATCCGGGTACGAATATTATGGGGTACGGGATCATCGGGATCAGCGGAAAAAAGATACGTCTTTTATCGTTTGGTGTGTTAAAATTAGATAAAATTGAAGGTCACGCCCTGAAGCTGAAAAATATTTTTGAACAAACTTTGTCACTGATTGAGCAGTACCACCCGGATGAAATGACCATCGAGGCTCCATTTTATGGGAAAAATGTCCAGTCGATGCTGAAGCTGGGCCGGGCACAAGGTGTGGCAATTGCAGCTGCTTTATCACGGTCAATACCGGTTTTCGAATATTCACCGAGAAAAGTCAAGCAATCCATAACCGGAAAAGGGAGCGCCTCAAAGGAACAGGTTGCGGCTATGCTTCAGACACTGCTGAGTTTTAAAGAAATGCCAAAACACCTGGATGCAACTGACGGGCTTGCCGTTGCAATGTGTCACTACTTTCAGCGTAATACAAGCCCGGAAAAGAAAAGTTATACTGGCTGGAATGCATTCCTTACAGAAAATCCTGAAAGAAAAGTTTAACTTCAGCCCTCTGACCTCTGCTCTCTCCCTTCAGTTTCCTACATCAATTTCTGATACACCATCCACCACCGATCAGGAATATCATTGGTGCAAGCAGTCTGATAGTCCTGGTAAGAACAGGGAACCAGGTAATGGCGCTGGTACTTGATGCGCTGTTCAGATTGTAAAGGGATCTCCATCCACCAGCGGTCAGTTTTCTTGCTCTTATAGAATGTCAGCTCTTCTTTGTGATCGGTTATTGCAACGCGATAACGGATATAGTCCTCATCGTTTTTAAAAGGAAAATCGTGGGGACGGTTATAGAACCCTTCTATGAAATACCAGATCATTTGTGCCACTAGGTGGGCTGTTTGTCCATTGCGGTCGTACTGGGGGTTAGTCTCATAAAAGCCGATTGACGTAAGTTTATCGCTCAATCCTGCATACCGGATGATCTGACAGATCTCTTCGCCATAAAAGCCATTTGGTGTGCCGTTGGCGTTACCGGGAGCATCTGAAAACCTGATGGATGATACGTCTACAGTGATCAGGTCGGCATTCCTTACTACGGGTTCGGCCTCTTCAATATTTTCCCGTAATATGCCAAGCCGGTAAGTATCAAACATCAGGTTCTTCATTAGTTTCAGCGCATCCTGATCGACAAAGTAGGTCTGGTAACCAAGATTTGCATAATTAAACAAATAGTTGGGCTGATGCAGGATGATGTTGCTGAGGAAGGAACGGGAAGTGACTTCATTTTCAGAGCTGCCCAGGTCAAACATTGAATCGATGGAAACGATGTTGATGATCTGACCAAGACTCTGATAGGCCTGGTAGTTTGCATAGGTCAGATCCTGGCTTCCGCCGATGATGACCGGAAAGATGTCGTTAGCAAGCATTTCCTCGATAACCGAAGAAAGCGCGAAATAAGTATCGGACACCTGAAATCCAGCTTTGATGTTACCCAAGTCGACGATTTTTGGTTCGAAAGTTCCGGGAAATAGGTTGTAAAGATGCTTGCGAACATAATCGGGGGCAAGAGCACAGCCCTCATTGTTATAGGCATTCCTGTCTTCTTTAACACCAATTAGTGCGATGTCGGCTTCATGGTAATCGGGAAAGTCACCGGTGTTGATGAATGCAGTTATTTTATCCCCCATCCGGAGAAGCCCTGAAGGCTCAGACGTATAGCTGAGATCAACAGGCTCAAAAAATTCAGAAATATCCATACTTTTGATTAAATAGCAGTATCAAATTTACTTCTTTTTTCTTGATTTCCTGGCTGGTTTGGAAGGCTCTGTTATTTCTACGATCGATAGGCAGTCTTGCAGCGATAATTCTTTAGGATCTTTACTTTTTGGTATTTTATAATTCTGCTTTTTATAGGAAATATAAGCACCATATCGGCCATTCAGGATCTTCACATCGGTGTTTTCGGGAAATTCACGGATAGTTTTTTCTGCTTCCTTTTTCCGTTTTTCTGTAATGAGTTCGATGGCTCTTTCCAGCCCGATGGTCATGGGATCGTCGGTCTTTGCAAGCGAGCAGAATAATGAATTATGCCGAACATACGGGCCAAAACGCCCTATCGAAACAATCACTTCTGAATCCTCATAATCACCCAGGATCCTAGGTAATTTAAAAAGTTCCAGCGCTTCTTCAAGGGTAATTGTATCGATGCTTTGTCCTTTTTTCAGGGATGCAAACCTGGGCTTATTTTCCGAATCACTGTTGCCAAGCTGTACCATCGGTCCATACCGTCCGATTCTTACAGAAAGGTTCTCCCCGCTTGACGGATCTTTGCCCAGGAGTCGTTCGCCACTTATTTTTTTTGAATTTTCAAGGGTTTCTTCAATCCGGGCATGAAATGGATAATAGAAATCATGGATCATTTTATTCCATACCAGGTGTCCTTCTGCAATTTCATCAAACTCTTCCTCTACATTGGCTGTAAAATTATAATCCAGGATATTGATAAAATACTGCATCAGGAAGCTGTTAACCAGATTGCCGATATCAGTAGGAAATAGCTTAGCTTTTTCATAGCCTGTATTTTCCTTTTTAATTTCTTCAGTCAGCGACTGGTTTTTAAGTCTGATCAGCGAATATTGGCGTATGATGCTTTCCCGGTCTTCTTTGATCACATATCCACGTTTCTGGATCGTGGAGATAGTTGGCGCATAAGTAGAAGGACGACCTATGCCCAATTCCTCCAGTTTCTTGACAAGGCTTGCTTCTGTATATCTGGGAGGATGCTGTGTAAATTTTTGTTGTGCAATGATCTCATGTGCAGTCAACTTATCACCTGTAGTAACGGGTGGTAAGAGGCCTTCCTGATTTTCATCTTCATCTTCATCTTTTGATTCCATATATACCTTCAGGAATCCGTCGAATTTTATGACTTCTCCCCTGGCGATAAATTTTTCCTTTGCATTTGAGATACCGATGGTAACATTGGTTTTCTCAAGAATGGCATCACTCATCTGGGAAGCAATGGTTCTCTTCCAGATAAGGTCGTAAAGCCGTCGCTGTGAATTGTCACCCTCAACGGTCTTGTGACTCAGGTAAGTAGGGCGAATTGCTTCATGAGCCTCCTGGGCTCCTTTAGTTCTTGTAGTGTACTGGCGTGTTTTTACATATTTAGCGCCGAATGATTGTGTGATTTCTTCTTTAGCCATGCTCAGTGCCATCCTTGAGAGGTTCACCGAGTCGGTACGCATGTAAGTAATCTTCCCCGATTCATAGAGTTGTTGGGCAACGCGCATCGTGTTTGCGACGGAAAAACCAAGTTTTCTGCTGGCTTCCTGTTGCAAAGTAGAAGTGGTAAATGGAGGCGCAGGCGATTTTTTTGCCGGCTTTGTATCAATTTCGTCGATAGTAAATAAGGCGGTTTTACATTTTTCAAGAAAAGCAATTGCTTCTTTTTTCGTTGTAAACCGTTTGTTTAGTTCGGCTGTTATTGTTGATTTTTTCTTGTCATCTTCTAAAAGAAAATCAGCCTGGACACGAAAGGAAGATACCGGAGTAAAATTGCGGATTTCTTCTTCTCTTTCAGCAATCAGTCGTACAGCAACTGATTGAACCCTTCCGGCAGATAATGAAGGCTTAATTTTTCTCCAAAGAAGTGGCGAAAGTTCAAATCCTACCAACCGGTCAAGGACTCTTCTGGCCTGCTGTGCATCCACGAGGTTTTTATCTATCTTTCTGGGATTCTCAATCGCCTCAGTTATAGCAGGTTTTGTAATTTCATGAAAAACGATCCTTTTTGTTCTCGATTCATCCAAGTCCAATGCGGAAACAAGGTGCCAGGCTATGGCTTCCCCTTCGCGGTCTTCATCAGAAGCTAACCAGATCGTTTCCGCGTTGGCAACCTTCTTTTTTAATTCAGCGACAACTTTTTTCTTTTCCGGCAATATGATATAATGCGGAAGAAATCCATGTTCAATATCCACGCCGAGGCCTTTTTTCTCAAGATCCCTCACATGCCCAAAGCATGATTTAACAACGAAATCCTCTCCAAGAAATCCCTCAATGGTTTTAGCTTTTGCAGGAGATTCAACGATTACAAGATTTTTTGTCATTTCAACAAATTAGTTAAGGCTTTGAAAACCGGCACAAAAGTAAAACATTTACCGATTCAAATCACTTTCAGGTTTTCCTGTGCGCAAAAACGAATAATACCTTAGTATATTCTGTTTACCTTTGCGTACTTCTTCAGGTTAATAAGAAAACAAGGAAAAAGTAACACGGACAAGGGGTGAAAAACAAACAATTCTTCATAGAAACATATGGTTGTCAGATGAACTTTTCTGACAGTGAGATCGTTGCATCGATACTTGAAGAGGAAGGTTATGTAAACACGAAAGAAATCAGGGATGCAGATATAATATTTCTCAATACCTGTTCTATACGTGATCATGCTGAACAGAAGGTAAGAAAAAGGCTGGAGTATATGCAATCCCTGAAGAAGAAAAATCCACGTTTGGTTATTGGAATGCTGGGATGCATGGCTGAAAGGTTGAAAAAACAATTACTCGAAGAAGAGCAGGTACTGGATCTCATTGCCGGACCTGATTCTTATCGTGATCTTCCGCGGTTAATGGCTGAGGTAGAGTCGGGTAGAAAGGCCATTAATACCTTGCTTTCTTTTGATGAAACCTATGCCGATATTTCTCCGGTTCGTTATGATTCGAACGGAATATCAGCTTTTATTTCAATCATGCGCGGCTGTGAAAATTACTGTGCATACTGTGTTGTACCTTATGTCAGAGGTCGGGAGCGAAGCAGGGACGCCACTTCTATCACACTGGAAGCCCAAGCTCTTTTTCACAAAGGATTCAGAGAAATAACCCTGCTTGGGCAGAATGTCAATTCCTACAATTGGATTTCGAATGGGGTTAAAACCACATTTGCAGGACTTCTGGAAAAAGTAGCAAAAGTGAACCCATTGCTTAGGATCCGTTTCGCCACTTCACATCCAAAAGATATGTCTGATGAGCTGCTTCAAACCATGGCACAGTATAACAATATTTGTAAAGCCATTCATATCCCGGTACAATCGGGTAGTACTCGTATCCTTGAAAAAATGAACCGTGGATATACACGTGATCAGTATCTTGAACGTGTTGATGCAATCAGAAGTTATAATCCAGATTGTACTATTTCGACAGATATTATAGCCGGATTCTGTGATGAGACAGAAGAAGATCATAAGGAAACCTTATCTCTCATGGAACAAGTGGGATTTGATTATGCATTCATGTTTCGTTATTCGGAACGACCGGATACCTTGGCGGTAGACCGTTATCATGACAACGTTCCTGCCAATGTTAAAGACCGGAGATTACAAGAGATCATCGACCTTCAGCAGAAGCTTTCGTACCAAAGTAATAAAAAAAATGTCGGGAAAACTTTTGAAGTGCTTATTGAAGGCTATTCCAAACGATCAAATGCGTATTCTTCAGGCCGGAACTCACAGAATAAAGTAGTGATATTCCCCACCACCGAAAATAATCCGGGAGAATATGTCAAAGTAAAAATTGACCGGTTCACTTCAGCAACATTAATCGGTGATGCAGGTTAGAAAAATACTATTCCTCTTGGAAATATAACATTTACCCAAAACCTTTTTATCTGCTGAATCAAAATATTTTTACAGATTGATAAGCTGTTCCTATTGAAATTGAAATTTACATTTTAATAAAAAAAGTTTAACTTTGCTCAGTAATTAACAGAAAACCCAATTATTGCTTTATTGAAATTTTCAGTCACAGTCACAGAAATCTCACGAAATTGTGTTGGTTCTGTGATTAAAATAATACGTATGATGAAGACTTTCCGTTTGTTATTTACTCACCTGCTTCTAATTAGTATGATACTTGTATTCTTAAGCTTCATGCGTAACACAAAGACAGGTCAAATATCTTCAGCGAAAACAACAAAATGACACAACTCAATTATATAAGAATCAAAGATTATCTGATTACAAGATCCAGCCACATGATAATCTGTATATCAAGATCTTTAACCTGGATGAAAAATCATATCTTTTCTTCAACAGGCAAACAACAATCACCAACAATATGGCTTTAGAGTACTCTGAACTTGGTCTATACCTCGACAGCTATGTTGTGGATGATTCAGGTTATATTGATTTCCCTCTGATCGGGAAAATATTTATTAAAGATCTTAAGATTGATCAAGTAAAGAACATGGTCCAATCTCTGATTAATGAATATCTTAAGGATGTTACTGTCACAGTAAAGCTGGTGAGCTTTAACATAACCGTTTTGGGAGAAGTCAGAATGCCCGGAACGCACAAAGTTTACCAGGATAAGATCAATATTTTTGAGGCAATTTCACTTGCAGGTGATTTGAATGAATTTGCCAACCGCCAGAAGGTAGCCTTGATAAGGCAGACAAAAGAAGGTTCTCGTGTGATTTACCTTAACCTGAACGACATTAATATACTGCAGTCGCAATATTATTACTTGAAACCCAATGACATTCTTTATTTCGCCCCGCTTGGAATTAAGCGGTGGGGAACAGAAACCTTTCCGTGGGCCTTGGTTTTCAGTGCAATTTCGACCACATTATTGTTGATTTACTATTTTAAATAACTTAAAGGGCAATGGAAGAGAATTTTCAATTGAGTGATCATCAACAATCCGTAGATTATAAAGAGATCTTTTTCAAATTATTCAGGTACTGGTACGTTTTTATACTGATGCTGATCGTAGCACTGTTGATTGCATTCTTCTTCAACAAATATTCACGCCGGGTTTACGAAGTAACTACGACTGTTCTTGTAAAAGATCAATCCGAAAAAAATGTCGATCCCCAAGATATGCTGGGATTCGGATTTGGCCTCAGAAATCAGAACGTTCAGAATGAAATTGGTATTCTGGCATCCCATAGCATGGTTTACAGTACTGTTTCCAAGATTGGCTTTGAAGTATCCTATTCTTCTGAGGAGAATTTTGTTACATCTGATCTTTATACGAAGTCTCCTTTTATTGTAGAACTCGACCGTAATTATCCACAACCATTGAACTTACGTTTTGATATAACGATTTTATCCAAAGATCAATACAGGCTTGATGTGAAGGAAGAGAATGTGCATTTTTATGATTATTCACAAAAGAAGATCATCGACAGGGAGCCCGTAACAATCAATTATAATCAGACACATACTTTTGGTAAAGAAATTATTTCTCCATACTTTAAGTTTAAAATTGTTTTAAACTCCACGTTCGATCCCAAGAAAGACATCAATCGCTCACTATATTTCCAATTAAAGGATTATGATGATCTGGTAAATGAATTCAAGGGATATAATATTGAACGCATCAATAAAGAATCTACCATCTTACAGATTAAGATCACAGGGGGAAATGTTGACAAGCTTGCTGATTTCCTAAACGCCCTGACAAGGGAATATATTGAAAAAGGACTAGAGAAAAAAAATCTTGTTAGTATTCGTACCATTGATTTTATAGACAACGAGTTGAAAGGAATTTCGGATTCTCTATTTTTCTGAAAAAGAATTGCAGGAATTCAAGTCCAGAAACGGGATGTTGGACATGGACGAAGAATCCAAGCAGATTTTTGAGCAATTGGACAAGTTAGAGGAGCAGAAAGCAGCATTGATGGTGCAATCGAAATATTTAGAAAATCTGAGGGAATATGTTGATAGAAACAAAAATCTGGATGAGTTGATCATTCCTTCGGCCATGGGTGTTGATGATGATTTGTTGAATGAACTGACACTCGAATTGACCAAACTGTATGCTACAAAGAAAGAAACTACGCAATTCACAAAAGATAAAAACCCGTCAATAAAATCCTTGGATATTGAGATCAACTCTGCGAAGACTGCTATTTTTGAGACCATCAAAAATGCCATCAATACCAATAAAATTGCATCAAAGGATTTGGATGGAAGAATGAATGTCATTTTATCTAAGGTCAATGAACTTCCCGAGACACAACGTGTACTTGTCGGAATTGAACGAAAATATAAACTGACGGATGCAATTTATACTTACTTGTTGCAAAAGAGGTCGGAGGCACAGATTACGAAGGCATCTAATCTTCCTGATAATGAAGTCTTAGATGAAGCAAATCCGGAAGAAAGCACTCTCTATTTATCCCAAAATTAGTATGAATTATATGATCGCGTTGCTCATTGGATTGATCATTCCTGTTATTTTTATTCTTGGAAAAGATTACCTGAACGACAAAATCATGCAGAGGGAGGATGTGGAGAAGATTACTACTATTCCTATTATCGGTCATATTATCCACTCAGACAGAGATAGCAAGGTTGTGGTGATGGATTTTCCAAAATCATCCATTGCAGAATCCTTCCGTTCGATCCGAACCAACTTGCAGTACCTTCTTCAGGGAAAAGAAAAACAAACCATCCTCCTTACTTCTGATATAGTTCGAGCCGGAAAGACATTCTGTTCCATCAATCTTGCCACGATCTTTGCCAAATACGGAAAAAAAACGTTGCTGATGGGATTTGACCTTCGTAAGCCAAGAATCTACCAGGATTTTGGTCTTTCCAACGAAGAAGGAATCAGTTCTTATCTGATAAACAAAAGCAGTTTAGAGGCCATCATTCAGAAATCCGGTATGGAAAACCTGGATATTATTATGTCAGGTCCAATTCCACCCAACCCCTCTGAACTTATTGCATCGGATAAGGCAGCAACGATGTTCGCGCTTCTGAAGGGAATGTATGATTTTATCATCATAGACACTCCACCCGTTGGTATTGTTACGGATGCCTTCCTTCTGATGAAGTTTGCTGATGCCAACCTGATTCTGGTCAGACAGAATTTCACACATAAAAAAGTTTTTACTTCTATTATCCGTGATATGGAGCAGCGTAAACTACCAAAATCTTGCCATTCTCATCAATGATGTGAAACTTACAAGGTACTCATATGGATATGGGTATGGGTACGGGTATGGTTATGGTTATGGTTATGGCTATGGCTATGGGCATGGTTATGGATATGGGTACTATGCTGAAGACCGGAAGACAGAGAAAAAATCTGTATTGAAAAGAATTTTTGGAAGATCATAGTGTATTATATACGTCATCTACAGGAGCTGGAATCAGAAGCTATTTTTGTTGTCAGGGAAGTAGCTGCACAGTTTGAGCGACCTTGTTTATTATTTTCCGGAGGTAAAGATTCTATCGTATTGGTTTACCTTTCACAAAAAGCTTTTTGGCCTGCACAAATTCCTTTTCCACTCGTTCACATTGATACAGGTCATAATTTTGAAGAAACCCTGAAGTTTCGCGATATGCTCGTTGAGAGGTTGCATGCCCGGTTGATTATAGGCTCTGTCCAGGAATCGATCGATACAGGTAGAGCTGTCGAGGAACAGGGTTATAATGCCAGCAGGAATGTACTTCAAACAATAACCTTGTTGGATACTATAGAAAAATATAAATTTGATGCAGCCATCGGCGGGGGAAGACGTGATGAAGAAAAAGCCCGGGCAAAAGAACGATTCTTTTCTCACAGAGATGAATTCGGCCAATGGGATCCCAAAAATCAACGGCCTGAACTCTGGAATATTTTCAACGGAAAAAAGAGGATGGGAGAACATTTCCGTGTATTTCCCATCAGCAATTGGACTGAGATGGATATCTGGCAATATATCCATCATGAAAACATTGCCTTGCCCAGTATTTATTATACGCATGAGCGGAAAGTTTTTAATCGTGATGGTGTATGGCTTGCCTGGGCTCCTTTTATGAAACTTAAGGAAAATGAAAAGATAGAACTTCGAAGAGTGCGATGCCGTACGGTTGGTGACATCACTTGTACAGGTTTGTCACTTTCAACCGCCAATTCACTCGAAGATATTATCCGGGAGATCGCAGCTACGCGTGTGACAGAAAGAGGCGGCAGGTACGATGATCAGCGTTCAGATGCAGCCATGGAAGATCGTAAAAAAGAAGGATACTTTTAAAAGGTAGAAGACATGACAAACTATCAGGATGATAGTGGCGATTTCTCCAGTAAAGTGTACCTTGACATGGAATTGCTTCGTTTTACCACGGCTGGTAGTGTAGATGATGGAAAAAGCACACTGATCGGTCGCTTCCTTTACGACAGTAAATCCATTTTTGAAGATCAGCTGGATGCTGTTAAAAAAGCCAGCCTGAAAAAAGGAAGTGAACACTTGAATCTGGCATTGCTTACTGATGGACTCCGGGCTGAAAGAGAACAAGGCATTACCATTGATGTTGCCTATCGCTATTTTGCAACTCCCAAGCGGAAATTCATTATTGCCGATACTCCGGGCCATATTCAATATACACGAAATATGGTGACTGGCGCCTCAACGGCCAATGCAGCCATCATCCTGATCGATGCCAGAAATGGCGTGACCGAACAAACCCATCGTCACGCCTACATCGCATCCCTGCTTGAAATTCCGCATATTATCGTTTGCATTAACAAAATGGATCTGCAAGATTATAAAGCGGAAGTTTTTAATAGAATAAGAAAAGATTTTAAATCTTTTTCCGACCGGATATTTCCAGGAAAAGATGTTCGTTACATCCCCATCAGTGCACTGCATGGCGATAACGTAGTGGATCCCTCTGTAAGCATGGATTGGTATCATGGAGAGACTCTTCGGAATGCACTGGAAAATATTCCCATTTCAAATGATCATAACCTTATAGATGGCCGTTTTCCAGTTCAATTTGTCATTCGTCCCGAATCTGATGAATTTCATGATTACCGTGGATATGCCGGACGCATTGCCGGAGGCGTTTTCCACAAAGGCGATCATGTTCTTGTATTGCCTTCGCGGATTTCATCTGTAATAACATCCATCAACACATTCAACGACAAACAGGAAGAAGCATTCGCTCCCATGTCTGTCACTCTTACACTTGCAGATGATATTGATATAAGCCGGGGTGATATGATTGTTCAGGAGAATAATATCCCAAAGGAAAGTTCTACGATTGAAATTATGCTTTGTTGGATGAACTGCACCCTTTACAGATAAATGGGAAATATGCAATTAAACATACAACCCGGGATTTGCGTTGTGTTGTCAGGAAAGTAAAGTACATCTTAAATATCAATACACTTGAAAAACAGGAAGGCGTAAAAGTGGTGAAACTGAATGATATTGCTTGTGTCGTGTTGCAAACAACAAAACCCTTGTTTTACGATCCCTATTCCGTGAACAGGATTACCGGTAGCCTGATCCTGATTGATGAATCCACCAACGAAACAATGGGTGCAGGAATGATTCTTTAATCATGTGTTTCCCACAATAAAAAGAGAAAAGTCCAGTTAATCAGAATATTCAAATACCCATGTTTTTCTTAACATTCATTTCATGACACCGATGCGAAATCTCTTTATCACACTTTTCCTTTTTCTGGTCACATTCACAAGTTTTGCCCAAACGACCGGCATTGGCCAATGGAGAGAACACCTGCCTTATTCTCAATGCATTTCTGTAAAGGAAGTTGGAAGCAAGATTTATTGTGCCACACCCTATTCTATCTTTTATTATGATAAAGAAGATAATAGCATTCAAAGAATTAGTAAGATAAACGGCCTTTCTGATATCGGGATTTCCGCAATGAACTATTGTGCGACCTATAATACCCTGGTGATCGCATATACCGATGCAAATGTTGATCTCATCCACAACAATACAATCATTAATTTGTCAGATATCGAACGTTCAACATCTTAGGAAATAAAACCATTAACGATATTTATTTTATCGGCCAATATGCCTATCTTTCCTGTGGTTTTGGCATTGTGGTACTGGATATGGTCAAGGATGAAATCCATGATACCTATTACATCGGGGCTAATGGAGGCCAGGTAAACGTGTTCGGCCTTACAATGGATGATCAGGATACTCTTTTTGCCGCGACTGAACATGGAGTTTATTTTGCTTATGCCAAAAACAACAACCTTGCCAATTATCAATCATGGACAAAAGATTCAAGGTTGAACACTTTAGACAAATACGATCATATTATCACTTTCAACGGGCAGGTGGTTATAAGCCAATATCAGACAAGTCCTAATGGGGATAGTCTCTTCCGCCATTCTAATGGACAATGGACAAAATGGGTTCTAGATGTTTCTAGTCCGGTTGAGCACTTTGAATCGACTTACGGGAAACTTGTTATTTCTTTCAATTATTTTGTGAAATATTATGATAAGAATTTTGATCTTATTAATGGGGTATATAGCTATAATGGAATTGCTCCTAGTCCGTCAGATGCCATCTTTGATAATGAAGGCCTGATTTGGATTGCAGACAACAGTTCCGGACTTGTATCCATGAGTACGACTGGAAATTATAATCCAATCAATCTCAGTGGTCCTCTTTCTTCCCTCGTTTTTGCCATAACCACGTTTGGAAATGATGTTTATGTTGTTCCGGGAGGAAGGGACCTCTCTTATACTCCACTTTACAACGCTGCGGCGATTTATCATTACAATGGCACTTCCTGGACTAATATCAGTGCGTCTACAGATCCTGGTATGGTTAATCCCAGGGACCTCTCAACTATTTCCGTTGATCCCAGCGATCCGAAAAGGATTTATTCCGGTTCTTTTATTGATGGGTTGCTTGAATTGTATGATGGGAAAGTGGTAGGCCATTTTGGAGTTGGAAACAGTACACTCAAAAATCATAGTGCAGATCCGGATACCAGTGACGTCAGAATAAGTGGCACTGCCTTCGACAGCAAAGGAAACCTTTGGGTGGTGAATTCGCATAATAACAATTGCATTTCACGATACTGCAGAAATTGTTCCTCGTCAACACAATGGACTGGGTATGATGTCCCCATCATCCAACAGGATGACCTCGGCCAGATGATCATCGACAATAATGACCAGAAGTGGGTAGTGATGAGGATTTACGGATCGATAACCAGTCCGCTATTAGTATTTAAAGAAGATGCCACCAATCCTGCAAATAGTAAGTCCATCTTGTTGAGCCAGCAAGTGGGCAACGGAAATATTCCGGGACAATATATTTATGCGATGGCAGTGGATAAAAATGGCGAAGTATGGGTTGGGACAGAAGCAGGGGTTGGCGTTTTCTTTAACCCTGAAAATATTTTTACCGGCCAGAATTTCGATGCCCAGCAGATTCTTGTCCAACAAGGACTTTATGTTCAGTACCTTATGCAAAATGAAAAAGTCACGGCTATTGCCGTTGACGGTGCTAACCGTAAATGGATTGGCTCAGAAGGCGGTGGATTATATCTTTTCTCGGCAGATGGAACTAAACAGATTGAGCATTTTACTACTGATAACAGCCCGCTTTTTTCCAACAATATCCTTGCGCTGGCAATTGATCCGGAAACCGGGGAAGTATATATCGGCACCGACCAGGGCCTGATCTCTTATAAAGGAACTGCAACAGAAGGGAGTGACTCATTCTCCAATGTTTATGCTTACCCTAATCCGGTAAAAGAAGATTATGATGGATTAATCGGGATCAAGGGTCTTGTCAGCAATGCACAGGTCCGTATCACCGATATCTCGGGAAACCTCATTTTTTCCACCCAGGCTAACGGAGGTTTGGCAATTTGGGATGGTAAAAACTTCAATGGAAGAAAGGCTAAAAGTGGGGTTTACCTGGTTTATGCCGGAAATGACACCGGTACTCAGAAGATCGTGACTAAAATTCTTATTATTCACTAATGCTTCACCAGACAAGAGGAATCGCTTTACATGCAATCAAATTCTCGGAAACCAGCTATGTTGTAAAGATTTATACCGAGTTATTCGGACTTCAATCCTATCTTGTAAAGGGAGTCCGGAAACAGAATGCAAAATTCAAACCCGGACTTTTCCAACCCTTGACACTTCTCGACCTTGTAGTTTATCATAAGGAAAAATCCTCGCTGCAAAACCTGAAAGAGGCAAATTATTCATACCCATACCAGACCATTCCTTTCGACATACGAAAAAGCTCTATTGCACTCTTTATCAATGAACTCGTCTATAAAACCATTCATGAAGAAGATCCCTATCCAGAACTTTTTTCATTTCTTTATCAAACTTGTCTTCATCTGGATGGTGCCGTTGATAATTTTATGATTTTTCATCTGGTTTTTTCCTTGCAACTGACCCGCTATCTTGGCTGTATGCCACAATTAAATTATTCAGGGGAAACCTTGTTTATGAATTTGCGTGAAGGGGTTTTCCAAGCAAATACTCCTGAACATTCTGATTTCCTGGATCCTTATATGAGTCAAATTCTCTTTCAACTTTTGAAGATACCCGAAGGTGCTTGTGCATCTATCCATATTCCTGCAAAAACCCGGGATACATTGCTGGAAATGATTCTTATTTATTACCGCTTACATGTTCCGGGGTTCAGGGAAATTCAATCCCATCATGTTCTACATACGGTATTGAGATAAAATTTCACATTCAAGTTTTCTTTATCTTTGCCCAAAATCTGAAACCATGTCACAGGCATTGAGCGAGCAGGAAATGATCCGTCGCAACTCATTAAATGAACTTTTACGGTTAGGAATTAACCCGTATCCGCCAGATACGTTTGAAGTTACGGCGCATGCTGAAGAAATTAAGAAAAAATTCACTGAAGACCCATCTCTTTTTCAAGATGCCAGCATTTCGGGAAGAATAATGAGTCGCAGGATCATGGGAGCAGCTTCTTTTGTTGAGATTCAGGATTCGACAGGCCGTATCCAGTTATATATAAAAAGGGATGATCTATGTTCGGGTGAAGATAAAACCTTTTATAATATAGTTTTTAAAAAATTACTAGATATCGGGGATATCATTGGAGTGAAAGGCTTTGTTTTCATCACACATATGGGTGAAATTACATTGCATGTAAAATCTCTCATTCTTCTTTGCAAATCATTACGCCCGCTTCCGATCGTGAAAGAGAAGGAAGATATTGTTTACGATGCTTTTACCGATCCCGAACAACGTTATCGGCAACGTTATGTAGACCTGATAGTAAATCCCCAAATACGGGAGATATTTCAGAAACGAGCCATTCTGATTAATTCCATACGTTCATTCCTGAATCTTCGTCATTATCTTGAAGTGGAAACTCCGATTCTGCAGCCATTATATGGCGGTGCAGCAGCGCGACCTTTTACTACCTATCACAATACCCTCGACACAACGCTTTACTTGCGCATTGCCAATGAGTTATACTTAAAAAGGTTGATCGTAGGGGGTTATGATGGCGTGTATGAATTTTCCAAGGATTTTCGTAATGAAGGAATGGATCGTTATCATAATCCGGAGTTTACACAGATGGAATTGTACGTCGCCTATAAAGATTACGAATGGATGATGGACCTGGTTGAAGAGATGGTGGAGAAAATTACAATTGACTTACATGGCACTACTCAGGTCGCTATGGGTGAAAATATTATCGATTTCAAACGGCCTTGGAAGCGTTTTACTATGTATGAGGTTATTCAGCATTTTACGGGTGTGAATATTTCCGGAAAGACTGAACAGGAATTGGCCGACCTGGCGAAAAGCCTGGACGTGCCAATTGATCCGACCATGGGAAAAGGAAAGATCATCGACCAGATCTTTGGTGAGAAATGTGAGCCTAACCTGATCCAGCCGACTTTTATTACTGATTATCCTGTTGAAATGTCACCACTTGCCAAGAAACACCGTTCCAAAGAAGGGTTGGTAGAACGGTTTGAAGCCATTTGCAACAGTAAAGAGATATGCAACGCATTCTCAGAGCTCAATGATCCCACTGACCAGCGCGAAAGATTCGAAGCGCAATTGGAACTGGGAAAACGCGGAGATATGGAATCGATGGTACTCGATGAAGATTTTTTGCGTTCACTGGAATACGGAATGCCGCCAACAGCAGGAATGGGTATCGGAATTGACCGTCTTACCATGATCATGACTAATTCCCAATCCATCCAGGATGTGCTATTCTTCCCGCAAATGAGGCCTGAAAAAAGATCTACATGAGAATGAAGAAGAAAGTCAGCGTAGCCCGCTTATCAGTTCTCTCGAACTCACTGCTGATAGTGCTCAAAATTACGGTCGGTATTTTAAGCGGTTCTGTCAGTATTCTATCAGAAGTCATTCATTCTTTTATGGACCTCCTGGCATCTGTCATCTCATTTTTTTCCGTGAAAATCTCTGATACTCCTGCCGATGAACGTCATCCATACGGTCATGGAAAATTTGAGAATATTTCCGGGGTCACTGAAGCTATATTGATCTTTATTGCATCGGGATGGATAATTTTTGAAGCCGTAAGAAGGATATTTCATCCATATATAATCGACAACATCGGTCTTGGTGTCGCTGTGATGGCGATTTCGGCTATGGTGAATTTTTTTGTCTCACGAATGATATACAAAGAAGCTAAATTAACGGATTCCATTGCATTGGAGGCGGATGCGCTTCACTTAAAGGTAGATGTTTATACTTCACTGGGAGTTGCTGCAGGGTTATTCCTTATGTTATTCCTGGGTCATTTTATCAAAAGCCCATTGATCCATTATTTTGATCCGGTTATTGCGATACTGGTTGCCCTGCTAATTCTTCGGGAATCCTTCATTTTATTCGGGAAAGCATATGCTCCTTTGTTGGATGAGTCACTTTCAGAACAAGAAGTGAACCATATTAATGACCTTATCACCCGGTACTGTTCAGAAACAGTTAATTATCATGGGCTTCGTACCCGTAAGGCAGGAAATTACCGGTACATTGATTTTCACCTGAATGTTCCTTCTGCAATGAGCGTAAAAGAAGCCCATGACCTTTGTGATACCATTGAAGAAGCAATTAAGAAAATCCTGGATCATACTGAAGTGATAATTCACGTTGAAGGCATTTAGTTTGGTCATTTTAATTTTTACTAATATCTTCTTACTGTTAACAATTGATTGTTAATCAATTTTCTCCATTTTGTCAGCTCTTATCGGTAAATCTTTTAAATTTGCAAATAGCTGTTTTATAAAACGATTTATTTTGCTATTATGGCTGAAAGGAAAATCCTTATCCTGCTTTTTTTATTTGCGACATCTTTTCTCCGGGCACAAGACACGGTTCAACCTGATTCCACAAATGCAAAAAAATCCTTTGTAGAAGACGACCCTGTCGCTTCCATGCTTGATAGTCTTGCACGCTTGAAGATATTTGAGAATTCAAAATACCTGAAAACAAATACTGATGAGAACTTAATTCCTAACAGCAGCGAGATTCCTTATTTCTCAGATTCAATTTATCGTGAAAGAATTACTGGGATGAGTCTTCAATCGCCCTTTGAATATGTTTATAATGCCGATGTCAGGAAATTCATCGACCTTTATGCCTTTAAAAAAAGAGGATTGACCTCACGTATTCTTGGGTTATCACAAATCTATTTCCCTTTATTTGAAGAACAGCTCGATAAATACAATATGCCGCTTGAACTGAAATATCTTGCTGTGATTGAATCGGCCCTTAACCCTGTGGCAAATTCACGTGCGGGCGCAAAAGGATTGTGGCAGTTTATGTATGGAACGGGAAAGGTTTATGGATTAAAAATTTCTTCTTATACTGATGATCGCTTTGATCCTGTCAAATCAACCGTTGCCGCTTGCCAACATCTCAGCGACTTGTATGACATATATGGAAACTGGTCTTTGGCATTAGCTGCTTACAATTCGGGTGCCGGAAATGTAAACAAAGCTATCCGTAGGGCAGGAGGCGCAAAGAACTTCTGGATCATCCAAAGGTATCTTCCAAGAGAGACACGTTCTTATATTCCCGCGTTCATCGCTGCCAGCTATGTTATGACTTATGCTTCAGAACACAGGATTTATCCAATTGATCCGGGAATACTTTTTTACGAAATCGATACAATAACAGTTAAAAATCCTTTGACCTTCGATCAAATCTCAGAGATGTTAAAGATTCCCTACGAAGAAGTTCAGTTTCTGAATCCCGAATTCAAACAAGGAGTTATTCCGGCAACTCCGGAAACACCCTATAAATTAAGACTTCGGAAAAATCACATCGGCGATTTTATCAACAATGAAACCGCCCTGTATGCTTATAAAACCAAAGCAGGAATTCAAAAGGATTCACTGGTTATGCTTGCATTGAGAAATAACCGTGAAACTATTGAGTACCGGGTAAAGAACGGGGAAACCATAGCTGGGATTGCAAAGAAATTCCATATGAGTATCAGTGAACTTAAATCTCTGAATAATTTGAAAAAAAGCTATGTCAGACCAAGGCAAAGACTTCTTGTGTACAATGGATCTGCGAAATCGAAATTCCCGGATAATAACGTTTCAGAGAATTATTCTGTACCCGTTTCCAATGCAGATCCGGAAAAAGTTAATACTACCGGGTCACATGCTGTAAGTACTATTGTTTATACGGTAAAGGCGGGTGAATGTATGGCTCTTATTGCCCAGAAACATAGCTGCTCCGTTCAAAATATCATGATCTGGAATAACCTGAAAAACCAAAATCTCCTGGTTGGGCAAAAGCTAAAAATCCTTTCTTCATCAAGTGAAAAAGCCTCTTCACAAGAACATAACGCAAAAACGGGTAACCATTCTGACACTTCGAATGTAAAGACCACATCCAACCCAAAATCCAAATATATATGGTACATCATTCAGCAAGGAGATAATCTTTGGGATATTGCTGAAAAATATGATGCTACCGTATCCTCGATAAAATCCCTGAACAACATCACCAATACCCAACGTGTCCAGGTTGGACAGAAGATAAAAATTGAACCGGGAAGGTAGTCTCAATATTTGTCTCCTAAACACAGGTGAAAAAATATTTTCTTAAAAATTATTCTTCTGATTAAAATTTGTATTACTTTTGACCATCTGGTTTAACCAGATAGTTAAACTAAATGACTAATAAAACACAAAGAACAGAAGAAAGAATCTTAGAGGCTGCGAAGACAATCTTCCACCATAAGGGATTTGAAGGCGCACGCATGCAAGAGATTGCGGATGAAGCTGGGATCAATAAATCACTGCTACATTATTATTTCCGGACCAAGGAAAACTTGTTTGATGCTGTGTTTAAAGCTGCATTCCAGGAAATCTTTGCCAAACTTTTTATGACTGTTGACGCCGATGTTCCGCTTGAAATAAAATTGAAGAATCTGATCAGCGAGTATATCGGGTTTCTCCAAAAGAATTCTTATATCCCCGGTTTCATCCTTGCTGAAATGAACCAAAACCCGGAAAAGATAATCGACGTTTTCAAATCAGCTCCGGTATCTCCTTCCATGTTATTTGAACGGATGAAGAAATCCATGTATGACGAGAAGTTAGAAAAGACAGATGTCAGAGAATTTTTTATTAATATTCTTGCTTTATGCATTTTCCCGGTGGTTGCCAGGCCTATGTTGCAAAATATTTTAGATTTTTCGGATGAGCAATATGATCAGTTTATTGAAAGAAGGAAGAAAACACTTCCACATTTAATTATGAATACAATCAGAAAAAAATGAAAAGAATAGCATTCCTGCTTTTATCTCTGTTCATAAAGTTTATTGTTTACGGGCAATCCGATACAGTGACCCTTTATGATTGTTACCAGCAGGCAGAAAAAACATATCCCTTGGCACGGCAATCAGACATGCTGGAGAAATCCAATGAACTGAAGATCAAAAACCTTAATAAGAATTATTTACCACAATTGAATCTGAACGGCAGTGCATCACTTCAGTCGGATGTAACTGAGTTGAAGCTAAACCTGCCTGCACAGTTTTCTTTCATTAAATTTCCTGAAATCAGCAAGGACATGTACAAGGTCACTGTCGATGTGAATCAATCGATCTACGACGGCAATGTCACCGGGTATCAGAAAAAATTGGAGACGTTCAACCTTCAGTCAGATCAAAAGAGCCTGCAGGTTGAGTTGTACCAGTTGAAAAACAGGATCAATCAG
Source organism: uncultured Bacteroidales bacterium (assembly GCA_963785325.1). GTDB lineage: Bacteria > Bacteroidota > Bacteroidia > Bacteroidales > FEN-979 > FEN-979. The sequence goes on along the minus strand of CAWAVC010000014.1, from coordinate 30,188 downwards.
ACTTATTTCAGCATTTTTATGCTCCAGAAAAATGAAGAGATATTGAAAAGTAATAAGAACCAGTTGGAATCGAAACTTAAGGAAATTCAATCTGCCGTAGCCAATGGAGCCATGCTTGCCTCGAATGCCGATGCATTGCAGGCAGAACTTATGAATATAGATCAGCAATTAATTGAGACCCGTAACGATCTGAGAACCGACTTCCAGGTACTGTCTGAACTAACATCTTTAACTATTTCTCCCAACTCAAAGTTGATCCTTCCAAGTGTAAAGATAAGCTCAACTGCATTTGAAGATAACAGGCCCGAATTGCAGTTATATAACATTCAGCAGCAAAAAACCGGTGTGATGAAGAATATGGTGAATACCCGATGGAATCCAAAATTTTATGCCTTCGGCCAGACAGGTTATGGAAGGCCCGGGTTGAATATGCTTTCCAACGATTTTTCTCCCTGGTGGTTGTTCGGCGCCAAGCTGACCTGGAATATCTGGAATTGGAATCAAAGTAAAAACGAAAAGAAAATCTATGATATTCAGAATGACATTATAGGGACGCAAAAAGAGACTTTTGAAAAAAATCTGAGAATAGAAGCAGAAAATGGATTGACTGAGATTGAAAAACTGGTGGAATTGCTTCAGAAAGACGAAGAGATCATCGAACTAAGAACAAAGATCACACATTCTGCATCTTCACAACTTGACAACGGGGTTATCACTTCCAGTGATTACATCACACGCCTCAACGAGGAAACGCTTGCAAAACTGACTTTCGAGTTGCATCGAATACAACTGGTGAAAGCAAAGATAGGTTACTTGTTTACTTTGGGTAAATTATAAAATTATTTAGAAGAAACAATAGAACAAAATCAATAGAACAATGAAAAAAGGACTTTTAATCGCTCTTCCTTTATATTTCCTGATATCTTCATGCAACAGGGATATAGATAATCCTGATGCTTATGGAACATTTGAAGCCACGGAGGTCACAGTTTCCTCCCAAGCAAATGGGAAGATCCTGTTCCTGAAAGTGGAAGAAGGTCAGGTGATCGATTCGAATACACTGGTTGGTATTGTTGATACGCTTGACATGTCAATCAGAAAGAGCCAGGCTCGCGAACAGCAACTTGCCACCTCTACAAGAAGAGATGACCTGGCTTCACAGATTGCTGTGCAAGAACAGAACAAAACCAATATTCTTGTGGAGAAGGCACGGATTGAAAAACTTTTGAAAGATGGCGCAGCTACGACGAAGCAGATGGATGATATCACTGCCAGCCTTAATCTCGCTGATAAACAGATTGCCTCGATAAAATCACAATATGCCAGTCTGAATGCACAAGTATCGACCTTTAACAAGCAAATAGACCAGATAAATAATTCAATAGCAGACGCACATATTATCAACCCGATAAAGGGCACTGTCCTGACAAAATATGCAGAACCTGATGAAGTAACCACATTTGGTAAGCCATTGTACAAGATTGCTGATCTTACCAGTCTCGACCTGCGTGTTTATGTGAGTGGCGCTCAATTACCATATATCAAGATCGGTCAGAAAGTAGAAGTGTGCTATGATAAAGACGAGAAAACCAATAATTCCGTCGAAGGAGTAGTCACCTGGGTCTCAGAAACGGCTGAGTTTACACCCAAAACAATCCAGACTAAAGAAGAAAGAGTGAACCTTGTTTATGCAGCCAAGGTAAGGGTAAAAAATGATGGATCGCTTAAGATCGGGATGCCGGGAGAAATCCGGTTCATGCCTGCAAAATGACACTGTATTAACCAAAAACATACATCATGAGAAAGTCCGGAACATTAACATTTGTGTTGTTTGCTTTATTCGCACTCTTGGGAAGTAAAGCCTTCGCACAGAAACACAAAGCCTCCGACATTGTTGGCATCTGGTACAATGAGGAAAAAACCAGTAAACTCCAGATCTATGAGGAAGGCAATAAATTTTTTGCCAAAATTGTATGGCTGAAAGAACCAATTGATCCGGCAACGGGAAAGCCAAAAACCGATCATCTTAACCCCGATCCGAAACTTCAAAGTACACCAAGGTTAGGACTCGTTGTTTTAAAGAAGTTTATTTTTGACGGAGAAGATGAATGGAAAGATGGCACGATCTATGACCCGAATAATGGAAAAACATATACTTGTCATATTCATTTTAGTGACTCACCGAATGTGCTGAAGATCCGTGGATATATTGGCATTTCATTGTTAGGAAGAACAACTTACTGGACAAAAACCATTCTTTTGCCTTAGATCTTCTATGGAAAACCCGTCAATATCAGTCAGGAATATAAGCAAGAGCTATGATACGGTAAAAGCTCTCGACGACATCTCTTTTGAAGTGCCTAAAGGAGAGTTATTTGGTTTTATAGGACCGGATGGAGCAGGAAAGACAACCCTTTTCCGGATACTCGCCACCCTTGTTTTACCTGATAAGGGCGTGGCATCTGTTGAAGGATTTGATGTTGTGAAAGATTTCAAAAAGATCCGTAAGATCCTTGGGTATATGCCGGGGCGGTTTTCTCTTTACATGGACCTCAGTGTCGAAGAAAACCTGTCATTTTATGCGACCATTTTCGGAACAACCATAGAACAAAACTACGACCTGATCAAAGACATCTACCGCCAGATTGAACCCTTTAAAACCAGAAGAGCAGGGAATCTTTCAGGTGGAATGAAACAGAAGCTGGCTCTCTGTTGCGCGCTGATCCATAAACCGGTCGTTATTTTCCTGGATGAACCCACTACCGGCGTCGATGCCGTTTCGCGTGTAGAATTCTGGGAAATGTTGCGCAGGCTGAAAGAAAGCAATATCACCATTATGGTATCGACACCTTACATGGATGAAGCAAGTCTATGCGATCGTGTGGCCCTCATCCAGGACGGCAAGATCATGAAGATCAGCAGGCCGGTAGAAATTGTAGCGGATTATCGCTATCACCTCTGGGCTGTAAGATCAGATAAGTTTTTTCAATTGCTTAAGGATCTTCAAGGATATCCGGGTATACATAGTGTTTATGCATTTGGGCAGGCGGCACATGTATCTACAATTAAGGCAACTGAATTAATGGATGATCTCCAGAAGTATCTCATCACTACCGGTCATAAAAACATTGTGATAGAAGAGATCACCCCAACAGTTGAAGATTGCTTCATGGAGCTAATGACACAGGGATGAATGCAGGAATACAGGAATGAAATAATAGTTACCAGGAAAAATTCTGACTCCGCAGGAGTCATATTATGGTAGAAAATATAATAACGGTCAAAAACCTGGTCAAGAAATTCGGGCATTTTGTAGCAAATGACCATTTGAATTTTAAAGTCAGGAAAGGTGAGATCTTCGGATTCCTGGGAGCAAATGGTGCAGGAAAAACCACGGCAATCCGAATCCTGTGCGGATTGTCATATCCATCATCGGGGGAGGTGAAAGTGGGGGGATTTGACATCTATACCCAGCGTAATGATATCAAACGAAACATAGGTTATATGAGCCAGCGGTTTTCACTCTACGATGATCTCACCGTTTATGAGAACATTCGTTTCTATGCCGGGATTTATGGACTAAGCTGGAAAGAGATCGCCACTAAGTCTGCAATACTGATGAAAAGACTGGAACTTGAAGAAGTAAAGGATAAATTGATCAGGGAAATACCTTTGGGATGGAAACAAAAGCTCGCTTTTTCTGTAGCAATAATCCACGATCCGAAGATTGTTTTCCTTGATGAACCCACAGGAGGTGTTGATCCGGTTACGCGCAGGCAGTTCTGGAATCTGATCTTCGAAGCGGCAAAGGATGGTATTACTGTTTTTGTTACTACTCATTATATGGATGAGGCTGAATATTGTGACAGGGTCACGATCATGGTTGATGGGAAAATTGCAGCGCTGGATACACCATCAGCCTTAAAAATAAATTACAGTGCATCAAATATGAACGACGTCTTCCTGAAACTTGCAAGAGCAAAAACTGTAGCCTGAAACGAAATGAAAATAATTAACTTCCTTGAAAGAATAAAACCAGGCGTTCAAAAAAGGACCCTTTTGCTCGTAGCAGGATGCGCCTGGAGCATTGCCGGGGGAATCCTCACCTTTCGTTCATTGTTCTACTTAATTGGCGTAAATCATTCGCTGGCCACGGAAATCGGGATTGGAATTGTTTTCGGTGGTTTATTTTACATTCTTCTTTTTGCACGGATATCCAGAAAACACATCTCAAGAATCAACCTGATAGAAATCGACAATCCTTGTTTCTTCTCTTTTTTCAATCTCCGGAGTTACCTGCTGATGGCGATTATGATCAGCGGAGGGATCACTCTGCGATTATCCGGACTGGTGAACTCTGATATTATCTATACCTTTTTTCTTTGCATGGGAATACCATTGCTGGTTTCGGCCTGGCGTTTCTTTTTCAGTTATGCAAAAAATAAGAAAAGCTTATGAAGCGATTCATCGGGTTTGTCATTAAAGAGTTTTATCACATCTTCAGGGATTATCGCACCCTCCTGGTCCTTTTTGGCATGCCTGCAGTGCAGTTGCTGTTGTTTGGATATGTCATTACGAACGAGATCAAAGATGCGAGAATCGCAATTTACGATTCGTCGAAAGATGAAGTATCACGGAAAATTTCAGAGAAGATCCTCTCATCTGGATATTTTATTCTGGAAAAAAACCTTACTAACTATTCTGAAATAGGTCCGACTTTCCGTGAAGGAAGAACAAAGCTGGTTATCGTCTTTGGCAGTAATTTCGCTGAAAAGCTGGAAAAGGAAGGCAAATCTGATATCCAGATCCTAGGCGATGCCTCTGATCCGAATACGGCAAACATCCTTGTGAACTATGCAACAGGAATCATAAATAATTATCTCTTATCGATCGACGCTGAACAGGTTCCAATGCGTATTATTCCTGAAGTGAGGATGCAGTACAACCCGGAACTTAAAGGAGTTTTTATGTTCGTTCCCGGTATCATGGCCATGTTACTGATGCTGATCTCTGCATTGATGACCTCCCTGTCCATCACCCGTGAAAAAGAGCTCGGCACCATGGAATTGTTATTGGTCTCACCACTTCGCCCGATCCAGATCATCATTGGAAAAGTCATTCCTTACGTGGTACTGGCTTTTATCGATTCGTGCATCATCTTGGGAATGGGAAAATTTGTGTTCGGCGTACCCATTCAGGGGAATATTGTGTTGCTCTTAGCAGAAAGCTTTCTTTACATCACCATGGCCCTGTCGCTGGGGATTCTTATTTCAAGTATAACCAATAGTCAGCAAGTTGCAATGTCAGTTTCCCTCGTAGCGTTGATGCTACCGACTATTCTTTTGTCGGGATTTATTTTCCCGGTCGAAAATATGCCAATTATCCTCCAGGCACTTTGCCATATTATGCCCCCAAAGTATTTCATCACCATTATAAAAGACATCATGCTGAAAGGAAATGGTTTTATATATGTTTGGAAAGAAACTCTCATTCTGATCATATTTACCGTGACATTCATCATGATGAGTATTAAGAAATTCAAAATCCGGTTAGCTTAAAATCACATGAATACGATCCTTTTCATCATCCAGAAAGAATTTATCCAGGTCTTCCGCAACCGGATGATGTTACCGATCATTTTCGTGGTTCCATTGGTTCAGCTGATCATCCTCGTGCATGCAGCCACATTTGAGATGAAGAATATTAAAGTCTCGATCATCGATCTTGATATGTCTTCTTCCTCCCGGAAAATGATTAGTAAGTTTGAAGGAAGTCCTTTTTTTATTATAAAACGCACCTCGTTCTCTGATAAGGAAGCCCAGCAGGAGATGAAGAAAGGAAATATCGATATGATCCTGCACATCCCTTATGGCTTTGAACGCCGGCTGGTAAAAGAAAACGCAGCCAAGATCCAGATTATCGTTAATGCAATCAACGAAGCAAGCGCCGGATTAATTGACGCTTATTCCTCAATGATTATTCTTGATTTCAACCGGGAAATCCTGGTCGACTTTCTGAGCCCGGCTATGCTTGCCGCGACACAAAATATCAATGTCACATACAGCTACTGGTACAATCCAAAACTGAATTACAAAACCTATATGGTTCCAGGTATACTTTGTTTACTTGTGACGATCGTTGCTTTTATTTTATCGGGGATGAATATTGTACGGGAAAAAGAGATCGGAACCATCGAACAGATCAACGTAACCCCCATCCGGAAGGTGCAGTTCATAGCCGGAAAGCTGCTCCCCTTCTGGATTATAGCCTTGTTTGAACTCGCGTTTGGACTGACTCTCGGAAAACTTCTTTTCAATATCCCCATTATTGGCAGTCTCTGGTTGATATTTCTTTCGGCTGCTGTCTATATATTTGTAATTTTGGGATTCGGGTTGCTGATTTCCACGATGACAAATACCCAACAGCAGTCAATGCTGGTTTCCTTCTTCTTTATGGTGATCTTCATCCTGATGAGTGGCCTTTTTACATCGATTGAAAGCATGCCGGAATGGGCACAAAAACTTGATAGGATCAACCCCATTGCTTATTTTATACGGATCATGCGGATGGTGATGTTGAAAGGATCTGATTTTCATGATATAAGGGATTCATTTTATTCCCTAGTAGTTTATGCCCTGGCTAGTATTAGTTTCGCCGTGTGGCGCTATCGTAAAGTTACCTGAGAGAAATGCAACGCTGGAAAAATATCCATATCCGTAAGCGCCACAGGTGGTTTATTATTCCTCTCCTGGTCATCGTTATCGGGCTGGCTGTTGCGAGGCAGTTTTATAAATTGAAGGATGATAATACTTCAAAAGATGCCTTTCTGAAAATTCGCGAAAGAGGTTATATGGTAGCGCTGACTGACAAAAATTCGCTGGATTATTTCGTCTACCATGGTGAGCCCATGGGGTTCCAGCTTGGACTTCTGCGTTCTTTTGCCGAATACTTAAACGTACCGTTGAAGATCATCGCTACTAACGACATCTCCAGCCTTCATTATTACCTCGATCTGAATATTGGCGATGTAATAGCCTGCGACTTGCCGGTAACAAACGAAGGAAAAAGGATAGTACATTTTTCACAAACCCTGTTTGAAACAAGACTGGTGCTGGTGCAGCGCAAATCTTCCGTCAACAAAAAATCCGGAATAATCAAATTGGTCAGATCGTCTTCCGATTTTTGGAGCGACACCCTTTATCTCCAGAAAAACCTGTTTAAAAAGCCACTGCTTGCACGTTTTCTTCGAAGGGCAAGACAAAATCTCACGGTGATTGAAGAAACCCATAAAAGTACAGAACAACTTATTGGCATGGTTTCAGAGGGGAAGATAAATTATACCATTTGCGACGAAAATGTTGCAATGATGGTCAAGCGAGCTTATCCTAACATCGATGCAGAATATTATATTACTGGTTTTTCCGATTATAGTTGGGCAGTGATCCATTCTTCCAACACTCTCCTTATGAAGATCAATGAGTGGATCACTGAAATCAAAAAGACCAGGGAATTGAAACAAATTTACCTGACTTATTTCAATAACCCTGTTGTATCCAACTATTTCCGGAACGAATTCTTTTCTGTAAGAGGTAACAAGCTGTCTCCCTTTGATGATGTGATCCGCAAGCTGGGTAAAAACATATCATGGGACTGGCGACTGCTGGCTTCTCTTATTTACGAAGAATCGAATTTTCACCTAGGTGCTGTATCTTCACGAAATGCCACAGGTCTTATGCAGTTGATGCCAGCAACAGCCAACAAATTCGGGATGAATAGTATTTCGACTCCTGCACAACAATTGGTAGCCGGTGTCAAATTTCTGAAATGGCTCGATAGCCAGCTTTCAACAGAAATATCCGATCCGGAAGAGCGTATCAACTATATTCTTGCGGCTTATAATGTTGGGCTTGGAAGGGTATCTTTGGCCCGTGATCGTGCGTTAAAATTTAGAAATTACCCCAACAAATGGAATGGAAATGTTGGTTATTATTTCCCCCGTCGTTTTATCAAAGATTCAAACCTTTCAGCTGATTCAGTAAATATTTTTTTCAAGTATGGTGGTGCCGGGCGTTTTGTATCTGAAATCCTTGAGCGTTATCAGCATTATCGGAATATTATTCCGGAATAATAAAAAATTATGAAATTTGACTTATGTTTCTGGCTGGTTAATTATTTTTTAACCTGAAACTTTGTCACTTATCTCCTTTAAATATAACTCACAGATCTCCTTGATTGATTGCTCCAGCGGTGTAAAATCAAAACCAAGTGCTTTCTTGAGTTTCTCATGGGTATAAAAATATTTCTGCCTCAAGGTCAGTGCCATCTCTTTTGTAATTACAGGTGTCGATTTCGTGAAAAAGGTTCTTGCCGTTTCCATTCTCCATGCCATGTCGATCACGAAATTGGGAATTTTAATGCCAGGCGCAGGTTTGCCCAAATATTTTGCCATTATCCCAAAGAGTTGCTGATACGAAATATTATCAGTTGAAAGAATAAACCGTTCATTAAAAATATTTTGGTCCATTAATTGGATCATGGCTTTTGAGATATCTCTCACATCCACGTAACCATTGATGCCGTCGGTATAGTATTTCAGTCCTTCCAAAACCAGGCGGAATAATCCTGAATTGTCGTCCCAGAATCCCGGACCGAGGATGAATGACGGATTGACAATCACTGCGTTCAGCCCTTCTTCCATGCCTCGCCATACTTCTCTTTCCGCCCCATATTTACTAATGCTGTAAATTGTATTCTTTCGTGAAGTCATAAAGTAATCTTCCTCACCCGTTGCATTTCCATTCAACCCACGACCTAGTGTGGCTACAGAACTTACATAGCAGAACTTTTCAATATTTTTATCCATAGAAAGGTTCACCAGGTTTGCTGTGCCTCCGATGTTTACTTTCAGCATGGCTTTGTGATCCCTCGGATAGAACGAAACCACAGCACCGACATGATAAACCTCTTTGATCTCATCCAATGCATCTCCAATAACATCAAACTCCATCAGGTCGGCATCAAACCATTCTATATTTTTCAGTAATATATCAGGATCCTCTGAATAATAGGAAAACACCTTTCGTACTATGGAAGTATTGCTATTTTTCCGTTTTATAGCCCGCACTTTTCTACCCTGACGGGAAAGTTCAAACAAAACATGTGACCCAAGCAGCCCTGTACCTCCGGTGACTAGTATCATAATTAGAAATTTGAGGGATGCAAAGATAATAAAACAGACGAACTTGCCACGCATGATATGTTATTCCCTAGTACCCGATAACCAAAATCCAATATCCATTATCAAGCACAAAGAACTAAACTTGGGTTTTCTTATTATATTTGTAAAATTGGATTATATTCAAAAAGCAAATATCAACCTTTAAATCAACGCGTATGAAATGGAAATTGATTTTCTTGCTCTCCCTTTTCGGGTTGGCGATGGCCTTCGCAACCGTATTCTGGCTTCCTACGAAAATTGAACCAGTCTTCTGGTTAGTTATTTTCGTCCTTTGTGCTTACCTTATAGCAAAGAAATGTACTAATTGGTATTTCCTTCATGGGTTCCTGGTAAGTTTGGTAAACTGCGTCTGGATTACAGGTATTCATTTGTTTTCATATAATACCTATCTCACCAATCATCCTCGAGTAGTCCAATGGATGGTAATGACGCCCTTGGCCAAACATCCTCTTCGAATGATAACCCTTACAGGAATATGCATCGGCATTTTTTCAGGACTGGTGCTTGGATTGTTTGCATTTATTGCTTCAAGAATGATAAAGAAGGAATATCCGGATCAATAAGTGATTAACGAGCTATTCCAGTATATTACAAAGTTCAATACTTTGATATTTTACAGCTGATGTTGATGGAATAGAAATGCAGCTGATTCCAATTATTACATGATGAAAATAAACATTATAGGGGCAGGTATTGCTGGTCTGTCGACCGGGTGTTATTTGCAGATGAATGGTTTTGAAACGGAAATCTTTGAAAAACATTCTCATGCTGGAGGCCTTTGTACGAGCTGGAAAAGAGGAGACTTTACATTCGATGGCTGCATTCATTGGGTGCTAGGTTCGAACCCAAGCAATCCATTTTATCTGCTTTGGTCGGAATTAATCGATATGTCTTCGATTGAATTCAAAAATCATGAGTTAATGATGGACGTTGAGGTCAAGGATACTTTTGATCTGAATGGGGGCAATGTTTTCCATCTTTACACCGACCTTAATAGATTATCTGATTACATGATCGATCTTGCTCCTGAGGACAGCACTCTCATAAAAAAACTAATCCAATCAATGAGAAAGATACAAGGCTATGAGATCCCGCCTATGATTAAATCGGTTCCTGAACTTTTACCCTTACGTCAAAAGATTAGATTTGTAAAACACATACCCTTACTGTTATTTCTGATTAGATGGGAAAAACAAACAAATTTCACCTTCGCCCGAAAACTAAAGAATCCTTTTCTGAAAGAAGTATTTCAGGTTCTTTTCGATGGTGACGAGATGCCTTTGTTTATTATCACGTTTCCACTGGCATTTAATGATAAAATGGGTGTTGGATATCCGGTTGGAGGCTCATTAAATTTCATACGTAAGATTGAAAAAAGGTACCTTGACCTTGGCGGAAAGATTCGTTACAATTCAGATGTCGATGAAATAGTCACGGAAAATGGTCACGCAACAGGAATTGTATTAACAGATAGTACGAGAATATCTTCCGGCATCACTATTTCTGCCGCCGATTGGCATTACACTTTGTTTACAGCATTGAAAGGAAAATATATCGACAAAAAGATCATGGAACTTAAGGAACAGCATACATTTAAAGTTTATTACTCTGTTTTCCTTCTTTCCCTGGGTATTTCCCGTTCCTGTAAAGAGATTCCTCACATGCAACGGTTTCCGCTTGGAAGAGAACTTGTTTCTCCCGATGGCACAAGGTATTCACGGATGGAAATACATTGTTATAACTATGATCCAACGTTGGCGCCGGAAGGCAAATGTGTAGTCACCGTAAAATTTTGTACAAGGAACGGAGAATACTGGATTGACTTGAGAAGATCGGATCTTGAAGAATATGAAAGGCAGAAACTCCTTTTTGGAGAGGAAATAATTGCAATCCTTGAAGAGAAATTCAAAGGATTACGTGACGTCATCGAAGAAACAGACATTGCAACGCCCGCCACTTATCAGCGTTACACGAACAATTGGAAGGGAAGTACGCAAGGATGGTTACCTGGTAAGAACTTTATTGCACGTTCACCTGTGAATTGCATAATTCCGGAACTTAAAGACTTTTACATGGCTGGACAATGGACCCAGCCAGGGGGAGGATTGCCTGTGGCCATCAAATCGGCCCGGACTATTGCCCAGTTGATTTGTCATAAATTTAAAAAACCATTTGTCATCATCAAATAATCTTTTGCTTTGTAAAATCAATTTTGATTTTCACCGTTTATTTTATAAATATGTATCACTTAATAAAAAAGATCATGAAAAAAATGCTTTTATCCGGTATGTTCGCCTTGATCATGGCGCTCAGCCTTTTTGCACAGAATCCTGACAGAAAGCCGATACCTTCTGCCGACAAAGCCAAAAACACAGTCGATAAAATCTCACAAACGGTTGCATTCTCTGACAAGCAAAAAGCAGAGGTTACTGCCATTTTCGCAACTTTTTTTGATGATGTACACTCTCAGCAAGCATTTCGTGATCCCTCAAAAATGGAATCACTCGAAAAAACCAGGGATGCCAAAGTTGAAAAACTGCTTAACAATCCAAAACTTTACAAGCAATATGAGGAAGCCATAAAAAAGTTAAATGGAGAAAAGCAGGAACACCAGCATCAGCAAGATAAGCACTGATTATTTTCCTGATCGTCAAAGGCCTGTATAATGAAAGAGAAACTTTATAGTCTTGATCTTCTTTATGCAGGGGCTCCGGCATCATTCGTGATGCGAAGCATGGAAGAAATAGAGCGGGAACAAGGGGGATTTGTTGACGATCCTCACAGGCATAATTTCTATTCCGTTATCTGGTCATTCAAGGCAACCGGAAAACACATTATTGATTTTCACGAGTATGTCATTGAACCCCGCTCTATTTTCTTTGTTAGTCCATGGCAGGTGCACCAGGTCATCACCGATCCCGGCCCAAAAGGAATGATAATCCTTTTTACGCCTGAATTTCTTCAAAAAAACAGCATCCGGAAAGACTTTATTTCAAACCTCAGGTTATTTCGCGATAGCGATGAAACGCCTCCACTCCTGCTTAATGAAACTGTTTTTTCACGGTTGATGATTTTTTCAGATGCCATGAACAAAGCCTTTGAATCATCCGATGAGTTGAAATTCGAGACCATCGGAGCTTATCTGAAATTGTTCCTCATTGAATGCAATGGGCTCTGTACGTTGTATCCGGATTCAAATACCCAGAATATTGAAGTGGGGAGGGCGCTGGTTCAGCGGTTCAAAGAACTTGTGGAACAGCATTATGCAGAATGGCACCAGGTGCAGGATTATGCCAGGCAATTAAATGTTTCGCCCGGATACCTCAATGAAGTGATCAGTTCGTCCATTCATAAGCCGGCCAAAGAGTACATCCTGAACAGGCTGATCCTTGAAACCAAGCGATTATCGGTTTTTACAACAAAAAGTATCAAAGAGATCGGGTACGAACTTGGATTCGGCGATCCCTCACATTTTAGTAAATTCTTTAAGACCTTCACTGGAAATTCCATTCTCGGATTCAAGGAAGCTCATCATATGTAATCCTTCCTCGATTTTTACCATTGTTCCCTGTGTTTTACCATTTCCTGGCGAGGCACATTGGTTTACCTTTGTCGCCATAAACTAAACAATTAAAAAAATGAACCAGATAGAAAAAACGAAATGGGCAATTGACTCAGCACATAGCGAAATAAACTTTAAAGTTAAACATCTCGTTATAGCAAATGTTACCGGTGGGTTTGACAAGTTCGACGCAACCGTTTATACCAATGGCGATGATTTTACTGATGCACAGATCGAATTCAAAGCCGATGTCAACAGTATAAACACTAACCAGCCTGACCGTGACAACCATCTGAAATCAGCCGATTTCTTTGATGCCGCTAATCATCCTGAACTGACTTTTATTTCTAAAAGTCTCAGGAAAAAAGGAGATTCCGGTTTTATTCTCACTGGCGATCTGACAATCCGTGGTACGACAAAACCTATAGAGCTGGAAGGTGAATTCGGCGGGATTGTAAAAGATCCTTATGGAAATACCAAGGCCGGTTTTGAACTTACAGGAAAAATTAACCGCAAGGAATTCGGATTACTTTGGAATGCCATCACCGAAGCAGGTGGAATGGTGGTTTCAGATGAAATAAAACTAATGATGAATATTGAATTGGCGAAGAGCTGATCTTCGTCGGTTTTTTAAAAATATAAAACAATGAAAACAATTGTTCATAGGGCTGGAACCAGGGGGCACGCTGATTATGGCTGGCTGAAAACCAACTATACTTTTAGTTTTGCCAATTATTATGATCCCGGAAGGGTTCATTTCGGAGCATTACGGGTAATAAATGATGATTTTATTGAAGCCGGAATGGGATTCGACCGGCATCCACATGATAACATGGAAATCGTAACCATACCGCTGGAAGGGAGACTGGAACATAAGGACAGTATGGGAAATACGATGCAGATCCTGAGTGGTGATGTACAGATCATGTCGGCCGGAACCGGTATTTTTCATTCGGAATACAATCCTGATCCTGATCATTCATTGAGATTATTACAGATTTGGGTCTATCCGAAACTGAAAAATATCACTCCCCGTTACGACCAGAAAACATATGATATCTCCGCAAGAAAAAATCGTTGGCAACGCGTCGTATCGCCAACAGAAAGTGAAGGAGTATGGATCAACCAGGATGCATGGTTTTCAATGATTTCACTTGATAAAGGAAAGCAGGCAGACTATACATTCCAGAAACCCGGCAGCGGGGCCTACGTTTTTATCATGGAAGGATTGGCTGATGTCTCCGGAACACAACTTGACCGGCGTGATGGAGGCGGTTTCCGCGATATCATTTCGCTTTCGTTGACGGCCCTGGAAAATTCCGAGATTCTGCTGATGGAAATCCCGATGCAGGCATAAGACCTGAAATAGAATTTCCAGATTTTGCTACTTTTGCAGAAAAGAAAGCGAAAATGAATTTCATCGAGGAACTTCGCTGGCGTGGAATGATCCAGGATATAATGCCAGGTACGGAAGAGCAGTTGTCGAAAGAAATGACAGTGGCATATATTGGTTATGACCCGACTTCGGATTCACTTCACATTGGGAATCTGGCTTCGATTATGATGCTGGTACATTTTCAACGAACCGGTCACAAACCCATAGTATTGATTGGTGGAGCTACAGGCATGATAGGCGATCCTTCAGGAAAATCAGAAGAACGGAATCTCCTCGACGAAAGCGTGCTCAGGCATAACCAGGAATGTATTAAGACACAACTGGAGAAATTCCTTGATTTTTCCAACCCTGTGAATCCGGCAGAGATGGTAAATAACTATGACTGGACCAAAGAATTCGGGTTTCTTCAATTCCTCAGGGAAGTCGGCAAGCACCTTACAGTAAATTACATGATGGCGAAGGATTCTGTGAAAGACCGGATGGAATCGGGTTCCGGAATTTCTTTCACCGAATTCAGTTACCAGCTTTTACAGGGTTATGATTTTTGCTGGCTCTTCGAACATAAGAACTGCAAACTTCAGATGGGCGGGTCTGACCAATGGGGTAACATTGTTACCGGAACCGAACTGATACGCCGGAAACTGGGTGGTGAGTCTTATGCTCTTACCTGCCCGCTTATCACTAAGGCCGATGGCGGGAAATTCGGAAAGACAGAAGCCGGGAATATTTGGCTTGACCCGAAAAAAACCTCTCCTTATAAATTTTACCAGTTCTGGCTCAACACAAGCGATGAAGATGCCGCTGATTACATCCGTAAATTCACACTCCTGACAAAAGAAGAGATTCATGAAGTAATCAGGAAACACGCAGAAGCTCCTCATCTACGAACATTGCAGAAATTACTGGCCAAAGACATCACAATCCGCGTTCATTCAGAAGAAGATTACCTGGCTGCTGTTGAAGCTTCAGAGATTCTTTTCGGGAAAGGCACTACTGAAACTCTGAAAAAACTATCCGAAGAAACTCTTCTTTCGGTTTTTGAAGGAGTACCGCAAAGTGAAATAGCGAAAGAGAATTGGCGAAAAATATCAATATTGTTGACTTCCTTGCAGGAGCTACCCAGATTTTTTCTTCCAAAGGAGAAGCCCGTCGTATGTTAAAAGAAGGGGGAGTAGCGATTAACAAAGAAAAGGTCACGGAAAACTTTGAGATCAATGAATCCCGGCTGCTCAATAACCAATACCTGCTGGTCCAGAAAGGAAAGAAAAATTATTATCTGGTTAAAGTCGTTTAGACTTTCCCACTTATAAAAAGAGCCCCATTATTGGCCCTGACAGCCCCCTATTTCACAAACTGTTTAGCATAATATTTCGGTGTAAGCTTCTCCCCTGTAGCCTTTTCGATCATATCGTTCCAATAGTATTTTGTACCTGGTTTGAAAACATATTGTTTCAGGTAATTGCCTACTTCTTTTTTGCCGGTAAAACTCTGAAATTTGTAATCATCAGATTTCAGAATAGTGCCAACAATATGATAATACAGTTGGGATGCGAGTAACTCTCCCAGCAGGTAATTGTGATAATAACAGGGATAAGAGGCTATGTGGATCTTGGTTGCCCAATCAGGTTCATTTCGGCCTTCCGGACGTTTCAATAACTGGTACTTTTCGACCAGGTCCCACCATAATTTATTGAGGTCCTGGTCAGGATTTTCATACATGCTCTTCTCAAACCGATACATCACCTGGACCCAACGGCTGAAGACAAGCTGGTCAAGACGAAATGTTTTGAAACAGTTGTCGGCAATCTTCATTTTTTCCTCTTCCGATATCCCAAGATTATCTTTAATCCATTGAGGATTGGATGAGAACCTTCCAAACATCATGGCGATTGCTTCCGTTGTAAAAGTATGTGCTGGATCTCTTAAAATAAATGGTAAGGTCGTATCGATGCCTATTTCATAACATGCGTGACCAAACTCATGAAGCATAGTGCCCATCCAGTTGGCATTAGGTGTAATATTTCCCAGTACACGGGTATCGCCTTTCTTGTCGATGTCGGTGCAGAAGGCATGCTGGTTTTTTCCTTCTTTTGGATACAGGTCACTCATTTTTACCATTTCATCTATCGGAAGCCCAATGCCTGCATAGTAATTTGAGACTAGTTGAACAATATTCTTATCCTTATAGTACTTGTCAATATCAACAGAATAGATCTTCGGCGCTTCCTGGAAAAAGCGGTTCTGATAGTTCCAGGGCATCAGTTCATCTTTGCTTTTCAGCTTATAGTAAGCCACAAAATAATTGTCAATATCGTTCTTCACTTCTTCAAAAGAACCTTTTGTGAGACTGTCGAGTTGATCAAATAGTTTACTTATTTCTTTTGGGTCCTGCTCACCCAGTGTGAGGTTCATTTCATGATAATTCCGGAATCCCAGGTCCCTGGCAATTTCATTTCTCTTTTTTACCAATTGAATAATGTCTGCAGCTACCTCAGTGCCTATTTTTTTCTGGGCGATCCATATTTCTTTTTGTGCAGTTACATCCTTCGAATTCCGCAATACATCTTCCACTTCATTATCATTCATCCTTTTCCCTCTGACGATGGCGCGGAAATTGCCATATTTCTGTTCTATGGCGCTTTGCATGCGAACTGTTGCATTCACCTTGGCCGTATCGGCTTTGGCCATCAGAAAGTCCCGGTACAAAACATCGAGCTGACGAAGCAGAAGTGAATCGGTGATCAATCCGGAAACTTTTATTTTTTCGAGTTTCTTTAAAGATTCCTTATCAGCAAATAGTTTCACTATTTTTATTTGCAGTTCTTCCGATTTCTTAAAGTCTTCGGATTTCCCTGAAATGGATGCATTCCAACTGGCGAGTGTACTCGACTTATATAGTGAAATGTAGACGGAATCGAATTTGTGGATAAAATCGACCAGTTCTTTTTTCATATTTTCCTGTTTGGATTGACAGCCTGATATAAGAGCTGTAGAAGCAATTAACGCAATAATTAGTTTGAAAGTTTTCATTTGATGATGGTTGAGGGTTTAGTTATTTAAAGTGATAATTAATCAATTAACCAAACGGGGCCTTCTTTTGTATCTTTAACTGTGATATTAAGATTTTGCAGGGCATCACGGATCTGATCAGCAGTTAAAAAATCTTTATTAATCCTTGCATTATCACGCAAATTAATTATAAACCGAATTAGTTTATCATTTAGAATTTCCAACTCCTTTTTTTTGATTCCTTCTTCAACCTTTAAACCTAATACATCTGAATAAAAAGTATTAAAATTTCTTCTAAAATTAAAAAATGTTTCTTTTTTAACACGCTCGACATCAAACATTCCCGCCCTATATGCTAGTATTCTATCAAACATTCCAAACATATTGGAGATTAGTATTGGTGAATTGAAATCATTATTCATTGCCTGATGGCAAAAATGTTCAAAATTTGATAAAAAATTATCTTCACGTTCATCGAACTCAACGTTTTTATTTTCATCAAAAACTATTTCATTCAACATCAATAACGAGGTTGTTAGCCTCTTATAACCTGCTTCGGCTGCCTGCAGCGCTTCGTTCGAGAAATCAAGTGTACTGGTGTAATGTGCCTGCAGGATGAAGAACCGTATGGTCATCGAGGTGTATTTTTGGGTGAGGCCAGGATGTTTTCCAGTGAAGAACTCCTCCAGGGTGATGAAATTGCCCAGGGATTTTCCCATCTTTTGTCCGTTAATGGTGATCATATTGTTGTGCATCCAGTATTTCACGGAATCAGTGCCATTAGCGATGCGCGATTGTGCAATTTCTGATTCATGGTGAGGGAACATCAAATCCATACCTCCGCCATGAATGTCAAAATGTATTCCAAGATATTTGGTTGCCATTGCCGAGCATTCGAGATGCCAGCCGGGAAACCCATCGCTCCATGGTGACGACCAATGCATGATGTGTTCGGGTTGTGCTTTTTTCCAAAGAGCAAAATCGACAGAATTTCTTTTTTCCTCCTGCCCCTCAAGTTTGCGGGTATTGGAAATCAGGTCCTCTAGGATCCTTCTCGACAGTTTTCCGTAATTGAATTTCTCGTTGTATTTCAGGACATCAAAATAAACTGATCCATTGACTTCATAAGCATAACCTGCTTCGATGATTTTCCTTATCATTTCGATCTGTTCAGGAATGTGACCCGATGCTCTGGGCTCGATTGACGGGCGTTTAACATTCAATTCATCCATTAACCGAAAATAACGATCGGAATAGTATTGGGCAACTTCCATTGGCTCAAGTTGCTCCAGCCTTGCTTTTTTAGCAATCTTGTCTTCTCCTTCATCCTCATCATCTTCAAGATGTCCTACATCCGTAATATTTCTAACATAACGAACCCTGTAACCCAAGTGCTGAAGGTAACGGAAAACGAGGTCGAACGTGATAGCTGGTCTTGCGTGACCCAGGTGAGGATCGCCATAGACTGTTGGCCCGCAAACATACATGCCGACAAATGGAGGATTGAGTGGTTGAAACTTTTCCTTCGTCCGGCTTAGTGTATTATAGATTATTAAACTGGATTCCATCCTGTCTGGGTTAGGACAGTAAAATTAGAACTTTTTTGAGAAACGTACAAAGTAATAATGTTTATGAGAAAGGTCAGCTACCATAGAATAAAAGCATCTATCTTGAAATTTTTATTAAAACTTCAGAATTCCTCCATTTTTTATTTTCATCTTTGTATGCAAATCATATTAAAACTAACTTTTATAAAAAATCAGAGCTATGAAAAAAGCATTGGCATTAATTATGGTGGCTGTATTTGGTACAGCAGTTATGTTTGCTCAGGACGTAAAACAACAACCCGCCACGCAGACAACACCTGAAAAGAAAGAAGTAAAAACAACCACACCTGCTAAGAAAGAAGCAGCAAAACCTGTTGAAAAGAAAAAAGCTGCAACACCTGCAACAAAAGCAACAGCAAAACCAGCTGCAAAACCAGGCGAAAAACCAGCAGAAAAGACAACGCAACCCACGAAATAATAGGGGCTTGAGAATCTTTTTAAATTAAAACTTCCCGCAGAATGGTACATGGTGCCAGTAGTTCTGCGGGAAGTTTTTTAATGCCTGAAAGAATCTATTAAAAAAAGAATGGTTGATAGTTCAATTTCTGAATTTTTTGCTGCCGAAAAACGAGATGATTGTACCTTTGTCAAATTAAAAACTTTGTTCTATGGAATTTATCGACAACTTAGACTGTGCCGTGATTGTCAGTGATGCTTCTGAAAACATCATCTATCTTAATAATAAAGCAATAACTGATTTTCAACTATTTGGTGGGGGTGCACTTATAGGAAAAAATCTGAAGGACTGCCACCAGGATCATTCCAATGAGAAGATTGGGAAAATGATAGAAACCCATGAAAAGAATGTTTATACGATCGAGAAAATGGGAAAGAAAAAATTGATTTACCAAACGCCATGGTTTAGTGATGGCAAGTTTGGAGGATTGATTGAGCTATCGCTTGACATACCATTTGAAATGCCGCATTTTAAAAGGGATTAAACTGCTTCGGTTAAGAACGTTCAATAAAATTCTTCGCCATATTGTTATTAAAAATGAGCCCGGCAGACAAAGTCTGAATGATTAATTCTTCCTACTTTTGCAAAAATTTTTATAAAACTCCTCTTAAAATGGAAAAAATCCTGGTTATTGGTTGTTCCGGTCAGATTGGTTCAGAACTGACACTCGAATTACGAAAGAAATATGGCAACGCGAACATAATTGCTACCGATATACGTCCTGCTCCACAGGAAATAGCTGAATCCGGAAAGTTTGAGATACTGGATGTGATGGATACTTCTAAATTGCAACTCATCCTTGAACACGAAAAGATAACGCAAGTTTACCACCTAGCTGCTATTCTTTCCGGTAATGCTGAAAAAAGACCATTGCCCTCTTGGGATATCAACATGAAAAGCCTGATTAATGTGCTTGAGCTTGCCCGCGAACTGAAAATCAAAAAAGTATTCTGGCCAAGTTCCATTGCTGTTTTTGGACCCACGACTCCACGGTATAATACTCCACAGTATACCATCATGGAGCCGAATACAGTTTACGGAATCAGTAAGTTGGCAGGAGAACGTTGGATCGAATACTATTACCATAAATATGGTGTGGATACACGTAGCGTTCGTTATCCTGGTTTGATCAGTTATAAGACTGAAGCAGGAGGTGGTACTACCGATTATGCCGTTGAAATATTTTACGATGCAGTCCGGCAGAATAAATATGAATGTTTTCTCGGCCCCGAGACTGATCTCCCGATGATGTTTATGTCAGATGCTATAAAAGCAACAATTGACATCATGGAAGCAGACTCATCACAGTTGAGTCTGCACTCAAGTTATAACATTGCCGGTATCTGTTTTAATCCACGTCAGCTGGCAGATGAGATCAGAAAATATATTCCCGAATTCGAGATTACCTATAAATCTGATTTTCGTCAGGCTATTGCCGATTCCTGGCCGGCTTCTATAGACGATTCAGTTGCAAAGAAAGACTGGGGCCTTTCATTCGAATATGATCTTCCGAAAATGACTGAAGTAATGGTCAGGGAGATAAAAAAGAAATTTGCGTAATCAATTTTAATTAGTGAACTTGTGGCGAGTTTCCTTCTTTTTCTTTCTTATAAGTAATCTTAACACTACCTGAAGGTAAGGATTCCGTAATAATGACACTAGTATCATTGATATGCAGGATATAGAAGGTCATCTTTTTGCCGATTTCTTTGCTATCAATAGATATAGCCTTACCCTTGTTCGTTAGTTTCCATGTGGCATGTATTGTTTTCCTAGGGTACTCTTTAACAACAGTATTATCAGCGTTGATTGTCATCGTAGAATGCAGTTCTGATTGAATCATCATTTGCAATCCCAATTCAGATTTCGAAGGTAGCTTTTGCTCTGGCTTTAAAGCGGTACTATCATTGTAACTGTTTCCGGTTTTCTTGACATTATTAGCAGTAGGTGAGGATTTCCGCGGAATGTTGTAAGGTTCAACTTTTACAGCCTTCCATGTTCCGATAAGACGTTTCTGGCTCGGTTGAACCGCACAGGATGAGATCAGAAATGCAACAGTAAAAGAAAAAAACAGCGGCAGTAGTTTTTTCATATTCATCTTAAATTTTATAAAAAACGTATTTTGTCATGTTTTATTATCTGTCCAGAGTTCTTTCATTACATCTACTGTGGAATCCTGGGTATTGATCCGGATATCGAAATCTCTTTTCCGGAATACCGAGATCATTCGTCTATTGTCGGTCGTGGTCTGAGCAATAAAACGTTTAATGTTCCAGCTGTTAGCAATTTCCAGGCAGTAGTCGGTAAGCAGGTTTCCAAGATCTTTCTTTTGCCATGCATCCTCAATTAGAATGGCATATTCAACACTCTCATGGTCGGGATCGGCAATCAGACGGCCTACTCCTAATAGTTTTTTAGAATTTCCTTTACTTAGTTCGGCAACAATGGCGATCTCCCGGTCATAATCATTATAACAGAAACGGGTAGCGGCTTCGTGCGATTGCCAATGGAAAAAATACCGGAACCGTGAATAAAGTGATTCTTTCGAACATCTCCCGATCATCTCAATCCACAAGGGTTCATCTTCTGGTTTAATAGGCCTTAACAGTAAATTTGTTCCATCCTTCAATTTGATGGGTTTGACAAGTTTTTCAGGATAAGGATGGAGAGCAAGATGGGCATAGGGATGATTTTCCTGGCGGGTCATTTCCCGGTCTATGACAATCCTGCCATCTAATGCAATAACTTCTGCAGATGTAACCAGCAGAGGGTTGATGTCAAGTTCAAGGATCTCCGGATAATCCGCGGCAAGATAAGAAAGCCGGATTAGTATTTGTATGAGCTGATCGATGTTTTTTGGCTTGCTTCCCCGGTACCCTTTGAGCAAAGGATAGATCTTCAGTGATTCTAACATTCTCCGGGCAAGGCTTTCATTGAGTGGCGGAAATCCCAGGGCTTTATCACCGAAAAGTTCAGCTGTGACTCCTCCCATCCCCACCATCAGTACTGTGCCGAAAATCTTATCTTTTTTAATACCAAGGATCAATTCAACTGCATCTTTGGAAGAAAACATTCTTTGTACGGTCACTCCATCGATACGTGCTGATGGCTGATGGATTGCAGCAATGTTTGTTATTTGTTTAAATGCTTTTTTTACATGCACATCATCGGCAATGTTCAGAATGACACCACCAACATCTGATTTATGTGTGATATCAGGAGAATCAATCTTCAGCACTACTGGGTATCCTATCTTGGCCGCAACGCTAACCGCTTCTTCAGTTGAAACAGCCTTATGAGGTTTCGTTGTAACGATTCCATAGGATTCCAGTATTGTCTTTGAAGTTTCTTCCGATAATACTGTTTCACTTTTGTTGATAAGTTGTTCAAATTCACCGCGGAGTCTGGCCCGGTCAATTGTAAACTCAACCGGCACGTCTTTTGGAGTTTCATACAGGATCTCCAGGTTTCGTGAATACGATACCAGGGTCATAAATGCTCGGATTGCTTGTTCGGGTGTTTTATAAGAAGGAATGCCGGCTTCGACCAGTATATTATCAGCTTCATGCATGCTTTGTCCACCCAGCCAGGCTGCCAATATGGGTTTGTTGGAAGTGCTTGCCAGCGTGCTTATTTCTCTTGCCGTTGAGTCAGGATTAGTCATCGCTTGTGGGGTAAGAATCACGAGGACAGCATCCGTGTTCTGATCTTCTAGAACGATCTGGGTAGCTTTTGCAACACGCTTTGCACGGGCATCTCCTAAAACATCTACCGGATTTCTATGTGACCAGAAAGCGGGTAAATTTTCATTCAGTTTTTTGATGGTTTCTTCAGAAAGCTCAGAAAGAACACCATTTAAAGCAATGAGGGCATCCGTCGCCATGACACCCGGTCCGCCGGCATTGGTAATGATTCCCAGACGCGGTCCATGTGGAAATTTGTTCCTTCCTATCAGTTCGGCCACGCTGAATATATCGCCGATTTCATACACCCTGGCAAGCCCGGCCCGTTGAAAAGCAGCATCATATACTGCATCTTCAGAAGCCATGGCTCCAGTATGGGATGCTGCAACCTGCGCGGATTCAGGGAAACGTCCAGCTTTGTAAACGATGATCGGCTTTTCCCGGGCAAAGGAACGGGCGGCTGTCATGAATTTCCTCGCATTTGTTATGGATTCAATGTAAAGAATTATACAACGGGTATTCTCATCTTCTCCGAAATAATCAATCAAATCACCGAATTCAACATCCAGGCTGTTTCCGATTGAAACAAACTGACTGAACCCGATCTTTCCTTCAATGGCCCAGTCAAGAACGGAAGTACACAAAGCCCCGGATTGTGATATGAAAGCAATATTACCGGGCTTTGGCATGGCTGCCGCAAAGCTGGCATTTAGTTTAAGGGAAGGGACAATCACTCCGAGACAATTCGGGCCGATGATCCGCATACCCTCATACTTCTTCATCAGGTTACGGATCTCTGTCTCCATTTTTTTACCTTCTTCACCGATTTCCTGGAATCCGGCGGAGATTATGATCAAACCGGGAATACCCATCTCACCGCATTCCTCAACGGCACCTGCTACTTTTTCAGCAGGTGTACAGATGATGCCCAGATCAGGAACCCTGGGGAGACTTTTAATATCGGGATAACAGGGAATTCCCATCACTGCTTCATGATCGGCGTTTACAGGATAAACAACGCCCCGGAAACCTTCACTTACAAGGTTGATCAGTATCTTACCGCTTACGCTGTTTGGATTGGTTGTAACCCCTATCAATGCAATCCTCTGAGGATTGAAGATGGGTTCAAGATTGTGAATGTTCATTTTAGTTGATATGCCCTGCTGAGCAGGTGAATAGAGGGTGCAAAGATAGAAAAATTCCTGTACCCTGACCCCAATGACTATTTCGCAGGGTACGATGCAGGATCCAATGCCCTGACATTCCACATCTTAAGGAAGGTAATGACTTTCGTGGTATCGTATCCCGGAGTTTTAGCATACTCAAGCAATCCCGAATCCTGAATGTGTAATTGTTTACCGTTGCCGTCGAGGATTACAAATACCGGAAATCCAAAACGAACAGGGTATTCAAATTCCTTATAAAGATTATAATCGCGTTTTTCTTTTTCCTTCGGCACGCTGGCGAGTATGTAAACATAATCCTTTTTCACAATCGAATCAATCCGGTGTTCGCCGGTAACAAGGTTATGAAACCTAATGCACCAGGGGCACCAGTTTCCACCCCACTGTATCAAAACATGTTTGTGTTCAGCTTTTGCTTTTGCAATCGCTATTTTAACATCAGCGCGTATATCCTGGTTCGGGTTGTAAGGTTTTATCGGATCCTGTGAGAATACGAAAACAGAGGACAGCAAAAGAAAAAGAGAAATGATGGTGGTTTTCATTGGAAAGTTTATAAGGAATAATTTGCTTGCAAAGGTAAGAAATAGAAATTGCCAGATAAAATAAATAGCAAAACAGCGAAATTATTGATAATTTATTCTTCCTTTCGCCATTTTGCTATTTTGCCTTTTTGCTATTAAATTACATCCCGTACATTTCGATGATTTCCTGCTTGCTTTTTCCAAGGATGTTGTATTTCTTCCCGACTTTTTTGAATGCATCAAGAGCTTTTTCGAGATGATGGATTTCGTGGCCTGCAGAGATCTGTGTGCGGATCCTTGCCTGGCTCTGAGGCACGACTGGGAAGAAGAACCCTATTGCATAGATACCTTCTTCATAGAGGTCCCTGGAAACATCCTGTGATAGCTTGGCATTAAACAGCATGACAGGTACAATGGGAGTATCGCCTTCTTTGATGATGAGGCCAACATCGGTAAGTCCTTTGCGCCAGAACTCTGTGTTCTTCTCAAGTTTATCACGACGCTCGGTGGTGGCTGAAAGTATTTCTAAGACCTTGATCACTCCGGCTACGACAGGAGGTGCAATAGTATTGGAAAAGAGATATGGGCGTGCTTTCTGCCGGCACATTTCGACAAGTTCTTTACGTCCTGAAACGCAACCGCCGGATGCTCCGCCCAAACCTTTACCGAAGGTGGTAGTAATGATATCCATCCGTCCCATAACTCCGCATTTTTCGTGGGTTCCGCGTCCGGTCTTTCCGATGAATCCACTGGCGTGTGAATCATCACAAAACAGCATTGCATCATATTTGTCGCAGAGGTCGGCCATCTGATCCAGTTTTGCTGTATCTCCATCCATGGAAAATACACCGTCTGTAATTACCATTTTCAGACGCTTGTCATTATGCAACTGGAGTTTTTCTTCCAAATGAGCCATGTCAGAATGCTTGAAAGTATCATGCATGGCGCTGCAAAGACGGATCCCATCTACGATTGAAGCATGAACGAGACGGTCGGAGATCATGACATCATCCTTAGTCAGTACAGCTTCGAAAACACCGGCATTGGCATCCATGCAGGAAGGAAAAAGAATGGTGTCTTCAGTACCAAGAAATTTGGTCACCATCTGTTCGAGTTGTCTGTGGATATCCTGGGTTCCGCAAATAAAACGAACGGAAGACATGCCATAGCCATGAGAGTCGAGACCTGCATGGGCAGCCTTCACAACCTCCGGGTGACTGGATAAACCAAGGTAGTTGTTTGCGCAAATGTTGATCACCTTTTTTAAAGGCGCCCCGGTTGGGAATTCTACTTCAATATCAGCAGCTTGTGCAGAATGAATGTAGCGTTCAACTTTTAAAAGGCCGGCGTCTTTCATCCCGGTCAGGATTTCCTGGTACGATCCACGTACTTTATTGCTGTATGCCATAGTTTACCTCCGTTATTTTAAATATTCGTTGACGAGTGAACAGATCTTATTAACCGAATCGAATGCCTCAGGTGTGGCTTTATCATCGGGTATGGAAATTTTGTATTTATTTTCAAGGAACCGTTTGAGCGAAACCATCGAAAATGAATCGACGATACCGCCTGAGATCAGGGGGGTATCATAAGTTACTTCACTGTCGTCTTCCACATACTCGTTGATGACGTAAGTCTTAATTATTTCTTTCATGTCTTCCATAGTGTATTCTCCTTTTTTATTTTGGTTTATATATTTCGATAATAGAACACCTGCAGTGTTCAAAACAACTCTTTATTAATCGTTTTCAAGCGTACTTGTATCCCCGATCTCTTCTCCCCATTCTTTCGCATGGAGTATTCTTCGCATGATCTTACCACTTCTTGTTTTGGGTAAAGAATCAATGAATTCAATCTCCTGTGGCATGGCTAATGGTGAAAGTTTCTTCCTGACGAAGTTCATGATGTCAAGATCAAGGTCTTTGCTGGCGATAAAACCGGGTTTCAGAGTAACAAAGGCTTTGACTACCTCCATATTCACAAAATCAGGTTTAGCCACGACAGCCGATTCTGCAACTGCAGGATGTTCCAGCAAGGCTGATTCGACTTCAAACGGACTGACCAGATGGCCACCGGTATTTATCACATCATCGTCACGGCCGACAAACCAGAAATAACCCTCCTTGTCGATACTGGAACGGTCGCCGGGAAGATACCAGCCATTCTTGAATTTATTCTTATATGTTTCTTCATTGTTCCAGTACATCCTCATCATTGAAGGCCAGCCGGGCTTGAGAGCTATGAGACCTATTTTCCCGGGCTCGCTAAATGGTTCATAATTATCGGAATTCACAACGGTAGCCGTAATGCCAGGAAAAGGCTTGCCCATTGAACCGGGTTTTATTTTCATTCCGGGATAATTAGAGATCATGATCGATCCGGTTTCTGTTTGCCAATAGGTATCAAGAAATGGCTTTCCGAATACTTTTTCCGACCAGATCACGGCTTCCGAATTCAACGGCTCACCCACACTTGCCAGGTGACGTAGGGAAGACAGATCGAAATTTTTAA
The DNA here is from genome assembly GCA_963785325.1 of uncultured Bacteroidales bacterium. Taxonomy (GTDB): domain Bacteria; phylum Bacteroidota; class Bacteroidia; order Bacteroidales; family FEN-979; genus FEN-979. The sequence continues at coordinate 3,020 of CAWAVC010000014.1, read as the reverse complement.
TGATCTCATCCCCTGCTTTCATTAAAGATCTTATAGCTGTAGGTGCTGAATACCACATGGTTATGTGATGCTTCTCAATGAACCGGTACCAATTCTCAGCAGAGAAGCCGGAATCAAGTACGCATTGGGTCACCCCGTTGCTAAAAGCACCGATGATGCCGTAAGATGTTCCTGTAACCCAGCCAGGATCGGCGGTACACCAGTAAATATCATCATCCTGAAGGTCGAGTACCCATTTTGAGGTCAGGTATTGTGAAATCAATGAATAATGCACATGTTTAACGCCTTTCGGCTGACCGGTAGTTCCGGAAGTGTAATGAAGAACTGAAGGGGTTTCTGCATAGGTGGGATAAATATCAAACTTTTCCACCTTCGGCAGCTCTTCGAGGTTAAATGCTACTTCCCTTTGCTGCAAAGGTTTGGAAGGATCCTGATCAACTATGATCAAGTATTCCAACCAGGGCATTTTTTCGATGATTTTACGCACCTTGGGTGCATGTTTTTTCTGAGTGATGATGGCGCGGGTTTGTGCATTTTCCAGCCGGATAAAGAGGGATTCGTCTCCAAAGGCCGAGAATAAAGGTTGAGCAATGGCGCCGGTTTTCAGGATACCGAGAAAACCGAGATACAGTTCAGGAATTTTATCCATGAACAGACAAACCCGATCTCCGGGTGTAATCCCAAGTTCCCTTAGAAATTGACCTATCGTGTTAGAAGCAAGACGGATATCATTGTAAGTGTATCTTTTTTCAACACCTCCAAGTCCATCCCAGATAAGACCCATTTTATTTGCTTTTCCCATCTGGCAGATGCGGTCGGAACAGTACCATCCGATATTGATAACATCCCCAGGTTTATAACCCAATTCCTGTTCGGCAATGCTCCAATTGAAGTTTTTAACTCGTTCGTCGTAAGATCCGATGTGCGACATAGTGAAATTTGTTGTTTTTGGTTAATACTGTAATGATTTAGTTGTATTGTGTTTTAGTTGCATTTCGAATTTCTTGTATTATTTGCCTCATCGGAGAACAGTTCACTTGTCTTCCGTCTCGATTACCACGATTGCCGTAGCTATCCCTTTAACATGCGATAAAGATACATGAATTTTTGATATCCCCTCAATCTTTCCAAGTTCCTCTGCTTTGCCATAGAGCCGGATTAGCGGTTTACCGAATTCATCATGGTACACTTCGATATCTAAAAACCTGATCCCGAACCTCCACCCGGTACCTATGGCTTTCATAAATGCTTCCTTTGCGGAAAACCGTGCAGCATAATTTTCATATTTATGTTTCTTCGTTTCACAATAGGCGATCTCCCCGGAAGTGAAGATCTTCTCCCGGAAACCAATTTCTCTTTCCATCACCTTTTCGATGCGACTGACTTCGATGATGTCTGTTCCTATACCGTAGATCACTGGGTTAATCTAATAGTATTGTTGCATTTTTATTCGTGACGCATAACGCATGATGCGTGACATGGAGAATCTTCGCGATAATTATTTATTCCAATTAAATTGCTCCTAATTGTTTTCCGACTTTTATAAACTTTTCAATGGCAAATTCGATCTGTTCTGTTGAGTGCGCAGCACTAATCTGTACCCTGATCCTTGATTTTCCTTTAGGTACGACCGGGTAATAGAATCCGATAACATAGATGCCTTCATCGAGCAATACATTGGCGAAGTTTTGGGAGAGTTGGGCGTCATTGGGGAGATGGCCAAACAGAACAGGTACGATGGGATGAATCCCTGGAACAATCCTGAAGCCGGCATTTTCCATACCCTTACGGAAAAGTGAAGTGTTTTCAAACAATTTATCTCTGAGTGCTGTGGTCTCAGAAAGAAGGTTCAGTACTTCGAGTGTGGCGCCTGCTATTGATGGCGCTAAGGTATTCGAGAACAGATATGGCCTTGAACGCTGGCGAAGGATTTCTACAATTTCCTTCCTTCCCAAATACATCCGCCGGATGCACCGCCGAGGGCTTTGCCAAAAGTGGTTGATATGATATCCACCCTGCCCTGTGCATTGCAATATTCAATGGTTCCTCTCCCTGTCTTTCCGACAAATCCGGTTGCATGCGAATCGTCAACCATGACCAGGGCATTGTATTTTTCAGCCAGGTCGCAAATTTTGTCTACCTGTGCGATGATCCCATCCATTGAAAAAACGCCATCTGTAACTATCAGCTTGAATCGCGCTTCACTTGCATCCTGCAGCACTTCTTCAAGATCCTCCATGTCATTGTTCTTGTACTTGAAACGCTGGGCTTTGCACAATCTAACGCCATCAATGATGGAAGCATGATTTAATTCATCTGAAATGATAGCATCCTGTTCGCTTAATAATGGCTCGAAAACTCCACCGTTGGCATCAAAGGCAGAGGAATAAAGGATTGTATCTTCTGTGCCGAGAAATTCACTCAGTTTGGCTTCAAGGTCTTTGTGGACTTTCTGGGTTCCGCATATGAACCTGACAGATGACATTCCAAAACCATAGCGGAAAAAGGTCATATTCGCGCCTGCCATAGTTCTTGGATCGTTCTTAATCCGAGATAATTATTAGCACAGAAATTTAATACCTTCTGCCCTTTGTCAGTTTTGATTTCAACCCCCTGTGGTGTAACCAGTATACGTTCATTTTTATAGAGTCCTTCGGAGATGATGTTATCGAGTTGTTTTTGGAGGTGATTTTTGAACTTACCGTACATAGAGCAAATGAAGAGATTAGTTAACCGGGAAACAAAGGTAAATATTTACTGATTATCATTACTCGTTTTTTACTGACATTAATTGATTAATAATTCGTGACGTATGACGCGTGACGCGTGACGCGAAAATTTGTATTTTTGAAACTATTAAAATGAGTGGAAAATGAAAAGAGCTTTATTATTGATCACATTACTTGCAGGAATGGTATTGATCAATTTCACTTTTTTATCTTGCGAAAAGAAGCAGACTCCCTTGCCAAATTATCCTCAGCTAGTAGGGAACTGGCCAGGGACAACTTCACAGGGAACTT
>CAWAVC010000013.1:0-6525 GCA_963785325.1 uncultured Bacteroidales bacterium | reverse complement strand
CTTCGCATGATTTTACCATCTTGTTTTGGGTAAAGAATCAATGAATTCAATCTCCTGTGGCATGGCTAATGGTGAAAGTTTCTTCCTGACGAAGTTCATGATGTCAAGATCAAGGTCTTTGCTGGCGATAAAACCGGGTTTCAGAGTAACAAAGGCTTTGACTACCTCCATATTCACAAAATCAGGTTTAGCCACGACAGCCGATTCTGCAACTGCAGGATGTTCAGCAAGGCTGATTCGACTTCAAAAGGACTGACAAGATGGCCACCGGTATTTATCACATCATCGTCACGGCCGACAAACCAGAAATAACCCTCCTTGTCGATACTGGAACGGTCGCCGGGAAGATACCAGCCATTCTTGAATTTATTCTTATATGTTTCTTCATTGTTCCAGTACATCCTCATCATTGAAGGCCAGCCGGGCTTGAGAGCTATGAGACCTATTTTCCCGGGCTCGCTAAATGGTTCATAATTATCGGAATTCACAACGGTAGCCGTAATGCCAGGAAAAGGCTTGCCCATTGAACCGGGTTTTATTTTCATTCCGGGATAATTAGAGATCATGATCGATCCGGTTTCTGTTTGCCAATAGGTATCAAGAAATGGCTTTCCGAATACTTTTTCCGACCAGATCACGGCTTCCGAATTCAACGGCTCACCCACACTTGCCAGGTGACGTAGGGAAGACAGATCGAAATTTTTAATGATCTCATCCCCTGCTTTCATTAAAGATCTTATAGCTGTAGGTGCTGAATACCACATGGTTATGTGATGCTTCTCAATGAACCGGTACCATTCTCAGCAGAGAAGCCGGAATCAAGTACGCATTGGGTCACCCCGTTGCTAAAAGCACCGATGATGCCGTAAGATGTTCCTGTAACCCAGCCAGGATCGGCGGTACACCAGTAAATATCATCATCCTGAAGGTCGAGTACCCATTTTGAGGTCAGGTATTGTGAAATCAATGAATAATGCACATGTTTAACGCCTTTCGGCTGACCGGTAGTTCCGGAAGTGTAATGAAGAACTGAAGGGGTTTCTGCATAGGTGGGATAAATATCAAACTTTTCCACCTTCGGCAGCTCTTCGAGGTTAAATGCTACTTCCCTTTGCTGCAAAGGTTTGGAAGGATCCTGATCAACTATGATCAAGTATTCCAACCAGGGCATTTTTTCGATGATTTTACGCACCTTGGGTGCATGTTTTTTCTGAGTGATGATGGCGCGGGTTTGTGCATTTTCCAGCCGGATAAAGAGGGATTCGTCTCCAAAGGCCGAGAATAATGGTTGAGCAATGGCGCCGGTTTTCAGGATACCGAGAAAACCGAGATACAGTTCAGGAATTTTATCCATGAACAAACAAACCCGATCTCCGGGTGCAATCCCAAGTTCCCTTAGAAATTGACCTATCGTGTTAGTAGCAAGACGGATATCATTGTAAGTGTATCTTTTTTCGACACCTCCAAGTCCATCCCAGATAAGACCCATTTTATTTGCTTTTCCCATCTGGCAGATGCGGTCGGAACAGTACCATCCGATGTTGATAACATCCCCAGGTTTATAACCCAATTCCTGTTCGGCAACGCTCCAATTGAAGTTTTTAACTCGTTCGTCGTAAGATCCGATGTGCGACATAGTGAAATTTGTTGTTTTTGGTTAATACTGTAATGATTTAGTTGTATTGTGTTTTAGTTGCATTTCGAATTTCTTGTATTATTTGCCTCATCGGAGAACAGTTCACTTGTCTTCCGTCTCAATTACCACGATTGCCGTAGCTATCCCTTTAACATGCGATAAAGATACATGAATTTTTGATATCCCCTCAATCTTTCCAAGTTCCTCTGCTTTGCCATAGAGCCGGATTAGCGGTTTACTGAATTCATCATGGTACACTTCGATATCTAAAAACCTGATCCCGAACCTCCACCCGGTACCTATGGCTTTCATAAATGCTTCCTTTGCGGAAAACCGTGCAGCATAATTTTCATATTTATGTTTCTTCGTTTCACAATAGGCGATCTCCCCGGAAGTAAAGATCTTCTCCCGGAAACCAATTTCTCTTTCCATCACCTTTTCGATGCGACTGACTTCGATGATGTCTGTTCCTATACCGTAGATCACTGGGTTAATCTAATAGTATTGTTGCATTTTTATTCGTGACGCATAACGCATGATGCGTGACATGGAGAATCTTCGTGATAATTATTTATTCCAATTAAATTGCTCCTAATTGTTTTCCGACTTTTATAAACTTTTCAATGGCAAATTCGATCTGTTCTGTTGAGTGCGCAGCACTAATCTGTACCCTGATCCTTGATTTTCCTTTAGGTACGACCGGGTAATAGAATCCGATAACATAGATGCCTTCATCGAGCAATACATTGGCGAAGTTTTGGGAGAGTTGGGCGTCATTGGGGAGATGGCCAAACAGAACAGGTACGATGGGATGAATCCCTGGAACAATCCTGAAGCCGGCATTTTCCATACCCTTACGGAAAAGTGAAGTGTTTTCAAACAATTTATCTCTGAGTGCTGTGGTCTCAGAAAGAAGGTTCAGTACTTCGAGTGTGGCGCCTGCTATTGATGGCGCTAAGGTATTCGAGAACAGATATGGCCTTGAACGCTGGCGAAGGATTTCTACAATTTCCTTCCTTCCCGAAATACAACCGCCGGATGCACCGCCGAGGGCTTTGCCAAAAGTGGTTGATATGATATCCACCCTGCCCTGTGCATTGCAATATTCAATGGTTCCTCTCCCTGTCTTTCCGACAAATCCGGTTGCATGCGAATCGTCAACCATGACCAGGGCATTGTATTTTTCAGCCAGGTCGCAAATTTTGTCTACCTGTGCGATGATCCCATCCATTGAAAAAACGCCATCTGTAACTATCAGCTTGAATCGCGCTTCACTTGCATCCTGCAGCACTTCTTCAAGATCCTCCATGTCATTGTTCTTGTACTTGAAACGCTGGGCTTTGCACAATCTAACGCCATCAATGATGGAAGCATAATTTAATTCATCTGAAATGATAGCATCCTGTTCGCTTAATAATGGCTCGAAAACTCCACCGTTGGCATCAAAGGCAGAGGAATAAAGGATTGTATCTTCTGTGCCGAGAAATTCACTCAGTTTGGCTTCAAGGTCTTTGTGGACTTTCTGGGTTCCGCATATAAACCTGACAGATGACATTCCAAAACCATAGCGGAAAAAGGTCATATTCGCGCCTGCCATAGTTCTTGGATCGTTGCTTAATCCGAGATAATTATTAGCACAGAAATTTAATACCTTCTGCCCTTTGTCAGTTTTGATTTCAACCCCCTGTGGTGTGACCAGTATACGTTCATTTTTATAGAGTCCTTCGGAGATGATGTTATCGAGTTGTTTTTGGAGGTGATTTTTGAACTTACCGTACATAGAGCAAATGAAGAGATTAGTTAACCGGGAAACAAAGGTAAATATTTACTGATTATCATTACTCGTTTTTTACTGACATTAATTGATTAATAATTCGTGACGTATGACGCGTGACGCGTGACGCGAAAATTTGTATTTTTGAAACTATTAAAATGAGTGGAAAATGAAAAGAGCTTTACTATTGATCACATTACTTGCAGGAATGGTATTGATCAATTTCACTTTTTTATCTTGCGAAAAGAAGCAGACTCCCTTGCCAAATTATCCTCAGCTAGTAGGGAACTGGCCAGGGACAACTTCACAGGGAACTTCAATCTCTCTGGGTGTTACGAACATAAAAGGGAATCTTTATATTAACCAATACGACCTGATGGTTTATACTACTACCGGATATCAGGAATACAAGGCAGGAAGCGGTGATGGCCTTGCTGCTATCCCGGCAACACAATTCAAAATTCATATCGGAACAGGAAATGAGGGAGAATCTTACATCGACGGGACTTTTAGTGTGACAGATACTACCTTGTATGGGAATTTTGCGGTTTATCCTCCGGGGAATACAGTCGATTTAATTACCGGTACTTATTACAGCTCAAAAAGTAAATAGGGGCTCGTTTTTAAATCTCCAAGCATCGGGAAGAGATTATTCGTATTTTCCCACGGGTCTAGAAAGGCAAGAATAAAAATAATTTTACAATCATAAAAATCATTCAGGATATGGAAAACTTCGTTTATTGCAACCCAACTACGCTTCATTTTGGCAAGAATTGTCTTTACGGATTGAACAATGTACTTCAACAATATGGGAAGAAGATATTGTTGATTTATGGTAAGGAATCCATCAAAAAAACAGGACTTTACGACATGGTGACAGGTTATTTGAAAGAAGTGCATGCTGAAGTTTTTGAATATCCGGGAATCAGGTCAAACCCGGTGATTGAGGATGTGGAGGCTGCAGCAGCGCTCGGGCGGAAAAACAAGGTTGATGTCGTACTCGCAGTTGGAGGAGGCAGCGTGATCGATTCGGCGAAATATACTTCAATAACTATTCCTGTTAATCATCCCGCCTGGGATTTTATCACCAGGAAGGCAAAGCCTGAAAAAGCAATTCCACTGATCTGCATTCTGACCGTTGCCGCTACAGGAAGCGAGATGAATCCTTTTGCAGTAATCTCAAATCATGAGGCAAAATATAAAGACGGATACGGATCGCCATTGATGTATCCTGCCCATTCTTTCCTCGATCCGCAACTAACACTTACTGTACCTCTAAATTACACTGCTTATGGGATTGCTGATCTGATCGCACATAGTTTTGAGGCATGGTTCGGACCGGAGAATCTACACTCAGCGACCGGTTTATTATTTCGATCGTACAGGAAGCAATACAATACGGTCCTCCTTTGCTTAAAGATCTGCACAACTATGAACTCCGTGAAAAAATCATGTATGCAGCCACCATGGCGTTGAACGGACTTACCCTCGTGGGTAAGAAATCGGGCGACTGGGCTGTTCACGGCATCGGTCATATCCTTTCCCTGCTTTATGATATCCCGCATGGCGCTTCGCTTTCTATAGTTTATCCTGCATGGCTGAAGTACATTGAAAAAAAGCATCCTGAACGGATCGGACTTCTTGGTTCAGGCATTTTCAATCAGCAGCTCACTTCCTATGAAACCATCTGGCGGATCGAAGAACTTTTCCGTTCATTGGAATGTCCGGTAAGGCTGTCTGAAACAGGTATCACCGTCAGTAAACAAAAGATCCTTGAAACTTTGGTTCTGAATAAAGTCAGCGGGGAGAATTATAGCCTTAATCAAGAGGACTTACGGAAGATTGTTGAGTTGTTTTTGTAAAAAAAAATTTAATGTTACACTAAAAGTTATCATAAAGGTACTTACATTTGTACTTTATTAATAACTTAAATGGAAGAAAAAAATGAAAGCAGCAAATTTCACAGAGTTCAGGACAAAACTCAAACAATATCTTGATGAAGTCGAGAATAATAATGAAACACTAATTATTAAGAGAGGCACCGGTCATGGGGCAGTTTTGATTTCATTAGATGAATTCAACTCAATTCTTGAAACTGTTCATCTTCTTAGTTCTAAGAAAAATGCTGATCGGCTCTACGAATCAATCAAACAAATGAAATCAGGTAATACTGTTATAAAAAAATTGATAAAAGAGTGATGAGGATAGTTTTTTCGAAGAATTCATGGGAAGACTATAAATCCTGGCAATCTGAAGATAAAAAGATGTTGAAGAAAATAAATGATCTTATAACGGATATTCAGAGATCCCAGCATGAAGGAGCAGGCAAACCAGAGCCTCTGAAATATGATTTAGCAGGATTCTGGTCACGACGAATTGACAGGGAGCACCGATTAGTTTATCAGGTTATTGGTGAGGACATTTTAATATATACCTGTCGTTATCACTATGACAAATAAATATTTGGGCACAATAAGACAATACGAGATTTAAATATTGAGTCCACTTCGAAAAGTCTTTTTTTTACCGCAAATGGCACTAAGACGCTAAAAAGCGCTAAGAAGTATATCGTTGAAAATGAATTTTTTGCGTCTTTAGGAGGGGACTCGGAGGTATAACTTTAAAATGAGTTTTCGTAGGGGCTCAAAATTGTTAAAGTTCAATTACTGTTTTTTCCTATATGAAGAAACTTCATAATCAAATTCGGTTTTCAAGAATTGTCACTCTTTTGTTCATCCTTTTCTTTTTACCGGTTTGGGGATTTTCTCAGACACTTTTATTAAAAGGAATTGTGAAAGATGAACTTACATTAAAGCCTATTCCTGAAGTGAATATCAAAATATATGGAACAACCAATGGAAATTCAACAGACAGATTGGGAAGCTTTTCTTTACAATTAAGCAAAATGCCAGTCACCCTTGTTATCTCATGCATCGGCTATGAGGATGCCTATTATGATGTTAACAGTGTTCCTAAAACCCAGGTTGAGTTTCTATTGCGACCTAAGTCTTATACGCTCCCGGAGGTTGATATTTCTTCTGCGAAATATTCCTTTCTTTATAAGGACAAGGACTATTCTGTTCTTGATTATGAATTGATGGGAGATAATGTATTA
>CAWAVC010000012.1:0-138403 GCA_963785325.1 uncultured Bacteroidales bacterium | reverse complement strand
AGGTCTCCTCGGTCACATTCACTACTTTCCCAATACCGAGTGAATCTGAAAATGAACCACAGACTCCTGCATTGATCACGAGATCATAATTGGACCCGGGCAATTGTTTCCCCAGGTAAAAAGCAGTCGGGGTCATTCCCATCCCGGTGATGAGGATGTCGACCTTGTCGTTGCGGAACTGGTAATGTAAAAGGCTCTCATCTTCCTTCTGAACAAATGCAAATTTATCAGTCAGCAGCCTGACTTCAAATCTCGTTGACGCAACAATCAACAATTTCATATCGGGAAAATTAACATTGTGTCAAAACAAATATACTATGGACTTAAAACTTGAGTCCCCCACTAAAACCCATTTTAATATTATACCGCCAGGAAGCAAAGATGCAAAAAAAAACTCAATATCAAAGATATACTTCTTAGCGCTTTTTAGCGTCTTAGCGCCTTAGCGGTGAAAGAGGCCTTTCGGAGCAGTCTCAAACTTAAAACTTAACACTTGTCAACTATTGAACTATACTGGTCTTTTATTGTATCTTGTCCCATATTCCAATCCGTGGGCATTGGGCCCGTGTTCATTCCTTCTCAGCATGAATGCAAAGAATAATCCAAAGAATCCAAGGCTGCTGAAGATCCACATTCCTAAGTGATAACCACCCGGATTGGCAGCGCTTGCACCCGAAAAGTCATTGGCCCATCCTATCATCAGGTTAAAACCGGCTAAGCCCATATTCTGTATCATCGTCATAAGCCCGTATGCTGTACCAAGTTTTGAGTGATCTACGATCAACGCAACAGAAGGCCACATAATGGCCGGTATCAGTGAGAAGGCTATCCCCATGATGACCATTGGAATTGCAATATTCGGGAAATAAGTGAACAAAGTCCCGATCATATTGAAGAAGTAATGGACGCCTCCCATAAAACCAGTACTTTCCTGTGATCCGGAGAAAAGGGCGATGACTGATTGAGGCAACTTGACGGCATGAACGACATATCCCATGATAAGATATACCGGGATAATAAGGAGCGATCCAAACATCATGAGTAAAGACCGTTTCCCGATCTTGTCAGACATCAATCCGAAAAGAGGTGTCAGTATCATTGCGGCAAGAGTCAGGAGACTGGATAAAAATCCACCCATGCCACGGGCAACATCAACCGGCATTCCAACCAGATGAACATCCTTGAAAAATTTAACTGCGAAGGTCTGGAACGGGAACATGGCAGAATAAAAGGTAATGCACAACAGGGTTATGAACCAGAAGGATTTTCCGAATTTTAACAAGTCTTTAAGAATGATCTTATCCTGGTTTCCTTCTTTCTGAAGAGAATACTTTCTTTCTGAATAAATATCGATCAGATAATAAATAGCCAGGGTCGCCAACGCAATGAGACCGGCCCCGACTGCGATCCACAACGGTTTTTGCCAATGAGCGAACATCGTCTTTCCCCAGGTAGGTGAATTGAGGGCAAGGAACGATCCCAACCGGGCAATGGTCAGGTTAAGACCAAAAGCAAATGACAATTCTTTTCCCTTGAACCAACGGGCAATAATAGTAGTAATGGCGACGATCATGGATTCAGCTCCAAGACCAAAGATCAGTCGTCCCGTAGCCATAAAAACTATATCTCCTTTGACAGTCGTGAACAATGCGCCAAGGAAAACAAGAAATGCAAAGATCAATGCCGCTTTCTTAGTACCTATTTTATCAATGATGATACCTCCAATCAACACCATGAAGATATTCGGAATGCTATAGATGCCCTGCAGCAGCCCGAGGTTCTTGTCTGTAAAGTGCAACTGGGCCTTCAGCACGTCAGCCAGAGGACTGATACAATCGTAAATGTAGTAATTGCCAAACATGGCAAGGCTGATGAAGACGAGCACGATCCATCGAAGCAATGCAGGAGGCTCTTTCTTTAAGGCAAGGGTTTGGGGCATAAGGGTTGGTTCGGTTTGGTGGTTAATTCAGAGGTTAGAGGTTAAAGGTCAAACTTCAGACTTCAGAGGTCAGACTTCAGAGGTCAGACTTCAGAGGTCAGACTTCAGACTTCAGACTTCAGACTTCAGACTTCAGACTTCAGACTTCAGACTTCAGACTTCAGACTTCAGACTTCAGACTTCAGATAAAATAAAGTTTCAAAAGTAATATAATTTGTAATACGGACAAATACTCCATCAAGCATCGGCTATTTCTTTTTCTGAGGTGCTGGAGTGAAAAGATAATTTACGATTGGACGATTTTCGATTCCCGATTGAATTTTTTAATTGACGATTTACGATTGCAATTTGGATTTACGATTATTCCCGGGATAAAAGAGTCAGCAGTCGGCAGTCTCATATTTATTTATCCTGCAGGTTATTATCGTTACTTCTTTTAAAACCTATTCGTCTTCTGGGTTCCTGTGGGCGAGTCAACAACTGTTTTAGGGTTTCGAATATAAACTGGATATCATCACTGTTTTTCACTATTTGTTTTTCAAACTGCTCCAACTTTAAGAGGATGTCTTTATGAGCCAGTAGCATTTCCCTCATCTTTGTGAAAACCCGGATAATCCGAATATTTGTGTCGATTGCTCTTTGGCTGTTTAAAACACATGAAAGCATTGTGACTCCTTGCTCAGTAAAACAAAAAGGCGCGTACCTTAAGCCAATAATGTCAGATTTGGAGGTCACAAATTGTGACCTCCAGTTTTGAAACTCTTGTTCGGTCATTTCAAACATGAAATCTATAGGAAATCTACTAATGTTTCTCTTTACAGCTTGTTTTAATACCTTTGTTGGAAGACCAAAAAGCTCTGCCAGATCCCGGTCTATCATTACTTTCTGACCTCTGATCAGATAAATTTTGCTGATTATTGTTTCGTCCGGGAGAGTGTGTAAATACTGCTTTTTCATGGTGAACTTTTGTTAAGATCGATATCGATACCTTGAATTAAAAGTAATCTTACCCATTAATCCGTTTTGCTGGTAAAAGGTAATACTTTTATCATGAATATTTTTAACATTTTGAAGGCGACTATATTATTTTTTGAGATGCGGGAATCGAAAATCGTCCAATCGTAAATTATTTTATTCCCTGGCGGAAAGCATGTTCTACTGATAACTGCTTGTACATACTACCTCTGGTAATAATTTGAACGGAATCGGACACCCGTATTTGATTTTTTATTTTTCCGATGGTATCCAAATTAAGTTTGTATGACCCTTGAATACAAGCTAATAGGGTATCGATCTGGTTATTTTGTTTGATCCGGATCTCGGCATCCGGCTGATTTTGGGAAATGTCAAGGTTTAAGCACCCGATCCGGCAATTGTCGATTGAAAAGGTTTGTACCCGGCCACAGATAATATACAGGTCTTTACTATTAAAACCGTTGATCCTCACTTCAGCACAATTATCTATTGAGACGATTTTGATCTCAGGGAGTTTTATCTGAGCTCCTTCATAATAATACTTATGATCATAAAGACTAATGAAGCTTATCTTTGATTTCCCGTCTTTAAGGTCGGAACAGGTGTAGGTCAGGACTTTATTATTGGCAATAACCGACAACTCTTTACCCTGGGTGATCTCTACGGGAGTTGTTCCATCACCCGATATAATCAGCTCATTTGAGGGTGCTGGAAAGGTCTTACTCTGGGACTCCAGATACTGCTTATAGGATCTGGCAAAAATGAGTTCTTTCCCATCACGGTACCGATTGATCGAAGCGGCACAAAACCAGCAGATCAGTATAGTCCATACTAAAGCGATAGTGGCAGCGACCGAGAGAACAATATTGCTCTTTTTCATATCCAAAGTTTTATTTAGTCTTAAGATTTTCTTTCACATAATTTTTATACAGTTGCTCCAGTTCATTGAAACTCACTCCAAGCAACTGCATGGTCCTGAAAAGAACTGGGAGTTCCGACTGCTTGAAGTATTCTTTACGATCGGCAAGGATCTTTTCCCCGGCATCGGTCGAGACATAATTTCCAAGGCCGCGGCGGTTATAAAGAATGCCCTGTTGCTGGAGAAGATCATAAGCCCGCATCACTGTATTCGGATTGACCTGAAGTTCAACTGCCAGGTCTCGTACCGACGGGATCTTCTCCTCTTTCTTCCATCGGTCTGAAAGGATCCGCTCTTTTACAAAATCAGCGATCTGCAGGTATATTGATTGATTTGCACTGAAGTTCATGACTTTGTTTTTTAGATTTCCCGTTCTTTGAATTTGTACCAGGCCACGGTGTAAATCATTCCGAAAATAACAAACCAGACAAGGTTATTGATATTCCTGACTACCTTGGTTACAAAAAAAAGTTCCCAGTTTGCTCCAAAAGTGCTCTGACTTCTCGGGGATACTTCAAAACCGAACACAGAAAGATCATAAGGTATAACACCTGGCCCTCTTACAATAGTGCCTTTAATGTTCGTCATTACCGGCATTAACCAAGTGGTGCAGAAATTATAAATAAGCCAGAACCCCATGATGATCAACAAGGCATAGAAGAACTGCCACTTCCTGAACCAAAAAGCGGTCATCATACAAATGGATTGAGTGAAAAGTAAGCTCAACAGGGCAAAAATATAGAAATTGAAATGGAAGATTGAAATGTCTTTTATCGTTGCGTTTATCAGTGCAGGTAATGAAAGACCATTAGTGGAAATAGTAAGGAGGATGAGATCCAGGACTGCATACCTGATAAAGACAAAAGTGATTAGGTAGGCCGGGATATAAAGAACCAGACCATAAAACAGATTACAGAGAAATTTCTCCGTGATCGTTGCTGGTAATAACAGAAGAAGTGACGAGCGACTGAAATTATCCCACCGGATGAACCCGGTAGTGGAAATCAAGGTTCCTGTGAGGGCAAATACTAAAATAAAATACCCAAAAGTGTCTGGCCTCGCTTCGGCAATGAAAGAAAGAACCAGGAGAATAAGTGTTAGCGCTGCCCAAAGAAGGGTACAGGATTTCCTGTTAACGGAACCACTGATAATGCACCAGCAGACTGAACCGTTTAAAACTGAATGTACTGACCATGGTTGAATGAATTATTGATTAAAAAAAGTACCAATCTTTTCAGGAATGCTGATTGATGCGATGAACAGTGTTTCGAGATCGACATCCCCTGTAATGCCTGAATGATTTGTTGTGATGACGGCGGGTCCGAGCTCACTGCTTGTGGAAAAGAGAACTTCCCCCTGTGCTGGTGATTGCACCTGATGGCCAAAGGTAAGTTTCTGACCAATTTTTTCAAGGGACTGGTTGAGGATTATTCGACGATCGGCAAGAATGATCGCGCTGTCGATCAGTGTCTGAAGATCTCTTACCTGGTGGGTCGAGAGAATGATGGTTTTTTCTTCGGTAAAGGAAGAAGCAATCATTTTTCTTAAAGTCACTTTGGCGGGAATATCAAGTCCGTTAGTGGGTTCGTCAAGAAACAGATACCTCGTATTGCAGGCGAGGGCAAAAGCAATCATCGCCTTTTTCTTCTGGCCATGAGAAAGATGTGACAGATTCTGATCCTTGTCGACTTCAAATCTATCCATGTATTCCAGAAATTGGGAAGAATCAAAGCGAGGATAAAACTCCCCATAGATCTCAGCGAATTTTATTGCTTGCATTGATGGAACATAGAATCTCTTCCGGAACCAAAAAGATTTCAGACAGGAACGTATAGTCCCGTTTGCCAGGTATCTGTTGATCGATCATGGCTTCGCCGGTTTTGGGAAATGATAGTCCGCAGATCAGCTTCAGGAGCGTCGTTTTTCCAGCGCCATTTTTTTCCAGCAGACCGTAAATATGGCCGTCATACATTTCCAGGTTTAACGACTCGAAAATTCGGTTCTTTTTTGAATACCAGAATGTTAAGTCTTTTATTGTGATCATTATTATAGTGTATTAGTGTAATAGTACACTGCAAATATAATACACAATTCTTAAAAGTCAAGAGAAAAATTAAAAAATATTAACATGTCACAATCTTTAGCTCCTGAATCCAGAATCATTTTTCATTTTTCATTCTTCATCTTTCATTTTTCATTCTTCATTATCTAATCTAGTACCCAGTACCTAGTGCCCAGTGCCCAGTGCCCAGTGCCCAGTACCCAGTACCCAGTGCCCAGTGCCCAGTACCCAGTACCCAGTACCCAGTGCCCAGTGCCCAGTGCCCAGTGCCCAGTACCTAGTGCCCAGTGCCCAGTGCCCAGTGCCCAGTGCCCAGTGCCCAGTACCTAGTGCCCAGTACCCAGTGCCCAGTGCCCAGTACCCAGTACCCAGTGCCCAGTACCCAGTACCCAGTGCCCAGTGCCCAGTACCTAGTGCCCAGTGCCCAGTGCCCAGTGCCCAGTACCCAGTACCCAGTGCCCAGTACCCAGTGCCCAGTGCCCAGTGCCCAGTACCTAGTGCCCAGTGCCCAGTACCCAGTACCCAGTACCTAGTACCCAGTGCCCAGTACCCAGTAGCTAGTACCCAGTGCCCAGTGCCCAGTGCCCAGTGCCCAGTGCCCAGTGCCCAGTGCCCAGTGCCCAGTGCCCAGTACACAGTACCTAGTACCCAGTACCCAGTACCTAGTACCCAGTACCCAGAACGATGATAACGACGGAAATCATTATAAAATCTTTATACTGTCAGGTAATTCCTTATAAAATACTTATAAGTTCCATCGCACTTTTGTTCCGTCAAAAACCGTGTTGATGTGAATACAATATTTTTAATTGTGGTTCCCAGTACTTCACTTGGAGTTGACCCTCCGACAGGGTACGTAATCGGAATGTTAATAGGTCTGATCTCACTTGGATATCTTTTTAATTCACTTGTTGACCCGGACAAATATTCGGAAGATCGAAAAAATAATAACAATTTGAAACTATGAGAAAAAAAATTACAGAATCGTGTCTCCTTCTTGTGGTTACACCTGCCTCTTCAGGTGCGGCCCTCTCTAACGGCCCGGTAAGTTATTTGGTTGGCGGTATTATAGCCCTGCTGATCATGGGCTATTTGGTATATACCTTGTTACGACCCGAAAAATTTTAATAAGATGTTTTAATATCATAATAGTTCTCCCGGAACTGATTTTAGTCTTTTTAAGAGGACACAGGATATCACTTGTACTGAGAAATTATTTGGTTTAAAACCTTAATAGGGGAAAATATGAATGAAGTGATTCAAATTTTGCTTTTCATGATTGCTTTGGTAGCCCTGGCGCCTTTGATAGGCAAATACATGGCAAAGGTTTTCATGGGTGAAAACCATTTCATGAAGTCGGTTTTTGGTTGGCTTGAAAAATCAGTTTACCGCGTAATCGGTATCAAAAGCGAAGAAGAGATGAACTGGAAGACCTATACCTACGGTGTCCTCCTTTTCAACTTGTTTGGCATGGTATTTTTATTTCTTTTACAAATGCTCCAGGCTTATTTACCGCTGAACACGGAAAAATTGCCAAATGTTTCGTTGCATCTTTCATTTAATACGGCTGCCAGTTTTATGACTAATACCAACTGGCAGTCCTATAGCGGCGAAAATACGCTAAGTTACCTGGTTCAGATGCTGGGACTGACCGTGCAGAATTTTGTAAGTGCAGCTACGGGAATTGCTGTTGTCCTGGCCCTTATACGCGGATTGACCAGGAAGACTACCGAAAACCTCGGCAATTTCTGGGTCGATATGACACGTAGCGTGCTCTATGTGTTATTGCCATTAGCTATTATTTTCACCATTGTTTTAGTCGGCCAGGGAGCCGTGCAAACATTTTCGCATTATGCAAATGCAACTACCTTGCAGGGAACCCATCAGGTTATTCCACTCGGTCCGGCCGCCTCCCAGATAGCCATCAAGGATCTTGGTACTAACGGAGGTGGATTTTTTGGTGCCAACAGTGCCCATCCGTTCGAAAACCCCACTCCGTTTACCAACTTTTTAATAATGTTGGCACTCGTCATCATTTCGGCTGGTTTAGTATTTACTTATGGCCATTATGCAAATTCTAATCGTGAAGCATGGGCGATATTTATTACTATGTTTATCCTGTTTGCAGCGGGCCTTACACTATCTCTTTGGTCAGAGTATAGTCATAACAATGTATTGAATGTTTCGGGCAACATGGAAGGAAAGGAAACCCGCTTTGGCGTGATGAACAGCGTTCTATACTCTGTCACTACCACCGTAACATCCAATGGTTCTGTAAACTGCATGCATGACAGCTTATCCCCGTTATCCGGAATGGTTGCCATGTTCAATTTAATGTTGGGCGAAATAATATTTGGAGGCGTTGGTTCAGGATTATACGGGATGATCATTTTTATTATTCTTACCGTTTTTATTGCCGGGCTTATGGTTGGCCGCACTCCTGAGTATCTGGGCAAGAAAGTAGAAGCGTTTGAAGTCAAAATGGCCATTTTGGGAATACTTGCTTCCAGCGTCATAATCAAATTGTTCTCGGCTATTTCCTGCTCGGTGCCGGCAGGACTGGCAGGACTCAATAATGCCGGGCCTCACGGTCTTTCAGAAATAATGTATGCATTCAGTTCAGCAGCCGGCAATAATGGCAGCGCTTTTGGGGGTCTTAACACAAACACGGTTTATTATAATCTTATGCTGGGATTCGGCATGATCATCGGCCGCTTTGGGGTTATTGTCCCGGTAATGGCTATTGCAGGAAGCATGGCAAAGAAAAAAATTACCCCGGTTTCATCAGGTACCTTTAGAACGGACAACTCGTTGTTTGTCCTCTTGTTGATAAGCGTGATTATTATCGTTGGAGGGCTTACATTCTTCCCGCCGCTGGCTTTGGGTCCTATTGTCGAACATTTCTTAATGAATTTAGGTGTTGCTTATTAATTATTTCCAGGATGAAAAGTACAGAAAAACGGAATATGAGCCGCTTGTTTACCAGTGAAATTGCGATACGGGCAATAAAAGACTCCTTTATTAAACTGAACCCCGCCGTTTTGATAAAAAATCCGGTTATTTTCATCGTCGGGATTGGTGCACTCATGACAACAGTGGTCGTACTGGTTGATATTTTAAGCGGACATTTTTCTAACTTTAACTTTCAGATCACACTCTGGCTTTGGTTTACCGTATTATTTGCCAACTTTGCTGAAGCAGTTGCTGAAGGCCGGGGGAAAGCTCAGGCAGATAGTTTGCGAAAAAGTCGTACGCAGACAAAAGCTCGTAAGCTGGTTCATAATAAAGAAGAAATAGTTCTGGCAACTGATCTGAAAAAAGGTGATATCATTGTTTGTTCCATTGACGATATTATCCCGGCAGACGGAGATGTGATTGAAGGAATTGCTAGCGTTGATGAATCAGCTATTACCGGAGAGTCAGCACCGGTCATCCGGGAGAGTGGTGGCGATCGTTGTGCTGTGACAGGAGGGACAAAAGTTATCAGCGACCGGATCATTATCAAGGTGACTTCTGAACCGGGTAGTACATTCCTGGACCGCATGATTGCCTTGGTTGAAGGCGCTAAACGTCAGAAAACGCCCAACGAAATTGCGCTGATCATCCTGTTATCAGGTCTTACCATAATATTCCTGTTGGTAGTTGTCTGTATGCCTGCCTATTTTGGTTACAGTTTAAAAGCCTCAGGTGTATCCACAGATCATAACCTGAGTTTACCTGTTCTGATATCACTTCTTGTCTGTCTTATTCCAACGACAATCGGAGGTTTGCTGAGTGCCATCGGGATTAGCGGAATGGACAGACTGTTACGCAGGAATGTAATTGCAACCAGCGGGAAAGCTATCGAAGCCGCTGGCGATACCGATGTCTTGCTGCTCGATAAAACCGGAACAATAACCCTTGGCAACCGTATGGCAACCGATTTTATCCCTGCCGATAAAGTGACAATTGAAGAACTTGCAGATGCCGCCCAGCTTTCATCTTTATCGGATGAAACTCCCGAAGGACGTTCAATCGTGATACTGGCCAAAGAAAAATTTAATATCAGGGGACGTGAAGTTCATGATCTTCAGGCTTCATTTATCCCTTTTTCGGCACAATCGAGAATGAGCGGCGTTGATATCAAAACCCCGGATGGTAAACTTCATCGGATACGTAAAGGAGCATCTGACGCTATTCGAAAGTTTGTACAAAACAACAATGGGTTTTACCCTCAAAAAATTATTGACATTGTTTCCGAACTGGCAAGGCAGGGGGCAACCCCATTGGTCGTTGCAGAAGATAATATGGTTCTTGGCGTTATTCATCTCAAAGACATTGTAAAAGGCGGCATCAAACAGCGGTTTGCAGAACTACGCAGAATGGGTATTAAAACAGTGATGATTACCGGCGACAACGCCCTGACCGCAGCAGCCATCGCAGCCGAAGCAGGTGTTGACGACTTTATGGCTGAAGCAACACCTGAAAACAAGTTGTACCGTATCCGTGAAGAACAGGCAAACGGCCATCTGGTAGGGATGATTGGCGATGGCACGAATGACGCTCCTGCACTGGCCCAGGCCGATGTGGGCTTAGCCATGAACACCGGTACCCAGGCAGCCCGGGAAGCTGGGAATATGGTGGATCTGGATAGCAACCCGACAAAACTTATCGAAGTAGTCGAAACCGGAAAACAATTGCTGATGACCCGGGGAGCGCTTACAACCTTCAGCATCGCCAACGATGTAGCTAAATATTTCGCTATTATTCCTGCTATTGCAACATTATTGTATGTTACATCTTCCGGAATAGCGCCGTTAAGTATCCTAAACGTTATGAAACTGGCAACTCCTGAAAGTGCTATTTTAAGTGCGGTAATATTCAATGCCCTGATCATTGTCGCTCTTATCCCTCTTGCCCTGAAAGGAGTGAAATACAGACCCGTATCGGCTAACCGGGTACTCGCATTAAACATCGTAAAATACGGTATCGGCGGAATAATAATTCCTTTTATAGGGATCAAGCTGATCGATCTGTTTCTTGTGTTCACACATATGATTTAGAAATCAGGATAATTAATGGACAAAAAGAGAATATTATGAAAACACAAACGATCATAGCACTAAAGTTTTTACTGGTTATGACTATCCTGACGGGAATTGTTTATCCTCTTTTCATGACAGGAGTGGCACAGTTAAGCTTTCCATCTGAAGCAAACGGGAGTTTGGTGATGAAAGATGGCAAAATTATTGGCTCTGAGTTAATTGGCCAGAAGTTCGACAGCAGTATCTATTTCTGGTCAAGACCCTCAGCTATTGGTTATAACCCAATACCATCGGGAGCCTCCAACTATGGACCAACGAGTGATACCTTAAAAAAGCAGGTTACGGCACGACGTGTTTTATTTGCAACAAAGAATTCAATGACGGACATAACGGCTATTCCCAAAGAAATGATTTTTGCATCCGGCAGTGGCCTTGATCCGCACATTTCACCCGTAGCTGCTTTGCTCCAGTTAGAAAGGGTAGCAAAAGCAAGAAACTTTAATGAAGCCCAAAAACAGAAACTGCAGCAACTCATCAAAGACAAGACGGAAAAACCTCAGTTTTTTTTATTTGGAGAACCGAGGATCAATGTATTTGAACTAAATTTGGCAGTGGATAATATCAGGTGATGAATCTTGAGGATAACAGGCCAAATCCCGATGAACTTCTCGCTTCACTGATTAACGAAGAAGTAAAAAGCAAACAGGGAAAACTGAAAATATTTTTCGGTATGTGTGCAGGTGTCGGTAAAACCTATACTATGCTCCAGGATGCTCGTGCCGAAAAACTGAAAGGCTGTGACATTATCATCGGGTACATTGAAACGCACAACCGGAAGGAAACTCTGGACATGGCAGAGGGGTTTGAACTCATTCCACGCAAGACATATGATTACAAATCGACTCCTGTCCACGAAATGGATCTGGATGCGATAATAAGCCGCAAACCAAAGGTTGTACTGGTTGATGAACTGGCACATACCAATGCTCCCGGAAGTCGGCATGCAAAAAGGTACCAGGATGTCCAGGAAATTCTCGAGAGCGGTATCAATGTTTACACAACCCTGAATGTTCAACACCTTGAAAGTCGGTCTGAAACCGTTTCACAGATCACGGGCATTGTTGTTCGTGAAACAATACCCGATGAAATTTTTGAGACTGCCGATGAAGTCGAACTGGTAGATCTTACCCCTGATGAATTGCTGCAAAGGCTTTCAGAGGGTAAAGTGTATGCTCCGGAACGTTCAAGGGAGGCAATCGAAAATTTCTTTCGTAAAGGAAATATCACCGCATTGCGTGAGATGGCGCTGCGTATCGTTGCCGACCGTGTCGACAAGCAGCTTCATGATTACATGCAGCACAAACGAATCCGCGGGCCATGGAAATCGGGTATGCATCTTTTAGTGGCTGTAGGCCCTAGCCCATACTCCGGCAAATTAATGCGATGGGCTAAAAACCTCTCTTATGCGATGGGTGCAGACATCCAGGCGCTTTACGTTGAAACGCTGCATAAATTAACCTCTAAAGAGCGGGAACTACTTGACAAAAACATTAACCTTGCTAAACAACTGGGTATTAAATTCCGGATCATTACTCATTATGACATTGTAAAAGCGATCATCGATTTTGCGCAAAAAGAAAATGTCACTCATATTATTGTAGGTAAACCACGTGTGCGTAACATCTTATCCATGTTCCGGCTTGATCGTTTCGTAAGGAGATTAATCCGGTATAGTGGGAATATCGATGTTTATATTCTTGGATCCGATAGTCAGGCAAGAGATTATTTTAAGAAAAAGGTTTCCATTCCGTCTTATTCATCAAATATCCGGCAATACCTGACAGCCGCATTTTTTGTTCTTTTATCATCCGTTATTTGTTACATTATTAACGATTACATTGGCTATCAGGCCGTATCTTTCGTTTTGTTGTTTTTGGTATCTATCCTTGCCCTGTTCTTTGGTACCGGCCCGATCTTGCTTGCAGCAACGCTTAGTGTGTTCATCTGGGATTTTTTCTTTATACCGCCTCCTTTTACCCTGCGTATCGAAAAACCAATCGATATGCTTATGCTTCTCATGTTTTTTATCATCGCGCTGCTTAATGGAATTTTAACGTCAAGGGTTCGCCATCAGGAGAAAAAAATCAGGGTCCGGGAAGAACGTACGGATACACTTTATCAGCTGACAAAAGAATTAGCGATGGCATCAGGCCTCGATGAGGTATCGAAAATTGCTGCCAGGTACATTCAGAAACATTTCAACTTGGATTGTGCAATTTTTCTTAAGAATGATTTAAATCACCTGGACCAGCAGGTCCGGAATGAGACAAAAATAAAACTTTCAGAAAACGAAATAAGCATTGCCGTCTGGGTTTTTCGTCATTCGGCTAATGCTGGAAAATATACCGAAACATTGCCTTCCACCGATTATACATTTTATCCGCTGACCGGAAGTAATGATAACATGGGAGTCATTGTCGTTAAACACACCAATGTATTTACACAGGGTGAAACACAATTCTGGGACGCTTTAATATCACAGATAACCGGCAAATATGAACGTGAAATCCTATGGGATACGGCTAAAAATGCCTATATTTTGAGTGAATCGGATAAACTCTATAAAACACTCTTCAATTCTATTTCACACGAATTGCGGATTCCGGTGACTACAATTATGGGAGCTTCGGATGCGCTTTTATCACAGAGTTATCCCGAAGAAACTAAACTGAAATTATATTCTGAAATTAATACCGCTTCAGTAAGGCTCAACCGGCTTATCGAAAACCTGTTGAATATGTCCCGTCTCGAATCGGGACGCATAACTCCTCATCCCGACTGGTGTGATGTTCATGATCTGGCGAACAGCATAGCCGAAAGTCTCAAACAGGAACTGCAGCCATTAAAACTGACTACTGTCATTCCTTCCGGCATGCCTCTCGTTAAGATTGATTATGGACTTATCGAACAGGTCCTTTACAACCTGATTCTAAATTCAACGCAGAATGCCCCGGCCGGAACCAGAATCCGGCTCAAGTTCTTTTACGATAATGGCTTCCTTACAATCATGGTCATGGACAGGGGAACAGGTTTTCCGGAATCCGAAGTGTCATCTGTTTTTAATAAATTTTATCGCGGAAAAAATGCTAAAGCCGGAGGTACTGGTTTAGGGTTGTCAATTGTGAAAGGTTTTGTGGAAGCTAACGGAGGAACGGTAATCGCCGGAAACCGGCAAAATGGCGGTGCGATATTTACCATCAAAATCCCCGTCGAAATATCTAAAATGAGCTGATAGTAAAAGATGATCGATGCCTGACAACGAAACCATATTGATTATTGATGATGAAATACAGATACGTCGTTTGCTTAACATCACACTTACTGCCAATAATTATAAGGTTTCAGAAGCATCCACCGGAAAAGAAGGAATGGCCCTGGCAGCCTCCGTTCAGCCGGTCATGATTATTCTAGACCTGGGTTTGCCGGATACCGACGGTCTTGATATCATCAAAAATCTCCGTATATGGTACCAGAACCCCATCATAGTCCTTTCTGTCCGGAATTCAGAAGAAGATATCATTGAAGCCCTCGATAATGGAGCCAATGATTACTTGACCAAACCCTTTCGCACAGGAGAGTTATTGGCACGGATACGGGTTGCAATCCGGCATAGCCGGAGTGTACCCGACAAACCAATTTTAGAGTTTGATACTTTATCTATAGATCTGGCTAACCACATCGCCCGCAAGAATAACGAAATAATAAAACTTACTCACACCGAATTTTCTTTATTGGCACTCCTGGCCAGAAATGAAGGCAGGGTCTTGACACATCAGTATCTTTTAAGAAAAGTTTGGGGTATGGGGTACATCGAACAAACACAGTACTTAAGGGTTTTCATTGCTCAGCTCCGGAAAAAAATTGAAGATGACCCGGTCAGACCAAAACTTCTCAACACGGAATCAGGGATAGGTTATCGTTTTGGATATTAAGAATTCCAACCTGGCGCGCCAGGTTTGTTATATACTGAATCTTACTAAAAATGCAACGCATTTTTCTGTTAAATTCAGTTATGCCGATAGGAACAGATGATTCAATATTGCAAACCTGTTCCGTAACGGTATAACAGGGTCGTCAATTTTACTGTGCTACGAAATTCCCGTCAGGACTTCCCTTTCGTCAGTTCGCTCATTACTATATTATGGGCTGAAAGACCGGGTTTACGCTTTGCCTCATACCCGGCACGTTTTACCGGATCGCTTAAGATGCTGCGAGCATCTTTGATAGCAACCTTCCATAGGTCCCGATGAACTTTTTGCTCCGGCGAACACTTTTTATTACCTTTAAGTGGAAGCGAACTCAAAACGGTCTGGCCCCCTGATTGTCTGAAGACTCCGGTTCCGAATTTTCCTGATATTGACCCAAGAAGGGGATTATAGACTATGGCCATAATGTATGTTTTATTTTTTTTTCATTAATTGTCTCTGCACCATCAGAAAGAGCGACTGCCCTGGTGCGCATTTTGCTTCGTACTCAATTCGTCTGACCGGATCACTTAAGATTGATTTAGTCATTTTGTTCGCATCCTTTAATCGTTGCCAGGTAACAAATTCAGCTTCTGTCCATTTTCTTTTACTGTAATCAGGTCTTGCTCGCATAATTATTTTATCGTTATATTCGGTGAAAATTGCCCACTTTCCAAACTTTTTTCTCAGCTCGGCTATAGGTGTATCTGTTTTAAGTAATGCCATTTGATATTTTTTTAAGGTTATTTTGCAAAGATATGAAAACATATCAATATTACAAAGAATAAGATATTAACAATTAATAAACAAATGATTATGCATTCATTTACGTCGGTTTACTTCCTTTTACTTCCATTTGTGTCTTAAGTAAGATGAAATTAATTTTACCTTTCGCTTTTTCTCATTAAACTTTCTTCGTAATTCGTAATTTGTAATTTCAACTTTTCCGTTTGTCCGCTATTTTGCTATCTTTGTAAAAGATTATTATTACATCGTATTATGAAGAGGAAAAGTCACATCTTTTCTTTCCTGTTATTACTTTTTTTCAACCAGGCCATTCTTGCAAAGATGATCGGACCTGAACCACAGAAAAAAGTGACTTGGAACAATTCTCCTGGACAATTTGCAAGTGTCGGCCCATTGATCATAGTTACCTGGGATCAGGGATGTTTCTACAATGAGAAATGTCCACCGGATACTTCTTCCCTGGCGCCTTGTTTTCACGCTTATGCAGGCAGTGGTGCTGTTGCTATGGCCCAGATCATGAAATATTATAATTATCCTCCGCATGGATTCAATTCTTGTTCCTATTCATTACCGGGATATGGATCCCTTTATGTGAACTTTTATACAACCACCTATGACTGGCAGAATATGCCGCAATCATTAAACACTTCGAATGATGCGGTCTCGACGTTGATTTATGATTGCGGCGTCGGCCAGGAAATGAATTATGGTCCCGCATATTCATCCTCTCTTTCTTCCATGATCGATACTGCTTTCAGGAATTACTTTGGATATAACCCTACCGCAGTTTGGAAATGGAAATCCGATTATTCTTCTGACCAATGGCAGGAAATGTTAAGGGCAGAATTGGATGCCGGCAGGCCCTTGCTGTATTATGGGAATAACGGTGGTACGGACGAAAAGTTCTTTATCTGCGATGGGTACCAGGGAACAGACTCTTTTCATTTCAATTGGGGTGCCGGAGGCACCGGCGATGGCTATTTTCATCTTGACAGCCTGACCCCCGGAACGCACAACTATTCTTTTGCTCAAGGTGCAATTTTCGACCTTGAACCATTATTGACCAGTGACACTTTGAAAATGGATTTTGAGTCGGTCTCCGATTTCTCCCTCACATTCAGTCCATGGACTGTAAGGGATATGGATGGCGATAGCACATATGGGATCCAGGGTCATACCTTCCCGAACAGTGGTTATCCAATGTCTTTCATAGCTTTCAACCCTGCACTGGTCAGCCCATCGATGGCTTCAGACACGGCACTGCAGCCTCATTCAGGCAGCAGGTTCGGCGCCTCTTTCGCAAGCCTGGATGGCCCCGATAATAATTGGTTTATTTCACCGCAAATCCAATTGGATACCAACGGACAGTTTATTTTCTGGGAACGATCCTATACCGGTCAGTATGGATTGGAAAAGTTTAATGTACTTGTTTCCAATACCGATAATAATCCCTCCAGCTTTACTGTCAT
This sequence comes from uncultured Bacteroidales bacterium, assembly GCA_963785325.1. Classification (GTDB taxonomy): domain Bacteria; phylum Bacteroidota; class Bacteroidia; order Bacteroidales; family FEN-979; genus FEN-979. Next base: position 121,243 of record CAWAVC010000012.1, on the reverse strand, counting down.
CTCGGGATCTACCCCTGTAACAGCTCCGGTGGAATGGACAAAGAAAACTTATTCACTCTCTGCTTATAACAATCAGAAAGTCTATGTGGCTATTCAGTGTGTTTCAGACAATGCATTTATTTTCATGATCGATGACCTTGAGGTGAAACCCGGTTCCTCTTCTTTATTGTCGGCAGATTTTGTCGCAAACCAGACTTCCATCCGGGCAGGGCAGAAGGTGAATTTTACAGGTGAATCATCAGGGAATCCGACTTCATGGACATGGTCATTCCCGGGTGGATTTCCAGCAAGCTCAACTCAGCAGAATCCGGAAAATATCCGCTATGATTACCCGGGAACCTATAATGTTTCCCTGAAGATCAATAGTGGAAGCGAAACAGATTCTATCACAAAGCATTCTTACATCACAGTTACAGGATATCCTTCCTATATGTCGCTTGATTTTGAAAGCCTGGCGGACTTTACCCTGGTTTTTAATCCCTGGTCTTTGTATGATGTGAATGGCGGTGCAACGTATACGATCGATTCCGTCAGCTTCCCAAACAGTGGGGATGCCATGGCTTTTATTTGTTTCAACCCTTCGCTGGCTGTGCCACCTCCGAAAAATATGACTGCACATTCAGGGAATAAGTTCGGCGCCTGTTTCTCTTCTATGCCGCCACATAACCCAAACGACAAATGGCTGATCTCCCCCCAAATGACCCTTGGAAGCGACGCCGGAATTAGTTTTTGGGTGCAGACATACAATGTTAATTATGGCCTTGAAAAGTTCAATGTTGGAATTTCTACTACCGGCAATGTTCCGGCCGATTTCATTCTGTTGAACAGTTCTGCACTGGATGCCCCCGCCGTATGGACTAAACAAAGCTTTTCATTGTCTGCCTGGGAAGGCCAGGATGTTTATCTGGGGATCAATTGTGTGTCTGACGATCAGTTTGTTTTCATGATCGATGATATTGAAATCGGTTCTGCATTGGGAGTGCCTGAACCATCTGGTAAAACCGATGTTACGCTTTATCCTAACCCTGCAAGCGACCATATTTTTGTGAACCTTGACCCTGAAATTCAGGTAACTGACATGACACTATTGAATGAAACAGGAACTATTTTAAAAGAATTTTCTGTCAACCAGATGACCGGAAAAGTATTAAACATATCTTTGCCCACAATTTCTTCAGGCATCTATTATCTTGTTATTAATTCAGATAAAGGAAGGATCGTGAAAAAAATTGCAGTTGTAAATTGAACGCTGGATACTAATATGGATCGATTCTTGGAACTCGGAGGTATTCGCAAAGACACTCAGAGGAATATTTAAACACTTTTTCCTATATCTTATAAAAATTAAGGCATTATAAACTTTAATTCGTGAATCTTGAAAAAAGCCGGTTATCTCTCAATCATTCTTCTGCTCTTTTTTGCATTTCTGCCATCACGTATTATTCTGGGACAACTAAGCGCAGGAGGGGTTCCTGTAAGCACAATTTATTCCTTAACAGCAGATGATAGTAATGTTATCAATCTGAATAGCCCTGATATGAATGTGATCAGGAATGAAGATGCCCGTTTCCCTTCTCCTTATCGTTTTGGTGTTCTCCTCCCCGTTGACATAAGTCCCGGCTCTTCAGGAAAATGGGAACAGGTGCCGGATGGAGGATATATCTGGAGGATTGCTGTAATGGCTCCAGGCGCTCAGGCGTTGTCTGCATCCTTCGATAAATTTGTTCTGCCCGAAGGTGGAAAAGTATTTCTTTATGACCCTTCAAAAACCCAGGTGATCGGTGCTTTTACATCACAGAACAACGTGTCTGCCGGATATTTTGCTACTGAATTGATTGCAGGTGATCGGTTTATCATAGAATATTATCAACCTTCAGGCTCACAGGATTTGCCTTCGATCCATATGGTTAGCATTAATTATGCTTACCGGGGAACTGGCTTTCTGAATTCCCTAAAGGAGGCTGAAAACCAGGCAGGTACATGCGAAGTGAATGTGATATGCCCGGAAGGCGATTCCTGGTTGAATCAAAGTAAAGGTGTAATGCGTATAATGGTTGTAAAGGATGGAGCCAGCTACTGGTGTTCAGGTTCCCTCTTAAACAATGTCCGTAATAATAATGTTCCTTATGTTCTGACAGCCGATCATTGTTTCTCAGGAGCCACTTCAAATGACCTTCAGCAATGGATCTTTTATTTCGATTATGAATCACCCACTTGCATCAACCCAACTGTTTATCCTACGCCAAAAACGATGACAGGCGCTACTTTAAAGGCACATGGAGGAGATTCAGGCGATACCGGCTCGGACTTTTGCCTGGTTCTGCTTGACCAGAATATTCCTGATACTTTCAATGTTTATTTTAATGGGTGGAACCGGAAAGACACAACAAGCCCATCTGGCGTCTGTATTCATCACCCCGAAGGCGATCTGAAAAAAATTTCAACCTATGACCAACCACTCATAACAGCTTATTATGACATAAATCCTAATCCCTGCTTTTGGGAAGTAACCTGGATTGCAACGACAGATGGGCATGGCGTCACCGAACCTGGGTCTTCCGGTTCACCTTTATTTGACAACCAGGGCAGAATAGTCGGGGAACTTACGGGAGGAGATTCTGATTGCGATCCCGGAAGCCTCGATTTGCCGGACTATTACGGAAAATTTTATTGGTCATGGGATAAGGACGGAATCCGATTCTACAACACGCTTAAAAGATTGGCTGGATCCCGATAGTACCGGAGTTATGGAACTGAATGGAATTACGTTGGGTGTACCTGCTCTCATCAAAAATTTATCCATACAACTTTTGCCAAATCCATTTACTGACAAGATCCAGGTTAAGATTGATGGGATGAACGGACAAACAGCCGGAGTCGAACTCCTGAGCCTTATCGGAACGACCCTTTGGTCAGGGGAAATGACACCTGTGGGATCTTCACCTGTTTCACTCTCCTTCCCGGGGTTATCTTCCGGCTTGTATTTTCTCCGGATTACATTCCCCGGCTCAGTATCCATCGTGAAAATGATCAGACAATAACCGGATGGAAGGTGTTTTCAATGAACAGTTTATAATTGACTCGAGATTGCCGGAATCCCTGAAGAAAATCGTAGTTAAGGTCATTGCAGGTGAAAGGATTATTCCGGAAGAAGGGATACTCCTTTATGAACAGGGAGAATTGGGATTTTTGGCAATGCTTGCTGAGCACGTGAGGGTTCGCTTAAATGCAAATGAGGTTTATTTTATCAGGAATTACCACATCGAACCAACCAACATCTGTGTAAATAACTGCAGGTTCTGTTCCTATTCCCATCATTTCAGTCCTAAAAAATGGGACCTCACGGTGGAGGAAATGCTGGAAACAGTCAGAAGCCAGGATGAAAACGTGAGGGAACTTCACATCACAGGAGCCGTTCATCCCGGAAAAGATTTATATTATTATGAAAGCCTCCTGAGAACCATCAAATCCCTTCGCCCTTATTTACACATTAAGGCCTTATCTGCAGTTGAACTTGAATACATAATTAAAAAAGCGCGGATCAGCGTTGAACAAGGATTAAAATTCCTCCGGGATGCGGGTTTGGATTCGATACCGGGCGGGGGTGCCGAGATCTTCGACGAGAACATACGCCAGGAAATCTGCCCAACCAAAACATCAACAGAAAGCTGGCTTGAGATCCATGAAACTGCACATCGCCTTGGGATAACCTCTAATGCAACCATGCTTTACGGCCATATCGAAAATTACAAACACCGGATAAAACATATGCTGTTGCTCAGAGATTCCCAGGATCTCTATGGAGGTTTTAATGCCTTTATTCCGCTGAAATTCAGGAACAACAACAATGCATTGGCAACGATTCCTGAAGCTACTGTGATTGAAGACATGAAGAACTATGCCGTTGCCCGTATCTTCCTGGATAACTTTCCGCATATCAAAGGCTATTGGCCTATGATCGGGAAACCTATGGCACAATTATCGTTATCATTTGGAGTCGATGACATGGACGGCACCATCAACGATACAACCCGCATCTATTCCCTGGCCGGAGCCTCCGAACAGAATCCCCGCATGAAGGTTTCAGAAATGAAAACCCTGATCCAAAATGCAAAAAGAGACCCGGTGGAACGGGACTCACTTTATCGAAAAATAGCGAAATAGAGCGGACAAGCAGACAAGCCGAATGGCGGACAAATAAAAGTTGAGACTTCTTTTACTCTGTCACCACTTCACCACTTCACTCTGTCACCACTTCACCACTTCACTCTGTCACCACTTCACCACTTCACTCTGTCACCACTTCACCACTTCACTCTGTCACCACTTCACTCTGTCACCACTTCACCAGTTCACCACTTCACCAGTTCACCACTTCACCAGTTCACCACTTCACCAGTTCACTCTGTCACTTTTCTCTCGTCCGCCTGTCCGCCTGTCCGCTTTATTTCTCTATTTCCCCCCTTATCAGGTCGTGAACCTTTGTTGCAATTTCCTTCGGATCCAGATGCGCGATCTTCTCATACGGGATCGGGTCAAGCACCACTAACCGGATATTATAATTCTTGTGTATCAGGAGACTATTCTTATTAATGGCATAGTAGGTTCCTATAATGGCAACCGGAAGGATTGGGGATTTGGTATCTAGTGCAAGCCGGAAAGCGCCCGTTTTAAAAGGTTGAATATTGCCATCCCGGGTACGGGTTCCTTCCGGAAATAAAATAACGGAATTCCCGGCCCTGACTGCGTTGACAGCTTTATCCATCATCATCAGTTTACTTCTTCCACGGGTCCTGACAATTGAAATATAGCCGTTCAGCCACATGTTCCAGCCAATAAAAGGATAATAGAACAACGATTGTTTAGCAACCCATTTGTAATGTCGGTACAACCTGAACAGAACCAGGATATCTGCACCTGACTGATGATTGGAAACAATCACATAGGTGGTTTTGGCATCAAATTTCTGTTTTCCTTCAATATGGGTCTTCCAATATGGATTTATGCTCAGAACAAGATTTGCCCAGAAACAGGTCATTTTATGAAGAATAAAACGCCTTCTGTCAAAAAGAACAGTCAGAATCCAGGTAAGGAAGGTAAATGGAAAAAGAAGGGCCGAAATAAAAAATAACGCAAACCAAAAATAAGACGACACCAGGTAATCAATAAACCTATGATCTTTATTTACATCCCTATTCATTATTATTCATCATATATTGTAAGCATCTTATTCCTCATCCAACGCCTTGTAAACGCTGTAAGTCCGCCATTTTTCGATTACCGCCTTCAGGTCATCCGGGTAATCACTGTCGAATGAAATGTATTTCTTTGTGGACGGATGAATAAATCCCAGCGATTTTGCGTGCAATGCCTGACGAGGAAGCAGAGTAAAACAATTTATTATGAACTGCTTGTATTTTGTGAAAGTTGTCCCCTTCAGTATCTCATTACCTCCATATTTTGCATCATTGAACAGGGGATGACCTATGTGCTTAAAGTGTGCCCTGATCTGATGCGTCCGGCCGGTTTCGAGCACGCACTCCACTAGGGTCACATATCCGAAACGTTCAATCACCTTATAATGTGTCACTGAATTCCGGCCTTTCTCTTCATCCTCATATATTTTCATGACCAGCCTGTCACGCGGATCGCGTGTAATATAGCCCGATATCGTCCCCTCATTTTCAGGCAGGTTGCCCCACACCAGTGCAACATATTTCCGGTCGATGGTATGTTCAAAAAACTGTTTGGCCAGATGGATCTGTGCCATTTCATTTTTTGCGACCAAAAGGATACCCGAAGTGTCCTTGTCGATCCTGTGGACGAGGTACACCTGAGACTCAGGTTCGTTTTTTCCGGATTCCAGGAAATGATACAACAGCGCATTCTGTAAGGTACCGGTAAAATTGCCGTGACCGGGATGTACAACCATTCCGGCTTCTTTATTGACTACAACGATATCCTTATCTTCGTACAAAATGTTGACTGGGATCTTTTCCGGGTAAATTTCAGTATCTCTGGGAGGCTGAGGAAGAACAATACTGATCACATCTTCGGGCTTGACCCTGTAATTTGGTTTGATCGCCTTTTCATTCACAAGGATGCTTCCCGCATTCGCAGCATTCTGAATACGTGTTCGTGATGCATTTTCGATTTTATCAGTAAGATATTTATCGATCCGCAGAGGGCTTTGCCCTTTATCTACCACAAACCTGAAGTGTTCGTATAATTCCGCGCTCTCGTCAGCATTTTGATTTTCATGGGTCATAAACGGAGTCAATTAAACTTCTATTCCTTTGTGATCCTACTATATAACTCTTTTGACAATTTCATTAGTATTGTTTCAACTCCCCCTTCTCCTTCAGGAGAAGGGGGCAGGGGATGAGGTTCTTTGCCCAATCCGTAATGGGGTTCTGATGATTAGAGTGGTATTTTTATTTAGTTATCTGTCTTGAAGTTCATATAATTTTCATTAGGAGGACACTCTGTGGTTAAATGTTTTAGAGTGAAGGACGTTTAAAGAACTGCACAAAGATCCAAACATATGAGCATCATTTCATGATGATTAGTTTGGAAATGAAATTCTGATGCGTTATCAGGTTTTCGACATAGATGAAGTAGATACCTGAAGGAAGCCCGGAAACATCTGCAACATCGGTTCCCTGAGAATGATAAACCAGTTGTCCGGTCACGTTGGAGATGGAGATAATCAAGTTTCCCTTGTTCTGTAATATCCCTGATTCATTAAGGGAAATATGAACCTGCCCTGTTGAGCAGGGATTCGGATATACCTTCATGCTTCCTTTTTCAGATGTCAGGTTTGCAATTCCGAGTGGAAGTGGCTTCCCGATCACTGGCCTTATCATTGGGGCGCCTGATATTGTGGATGGACTCCATGTGCCGGTAACATTGTAGAAAAGATTTGAAGCAGCATTATCATAGGTGTCAAGTCCGATATTTAGATTGTCATCTGTTGTCTGAATCGTTCCAATGTAAAATGAACCACTGACCGTGACCGGATTTTCAAGAAGGTAAGTCGTAAACTTGTTAAGACTGTCGGTATATTTTGTCTCAACCTGTCGTGAATAAATAGTGTCTCCCGGAAAACCACTATTATCACTCCATACCGTCAGATAGAATAACTGTATATTGGCTGTATCACGAGTGTGATTGAAATAAATCTGTACAGCTCGTAAAGTATCCGGAGACTTATTTAATTTGAACCGGTATGCCATCTCCCCGCCGGTTCCTTTCAGACCATATCCCGCTTCCGGGGTTCCGTCATCATAGGCATAATAATTGTAAAATAATTGATAACCGGTGATGGTATCTGCAAATGTCGATGCCGGAGCAAGGTCATGAACCACATGTTGAACCTTGAAAAAATTACTGTCGGCAGAGGAAATAGGGAAAGTAAAAGGGACAGGAGGATAAGTAATATATCCAAACGCATATTGGTTATATGGCAATAGGTTTATACTAGGACTCTCATAGTTTTGGGTAAAATTGCCTCCGGGTTGAGTCACATTGTAAGAATATTTTACATCATGAGATGTCGTATCCCGGTTTGTCAGTAATATCGACAAAGAATCTATCATCTCGTTTGAGGGATTATTGCAGAATTGTGTATAAGGCATCGACTGGTAATTTTTCAACAGAGAAGGAGCCCTCTCGACAAACCGTATTTCCTTATGGATCGTATCATTCATATTTCGCCCGTAATTCAGGTAAACCTGGTCAATGTTCCATTGGCAGCAATTACTTTCCCAACTGAGTTCTACGTCAGTGGCAAGGCTGACATAATTATAAAACTGCATCCGGAATTTATTTTTAAAAAAAGTTGGATCTGTAATGGGGATCATTACCCGTAAAAAGTAATGGTTATTCAGCATATAAAAACTATCAAGCGCCATACCCGGAACCGACCAGATACGTTGCCACCGGTCGGGGATAATATAAATATTCGTATCCCCGATTGCCGTGCTGTCATGCTGGGGTTTCAGCAGAAACTGAAGAACGAGAGAATCAGTACTATGCGGAGCTAATCCACGCCCCTGAGGTTGATAATAAAAGCTAAGGTAAATCGAATCAGAGGGACTTAATGACCTGGGCACAGGTGAAAAAACCGAATCCAGACGGATGTATCGTGAAGTCAGGTGGTCGGCAATGAATTCATCAGGTCCGCCAATTGCGCTCGAGTACATAGATCCGCTATCGTTGATTGCATCCAAAGTAACAACACCAAGATCAACAGGATAGACCGGATAATCTGTGTTTACAAAACCATCGTGATCAATCCAGCGCAAAGAAGAAGGAAATACTTCCCCGGATGAAAAGTCATCATAAAATGGCAGTGTGATTGGAATAGTGTCCTCTCCGGTCCCTGACTTTAACATTTTATTTTTCAGATACTGCATCTTGACAACCGGATTGAACTGCAACCCGGTTACTACTTCCTGAGCAGAAAGTCCAACACTAAGGAGGAGAAGAATGCTTATATATATAGAGCGCATTAGGAAATAATTACATTGGACGAGTTTAGATTTTCGATTAAATTTTACGATTTACGATTTACGATTATAAAATTTGTCACATGTCCCCTTCAACTCTCCCCTCCCTCTTGGGGCAGGGGCTTGGGGTGGGGCTCACGCGTCACGATTTTTTCATTTTTCATTTTTCATTCTCAAATTGAGTCTTTCCCCTCAACTGTGTCCTTTACCTCTGTCTGTCCTTTCGATCCCATTCCTACGGTAAGGTCGATTGCCGATCCTTTATCCAGGTGCGTTCCTGCCAGGATTATCTTTCCTTTGTAGCTTTGCTGCTGAACGGCGTCGGCATCAAATGTGGGAATATAAAATATTTTACCCGTTTGAAGGCCGCAACTTTCCAACGTGTTGATAGCCTGGCGTAATGTCAGGAATTTCAGGTCGGGCATGCTTGTTTTTTCAGGAATAGAAGAAACAATGGTCAGGTAGATCTTCCTGTTTTCCTTCACTTTCGAATCGGGATAAGGGTCTTGGCGTATAACGGTTCCTTTGGCACTATTCGGGTCAAATACTGAATCGATTACTACAAAATTAAAAATTGAAGCTTCCTTCCCGGTAATAACATCGTCAATCTTTTGTCCCGTGTAATCAGGAACAATGTAATATTGTCCATGCCGTGTATAGATCTTCAAAATAAACAGCGCGATCCACACAAGTACGCCTACAATTACGATCATTCCCAAAAGATGTTTGAGGAATTTCTTCGAGAATAAAAATCGTAAAAAATCCATCCTTTCGTTTTTGTTTAATTAACCGGAAAACCTTTACTTTATTGTATTTCTTTACAAACCTACATGAATTTTATCAGAATGACAAAAATGGATCAGCAATTTTGTCATAAATTTGTCTGGTTCAAAACATCAACCCCTATGCTGAATGTTGCCATTGTGTGCGGAGGATATTCCGGAGAATATGAAGTTTCACTTAATAGCGGAGGTCAGGTCTTTCAACATCTTGATAAGGAGAAGTTTATTCCGTTCCTTGTCATAGTAAGAAAACAGGGCTGGATTTGCAGGTTGAATGGAGAAGATATCCCCTTAGATAAAAATAATTTCACGCTGCATCATGATGGTAAAATGATCCGGTTTCGATGTTGTTTTCAATGCTATCCATGGAACTCCTGGTGAAGACGGAAAACTCCAGGGATATTTTGATATGATCGGAATTCCGTATACCTCCAGTGGAGTTACGACTTCAGCATTGACATTCAACAAAAGTTTTTGCAAGAAAGTCGTTGCATCAACGGGAGTGAGAACCGCTAATTCGGTTCATCTGTTCAACCGCATGGAAGATCCGGTTTATGCTATTTGGGAAGAGATTGCATTTCCCTGTTTCGTGAAACCCAATAATGGAGGTTCAAGCGTAGGCATGTCAAAGGTGAATAAGGCGGAAGAACTGGAATCAGCATTGCGAAAGGCATTTAATGAAGATGACGAAATACTTGTCGAGGATTTCATTCAGGGACGCGAACTTACTTGTGGTGTTGCGAGATCGGAGGGAAAAGTCATCGCATTTCCCGTGACAGAGATTATTTCGAAAACGGATTTCTTCGATTATGAAGCAAAATACAAAAAAGGCCTGGCAGAGGAAGTGGTTCCTGCCAATATTTCTGATGATGTTTCAGAAAAATGCAGGAAAATTTCCGGGAACCTTTATGAGAAATTGAATTGCCGGGGGGTCGTCAGATTCGATTACATCTATAGCAACTATGAATTTTATTTCCTGGAAGTGAATACCGTTCCCGGATTATCTGAACAAAGTATCGTACCGAAAATGATCCGCGCCTACGGTTGGACAATGACGGAATTCTATACCCGCATGATTAATGAATGCCGTTAATATGAATTATTTTTCTCCACCTTTCACGTCACGCGTAACGATCTTTAACACTTAACTCATAACACAAAACCCCTGTGATAGAAAATCTTCTTTTTGCAACGAATAATCTTCATAAACTCAGGGAAGTTCAGGAGATCGTTGGGAATTTATTCCATGTTTTATGCCTGAAGGATGTTTCCATCGAAGAGGATATTCCGGAGACCAGCGACACTTTGGAAGGCAATGCACGCCAGAAAGCCCGTTTTATTTATGAAAAAACAGGGATGGATTGTTTTGCCGATGATACCGGACTTTTCATCGAGGCTCTTGATGGGCGACCGGGTGTTTATTCTTCTCGTTATGCCGGCGAAGAATGCAGCTTTGAAAATAACATCCGGAAAGTCCTTACGGAAATGGAGCAGACAGAAGACCGGAATGCCAGTTTCCGCTGTGTAGTATGCCTTATCCTTGGAGGAAAAGAACATCTCTTCGAAGGCCGTATAGACGGATTTATCCTGCGTGAGAAACGGGGAACAGAAGGCTTTGGATATGACCCTGTTTTTGTCCCTAATGGTCAATCTCAGACATTCTCAGAAATGCCTGCCTACCTGAAAAACGGAATCAGTCACCGCGGCCGCGCTATCTGGAAAATGATGAGGTTTCTTGGCAATTGACAATTGATATTTGATAAAAATTTTTACCATTTTGCCATTTAAAAAAAGCCGTTTCCGGTATTCTCGGAAACGGCTTTTTCAGGGGATAGTATCCTCCTTGTTTATGGAAAGATTATTCCGTGGTAATTTGCAATGTCAACCAAAGGTATATTACTACTGTATTTGGCGTTAATGGCCTGGATAAAATAATTTGCAGCCAGTGCACAACCGCGTGGATTCAGATGGATCCCATCAAGTGAAAAAACCCCTCCGGTAACAAAGATGGTATTCAGTTTGATCCCATCCCATATGATCCCTTTTTGCAATTCTTTCAGCTTGGAATTCATATCTACAACTCCCAGACCGAAATGTGCAGCCAGCGCAACAATAATCTGGTTATATGCAGTTGTGGCAGTTTGTAGTTTAGTGATATCGCTAAGATTCAGGATATACTGTTTGGGAATCGGATATGGACGTGAAGTCAGTTTGCTGATGATCCCCATTCCCAGACACTTTAGCGAATCCTGGGGAACCGTCATGAGAACCAATTCTCCCGGCAGCATTTGCCGGACTTTGAAATAGGGATTTGAAGATGTCGAGTCAGCTACCAGGAAAGGATTCTGCCCTGCAGTATATTTAAATGGTAAACCATAAAGCGTCATTGCCATATTTACTGAATCTGCCTCTGATTTTGTAAGAACAAGTCCGTTGTAAGGAATAGTGGTAAAGAAGGGGATAGCGGTGACGTCGGGGATGGTCGAAATTATCCCTTTGGCCCCATTGGCAGTGAGTTCTTGAAGGATCGCTCCCATAACAGTCTGGAAGAAAGCAGGACTTGTAATGGTATCGCCTACGCCACCAGAAAGTGCATAAGAAAGTACATCATTATCACCCAGCCACATAGTAAAGAAAGTGGCATTTGCAGCCAATGCATCGCTAAGCACTGATGCCGTTGCTGAAGTTGCAAACCTGAAAAAATATGGGTTTGCCGTGGGAGGATTGGTCATCAACCCTGCCGGGTTTCCATAACCGGGGGCCAATATGTGGAAGGACTTTGCCCCGGGAACAGCAAAATTATCTATCAGATAACCCACAGGTGCCAGAGTCGCCATTGCCCCTGATAGATCAAGCTTCGGGCCAAGTGAAACCGTATTGCTGCAATCGGTCACATAGCCTAAAATCAATTTAGGAGTCGAACCTGTGTATCCGACACCGTATTCACTGGGAACCAATGGCTGTACAAATTTTCCTGCTCCAACCGTCTTTAATTGCCCTGCGATAAGGTTGGGAATAGAATTAAGTTGTCCTGAATGGTAAAGTGCGCCATCTGCGTATCCTGACATCAGTGAATTTCCAATGGAAATATATCTCGTGAAATCTGCGGATCCTCTGTACGCATTGAATTCATTTATCTTTTGTTTGCAAGAGGATAATAGCGCGAGGGAAAGTATAAAGAAAATTATTTTTTTCATAATGCTCACGATTTAAGGTTAAAAATTGTAGGTTAAGCCAATCCCGGGCATGTAAATGGCAGTTTTATAAATTCCTGCAAAATTATCATTCACATCATTGCCATTTCTTTGCAGCCCCATCAGGTATTCAAAGGCAGCATCGATACTAAATCCTTTTATTGGATAAATGGATAACCCACAGGTTATGCCGATCTCATTTGAACTGGGCACCAACGGGTCAACATAATCATCCTTAACGGGAGATGGATCATAATATACACCAGCTCTGACTGCAATTAAAGAATTGATCCTATATTGAGCGCCAAGTCTTGTGATGAGGCAGTTTGAATAAAGTTTTGCAGACGCCTGATGGGCCTGAACTGCAGATGTAGCAGTCTGGAAATTGAAAATTAACGAATCATAAGCATTCCAGAATACATAATTCAAATCGAGTCCGATCATAAAATGTTCATTGATCTCATATGATATACCAAGATCAAGGTTCGCAGGTAAGGGAAGAGAAACATTCACTTTGTTATCCGGAAAACTTGTGGCTAAAGATGCAGGTACAGTGAAGGTTGCATCGCCATTCTTCACTGCCATATCAATCTTTGAACGATAATCAATTCCGATGCTCAGACCTTTTAAAGGATGTACCATGATTCCGGCATTGAAACCATATTTGACAGTACTGCCTTTAATATTTACTTTTCCATCCGTGCTGTCGGGCCCACTTAATGGGATGGCTTTGTTGAGATTCACATTACCATACGAAATAACCAATCCGGCTCCGATTCCGACAATATTCTTGATTTTATAGGAAATTGTAGGTTGGAACGTGAAGGCTTTAAACGAAATGTTCTGGATAATGTTTCTGCCCTGCCAATTGTCGGGCCATGCAATACTGAGGCCATAAGGGGTATTCACTGCGATTCCTATACATAAGTCCTTAGTTGGTTTATAGGCCGCATAGAAATAAAGTGGATAATTCAGTTGATGTTTGATCTCATCTTGGTAATTCTCATCCCTGGACTGGAATGTAGTGCGTCCAATTAAAAACGTCATCCCTCCTGAAAAGCTGAATTTGGAGTCGATGAAAGAAGCTCCCCCCGGGTTGTAAAACAGCGCACTGGCATCATAACTCAGGGATGTTCCGATCAGTCCCATTCCGATGTTTCGCTCGCTGTGCAAACCAACCTGGTAGCCTCCTGCAAAACAATTCAATGCCGTTATGCATAAGCATAACAACAGAAAGGTAACTTTCCTCATAAAATTTGTTTTTTGGTTAATACTGGCCGCAAGGTACAAAAAAATGACAAAATGAAATTTTTTCGAAAGAAATGACAAGACGAACATATTTTAATTATGAATTATAAGTAAGAATTATTAATCGTGAATAAGATTTAATGTTTCAGTAAAAGGTTAAATCCCCGCAATTTATTGCGGCTACTTCAGTTTCTATAAAAGTTTTAAATTTACGGTATGGAAGATTTTCGAAAGAGTTCTCATACTGTAAGTTGGCTAAGTGTTCATATAGTGTTTGTGACCAAGTATCGTTATCATGTGTTAAAAGGGGATGTTCAGATACGATGTCGCGATTTACTGGTGCAAATCTGTAATAGTGAGAATGTGAAAATACTAAAAGGGGTGGTGAGTAAGGATCATGTTCACATTCATATCGAATATCCGCCATCACTGAGTATAAGTAATTTAGTAAAGCGATTAAAGGGTAGAACATCGATAATGCTACAGCAAGAATTTCCGGAATTGGGGAAGCGATATTGGGGAAGGCATTTCTGGGCAATTGGATTCGGAGCATGGAGTACAGGTAATATAACAGATGAAATGGTACAAGAGTACTTGGAACATCATAAGGATAAGCCGAATACTCAGGGCGGGAATTGGATAATGGAATGATGTTAAAAAATTTCATTTTTTACCTTTTAATCAAACCTCTGGATTTTCAATCCAGAGTGGTTTAGTTTTTTATCCAAATTACCAAGTGCCCAGTATCCAATACCAGTAACTAATTTCCGTACCTTTGCCTAACTTTTTAATCTGTTTTTTATATCGTGCTCATGGCAATAAAAGTTGGAGATAAAGTCAAATTCCTTAACGATACCGGTGGAGGAGTGGTACGTAAAATCATCGACAGCCGGCTGGTTTCCGTTGCAATCGAAGGAGGATTTGAGATCCCGGTTCAAGCCAGTGAATTGCTGGTGATTGATTCTGTCGATCCTGGATCGAGGTTCTTTCATGAATCATTTGAAGTGCCGGATATGTCTGAGACAAGCACTCCGGCCGAACATCCTTCCGACACCCCGGAAGATCTCCCAAAAACGTAATAAATTCAAGGCGATCAGAAGATATTTTTCTCGCATTTGTACCACATGACCAGAAATGGCTGATCACTGGTCATATGGATGTTTATCTTGTCAACAACACCTCCTATGATCTGCTTTATAATCATTTCCGGAAAACTGATAATGGAAATTGGTCAGGAGTCGATTACGGGTCACGGGCGCAGACACACGTCTGCTGATAGCCACAATTAACCGTGATGAACTTCCGATGTGGACAGAGGGTTGTCTTCAATTTCTCTTTCATAAGGAAAGATGTTATGAAGTGCCTCGTCCTTTTAATGTTGAATTCTCCATAACAGGGAAGAAATTCTATACCGAACAGAGCTATATGGATTCCATATATACTGAAGATAAAGCAATCGTAGTAAAGGTTGCAACGATTTCGGAGGAACCCGAAAAAAAGGATGTCAACAAACCAGTCTCCGGCACAACAGAAAAAGTAGTAGTGAATTCAGATGATTTTATCCTGCGCCATAAAACAGGGGAACGGGAAGCCGAAGTCGACCTTCATATCCATGAACTTGTGGATGATCCTGCAAGTTTTGAAAAAGTTGAGATCCTGGAGTATCAGAAGAATTATTTCGTTAGATGCCTTGAAAGTGCTATTGCCAATGATTTTGCAAAAGTCACTTTTATCCATGGTGTTGGAAATGGTGTTCTCAGGGAAGTTCTCATAGATCTGATGAAAGAAAAAGAGGGCATCGAATACTTCGATGCCCCCATGCAAAAGTATGGTGTCGGTGCCATTGAAGTGCATATCCGGCAAAATCGGTGATTTTTAGTCATTTATATAAACTTTACAGATGTGTATCTGTTTACCAGCCTGCATCTTCAGCATGTAAATGCCTGTCGGCAGGTCGCCGGCATCCAGTATGCATTCCTGATTTCCTGCAGTGTAATTTCCTTTATCAAACGATCTGACAATTTGACCCATAGAATTATAGAGATAAAGAACCACATTTTCCGGATTCATCAGGTAAAAGGTAACTTTTGCTTCATCCCTAAATGGATTCGGATAAACCTTCATGCTGGTCTTTTCAAACTGTTCAATTGCAGCAGGCCAGTCCATTTTAAATTCGGTGAACTCTGAATATCCAAATGCTCCACCCTGTCTGATAATTGAGCCAGTGGAAGTAAGCAGTTCATAACCGCCGTTTCCATTGACACAACATAATCCGTTTCCTCCAGAATCATAAATAGTAAAAGTATAGCAGCCTCCGCCAGGTAAATGTAATGTATCGATATAAGAATGACCGGCTAACGAATAAGGTCCACCTGAGTTAATGACTGTTCCCGAAGAATTCTTAAGATCCCAGGTTGTTTCCTGTGGTGCATTGTCGGTACGCAAATAGAAAAGTGCGTAGTTAGTAGTAGCCGGAGCGGCTATGAAGGTAACAGTAGTTGTATCATTTTTGGGATATTCATCATTGACATTGTTGACCAGGTCGTTATATATCAGGAGAGTATTCGATGCTTCAGGTGTAAAGGTATAGGCGGGAAGTGAAACCACAGTTTCCTGCAAAGTTGGCAGGCTGCCATTCCAGGTATAGGAAGCAAGGTTTCCGTTGTTTACTGTATATTCAATGGTCATTGACGTCACAGTGTCGTTTCCATTGTTCCGGATGGTGACCATTGGAGCTATGCTTCCTGAACAATTGGTTGGCGAATAATTTGTGACTGCCATCAATTGAACATCATTGTTATAAGGCATCGTAAACGGAACGGAGTCGCTGTTTGCTCCTGAAGAACTTCTTGCTAATATTATTCTGGATAAAGCCTACAGCACTGAGTTGACTTAATGAATATACATTTGCCAGTTTCCATGAACCCTGAACGATGAAATAATCCCCGGGCTGAAATGAAGTTGACAGAACAGTTCCCGGAAGCTGTTGGCACCATCTTTTTCATGACATTGTAAAAATCAGTTTCTCCATTGTCGCCAGGAGGATTAGTAAAATGAATGTGTTTTTCAATCACCCCGATTTGTGCGACCAGACTACCGCTGGCAGCCGATGTGGCCTCCCCAAGCATATTAACAAAAATTGTATCATTCCCCGTAGAAAGCCACTGATACATGGAGATGGTAAAAGGTGAAGGAATGGCATATTCGGCATCAATCATTGCCTGGGTAACAGCGGGTGGTGTGCCTTCGTTTGTCCCATCCATGATGACATCGGGAACCCCGGAAACATTGTAGTAAGAAACCCTCGCCGCCACATCTACAGGGTTCTGCAAGTTCATAGGATCATAACCAGGCCAACTCGTTTGGTATTTGATGGAAGTGCACTTACTTGAATTCGCATCCAACAGGGCATTAAATGCAGGATTATCCAATCCGCAATAATAACAGCTGGCCTGCGTAAATTCCTCGAACATAACAAGCCGCTGCGATTGGCTGAAACCAAGAACGGCTGTGGAAAAAAACAAGATAAAAAGTATTAACTTTTTCATTCTTACAGATTTTGAAATTAATGAATTAATAATTCTCGTTCAAAATTAGTATAAAATTCTTCATCCTTTTACAGGTGAGGATAAATTTCACTGAAAAACTATAATTAGATAAAAGAACTTCATTACCTTTGTATCCTGAAAAAGAACATAATCCTCAAAAACCATATTCAAATGAAAAAAATTGTACTCTCCGTATTCATTATCTTAAGCATTTGTTCCTATAGTTACTCTCAATCAGTTAGTTGTTTACAATCATTGGCATTAGCTGACAGTGCCGGCCCGGTCGCCAACAATTCAACGATAACCCTGCACGGACATGTAAACGATGCCGAGATAAATTCTTATATGTTTGTCAAAAACCTAACATCTTCCACAATCGGCGTTAAAGTGAAAAAGGTCGAGATTAGCCTGATTTCAGGTTCTACAAACACCTTTTGCTGGGGATTATGTTTCCCTCCAAACGTATATGTTTCCCCGGAAGCATTGGACATTGATGCTTATGCAACTGATTCCACTGACTTTTCAGGCCATTACTCCCCTAATGGATTTGAAGGAATTTCCACAATCAGATATGTATTCTTTAACCAGGCCAACCCCCTCGATTCGGTTTGTGTGAACATTGATTATGACGCTCTTTTTGTGGGAGTTAACGAACAAACTGCCAGGAATATCTTATCGGGAGCCTATCCTAATCCGGCCAATAGCACAGTGAACTTTGAATATTCTCTCAATGGTGAAAATACGGGATCAGTCGTTATCCGTAATTTATTGGGTACCGTTATTAAAAAATCGGACCTGACAAGTTCAGGGAACAAATTATCCATCTTTACAGGGGACCTCCCTGAAGGTATTTACTTTTATTCACTGAATATAGATGGAAAATCCATGACGACACATAAACTCATCATAAGGCATTAAAAGATCTTTTCTTATAGAAGAGGCTGCTCCCGGAAAAAGAGCAGCCTCTCTTTTTTTGTTATTTCCAGCCTGAAACCGGATTAACAGCAAGGTAAGAATTATAATACCTCGGATCGTCGGTTACCTCTTCACCAACCCAGGAAGGTTTATAATATGTTTCTTCCGGAAAAGACAATTCAATCTCTGCAAGGATCAGTCCTTCATTCTCCCTGAGAAATTCATCTACTTCCCACATCTTCCCGGCATATTCCATTCTGTATCGGACTTTTTCTATAATGGGAACTGTGCATAATTGCAGAAGTTCTTCTGCTTCCTTTGTTGGAATTGGATACTCATATTCAACCCGGGAAGCATTCCGGGAAGGCCCTTTTATAGTAAGAAATGCATTTGTTCCGGAAATTCTTATGCGGATGGTTTTTCCTGGATCCGTTTGAAGATATCCTTGCCGGATCTTTACTCCTGCGGGCTTGTGAACCGCATACCAGAGGTCCTTCCTGATAAGGTATTTATGTTCGATTTCCTGTGACATAACTGAGACACAAATCACAACAATTTCTCTGCCTAATACCCAACTTCCAGTACCTAATACCCCACTTCTTACTTTAACCCAAACTCTTTCTTTACTTTTTCCACATAATCCAACTTTTCCCAGGCAAAGAAGTCTACTTTCTTCCTGTAGATATCTTTTTTCCCGTTCCCATTTACCTTCTTTGGTTTTGAGCCGCTTACCGGATAATAAACATCAACTTCTTCAGAAAAGGGGTCTCTTCCAAAATGGCCATAGGTAGCTGTTTTCAGAAAGATTGGGTTCTTCAGTCCGAAATGTTGTACAATGGCATAAGGCCGCATATCGAATATCTTCTGAACCTTTGTTGAGATTTCACCGTCAGATGAAATTTCCCCTTTATTATTTTTCACTTTCGCTGTTCCATATGTATTGACGTACAGGCCAACAGGCTGGGCAACTCCAATAGCATAAGCAACCTGGATGAGTACCTGATCGGCAACACCTGCAGCTACAAGGTTCTTCGCCATATGCCTGGCAGCATAAGCTGCGGAACGATCGACCTTCGATGAATCCTTGCCAGAAAATGCGCCACCGCCATGTGCTCCGTGCCCACCATAAGTGTCAACAATAATTTTTCGTCCGGTAAGCCCGGTATCCCCATGAGGACCGCCAATTACAAAATTTCCTGTCGGGTTGACATGAAGTTTGTAATCATCCTTGAACAGTTTATTTATACGGGCAGGAAGAGTCTTTTGAACGCGGGGTATCAGGTATTTAACAATATCTTTCCGGATCACGTCCTGCATTTCTTTTTCGGCAGCTGCAATGGCTTTTGCCGTGTTATTCTCCGGTTTAATGAAATCGTCATGTTGCGTACTAATCACTATGGTATCGATCCGTTTCGGTTTGCTGTCATTGTCATATTCGACCGTGACCTGTGATTTACTGTCTGGACGCAGATATTTCATCTGTCTCCCTTCCCTCCTTATCTTTGCCAGTTCCTGGAGGAGAATATGCGCCAGTTCACTTGTGAGTGGCATCAGGTTATCCATTTCACGGCAAGCATATCCGAACATCATCCCCTGGTCACCAGCTCCCTGGTCTTCCGGATTTTCTCTTACAACGCCCTGGTTTATATCCTTGGATTGCTCATGGATGGTGGAAACCACGCCACAGGAATCACAGTCGAAGCGGTACTCGGCTTTTGTATAACCGATCTGGCGGATCACTTTACGGGCAGTATCCTGCACATCTACATATCCTTCTGTTTTTACTTCACCTCCGCAAACAACCAAACCGGTAGTGACGAAAGTTTCACACGCAACTTTAGATTCGGGATCCCATTTTAAGAATTCATCAAGTAATGCATCGGAGATCTGGTCGGCAACTTTATCCGGATGTCCTTCAGATACAGACTCGGATGTGAATAAATATCCCATGATAGTTTATTTTTTTTGAGTTTATAATTAAATGCAAAGAGAAAGGCGGATCTGAAGATTGACGGGAGGAAATATTGTTTTAGCATTTTTTCCAGTGGTTGCAATCAATCAAATCTTTCCACTCAGCTGCTGGCAAAAGTACAAATTTTTTTTACCGGATACAAATTTTGTTTGAACAAGAAAGTCACAAATTCGCAAAGTAAATTAATTATTAATCTCACCACGTCATCAGTTCACCACATCACCAGTTAATTTTTGGTGAGTTCCTGGAAAACTTCCTCCAGCCTGAGTTCTTCTTTTTGCATTGCAAGAACAGTAAGATTTTGTTCAACCGCAAATCTAAAAACATCTGGACGAATGTCCACTAAAGATTTTGCGGTGAGTTGGAAACTGGCTGGTGATAATGCAGTAACTTTTTTTACGCCATTGATTTTTGCAAGAAGCCCGGCATCAACGGCTGAGCTAAATTCTACTTTGACCGCATTTGAAGAGGAAGTAATATGATGAAGATTCTGTGTGGAATCGTCGGCTACGATCTTTCCTTTGTGAATGATGATTGCACGGTCACAAATGGCTTCCACTTCCTGCATGATGTGAGTGGAAAGCATGACTGTTTTTTCCTTGCCGATGGTCTTGATAAGCGACCTGATCTCGAGCAACTGGTTAGGATCAAGTCCTGATGTAGGTTCGTCAAGAATAAGAACCTCCGGATCGTGCAGTAATGCCTGAGCAAGGCCGACACGCTGTCTGTATCCTTTGGACAAAGCACCGATTTTTTTATGTTGTTCTGATTGAAGACCTGTTAATTCAATGATCCCGGCAATCCGCTTCGGGTTACTAGCAGAATTATGAAGGATCCCATAAATGAAAGAAAGAAACTCTTCCACATAAAGATCCAGATAAAGAGGATTATTTTCAGGAAGATATCCTATTTTTTTTCTTACCTCGATGGATTGTTCAAGAATATCAAAGTTGCATACACTTGCCTCCCCTGAAGTGGGGGGGATGAAACAGGTAAGTATCTTCATGATCGTACTTTTTCCTGCACCATTCGGCCCCAACAAGCCGACAACTTCACCCGGCGCAATCTCAAATGAAACATCATCTAGGGCTTTCTGCTTCCCGTAAATTTTGGTTATATCAGTTACTTTTATTGACATTAGGCGATTATATAAGAAGTCACGAAGTCACAAATATGATGGCTGCAAAATTAGTAAAAATGTGATAACGCTGTCCCGGTAATTATTTCCTTTTCATCCTGAGTATCACATGAAGGATTGACCAAAAGAACAGCAACTGACCCGGCACATAAATAAGCCAGTTGAATGTAACCGGTTTAAATCCGGCAATATACTTAATCAATAATATATTTCGCCGGTAATAGATCAATTCGGAAATGGAGAACCTGTCAAGCATATAGCTCATATAAGGCTGGGTATAAACAAAGATCATAATCAGGGATCCTGTAATCAGTAATAACCATTCAAAGAAGGTCAGGTGAAAGGTACTAACTTTTGCACGGTTATAAAGGATGATCACCGCCAGAAGGATCATGGTGAGAGAATTAATCACGGGGGCCAACACGGTCCGACCCATGTCACCGGGATGAGAAATAAAAGGTCCCATGTGAAAAAAGAAATTGGCCATCCGATGAGGCAGATCAGATAAATATAATAAAAGATATCCCAAATGGCAAAAGCATAAATAAACACCGCAAAACGAGCGATCAGGCTTTTTGTTGCGATTAGACCTATAGTGAAAAGTATGATAATTGTTGCTGCTTCCCTAAAGACTTCTGTCACAAGTATGTGCTGATCTATCATTTTTAACGGGAAAGAAAATCCCTCGGGATAATAAAGTACGCGCAAATAGACTACCACTGAGCTTTCAAGAAAAGCCATCGCAGCAGCAAGAATACCTGTCAAGAGGAGAAGCCGTATTAGTTTGTTCATCTTTGAAACATACCGGAAAATAAAATTAGAGAGAATAAAGAAGTATTTTGAATTATTACCATTTTTTTAGAATTTTTTAACAATGAAAGAAATGTCATTTGTCTTCCTGATCTTTTTGACCTTCCTTCACGGCAAAGGAGCTGATTTTTGCCATTTTACTATTTAGCCATTTTACTACTTGCCTAAAAGTTCCTGAGATTATTTGTTTAATCAAAAATTTAGTTCTATTTTTGCACCCCTTTTTAATGGGAATAGTATTAATGATTTAACAACTAGTAAAAGTTCATGAATACGTTAAGTTACAAAACAATAAGTGCCAACGCAGCAACGGTAAATAAGGAATGGGTTCTTATTGACGCAGAAAACCAGGTTCTTGGACGTTTATTGTCCAAGGCAGCACGATTACTCCGGGCAAACTGAAAACCAATTATACACCGCACGTTGACTGTGGCGACAATGTGATCATCATCAACGCCGAAAAGGTTATTCTTACAGGTAAAAAGATGTCGGATAAAGAATATGTCCATCATACGGGGTATCCCGGAGGACAGCGCTTTACATCACCAAAGGAACTAATGGCAAAAAAGCCCACTGCCATTGTTGAAAAAGCCATCAAAGGCATGCTGCCTAAAAATCGTTTAGGAAGTGAATTGTTTCGTAACCTTTATGTTTATGAAGGTCCGGAACATCCTCACCAGGCTCAGCAACCCAAAGTAATCAATCTAAATTCAATCGGATAATATGGAAGTTATCATGACTCTCGGCAGAAGAAAAACTGCCGTCGCGAGGATTTATTTAAAAGAAGGTGATGGAAAAATTACGGTCAACGACCGCGATTATAAAGAATATTTTCCAACGTTAATCTTACAATACCAAGTTGTTGAACCCTTCAACATCACAAACACTTTTGGAAAATACGATGTCAGGGTCAACCTCGATGGCGGTGGAATTACCGGACAGGCAGAGGCCCTCAAGTCTTGCAATTTCCCGTGCTCTCTGCAAGATCAACGAAGAAAACCGGCCCACACTAAAAGCAAAAGGATTGATGAGACGGGATCCGCGTATGGTCGAACGGAAAAAGCCCGGTCAAAAAAAAGCAAGGAAAAGATTCCAATTTAGCAAACGTTAAAATTATAGTAAAGAAATTATGTCAAGAATCACTTTTGATGAATTGTTGGATGCCGGTGTTCATTTTGGTCACCTGAAGAGAAAATGGAACCCGAGCATGGCCCCTTATATTTTCATGGAACGTAATGGGATCCATATTATTGATCTTTACAAAACCATGGCTAAGATGGACGAAGCAGCTTCTGCACTCAAGCAGATCTCGAAATCAGGGAAACGCATTTTGTTCGTCGCAACAAAGAAACAGGCAAAAGAAATCGTTGCAGAACAAGTAAAGAGAGTCAATATGCCTTATGTAACGGAGCGTTGGCCTGGTGGAATGCTTACTAACTTTGCTACCATCCGTAAGGCAGTAAGGAAAATGGCTTCCATTGATAAATTGATGAGTAGCCCTTCTTATAGCAATCTCTCTAAAAAAGAACGATTGACCATTACTCGCGAAAGGGCAAAACTGGAAAAGAACCTTGGAAGTATTGCCGATCTGAACCGTCTTCCTGCAGCTGTGTTTGTAGTGGATATTCTGAAAGAACATATTGCTATTGCCGAAGCAAAAAAATTAAACATACCTACCTTCGCCATCGTCGACACAAATTCTGACCCACGTCAGGTGGATTTTGCTATACCTGCTAATGACGACGCTTCCAAATCAATATCCCTTATTATCGGAGCTATGGTGAGTGCCATCGAGGAAGGTCTTGTTGAACGTAAACTCGACCGGGACAAAAAAATTGCCGATGAAGAACATGAAAGCAAAATTGAAGGAGCAGAAGATGAATTCGGAATACACTCCGGTGTTGATGTCATGGATATAGATGAAGAAGAAGAAGGAATAAAAATTGCGAAGAAAGATTTTGTGGAAACCAAAATTGCCAAACTGAAGTCCAATTCGGATGAGGAGAAGGAAAAAACGAAAGTTCCCCGTAAACGAATCAACAAACCTGCCGGAAAATCGAATAAAAAATGACCTACTGGGATATTATACTATTTAAATTAATCAATATTAAACACACAAATTTTTTATGATAACGATAACTGCGGCCGACGTTAATAAATTACGTCAGATGTCCGGCGCCGGGGTGATGGATTGCAAAAAAGCACTTCAGGAAACTGAAGGCGATTTTGACAAAGCCATTGATTACCTCAGGAAAAAAGGACAGAAAATTGCCGAAAAAAGAGCAGACCGCGATGCCAATGAGGGCATCGTAATATCGGAAACTAATGAGGATCATACTTATGCAGGGATGATCATGATGAACTGTGAAACGGATTTTGTAGCTAAGACTGATGATTTTAAGAAATTCGCTTATGACCTTCTCGATCTTTGCATCAAAAACCGTCCATCCAGTCTTGAGGAAATCAATACTATGATACTGGATAAAATAACTGTAGGAGAAAAACTAAATGAGATGTTGGGGAAAACTGGTGAGAAAGATTAAGATTGCTCATTATGAATTTCTGGAAGCTCCCTTCATTTCTTCATATAACCATCATGGAAACAGACTTGCAACAATTCTCGGACTGAATAAAAAAGATGGAAGGAATATAGCTGAAATTGCACATGAACTAGCTATGCAGGTTGCTGCCATGAACCCCATTGCCGTAGATAAAGAAAATGTTTCGCAGGAAATTATCAACCACGAAGTTGAAATCGGGAAGGAACAAGCCCGGCAGGAAGGGAAACCGGAAGAAATGCTGGATAAAGATTGCAACTGGAAAGCTTGGAAAATTCTTCAAAGACAATACACTGCTGAACCAGGATTTTGTGAGAGATACTAAAAAAACAGTTCGTCAATTCCTGGCAGAAAATGATAAAGACCTTCGCATCACCGGTTTTAAAAGACTGATGCTCGGAGCATAATTTAGGATTAATTGATTTTTAAGGGATTGTCGGTTTTCGGATAATCCCTTTTTTCTTTATTCATGACAGGAACCAATGAAAAAGAAAGAGCAGATTCAAAATATGTTCAACGACATTTCCGGTCATTACAATTTCCTGAATCATTTTCTTTCGCTCGGTATTGATTTCAGTTGGAGAAGAAAATTAGTAAACCAACTTTCGTCCTACCATCCTAAAAGCGTTCTCGATGTTGCGACAGGCACTGGTGACCTTGCTTTACTTATCAACGGTTTGGAACCTGAAAGGATCATCGGGATTGATATTGCTGGAGATATGTTGGAAATTGCTAAAAAGAGGACCTTGCAAAAACATATACAGGAAAGAATAAAGTTTCAGGAAGGTGATGCTGAAGCTCTTCCATTTCCGAATGAAATTTTTGATGCCGTAACAGTGGCTTTCGGTGTCCGTAATTTTGAAGACCTGGAAAAAGGCTTATCAGAAATGAAACGGGTATTGAAAGCTGGAGGGGTGATGATGATTCTCGAATTTTCACATCCTGCATCTTTTCCCTGGAAACAATTGTATGCATTTCACTCTAAATATATGATACCTTTCATAGGAAAAATGGTTTCTGGGAATAGACAGGCTTATTCCTATCTGCCTGAATCTGTTTCAGCTTTTCCATCTGGGGAAGATTTTGTTAATTTCCTGGTAAAAGCTGAAATGAAAAACATTACCCGGAAGATCCTTACCTTTGGCATAGCCACTATATATACAGGAATAAAATAAACATAGCCCTTACAAACGCTAATCTTTTCTATAAAATAAAAAATCATTTAACCCGTTAGTATAGTTCATTAAACCACTCCAATTTATTGAAACGTGTGCGGATTATTATCGTCTCCTTATTAGTTTGTTATCTTTCATTTTCGGGAAAAGGATATGGACAGAAGCAATGGATCCTTAACATGCCGACATACGACCAGGATAAGTTTCATTTTGGATTTGTCTTAGGAGCCGATCTTAGTTACGTTACCATCCGTCCTATTAAAGACCTGACTACCCATAATTTCGATTCAACATTCATACCCGACATCCTGCCCTTGCCTGATTCAGCCAAGGTCTTATCAATCACATCGACCGCTGCGGTTGGTTTCGTCATCAGTATTGTTAGCAATATGCGGATAGGTGATAATTTTGATCTTCGCTTTATTCCATCTCTTTCCTTTGGGGACCGCCAACTCATATATGCCATTTTAATTTACAAGAATGAGGATAAATCTATTTTGACCATAACAAAGGATGTTCCTTCAACCTATGTGAACTTCCCTCTCGAAATCAAATTTAAATCTGACCGTTACAATAATTTCAGAGCATACCTGATGGGAGGGACTCAATATACTCTTGACCTGGCATCGCAGGCAAAGAAACGGGAGGCACGTAATGCTGACCAGAAAATAGTCAAGTTTAATAGTAATGATGTTTACCTTGAGGCTGGGGTTGGTTTCGATTTTTACAATGAATGGTTTAAACTGGGATTAGAATTCAAGATGATGTATGGGCTGTTCGACGAATTGAAAAGGGAAAACAACCTTTATACAAATAGCATCCAAAGTCTGAAATCAAAAATTTTTCAATTCTCAGTATCATTTGAATAATTTGAGATTAGACAATTTTAGATTTAGGATTTATTGTTTATTTACGCAATGAAATCATAAATCGTCAATAAAAAAATTCATTCGTCATTTGTAAATCGTCCAATCGAGAATATTTCAGTAAGTTTGCCCGAGAAAATGTATTGTTGATGAAAAAGATCGCTGTTTTCCCGGGATCCTTTGATCCTATTACACTGGGTCATGTATCCATCGTCCGCAGGGCAATTCCGGTATTCGATAAAATCATTGTTGCATTAGGAGAAAATGTTGAAAAAAAGTCATATTTCTCCCTGGATAATCGGTTAAAATGGCTTATACAGGTGTTCTCCGATGAACCGAAGGTCAGAATCGTAAAATATTCAGGTCTTACTGTCGATTTTTGCAGGAAAATAAAAGCAGGATATATCTTGCGTGGATTGAGAACCTCTGCCGATTTTGAATTTGAACGGACTATCGGCCTTATGAACAAAGCCATTTCACCTGAAATCGAAACAGTATTTTTTCTGAGTGCACCGGAATATGCAGCTCTCAATTCATCTGTGGTCAGGGATATTCTGAAGAATGGAGGCGATGTCAGCAAGTTTGTCCCAGATAAAATTGCAAAGGAAATTCATGATTCAGTAAGTTTATGAAGTTATGAAGTCATAAAGTCAGTATGATTTTTATCAACATCAATTTTCAACTTTCAATTATCTGGCATCACTAAATTCAATTGAATGAAAACCTTCCTGCCATTTATCCTTTTTCTTTTTCCTTTCCTTTCCTTTGCCCAATCTGTAAAAATTATTGGAACAGCGCCAGGTGCAGAAGGAAGAAAGATAGAAGTGATCACGTCTTCCGATCTGCTGACCGGTTTGGAGAAAACACTTACGCAGGCCACTGTTGATTCTACAGGCTCTTTTACCCTTTTAATGAATACGGATAAAACAATTTCTGCCTTCCTGAATATTGATTTTCACCGCGGTGAGCTATTTATTGAACCAAGCAGATTGTACATCCTGACAATAGCTCCTTTGAATTACAACGAGATTCAGGAAATCAACCCCTTTGAAGAGTCACAAAGTCTTGAGATTACACTTTTAGGAAGTAAACCTGAAGATCTGAACACATTGATCCAGGCATTTAATACTGAATACAACAAATTCGTTCTGGATAATTTCAACTATTTGTACAGTAATAAAGACAAAGCTAGGCTGGATACTTTCCGGGTAAGGATGACGCGGAAATTTCCGGATGTAAAAAAATCCTATTTTCTCGACTATGTAAAATACAAGCTTGGTTCCCTTGAACAGGTGGCTAACGTTATGGGCAAATCAGTTATGACTCAAAAATATTTTTCCAATTCTCCCATCCTCTATGACAATGTCGAGTATATGGATTTCTTCAGGGAATTCTTTTCGAAATACATGACCACAACTTCACGGCCATTAAAATTTCTCAATTATCAGGGGATGTTGAATGATCCCGGTAGTTACGTCGTCCTTATGAAAGCTCTGGAAACTGATACGCTCTTGAAAAAACCCCAGTTGCGCGAACTGGTATTGCTCAGGGGTCTGATGGAAATGTACGACGATCCATTGTATAAACAGGAGAGCATTCAAAATACACTGGCTTCAATAGCAAAGGATAGTAAATTCGCAGAAAATAGATTGATTGCGGAAGATCTGATAATATATCTGACAAGACTGCGGCAAGGCAGTGCGGCACCCGGGTTCATACTTCAGGACAGAAACCATAAGAATGTTTCACTTGATGAGTTTAAAGGGAAACCTGTTCTGATTGGTTTCTGGACCACCTATTGCCAATCGTGCCTCAGTGAGATGGAATCGCTGAAGCCACTCTATGATAAATACCATGACCGCATGCGTTTTTTAAGCATTTCTGCAGATAAGGAATTTCTGAAAATGCTTTATTTCCTTAACCTTAAAAAAGATTTTACATGGACATTTCTTCATTTAGGAAGTGATATTGAATTGCTGCGCGACTATGATGTGCGTTCATTCCCGTTGTTTGTACTGATAGACAGCCAGGGGAAAATCTGGAAATACCCGGCCGACATGCCTGATAGTGGGCTTGAGTCTTCGCTTGAGCGACTTCTGAATCCATAAAATTCAAAGGCTGAAAAGATTGGTCACTGGATTTTGCTTACTTTTGTTCAGCATTTGTTGATTTATCAATTATATTATTATGGATTTTTTTAAAAAATTTCTGGGAAACAAATCTCAAAGAGATATTAAAGAGATAATGCCCTATATCGACACGACTTTGGGATTTTACGATGAAATTAAAAATCTTAGCAACGACGAACTCAGGGCTAAAACCGTTCAATTTAAACAAAGGATTGCCGACCATATTTCAGCGAAAGAGAAAGAAATTGAAGATCTTAAGATACAGCTCACTTCTGACGAGATAGAGATTGACGAAAAAGAAAAACTTTACTCCCAACTTGATAAACTTGAAAAGGAAAGTTATGAACTGACCCAGGAAATATTAAATCAAATCCTGCCCGAAGCCTTTGCTGTGATGAAAGATACGGCAAGGAGATTTGTTGAGAATGAATATATTGAAGTTACCGCTACTCAGATGGATCGTGATTTTGCTGCCGTGAAAGCCAATGTTGTGATCGAAGGAGATAAGGCCAGGTACAAAACAAACTGGATTGCAGGCGGAAATATGATCCGCTGGGATATGATTCACTATGATGTTCAGCTAATAGGCGGAGTGGTACTTCACGAGGGGAAGATCGCAGAAATGGCTACCGGTGAAGGAAAAACACTTGTTGCTACACTTCCAGTATACCTGAATGCCCTTCCGGGAAAAGGTGTTCATATCGTTACCGTAAATGATTACCTCGCAAAACGAGATTCGGAATGGATGGGGGTCCTTTATGAGTTTCATGGATTGAAAGTAGATTGTATCGACAGACACGAGCCAAATTCAGATGCCCGCAGAAATGCTTATAACGCAGATATCACTTTTGGAACAAACAATGAATTTGGCTTTGATTACCTGCGTGATAATATGACCAGCAATCCCGAGGAAATGGTACAACGGGTGCACAACTACGCGATTGTCGATGAAGTTGACTCTGTTTTGATTGATGACGCCAGAACCCCGCTTATTATTTCTGGACCTACACCAGAAGGAGAAAACCAGGCTTTTGAGGAATTGAAACCCAATGTGGTAAAGTTATACAACGCACAAAGGAATCTGGTCACCAGGTTGCTTGCCGAAGCAAAATCACTAAGCGAGGATGAGAACAACAACGAGAATATAAAAAAAGCGGGTGAACAATTACTCCGTTCTTATCATGGACTTCCAAAGACCAAAGCGCTGATCAAATTTCTTAGTGAACCTGGCATGAAGGCACTCCTCCTGAAAACAGAGAATTTTTACATGCAGGAACAATCCAAGAACATGCATATCATCGATGATGAACTTTATTTCGTAATCGATGAAAAAAACAATACAATTGAGTTGACAGATAAAGGGATCGACCTGTTGACCGAATCTTATGATGATCCCACATTCTATATTCTGCCGGATATTGGTAACGAATTAGCCGAACTTGAACACTCTGACCTTCTTGAATCTGAAAAACTGGAAAAAAAGAACCAAATGATGATTGATTATTCGATCAAATCAGAGCGGGTTCACACCGTAAACCAGTTGTTAAAGGCCTATGCTTTGTTTGAAAAAGATGTGGAATATGTCATCATGGACAACAAGATCAAGATAGTCGATGAACAGACTGGACGTATTCTTGAAGGAAGAAGGTACTCGGAAGGACTTCATCAGGCCCTTGAAGCAAAGGAGAATGTGAAGATAGAGGCTGCTACACAGACTTATGCTACCATTACACTGCAGAATTATTTCAGGATGTACAAAAAACTAGCTGGGATGACCGGTACCGCCGAAACAGAAGCAGGTGAATTTTGGGATATTTACAAGTTGGACGTCGTTGTCATTCCTACTAATAGATCGGTAATTCGCGATGACCGTCAGGATCTGGTATATAAAACAAAACGGGAAAAATTTAATGCTGTCATCAAAGAGATTGAACACCTGATTTCTATTGGAAGGCCAAGCCTGGTAGGTACGACTTCAGTTGAGACGTCAGAATTGTTGAGCCGTATGCTTAAACGTCAGAACATTAAGCACAATGTGTTGAATGCAAAGCTACATCAGAAGGAAGCCGAAATTGTACTCCAGGCAGGTATTGCAGGTACCGTGACCATCGCCACAAACATGGCCGGACGTGGTACCGATATTAAGTTGGGCAAAGGAGTCGTGGAGGCCGGTGGGCTTGCCATCATCGGCACAGAAAGGCATGAGTCGCGCCGTGTCGACAGGCAGTTACGCGGCCGCGCAGGACGCCAGGGAGACCCCGGCAGTTCCCAGTTCTTCGTTTGTCTGGAAGATGACCTGATGCGTATGTTCGGATCCGACAGGATTGCAAAAATTATGGACCGGATGGGAATCAAGGAAGGAGAAGTCATCCAACATTCCATGATTACGAAATCGATCGAACGGGCACAAAGGAAAGTAGAGGAAAATAACTTTGGCATCCGCAAAAGACTTCTTGAATATGATGATGTCATGAATATTCAGCGGGATGCCATCTATAAAAAGCGCCACCATGCTCTTTTCGGTGAGCGTCTCGCTGTTGATATCAGTAATATGATTTACGATGTTTGTGAGACGACTGTTATCGATTACAAGGAAGCAAATGATTTTGAAGGTTTCAAACTGGAACTCCTTCGGGAATTTGTTACTGATTCTCCATTCGGGAAAGATGATTTCCAATCGAAAGATATTTCGGAACTGGCAGACAAGCTATATGAACATGTTTACAGGCGTTACAAAGCAAAGAACGATGCAATCGCAAAGAAGACATACCCTGTCATAAAGCAGGTTTTTGAGAATGAAACGCAATATGAGAACATTGCCATCCCTGTAACCGATGGAATGAAAACCATGCAGGTTATCACAAACATCCGCAAAGCTATTGAAGATAAGGGGAAAGAAGTGGCATTATCAATAGAAAAGGGCATTGTGCTGAGTATGATCGATAATGCATGGAAGGAACACCTGAGGGAGATGGATGACCTCAAACAATCGGTTCAAAATGCAGCATATGAACAAAAAGATCCTTTGCTTATTTACAAGTTTGAATCGTTTGAACTTTTCAAGTCAATGGTTCAGCGGACAAATAAGGAAATCATTTCTTTTCTGATCAAAGCTGACGTTCCAATACAGGTAGAAAATGTACACGAAGCACAACGGCCGAGAAAAATGGATCGCAGCCGCTTAAGAGAAGAACGCTCAGACATGCTCTCACAAGCTAATTCGAACACACAGGAAAAACAGAAGCCACAGCCGGTGCGTGTTGAGAAAAAGGTGGGACGCAACGATCCATGTCCTTGTGGAAGCGGTAAGAAATATAAGAATTGCCACGGCGCCGGACAGTAAAGAATTAAAGATTAAAAGTTGCCTAATTAACCCAATACCATTATTTATAAAATAAATTTTTATTGGTATGAAACTTAAACGGATTCTTTTAAAATTAAGCGGAGAAGCGCTTCAGGGCGAACAGCAATATGGTATCGACCCGGAAAGACTAATGGATTATGCAAAAGAGATAAAAGCAGCTATTGATGAAAAGATTCAGGTGGCTATAGTGATCGGAGGAGGAAATATCTTCAGAGGGATTAAAGGAACAAACGGCGGTACCGATAGGGTTCAAGGCGACTACATGGGTATGCTGGCCACTATCATTAACAGCATGGCATTACAAGATGCTTTTACACGTCTAGCTGTACCTTCTAAGGTGCTTTCTGGAATTGCTATCGACCCGGTTTGTGAACTTATGGGCAGGTCTAAAGCAATAGAATATTTATCCAAAGGGTATATTGTTATCATTGCAGGAGGCACGGGTAATCCCTATTTTACAACGGACACAGCTTCTGCTTTGCGTGCCCTCGAGATTAATGCTGATGCCATACTGAAAGGTACCCGTGTAGACGGGGTTTATTCTGCTGATCCCGAAAAAGATCCTAAGGCAGTAAAATACGAATACATTTCATTTGATGAAGCATATGAGAAGGGATTACAAGTCATGGATCTGACTGCCTTTACACTTTGTCGCGAGAATAATTTGCCTATTTTTGTCTTTAATATGAATGTTAAAGGAAACCTTTTAAAAGTTATCAGGGGAGAGAAAGTTGGGACTGTGGTAAAATGAATTATTGATAATTGAAACATACAAAGATCCAGAGTCATAGAGACATACAAATATTTTGAACTATCCATTAGATAATAAACAGTTGACATTATGCATGAAGAGATAGAATTTGCTCTCGAGGAAGCCAAGGAAGGAATGCACAATGCTATCCTTCATTTGGAAAAAGAACTCCAGAAGGTACGTGCAGGGAAAGCAAGTCCTCAGATGTTGGATGGAGTCAGGATTGATTATTACGGGGCAATAACACCTATTGATCAAACTGCCAACATCAGCACTCCTGATGCCCGTCAGATTATTGTTCAACCTTGGGATAAAAGTGTTCTTGGGTTGATTGAAAAAGCAATTCTTGCTGCCAACCTTGGATTTAACCCCAAACATGAAGGCGATATCCTTCGCATAGTTGTTCCTGCATTGACCGAAGAGCGGCGCAGGGATCTGGTAAGGAAAGCGAAGATGGAAGCGGAAAATGCAAAGATCAGTATCCGGAACATCCGTCGGATTGCTAATGAAACTGCCAAAAAACTTAAGAAAGATGGAGTTCCTGAAGATGAAGTGGATAAACTGGAAGAAGATATTCAGAAATTAACCGATGAAAATATTGTCAGGGTTGACAAGATTTTTGAAGGGAAAGAGAAGGATATTTTGACGGTTTAATTGATAATTGAAAATTATTGCGAAAACTACTCCGAGTTAATTAATATTCACTTTCCAGCATCTAAAACACTGCAATTTCATCTACAAACAACCAGCATGGTTGCCCTTTGCCTTCATGCCAGGGAGGGCATGTGCCAGTGTTTTTTGCTCGTACACGAACATAGCGGGCTGGCGTTGAAGGGAAGGTCTGAGAAAATTGTTTAATGACATTTTTTCCGATCTTTTTTGATTCAGTGTTCAATTGTTCATTGATAGAATGAAATTTCTTTCCATTGGAGGATAGCGAGAATGTCACTGAATCAGGAAAGAAGATCCAACTTTTAGTACTTTGCAAGAAAGTAATCAGAACCGTCTTTACTGGTTGAATACTGCCAAGATCGATGATCACATCAAGGTTATTACCCAGGAATCCCTGCCAATTTCCCTGCAGATAATCGACAGTTCCGCGTAACCCATCTATTAATGCTTCGTTCCCGCCTCCGGTATATCGATAGCTACAAGGTTCCAGGTACCGGATTTTTTTCCCGAGAGCCAGGTGATTGATGAATGTCCTTTCTGTATGTTCCATAACCTTACCATCACGAAGTAATCCGGCTTTTATATAAACATTCTTTTTAATCTCAAAAGGTCCGTTATAAACAGGAGATTCAGGAGTGGGATCATTCCCATTGAGGGTATAAACAATTGGAGTTCCTGGTTGTTCTGATTCAAGCCAGCATTTCATCGACTGACTTTTTTTATCAAAATGTGTACGGATCTCAATTTTATCAGAACCTTTGCAATAATTAACATGAAGAAGATCCAATCTGCGAAATTCGGGGTCCAGACGTGAGCGAAAATCATTCCAGTTCTTCAGGTTTCCGGGAGTCCAGTCTACTTCGGCGAGTGCGATCATCCGGGGTACAACCATGTATTCAGCATGTTCCGGTGTTGGGACATATTCAGTCCAAAGATTTCCCTGTGCCCCAAGAATATAATTTGATTGTTCTTTTGTCAATTCACGTGGTACCGGCTCATAAGAATATACTTTCTTCAAAGTCAGGAAACCGCCTATAGCTTTGGGTTCTGTTTTAGGATCACCCTGATAATGATCAAAGTAGCAGTAGGTGCCGGGTGTCATTATCACATCATGATTCTGACGTGCAGCAGCAATACCGCCTTCGAGCCCACGCCAAGACATTACGGTCGCCTCAGGCGCCAGTCCTCCTTCCAGGATCTCATCCCAGCCAATTAATTTCCGGCCTTTAGAAGTCACGAATTTTTCGATGCGTTTGATGAAATAGCTTTGCAACTCTTTCTCATCTTTAAGACCTTCAGCCTTGATCCGGGCCTGGCATTTGGGACATTCCTTCCACCGTGTCTTATCTGCCTCATCACCGCCGATATGAATGTATTTCGAGGGGAAAAGATTCATGACTTCCGTAAGCACATCCTCCAGGAAAGTAAAGGTGGAATCATTGCCAGCACAAAGTATGTCGGAATTCGGCCAATAACTTCCCGGAGGCACTGTAAACGGTCCACCGGTACAAGAAAACTGAGGATATGCGGCAAGCACTTCCACCGAATGTGCTGGCATCTCTATCTCCGGAATGATCGTAACGTATCTTTTCTTTGCATATTCAACCACTTCCCTGATCTCATCCTGTGTATAGTATCCACCATAATCAGCTTTTTCTCCGGCCTTCTGTGGCGGTCGTTCCAACCATGGCAGGTTTTCACGGTCAACATGCCAGGCCGCAGTCTGCATTAGCTTAGGGTACTTCTTTATTTCTATCCTCCAGCCATTATCATCTGTAAGGTGCCAATGGAAAGTGTTCATCTTAAAAGAGGCAATGAGATCGATGTACTTTAATATGAACTCCTTCGGAAAGAAATGCCTTGAAACATCGAGGTGCATTCCCCGATAAGGAAAACGCGGATGATCCAGAACTTTGATGCAGGGAACACTCCATGTATTACCGGCCTGCAATGCTTTGGAGGCAAATATTTCAGGTGGAAGCAGCTGAAGGAGCGTTTGCATCCCATAAAATAACCCTGCGCCGCTTCCTCCTTCGATGATGATGTTGTTTTTAGAAACGGTCAGCACATAACCCTCGGAAGGGATGTGAGTGTCCTTTTTTATAATGAAGATAATTCCTGGAATATTCATATAATTACTGCTAACACCAAGTGCCGTCAACACAGGTCCTCCTGCCATTTCAAGGTGGCCTGCAAACATCCTGGCCGTATTCATGGCTTCTTCATCACCTGCGGTAAAAAGCAAAGCAGTGCGGTCATTAATAAAAAAAACCCCGGTCCCCATTTTCATCTTTACAGGCTTCGGGATGATAGAAATGGCTGGATTCACAGCCATTCCTGACAAGAAGAAGGATGAAATCAGCAGAGTGGAAATTGCAATTTTTTTCAGCATAAAGATGTTTGTTTTAAGTGATCAAACTTACGGTTTTTTTCTGTTATGGTGAGATTAAAAGTCTGGGAAAAATCAATTGACTTTAACAATCCTTTCGATGAGATTTTTCATCTATTCAGACTTCTTTTCATCCTCTTTGCCTCTGATTGCCCCAGTGTGAATTGCATCTCCTTTAACAAGAGTGTCAAAGCTCTTCCGGCTGGCTGGATATTTCATTACGGTAATCTATACAGGTCTTCCGGAGTCTGGGTTTCAACAAAAAATGGAATCATTCTGAAGGTATAAGTATAAGGCCTGGCAGGAAGAGTATATTCATCATGTGTCCGTGCTCCCCAGCTGTCATCACCTCCCACACCCATCTGCCTATAGTCAATGTTCAGGTCCCACAAAATTCTCCTTATCAAGATCACCTGGATGGCTTCCGGCTTGTATAAATCCTTTCAGGTCATCATAAGTATAGGGAAGCGCGCTAAAACAAATCAAGGAATCTCCCCTGATAAATAATCCTGTATTATTGTCAGCAGTCAGCATAAGCCAACGGATATCTGTTTTATAACCATATTCCTGGGGACGGACGTATGGGATATTTTGTTCATCGACTTTACAAGTGTACCTTCCGACAAACGACGCAGTATGAACTGTCCCAATAGTTTTCATAGGGGCCACGGCCCAGCCACTCAACAGAATTATATTTATGCCTTAGTTGCACGTTCAAACCAAAACGTGGCAATTCCGGTAAGTTCTTTTTCCCTGGATCCATCTTCACATTTACAACAACTTCTGCATT
This sequence comes from uncultured Bacteroidales bacterium, assembly GCA_963785325.1. GTDB lineage: Bacteria > Bacteroidota > Bacteroidia > Bacteroidales > FEN-979 > FEN-979. The sequence continues at coordinate 84,432 of CAWAVC010000012.1, read as the reverse complement.
TCCATGAACAGTATACGCGATAGTCTCTCTTCCCGTACTATCTGGAAAACTATAGGTAACTTCCACCTGAACCGTTGCAGGATCAACCCGTCTGGTGATTATCGATACCGGCATTCTTGTTTCACTGGCAACAAACCAGGGCTTGCAACGTTTGTACATTCCGTTTCCGATGTCGTTATCGGTGGGCGCCCTGCGAAAATTTGGGACTGGTCCTTTTTGAATGAATTCGTTTTGATCAAATTTGAAGGAGGACAAAATTCCTATTGACTTGTTAAAAAAAAGTGAGAACGATTTCCCGGTGATATTAATTACGCTGTCATTTTCTGCATAACTGACATCTGACATTATTTCCTTAATTGAAGCAGAAGTTTGATTCCGGGTCTGTACCTTGAATTGTTCTGATGCCAGAATATACCCTTTTGTCAATAACCCTTTATCTGCAGTCAACTTTAAATAGATGTTCAGGAAAGTCTCTTTTGCATTTATGGTGTTTTTCGGTTTAAAGGGAATTTCAAGTACTTTCTTTTCTTTGGGTTTCATCGTGAAATGAAGGGAGATCGCCGTATGCAGAAATCTTCCCGTCTTCCAAAATTTCCCAGTTGATCTTTGTATCTGAAAGATTATAAAAATCGTACTTGTTAAAGACTTCGACAAACATCTTCTCAAGATCGACTGCCGTAAATTTTACCGATTGGTAAACCTTTTTAACTTCATAATAACCTGGGTGTGGGATTCGATCAGGGGATATAAGACCGTTACAATTGAAGTTCCATCGGTAGGAGCATTCTTTGGCCCATAATCTCCTCCAAAAGCAAAAATTCTTTTCCTTTATTATTTTTCTTCAATAAACCCTGGTCGACCCAATCCCAGATACAGCCGCCTTGCAACTGTCCATATTTTTCAATAACATCCCAATCATCCTGAAGGTTCCCGTCACTGTTTCCCATTGAATGAGCGTACTCACACATGATCAGCGGTCGTAATTGTTTTGTATATCCGTACCATTTCAGGTCCCAGGTCGTATAATACATAGGGCAATAAATATCCGTGTTGTATGCCATTTCAGCCCTTTCATACTGTACCGGTCGCGAAGGATCACGTTTTTTTACCCAATCGTAAGTTGCAACGAAATTACACCCATTGCCTCCTTCATTTCCCAATGACCAGATGATCACACAAGGATGATTTTTATCACGCTCTACCACTCTTTGGGTGCGGTTCAAATGTGCGGCTTGCCATGAAGGGTTATTTCCAAGAGTTTGTCCGGGTTGTACCCCATTCCATGTGATTCAATATTAGCTTCATCAATCACATAGAGTCCATATTCGTCACATAGATCATACCAGTATGGATCGTTGGGATAATGGCAGGTCCTTACAATATTCATATTCGCCTCTTTCATTAGTCGTATATCTTTCAATATCAATTCTTTGGATATCACATGACCAGTAATTGGATCAAACTTATGCCGGTTTACTCCTTTTAGTTTTATGATGACTCCATTCAAAAGATATTGTCCATTTTTAATTTCACTTGTCCGGAAACCAACATTACAACCGGTCGATTCAACAATTTTTTTATCTGGATCAATCAATGAGATAACCAGATGTAAAGATTTGGGATTTCGGCACTCCATTTATCAGGGTCTGGAACGGCTTTTTCAAAAATTACCGTGTCTTCGATTTCTTCCACTCTCCGGAATAGGAATATTTTCTGCGAAGACAAGACTTCCTAACTCTTTTGTACGGAATAATTTTACAGATAACTGCCTTGTATTATCAGAAAGGTTCGCATCTTTTGCGGCTTGATGCCGGATGATGGTTTTCAAACGCAGAAGTCCATTGGTATAGTTATCAGTAAGATCTCCTGTTACCATAAAATCCCTGGATTCTGCTCAAAAGGAGTCGAATAGAGGTATACATCACGGTTTATGCCGCTAGACGCACTATATCCTGACATTCAAGGTATGTGCCATCGCTCCAGCGGAAGACTTCAACGCCAAGAGTATTGGTTCCTTCCCGGAAGATATTGTGTAATCCTGAATTCGGAGGGCGTTTTTGCGATCTTTACTCCATACCGACCTTCTGTCCATTTAGGTAAACATACATGAAAGACTTTACAGCTCCAAAATGAAGAAATACCTGCCGGCCTTTCCAGTTTGCCGGGATCGTAAAATCCATTCGATAAGATCCGACCGGGTTATAATCGTGCGGAACATGAGGAGGATCAGGCATCATCAGGTGCGAGAATTCATAATGCGTATTCGTATAGATCGGGTATCCATAGCCTTGCACTTCGATTGTTGATGGCACCTGGATGTCTTTCCATTTAGCAACTGAAAAGTCATCTTTGTAAAAGTTCATGGGTCTGGAGTCCGGGTTTTCTGACCAATTGAATTTCCAGGTGCCATTCAAGAGCTTATACCAGGGAGAAAGAGCCCAATCGTTCAATAAAGCCGCATGTTCATCGCAAAAGGAATAAAAGTGGCCATTGGAGGTTCATTGTTGATGCCTGTTAAAGCAGGGTTTTCCAATCGTTTCGGGATTTCCTCGGGCAGGGAGATGGAGAGAAAGACAAAATAGCGAAATAGCGAAGTAGCAAAGTAGCAAAATAGGTCGATTTGTTATCATTTGTATAAATTGTTTAAATTCAGGTTGTCGTAATCTGTAATTCGTAATTCGTAATTATTTTTCTGGCCTTTAAAATTCTTTTTTTATTTACAATGATTGTTTCATATTCTGGGAGGTCGGGTTTGCCCATTTTGCTAGCTTTACATCCTGTTTCATGATTTCAAACTCTTCCTTTCTATAGCAGAAATCAGAGCCTCGCTGACAGATCATCACGAACAAGCCGATGTGAAGATGTTGCCTGGCAAACATTATCGCTCCTGCACTGGGTGTGCATCCGCCCTCAAGCATGTTTTCGCAAAGTTCTATGCGGTCGGCGCCGCCTTTTTGAGTTTCGATCGCAGAAACAGCAGAATTAACACAAGCCTCAAGTAGCATAAGAATGAAAAATGAAAAATTACGAATTACGAAATTCCGAAAAATTTCAACACCGATTATGTGCTAATCATTATAATTCTAAATTTGCTAAAAAGAAATAAAACCGATTATTATGCCAGAAGAAATTGAAGTCCCGACCGAACATCTCCATGAAGAGCTTGAACATGAGGCTCATCACAGCCAGGAGAGCTGGATTATGATGGTGGCCCTGACGGCAGCATTGCTGTCAGTTCTTGCTGCTATCACTGCATTATTTGCAAGCCATTATGCCAATGAAGCAATGATTGAGCAGATCCAGGCCTCCGATCAATGGGCATTTTACCAGGCCAAGGGAATTAAATCGGCTGTTCTGGAAAGTAAGATGGAATTGCTGAATCAGATGGGAAAGGAAGCCGATATTAAAGATGCTAAAAATGCCGAACGATACAAGGAAGAACAGCAGGATATCAAAAAGGATGCAACAGAAAAACAGGAAGAGTTCGGCCAGGTACCTTGTGCAGCACAATGCACTCGCCAAAGGTGTCACATTGTTTCAGATTGCAATCGCAATCTGTGCCATTTCTGCACTTACACGCAAGAAATGGTTATGGTACGGAAATTTGCTCGGATATGCCGGAATCGTTTTGGTTTGGATCCTAATTTAACGGAGATTCTACTAATGTCATCTGGCTTTATTTTTCGATCAAAGCAGTTCAATATTGTGAAAAATTAATCACATACTGCATTCCGGTTTTGCTATGAAGCTTCAATTATGGGTTTGTATAGCGCATGATTTTTTGTATTTTCGCAGTATAAAAATCCGTGCAGACTTCCTGCTTGTACAAGGGGAAAAGTTTTTGACTAAATGACAGAACAAATTCTTATTCTTGTTTTCCTTATTCTTTTGAATGGGCTCTTTGCCATGTCAGAGATTGCTATAGTATCGTCCCGGAAATCAAGACTGGAAGAGTTGCTGCGGAAAGGGAACAAAAATGCAAAACTCGTACTACACATCTCGGATCCCCAATCGCTTTCTATCTACTATTCAGGTGGGAATCACACTCATTGCCATCCTGATAGGGGTATTCGGAGGTACCGGTTTAGCCCATGAACTCGATACAAGGCTTTTTAGCCTGGGAATATCAGAACCTCTCAGCAATAACCTTTCATTAATCGTTGTTATATTCTTAATCACTTTCTTTTCTATCATTGCCGGAGAACTGGTTCCAAAACGGATCGGAATGACAAACCCTGAATCCATTGCTATGGCCATTGCAAGACCCATGTTTCTTCTCTCGAAAATAATGTTGCCTTTTGTTTGGTTGTTGAGCAGCACGACCGAATTCATTGTTAACCTTTTCGACCTCCATAAAAAACCTGATTCACAGGTTACAGAAGAAGAAATACGGGCACTGCTGGAAGAAGGTACTGAAGTCGGCGAGATACAGGAAATTGAACAGGATATTGTGGAACGTGTGTTTCACCTAGGCGATCAGCGAATCGGTGCACTGATGACCACATCGTAATAACATTGTCTGGCTGAATACTGAAGACACCTAATGATACAAAATGTAAAGATTATTACCGATAATACACATTCTGTATATCCGCTTTGCGAAAAAGAACTCGATCATGTTCTCGGGATCATTTATGCCAAAGACCTCCTGATCGCAATGCTAAAAGAACCTGATCTTGACCTCAGGAAATATATTAAAAAAGTCAACATCGTCCCAAGTGGTAAAAAAGCCTATCAGGTGCTTGAGAAGTTCAAGGAAACACGGATTCATTGCGGACTTGTTGTTGATGAATTCGGATCAATCGAAGGGATTGTGACCATCAATGATATCCTTGATGGACTCGTGGGCGATATTACCGACATGGATGAACCCGAAGTCATCAAACGCCCGGATGGCAGCTGGCTGATTGATGGGAAACTTGCCTTTTTCGAATTTATTCATGAATTCGAAATTGAAGATTATGATTTTACGGGTGTCCAGTTTGACTCCATTGCTGGATTTGCAATCTATCAATTGAAAGAGATCCCGAAAACCGGCGACTCTTTTGATTGGGATAGATATCACTTCGAGATTGTGAAAATGGACGGCAATCCGGATCGACAAAATCCTTTTGACAAAAGCCCGGTCCTGAACTTCCTCTTATTTTTTATTATGTTCCTTCATTTTCTGCAGGTTTTCCATTCCATGGATGTTCATGGATTTAGAGAGTTTGGAGATTGTAGATAAATCAATTAATCCATTTATATCCAGGACAACTATTTCATCTTTTCCTTTCACAAGCATTACCATCTCGCTAATCTTCCCTTTGCTATCAGATTTGGTAAGGAAACGGATATTGTTGCCTTCATCATTTACTGTCATTAATTCTTTGTATTCGGGATTATTAAAAAGTGCCGAAGCTTCGTTAAAGAAAGCGGTGGCTTTGCCGGGTTTCAGTGAATCGGGTTTACAGCTTAACACTTTCAACCCATTAAGCTGATCCATCATTTTTTTCATATCCCGTGTATCGGTGTCTTTTTGATCGCCAATGTTGGCAAACATCTGGAAAAGCTCTTTTGAAATATTCACGGAAGTATATCCCGCCTGTGTGGCATATTTCTCATAAAATTTGTCGAAGGAGGTCTGGGCATTTGCTAAGAATGAGATTGCCACGAATGCTATCACGAATGTTAATTTCAGGGTTTTCATTTTATCTGTGTTTTATGGGCGATATAAGTCGCCAGGGTTAATAATTATTTGTTGATATTGATAGAATTTCGATAATTTGTTCATCTGGTCTATTCCTGTTTGAAAGGCTTGCAATTTTTGTACTTCTTTAAGGCCTTTCTGGAAATTTTCCAGTTTCTGTACCTGGTCAAGACCTGCATTGAAGTTTGCAGATAGCATGACCAGGGCATTCTTTGCCTGCTGATAAGCGATTTCATTATTTACGACATTCTTTATAGGACGCCGGTTAACGTTGTTGCGTAAGGTGAAGATCATTCCTACAAGAATTAATATTGCAGCAGCAATTCCGGTGATGAAGAAGAAATGTTTTCTCTTTGAGTACATTGGGATGACATGTGATTCCTTAATTGTCGTAAGAAAATGAGTTTCAAATTCCGGATCCGGAAATTCTTCTTTTCCAACTGCTGCATAAAAACGGAAAAGACCGGCGTGTTCTGACAGATGTGACGGTACTGTCTCTCTCGTGAAGTAATCCCTTAGTTGCTGTTCCTCTTCAAGCGTCGTGTTTCCTTCATAAAATTTTTCAAGCAGCTCTTCAATTTCTTTCAAATTCATATAACTTTTTGTTTATCATTATTTCCCTCACTTTTCTCCTGGCTCTTGACAGGTTGACCCGGATGGTATTTTCAGTCATCCCAAGAATCCCTGCAATTTCTTCAAAATCATAGCCTTCAATGTCCCGTAACTGTATGATGGTCTTCATTTGTTCCGGGAGCGTCCGAATGATCTCTTTGATTTTATCAGACAGATCAACGAAATCCGTTTTTGTTTCCATTGCCGGTTCCGGGATATCTGACTTCAGGTTTTCCAGTTTCTCCGTTGGGTACTTCTTTGCCTTTATTTTGTCGAGGCAGAGATTTCGTGTTGTCACCATTGCCAGAGCTTCCACACTACGATATTCATCAAGTTTTTCCCTCCGGTTCCACAATTTAATGAAAGCCTCCTGAACGATGTCCTGGGCTTCTTCGAAATCGCCAAGTAACTGGTTTGCCAGCCTGAACAGCTTATTCTTCAGTGGAAAGACCTTTATTTTAAATTCGTGGAGATCCATAATCAATTGTAAGACGATGAGAATCTTGTTCTATTACAAAATTATCTTAATTTTTTCAGGACGAAAAGGTCTGTTTAGTTATCTTTACCCATTTTTACAAGATTATTTTTATGAATTTGATAGAATTACAATAATGTTACTTAAAAAAATCAAATGTATTTATTCTTTGATACTGAAACTACTGGGCTGCCATTGAACTGGAAGGCCCCTGTGACCAATTTAAAAAACTGGCCTAGGCTTGTTCAACTTGCCTGGTTGCATTATGACGAAAATGGTAATAAAATTGATGGTAAAAGTTACCTGATAAAGCCGGAAGGCTTCATCATTCCACCCGAGGCTTCACGGATCCATGGAATCTCGAACGAAAGGGCGTTAAATGAAGGCGTTGCTTTGCAAGACGTTTTGAATGAGTTTCAGGTTCTGATCTCTCAGGTAAACTTTCTGGTTGCCCATAACATGAGTTTTGATGAGAAGATTGTAGGCGCTGAGTTTCTAAGAAAAAGCATGGTTAATACAGTTCCTGCAAAGAGAAAAATCTGTACCATGGAAGAAACTACCAACTTTTGTAAGATTAATGGACCTTATGGCTACAAGTGGCCTAAGCTTTCAGAACTTCATTACAAGCTTTTCGGTACAGGCTTTGAAGAAGCACACAACGCGGAGGTTGATATCTATGCGACTGCAAAATGCTTTTGGGAATTAAAAAGACGGCAAATACTATAAAATATAATGTCAGAAGAAGTTGGCAAGAAAAAAGTGTTTTCTTTGATCGAAGTAACGCAGAGTATTCAGAAAACACTTTCGGAACGATATACGAGTTCATTTTGGGTTAAAGCCGAGATGAGCAAATTGAACTATTATAGCCATTCCGGACATTGTTACCCTGACCTGATTGAGAAACATGAAGGGAAAATAATTGCCCAGGTTAAATCACACCTTTGGAAGGAAGATTATAATGCCATTAATGAGAAATTCTTAAAGGTTATCCATGAGCCTTTAAAAGACGGTATTAAAATTCTGTTCCTTGCCAGGATATCATTTGATCCGGTTTATGGACTTGCTTTACGAATAATAGAGATTGATCCTGACTTTACCTTAGGCGATTTAGAAAAGGAAAAACAGGATACCATAAGGAAATTAAAAGAACAAGGAGTGTTCAATAAAAATAAGGAACTTAAGGTTTCCATACTGCTTCAGCGAATAGCAATTATTTCTGTAGAAACAAGCAAAGGTTATGCTGACTTTTTAAATGTACTGGATACTAACCCATGGAATTATAAATTTTTCCATTTTCTGTTTCCTTCGCTTTTACAAGGAGAGAAAGCTGTTGAGTCGATTATATATCAGCTTGGACGGATTAAAAAGGTTATTGATCACTTTGATGCAGTGGCCATCATCCGTGGTGGAGGAGGAGACATTGGGCTATCCTGTTTTAATAACTTCGAACTCGCAAAGTACGTCGCCCTATTTCCACTACCTGTTATTACCGGAATTGGACATACGACAAATGAAACAGTTGTTGAATTGATAGCCTATTCCAATGCAATCACCCCAACGAAAATCGCAGAATACCTTCTTCAATTGTTTCACAATTTTTCAGTACCGGTTCATAAAGCGGAAGAGAAGATCATTGAGAAGTCAAAAAGATTTGTTACAGATGAAAAAGGAAAATTACATGCTGAAGTCAAACTGTTTCGGTCTGTTACAGAAAATATCCTGATAGAACATCGAAACCAGATTAAGAGACAGGTTCAACGTATACAGCAGTATTCCGTTTTCATGTTAAAGATGCAAAAAGAAATTATTGACAACCTTATTAATAATACCAATAGAGGAGTTAATGCTTTGTATGTTACTATGAACCATGAAATTAAACACCTTACAGCTGATTTGAAAAAGGAAAGTATAGTTCGACTCGATCGGATTAAAATACTGTTAAACGGAATTGAAAAAAATATTGTCAATATGAGTCCCCGGAATGTGCTTAAGAGGGGTTACAGCATAACCCTGGCAAATGGAGTATCAATAAAAACCATCAATCAGGTCAAAAAGAATGAACTCATTGAAACTATCGTGTTTGACGGAAAAATAAACAGCGTGGTAAAATCAACAAAAAAATAACATCACAATGACTGAAGCAATTAATTATACAGATGCCTTCAAGGAATTGCAAACTATCGTTAGCGAGATTGAGAAGGGTGAAATTTCAGTTGATGAGTTATCTCAAAAGGTCAAGAGAGCCTCACATCTGATTAAAATATGTAAAACAAAACTCTCGACAACAGAAGAAGATGTGGATAAAATTCTAAAAGAATTGGATACTGTTGCAGGAGAGGATGAACAGACCAATAGGCATAGTGCGTAACGTGTTCAAATTTGTTTATTTTTGCAAGGATCAAATCCCTGAATTATTAACCCTTAACAAGTTTAATTATGTTTAAAGGACATCCTAAAGGACTTTTCGTGGCGTTTTTCACCAACATGGGTGAGCGGTTCGGATTTTACACTATGATCGCCATTCTGACTTTATTTATACAAGCGAAATTTGGTTTCGATTCCACACGTGCAAGTCTGATCTACGGCGTTTTTATGGCTGTAATGTATGGACTGCCAATACTTGGTGGTCTTATGGCAGATAAATGGCTTGGGTACGGAAAGACTATCAGTTTCGGTATTATTGTCATGTTTCTTGGGTACTTTCTTTTATCCATCCCATCAGTACATGGAGAAGGCCTGAGTCTTATTATCTGTGCCCTGGGTGTGATTGCTTTGGGAACAGGTCTTTTCAAAGGGAACCTCCAAGCGCTTGTAGGTAACCTTTATGACGATCCGAAATACAGCGGAGTAAGGGACCGTGCCTTTAATATTTTTTATATGGGGATTAACATAGGCGCTATGTTTGCACCTACTGCTGCTGAAACGGTTAGTAACTGGATATTAAAAACATACCATTATTCCTATGATGCAAATATTCCAGCTCTTGCAAATAGTTGTCTTGTCGGAAAACTTGCCGATCCACCTGCATATCTTACTATTGCACATAAACAGGACCCATCAGTAACATTAGGTACCCTTCAACAGTTTTCTGCTAATTACTTGGATGCACTGGGAAAATCATATCACTATGCCTTCAGCGTTGCATGTCTCAGTCTGATCATCTCTATGCTTATTTTCTGGATCTTCAGAAAACATTATAAACATGCCGATCTTACAGAAAAGCAGAAATCAAAGAATCAGGAATATAAAGCACAGGTTATAGAACTTACTCCGAAGCAGATCCGTGAACGATTGATTGCATTGTTCCTTGTTTTCTTTGTGGTAATCTTCTTCTGGATGTCGTTCCAACAAAATGGGCTTTGCATGACATTCTTTGCGCGGGATTATACGCAACCGAACGTAGGGAAATTCACTAACCTCTTTTTCGATTTGTTTGGGTTGCTATCCATTTTTCTTTCAGTGATAGGATTTGTTTACCTTGTAAAGAAAAGAAGTTCTGCAGTCACAAGGATTATCGGTGGTGTTGTTTTTGCTGGTTTTGCCGTTATTGCCGTTCTCCGGTTCATGGGTTACCAGGATATCAATCCATTTACACCGCAAAAATTCCAGCATTTTAATCCATTCTTTATTGTGGCGCTGACTCCCCTTATCATCGGGATCTTTGGCTGGCTGAACAAAAGAGGAAAAGAGCCATCAGCCCCGCGTAAGATAGGGTACGGAATGCTGATTACCGCCCTGGCTTTCTGCATTCTTATTTTCGCTTCAATTGGGATGCCAAGCCCACATTCATTGAAGTTACTCGGACGGACAGTAGCGCCAGCTAATGTTCTGGTTTCTCCTTATTACCTGGTGGTCACATATTTCATCCTGACCATTGCAGAATTATTTTTAAGCCCGATGGGAATTTCATTTGTTTCCAAAGTAGCTCCTCCAAAATATAAAGGAACTATGCAGGGCTGCTGGTTTGCTGCCACAGGTATCGGAAATTTCCTTCTTTTTGTAGGAGGCTGGCTGTGGGGATTTATGCCATTATGGGGATTGTGGCTGGTTTTGGTGATATCCTGCCTGCTGTCTGCGCTCTTTATCTTTTCAGTCATGAAAAGATTGGAAAGGGTAACAGCGAGTTAATTCGTACATCCGGATATATAAATTAGTATAAAAGAAAGGAGATTGCTTATGGATTTTGAATTTACGGAAGAACAGAAGATGATCCGGCAATCGGCCAGGGATTATGCACAGCGTGAGCTGATTAAGGATGTCATTGAACGGGATGCAAAAGCCGAATACCCGGCACAACATGTTAAAGCACTTGCAGAACTGGGTTTTATGGGAATGAATGTTGATACGCGCTATGACGGGGGAGGCATGGATACTATCTCCTATGTTCTTGCTATGGAAGAAATTTCCAAAATCGATGCTTCTGTCTCTGTGATTATGTCCGTAAACAATTCATTGGTTTGTTATGGAATCGAGAAATTTGGAACAGAGGAACAGAAAGAAAAGTTTTTGAAACTTCTGGCACGAGGGGAAAAAATCGGTGCATATCTTTTATCAGAGCCGAATGCAGGATCAGATTCAAGTTCACAGAAAACTATGGCCATTGACATGGGCGATTATTATCTTGTAAACGGAACAAAAAATTGGATTACCAGTGGGAATACCGCTTCCACTTATCTTTTGATTGCACAGACGAATCCCGAAAAAGGATACAAAGGTATCAATGCTTTGATTGTTGACCGCCATTCTCCGGGTATTTCACTGGGGCCTCATGAAGATAAGATGGGTATGCGAAGTTCAGATACACATTCGGTTATGTTTACGGATGTAAAAGTTCCAAAGGAAAACCGGTTGGGCGAAGATGGTTTTGGATTCAAGTTTGCGATGAAAACCCTTGAAGCAGGACGCATAGGTATTGCAGCACAGGCATTGGGTATTGCTTCCGGAGCCTATGAGCGCGCATTAAAATATGCCAAGGAAAGAAAAGCATTTGGAACGGAAATCATCAACCATCAGGCTATCGGCTTTAAACTGGCTGAAATGCATACCCGCATCGAAGCTGCAAGATATTTCTGTCTTAAAGCTGCCTGGTTGAAAGATCAGAAGCAAGCTTTTGGGACGGCAAGTGCGATGGCCAAGTATTATGCTGCTGAAACCGCGATGTATGTCACCACTGAAGCCGTTCATATTCATGGTGGGTATGGTTATGTGAAGGAATACCATGTGGAACGGCTGATGCGGGAAGCAAAGCTGACTCAAATCTATGAAGGGACTTCCGAGATCCAGCAAATGATTATCTCCAGGGCTATCATGAATGACTAAACAAATAATAGGTGCCGATACTGGGAAGATATCAGCTTAAAATCTACCCATTTGAGATCAAAAATTTCATAAAATCATTCAATCTGAAAAAGTAGGTAGTCTATAAATAATGGCAAGTCATCTTCGCTAATCCCGTTTTTCAGAAGATAAGGGATATCTTCTTCAAAAGCCGATTGAAAAGAATTTGTTGCAAAAAACAAATCAGTTTGACTTTTCTTATAAAACAAGAGCGCTTCCTTTCTCTTATTCAGGCAAAGTTGCACATGTCCGGCATTCATCAGGTCAAACGGGCCGTGGGATTCGGTTCCTGAAAGGATCTTCTGATAAGATTCTTCAGCAGCATCAAGTTTCCCTAAAATGAATTGACAATATGCAATCGGCCGTAATACTTTAAGGTTTTCAGGCTGAAAGTATAACACTTTCGAATAGCTGTTCAGAGCTTCTTCAAAATTCTTCAGACTTAGATTACATTGACCGATCTGTGCCTGGATGGTGAGGTCGTCTGGCTGGATTTGTGCACATTCTTCAAAATATTTCAGGGCATTTGTATAATCCCTCAGTTTCATGGAACACCAACCCAGCTTCTTCAGAATCCAAAGTCGGTCGCTGTCGAATAATTCTGCCTTTTTATAAAATTCGATAGCTTCAGAAAACTTACCGATTTTTTGGTACGAATAGCCTATCTTTTCATAATATTCTCCCTTCGTTCCTTCTTTTTCAATTAAATATTTATTAAGTTCTATAGCTTCAGGATAATGGTTTTTATCAAAATAAAAAGCAGCAAGTCGTGAAGTAAAATTATCACGTTCAAAGAAGGTTTTGTAAAACCAGAGTTCCGGGAATCGGATTCTTTTTCTGAAAGATGTCATTAAATTCGTTGTGAAAAGGATAGAGTTTAAAGAATCGGTAAAGATCCTGGATATATTGAATAAAAATCGCATTCGATGTAGACGAGGGGCTCAGAATCTCCTCTTCAGATGCCATATCCTTCATTTGTTCAAGTTCGGCTTCGAAATAAGTCATGATCATTGATCGTTGTTGCGGAGGAACAGCATTGAAATTCAGGGCAAATGAATATTTATCTGAGTTGCAGAGATAAAAAGCCCTGCCAAGGCCTTCCAGCAATCGGTTGAAAATTTGTTCTTCATCGCCCTCGTTATTTTTTAGGTCAGGATGATCGGCATAAAATGGAACGAACCAATTGCTCATCTTAGTGAAGAAATCAAAACGTTTCAGTTGGGAAAAAGTGCTAAGAAAGACATCGCCTCCTTCCATCTGCATCCGGGTAAATTTTTCGATTCGTTCAAAAAGCCCGGGAACCTCATCAATCATATCTTTCCAGTCAGGGTTTTTTCCTTCCAGATCTTCTTCGCCAAATATTTTATCCAATTGGAGTTTATCCTCGAATTTCGGCATCATTTTCTTCATGTCAGGAAGCACTTCTTCTTCAAAAGACTTTACAATAGTCTCTGTTTCCTGGGCCATGAGCAGTTGGAGAAGCAATGCTTCCATGTCCTGCTGAATGCTTTCTTCCTGACTCAACTCATCAAGCCTTATCATAATCTCCGGGTAAAAGCTGATTCTCATGTCATACCAAATCAACATAAGACCAAGGCCTGTAAGGGAACGCTGGTAGACTTCCATTTCATGGTCACTTACAAATTCCATGAGTAAGATAATCTTTTGAGGATCAAAAAAATCGAGCAAGCTGAGAGTAAGCGCCGAAACGATAAGACATTTCTTATGCTTCTCGAAAAGAGTTGAATGTGCGATAAGGCGTACTTTTTCGACGGATGTATCTTTCATCTTATGCGTCAGCCAAATCAATCTGAAAATATTCTCAACCGGTTTGTTTTCTGATGAAGATGCTCCTGTTTCCTCCAAAATCCTTTGAAGGTTTTTTTCAGAAAGATATTCTTCCAGGCGATCAGAAACTGCTTGCGGATCATCTCCAAGAAGACGTATCAAGATGTCCTTTTCAATATTTTTACGTGGGTAGTCTATAGCAGTCAAAACATCCCTTACATCATCTGCCAGAGAAAGGACAGAGGCTGAGATCTTCTTCAGGATATCTTTCCTGTCCGGATCTGTTACCCCTTCAAATGCGTAATTCAGGAGGTTCTGATAGTTTTTACTGATATTTTCCAGGTCGAAAATATAATCTGATCTGTTGACGTTCCGGATCAATGCTCCCAAGGCATCGAGAGCAGATTTGATCCGTCCAGCATAAATATCATTACATACTTTCTGGTACCTTCTTTCAATATCTTTTTTTTCCATAAATTAGCTGAATTAACAACCCTTGGGTTTTAAAATCAACCGTAATGACGTGTCATAAGTCACATAGTTCCAAAACCAGTTAATCAGGATCAGAAATCGGTTCTTTATACCAACGATAGACATCAAATGAACGAACATCCAAACCAACCATGCAAAAGTTCCATAAAACCGGGCGTATGGTAGTTCCACAATTGCAAGGTTCCTGCCGATTGTGGCCATGGTGCCTTTATCTTTATAGGAAAAAGGAATCATTTCTTTTTGAATTAGTATCCTTTTTAGATTCTTTGCCAGAAGCCTTGCTTGTTGAATGGCAACCGGTGCTACTTGCGGATGGCCATGGGGGAAACGGGATTCTTCCATTAATGCCACATCTCCCAGAGCGAAAATATTTGAATACCCTTTTACCCTGTTATAATTGTCGACCAAAATACGATTGTTTTTACCATAGGAGTTATCCCGCAGACCTCCTATTTTGGCTCCTGTAATTCCGGCAGTCCAGATGACCAGATTTGTCCGGATCTTTTTTCCGTCAGAGGTTTCAATAAATTTTCCGTCAAAATTCTTCACTTGGGTATTCAAGACAACATTTACGTGCAGACGTTCTAGGAACTTTTTAGCTTTCTCCGATGATTTTTCAGAAAGCGCCATGAGTAAGCGGTTCATCCCCTCGATCAGGTAGATGTGAATCTTTTCCTGTTTTAATTCCGGGTAATCTTTTCCGAGAACATATTTTCGCATATCTGCCAGCGCGCCTGAGACTTCAATACCTGTAGGTCCTCCGCCCACCACAATCAGATTAAGGAATCCTTCCTGGTCTTCCTCAGTTGTCGCAGCAATTGCATCCTCGAAATTCTGAAGCAGAGTGTTACGCAAATCGAGGGCTTCAGAAACAGATTTCATAGGTTTGGAAAACGATTCCATATTTTTCATTCCGAAAAAGAAATTGGAAGCGCCTTGGGTAAGGACAAGATAATCATACTGGATAATCCCTTGTGTTGTCCAGATTTGCTGTTTGTCCGTGTTAATATTCGTCACTTCCGCAATTCTTATATAATAATCTTTATAATGCTGAAAGATTTTCCTTAAAGGGAATGAAATCGCACTTGGTTCAAGCCCTGCCGTAGCAACCTGGTAAAAAAGTGGCTGAAACTGGTGGTAATTGAGTTTATCGACAATAACTACCTGAAATCCTGAATTTTTAAGTTTCCTTGCCAGTTTAAGGCCGGCAAATCCACAACCCACGATCACCACTCGTTTCTTACCCATTAACGGTACATTGATCATATGTTCCTCCTAATTGGTAAAAAATTATAATACAAGGCAAAATGTATACCAAAAATTCCATATGACAGATTTACAGTCAAACCAGGAAAATTCCAGACATACTTTCGATACAGCTGAACAAATGTGTAATTTTGATAAAAATCCAAGGCCTTGTCCCGACAAAAAATCCTTATCCTGGTTGTATTCCTGTTGTTTGGGTCTAAAGCACTGGTTGCACAGAAAAACATCTTTACATGTTCTTATCCTGTACTATGCACTTTCGGATATAATAAAGAGATATCTGAATATTCGGGAATTCCCAACGAAATTATTACTCTTATTGCCGAGGATGAGATAAAAAATCCCTGCGATATCTATTTTAGATTGAATACGCGGATGCTGATCCAAATCCTGGATCCGGACGGCAGGAATCCCATGGCTCGGATTTCCTTTGGGCCACAGCTGCTCAGCGGTGACATTTATTTTCGTAAGTTCTCGATGGCCGGTGTGATGAAGCCTAACCGGGTATCCTTTACATGCCGTGTTGAAAAAAAGGACAGTTCTTCGATCATCGATTTACCCGAAGTGACTGACTTGAATTGGCTTAAACATGATAGTTCTCTATTTCAATGTCAATTACCACATTTCTCTTGCGATTCAGATACCCTTGTGATGCAACATCTTCATTTCTATTTTGATGAAGCTGCTCTCTCACAATTTAAGGAGCGTGTGAACCTTATCAATGATTATTATGCAGGAAATGCGATTCTGGATTCCCTGGATGAGAAAGTACGTGAGACCGATGCCGGAGTGATAAGCTATGATCCGGGTTCCTTTTTTATCATGCTGGAAGAATTGAATAAGATCCTGATGATCATTAAAGAGAAGGATTTTTCGCGACGCCTTAATCTTGATTCATTGGACCCGGAAGGATTCCAAGTCCAATATGACCGGCTTTCACGTTTTTCTCTCAGGGCAACGAAGACCTTCAGAGAAAACACGAAGACACCTGGAATCCTTAATTCAAGTTTTTCACTGGATTCACTGATTTCAAAGTTTCTCGACGGGATTTGCCGCTATATCCGTTGGTCAATGCTTGTTACTGAACGCAACAGTGGAATCTATCATGAATTCCTCGACCGGTATTTTTACATGAATGCTTTTGGAGATGATAGTGCAGTGATCAGGAATCTTGCTCTGCAGATGTTTCCGGCTCAGAATATTGATTCATCACTGGCAATGATCTCAATGAAAATAAACAAAGCCTACCATGAACGGGCAGATGAACTTATGAAAAACCAGCAATATGCCGAAACTGTCGAGTTACTTGAGAATGCCCATAATTTTAGTGAAAAAAATCCCTGGCTTAAAGGAAATGTCAACGACAGGAATATCATTATAAAGGCAGCTAATGGGATTTATAATTCTTTCCTTGGTGTGGCTGATGTAGCAATCATGAATGGTAAACAGGAAATGGCTCATACTTATATGTTACGGGCACAAAACTACAGGAGGGAACATGCCACATTTATAACTTCCGATTCTTTATTTACAAAAGTTTTTGGAGAATTGGTCGGAGAGACACTTTCGCAGTGCGATACCCTTTTTTCCTTGTCGAACTATCCTGAAGCAATTGAATGTTACAATGATTTCGAGAGGGGTTTTGATTCCCTGACACTTTCTTTGATCCATCGGGTGATAGAATCAAAAATTCAATTGTGCATGTACAAGAAGTTAATCATGGAAGGGGAGAAAAACCTTGGGAAGGATGATAAACCTGAAGCTGGCAGGAAGTTTTTTCTTGCCAGGGAACTGCCGCAAAACGAAAAATTTTACCCTGATTCTGGGCTTGATTCCCTATGCAGAATAACCTATCCTTTTTACCTGATTCATCTGCTTGATTCGGGAGAAGTAAGAATCTGGACGAATCAATTGGATAAGGCCCGCTTGTTAGCTGATTCTATTACTTTTATCCAGCGAACAACCGGTGCTGAAAGTTCAAGGGAACTCTCGGAAACACTGGCAGAATACCGGAGGAAAGTTGAAAAACGAACCTGCTGGAATGCAAATGAAACTTTTGAAATTTTACTCTTGCATGCGCAGAGGGAAATAGAATTAAAGAATTTCACTCTGGCAGCTTTAATGGCAGATTCAGCTGTTTTACTCATACGTCAAAATCCGGATTGTTTGATACCATCCGGCGGATTGAAGGATACCGTCGACAAATATGCACAAGCTGTTGATTTCCAAAATATGCAGCAGAACATTGATTTTCTTGTCAAGGGAGGTCAATACGATAAAGCCATCTCCTGCTATCCTGCGATGGAACAATTTTTTTCTTTTGAAAACATTAATCGCTTTGGAATTGAATGTATTTCGATGTATGAATATATTCGCGGAATATCACGTGATAAGCTTACAATCCAGGCTATCCTTTACTTCCAGGGAAAGAATAATTTACAGGAAGCGTTAAAATATCTGAAATTGCTTAGGTTACAGGATTATCCAAAGAGGAAAGCTAAGCCGGTTCTGGAAGAAATAGGCAAATTATATGCTTGTAAGGACTTTCACGATCAGCCTGATATTGATCCCGTATTATTGGTGAGGAGTTATATCGGCAAAGATGACTGGATGAAAAAATTCAGATTTGCATATTACACCCAAACCCAGCATTTAAGGCATAAACCTTTCTTTAGCTATCTGTTCAGGAAATTCTTCCCATGATCAGGTCACTTTTTCAGATATCCTAAAATGGTTATATGTCCCTAAGAATATTTTAAGAAATAATAGCAGGGGGGAATGATTCCGTTTACTGAACTATAAGTTTCCCGATTTCTGTGTGATCTCCTGCATCGAATTTATATAGGTATAATCCCGGAGAAACCTTTTGTCCTTTATCATCCAATCCATTCCAAATCACAGTATGAGTTCCGTTTTCAACCTTTCCTTCAGATAAAACGGCAATCGGTCTCCCATATATATCTGACACCATAATCCTTATATGAAGTGGCGTATTAAGGGTATATTGAATCGTAAAAGCTCCTGAGGATGGATTTGGATAAACAAGTGAGTAATTCCCTTCCTGCTTAGCCGCATTTGCAGCATCATCAATACCGGTAAATTGCGGCTTGGGCAATTTTATCGTCGTATAAATATGATATTCTCCCGGCTGAAGTGAAATCTGATCTGTGAGAGTGGCAACATTCAAGGTGTCGCCTCCAAAGAAGTCATACCATGGCCCGGTTTGACTGAATCCGGGAGTGATGTTGCCCTGGTAAACATCAAAATTTCCAATTACCACAACATCCATGTTGGAGCCTGTAATATTGATGTGTTTCAAGGGCCCGGTAAGCGAAACGGAGTAATTAGTACTGCGGAAGGCATCATTATTTATTTTCTGGTCCATGAGGCTTGCACAGGTATTGAACAGGTATCTCCGGCGCCATTGGTTATAATAATCCCATCGTATCGGTTTGTCAGAGAGTCTGCAATCAGAAGTCATACAAGGATAGTTTATTGAATAATCGTATCCAAGTTCGCCAAACTGCCATAGCATTTTAGGCCCCGGGATGGTATAGAAAAATGCTGCTGCCATGCCGATGCGCTTTAATGAAATGGAGGTATCCCGGGGATTGTAATTTGAATTTGAAGTATTACTTGCATGGATATCGTTATACATCAAACGCTCTTCATCATGACTTTCCATGTATCCCACCACATGGGGATCTGCCCAGCCTCTTTGCTTATAAGATATCCATGAGAAATCAGAAAGACTTCCCGTATTCAATCCTTCTGTTGCTTCATTATAATTGTAATTCAGGTTACCCCAAAGCAGCATACCGTCGGCGCTCAATTCAGTTTCTTCATCGTTATCTGCAAAATGTTCAAGGATCACATATGCATTTGGATTGACAGAATGTGCCACATTGGCGTAATTTTTCAGGATTGCAATACGGCCTGTATCATAAGCTGCCCATAATGTCATATTATCGGGGTAAGAGTTTGTTTGTGTGAAACCTTTCGACATGTCAAAGCGATAGCCGTCAACATGGTATTCCTGAAGCCAGTAACGGATCACCCGTTCACAATAGACCCTAGTTTGTGGACTTTTATGGTTAAAATCATTTCCAACGTTGTAAGGATGCGTAGGAATGGCGTTGAACCAGGGATTATCAGCCGCCGGCCGGCTGTTTGTACCGTCCCAATATAGCATGGCCAAAGGAGATTCTTCAAACTGGTGATTCAGCACGATGTCAAGTATCACTGCTAATCCCCTTGCATGAGCGGCCTCAACAAATTTTTTCAACCCGTTCTTTGTTCCATAATACTTATCTGGGGCAAATTCAAAATCCGGGTTATAACCCCAACTATCGTTGCCTTCAAACTCCATAATGGGCATCAGTTCAATGGCATTCACCCCAAGTCTTTTGAAGTAATCAAGCGTATCTATCAACCCGGGATAATCGTGGGTAGCGATAAAATCCCGGATCAACACTTCATAAATGATCAGGTCGGTTGGTGCCGGAGGTGTATATGATATGGTGGACCAGAAATATGGAACCTGTGCAGTTTGCAGGTAGGATGCAATGCCTGTCGTTTTCCCGGTAGGATAGGGAAGGAGGCCGGGGTAGGTTGACTGGCTGATGTATTGATCATTGGGATCACTGATTTTATCAGAATAAGGATCTGCAATACTTAGATTTCCATCCACAAGATACTGAAATATATACTCTTTCCGTGGTGTGAGACTATCAATCTGGATCCAGAAATGTGTTCCATCTGGCGTTTTGTTCATATAATATTGAGACTCAATCTGCCAATCTGTAAAATCACCGATTGTAAAAGAATGATCTTTGCCGGGTGCATATAAGGAAAGAACTACAGTCGTGGAATCAATATAATTTATTCCGTCGATAATCCCTGACGGCAATTCTGTAACCGGAGGCGCGGGAATAACTTCATAAAAAAAAGAATCAGTCGCAGATGCCGTATCATTTTCTCCTACCAGTTTTACCCATTGTTTTGTCCAGAACTGTCCAAAATTATTTGCGAGCAACGTATCCGTCAAAACGGTTCCTGCTTCTTTCTTTACAAGGATATTGTTGACAAACATTTTTATTGTATCGGCAAGCGGGCTTATGGCGTCGACAGCAATCGTATCGTTGAGCCTTGGATATAGTGCTTTAACTGTCGGTTTCTGAATTGTAATACTGGTTTTGGCCGGGTAAACATTAGTAAAAATATCACCTCCGTCAGCTTCTCTGCCAACTATAGATCCATCTGAATTCCTGAATACAAATGCCATTTTAAGAATCTGTTCTGAAGAAGATACCCCATACCAGGAACGGATACTTGGCGCTATTTTGATCTTGTAAAGATTGTTTCCCAAAGGGGTCATCAGCGCTTTCGGGAGGTTTGTCGTCCAGGGGGCGATTACATATCTCCAGTCTGACGGAGTAGCGCTGAGGTTGGTGATCACACCGGTATGTGCATAAATGGGCGGAGATACATTTTTCAGGGCGCCATTTCCTTTTGTTGCATCATAGATCACTGTCACCGAATCAAGATCCGTCGGATAAACCGGCTCTGTTACTACAGTTTGAGCGGACAATGGACCCGAAAGAAATACAATAGCCAGTATTTTAAGCAGCCGGAGTTTCTTTGAATTCATGTTTCTATATTTTGATAAAGACAAAGTTACGAAAAAAAGACTGACCGACCGGTTAAAAAAAGGGAATTCTTGCTAGTTCTTTATGAATTTTATGGTTGTAAAGGTATGATCTTGTTTTGAAAATTTTATAAAATAGATGCCACTGTTCAGGGATGAGGTATCATATGTTAACTTGCCCGAAATATTGGTTTTTATAACGCCGATCCTTTGTCCGAGAATTGAAAAAATCTCGATTTGCTGAATGTTATCCACGTTTGTGAAGATTATTTTGTCGGTCACTGGGTTAGGATAGATTCCAGGCTTAATCTCGTTAAGTTCTCCAATTCCGACTCCTCCAATCGATCCTGTCCAGGTCCCTGACCGGTTTCCCTATGAGGGAATCACCGGTGCCTTGGGCGACGGGAGTGACTTCGAATGCAAGAAATTTATGAAAATCGGTCGAGTCCAGTACATAGTTAATAGTCGAATCTGCAGTGCGCAATTCAGGGTCAACCTGTGTCACCGAATCAGCACGGTACCACTTATAGATGGATGCACCTTCCGGTAGTAAATTAACATCTTCATAATCATATGAACCTGTGAGAGTCTGGCCTTCATAATATTCACCCTGGATATAAAGATTATATGCCCATGGAGGAGTAGGAATACCGGGGTTTAGGTCATTATACCAAACTACCAGAGTGTTTTCTATTCCTCCAACAGTATCTTTTAAAAAATATGTCCGGAACAAACCGCCGTTCGGGAATTCTGATGTGTTCCAGTTTCCATTGATCCGAAACTTGAATTCAATAGGTATGTATAGGCTGATCAGACTGCGTGGCAAATTAAGCGTAACCTGATAAATACTATCTTGGTCAACGTCGAACAATACATCATAAGTTCCCCAGTTATTCATTGATCCTGCCACATCCAGGTAATCCATTAATGGATCGGGATCAAAATGACCTGCTTTGATCTGGTAATACATATCGCAGATAAAGGTCATAGGAACAGTTGTGGTATCGAAATTATTGTATATGTATTTAACGGTCATTGGTTTGGCGGGTACACGGAACATGCGATTTATGCCATTGGGAAATTCCGTACGGCTTGAATCATGATTAATCCTGAAACGGAACTCCTGAACAGTCAATGAATCCAAGTTCAGTGTGATCTGGTAAACCAGCGTGGTATCCACCTTTTGTAGAGTCGCTGAACCTGCCCAGTTATTAAAAGTCCCGGGCATATCAATGGAATCACTGGCCGGGTTGAATTTTCCTTTTGCAGCCCATTGTGACATATCAACCTGAAAAAGGATTTGTTCTGACGCGGGAACATAAGGTGCAGTTTTCATTTTTATGACACTGCCGGATGAGACAACCTCAATATGCGGTTGTTTTTTTTCTGTCGATTGTGAAAAAACAATGGCTGGAATAAGCAGGGGAAATAAAAATAATAAACCTAACCTGTAAAATCGCTTCATGATCATGAATTTGAGAAGTGCAAAGATAAAAAAACAGCAACAACTTATAACGATACTTGGCAGTGAATATTTCATGGTTTAAATTCAGTATCGTACTGAACTATTCTTGGTCATCACCTGATTTTATGTCATTCTCTATTAAATTCTGAAAATTTTTAGTAAAAAAGTAATCAATATTTATTTTTTTTATTTATTTTTACTTTTCATTAACTATTTATTAACACGTTTAATTTTTTGTTTACTTTTACACTAAGGAAATTTTAGAATAACATCAGTACAGTCAATTAATGAAATGTTTAACTATTTAATTTCAAGATTATGAAGAAACGTATACTATGGTTACGTTATCTGTTCATTTTCCTTGCAATTGCATCCGCCTCGATCGCGTATGCTCAGGAAATTACAGTAACAGGAAAAGTGAAAGATGCTGCTGACGGAAGTTCAATTCCCGGAGCGACTGTCCTAGTGAAAGGCACTACGACAGGAGCCGTAACGGATATTGACGGGAAATACACCATTAAGGTTCAGTCAGGGGCGACCCTGGTGTTCTCTTATATGGGGTATCAAACGCAGGAAATTCCTGTGGCAGGGAAACAAGTGATTGATGTTTCGCTTGCAGCTTCAGTAACAAGCCTCAATGAGGTAGTAGTAATTGGTTATGGCCAGGTGAAAAAGCAAGATGCGACGGGTGCAGTTACGGCGGTAGACCGGAAAGATTTTGACCAGGGGG
Source organism: uncultured Bacteroidales bacterium (assembly GCA_963785325.1). Taxonomy (GTDB): domain Bacteria; phylum Bacteroidota; class Bacteroidia; order Bacteroidales; family FEN-979; genus FEN-979. Next base: position 60,931 of record CAWAVC010000012.1, on the reverse strand, counting down.
CTATTTCTTCGCCTCAGGAATTGATCATCGGGAAAATTGCCGGTGTTCAGGTTACCACATTAGGTGGCGCACCAGGTGGCGATGCGGTGATCCGTATCCGCGGAAACAACTCTATTAATGGCTCCAATGACCCATTGATTGTGATCGATGGAGTTCCCATTGATAATGATGCAATCTCAGGTTCACGTGGAAACTTTTCGATGATCAATCCAGACGATATCGAAACCTATACGGTTCTCAAGGATGCCTCTGCTACTGCCATTTATGGTTCCAGGGCTACGAACGGGGTAATCATCATAACAACGAAAAAAGGAAAAGCTGCAGGCGGAACCAACAAATTCACTCATGAATATTCAGGAACAATTTCCATATCTACTGTACCTAAAGAAATTAGTGTTCTGAACTCGGATCAATTCCGTTCAGAAGTAAAATCGAGATACCCTCAGGATACCGGATTACTCGGGAAAGCAAATACCGATTGGCAAAAACAAATCTATCAGACCGGCATCAGCACGGATCATAATTTTGCTTTTTCCGGTGGAATAAAAAATTTCCCTTACCGTGTTTCTCTGGGATACATGTACCAGGACGGGATTCTCAAGACAGATAACATGAAAAGAATTTCTGTCGGGGCAAATCTGAATCCCTCTTTCTTTGACGATCACCTTAAGATCAATGCCAATATAAAATACATGAACATTCAGAACAGGTTTGCAGATCAGGGTGCTATAGGAGATGCTCTGGGATTTGACCCCACACAACCTGTATTTGATACAAGGGTCAATAACAGGAGCGGATACTGGATGTGGGAACAAGCAAGCGGAGCACCTGTAAGCCTTGCTACTACCAACCCGGTAGGTTTGTTAAATGAGAAACAAGATAAAGCATCAGTAGACAGACTCCTGGGAAATATTCAGTTTGATTATAAGCTTCATTTCTTTCCGGATTTAAGAGCTGTCCTGAATCTTGGGTTGGATCATACTCAATCCGATGGAACCACCTATATTCCCGAGTACGCTTCATGGCTGTCTACTGATTTCGGAGAGGACAACAAATACAACCAAACAAAAGATAACACCTTGCTGGACTTTTATCTCAATTATGTAAAGGATGTTAAAAGTATCAAGAGTAAATTTGATGTAATGGCCGGATATTCCTGGCAGCATTTCTTTATTGAAGCAAATTCTATCAATAACAACGTTCCACATGATACCACTCATGCTCTTTCTTATCCTTCCAAGAGCCAGTATTACATCGTATCATATTACGGCCGTTTAAATTACACACTTTTGAACAGGTACTTACTGACATTCACATTACGCGATGACGGTGTATCAAAATTTGCATCAAATAAGGAATGGGGGTTATTCCCTTCTGCAGCACTTGCATGGAAAATCAATGATGAATCTTTTTTGCGTAATTCAAAGGTTGTCTCAACGTTGAAACTCAGGGTTGGCTGGGGAGAAACAGGAAATGAGGAAGTCGGAACCAACTGGTATCCATATCTTCCTACCTATTACCTCGGTGATGCTTTAACCATGTACCAGTTTGGGAATGTCTGGTACCGGACACTTCGTCCAAGCGGATATGATAAGAATATTCAATGGGAGACTACTGCAACAACAAATGCTGCAATCGATTTTGGTTTCTTAAAAGACAGGATAACAGGTTCGGTTGAATACTACTACAAAAATATTACAAACCTTTTGAACTATGTGCCTGTTCCTGCAGGCACAAACCTGACGAATTATATCTGGACAAATATTGGAAGCATGTGGAATCAAGGGTTCGAATTCAGTTTAGAGCTGAGACCTATTGTCAGTAAAAACTGGAACTGGGAGATTGGCGGTAATGTTGCCACTAATGCAAATAAAATCACCAAGCTTCTTATAAGCTCAGATCCTACCTATGCAGGAATTCCAACAGGGAGTATCAGTGGTGGTGTTGGCAATAATATTGAGATTCAAACCGTAGGGTATCAGTTGAATTCCTTCTATGTGTACCAGCAGGCATATGATAAGAACGGAAAACCAATAGAAGGTGTTTATGTTGACCGGAACGGTGACGGAAAAATTACAACTGCTGACCTGTATCATGACCATAGCGCTGAACCCACCGCAACTTTTGGCATTCACACAGCATTGAAATACAAGCAATGGTCATTGGCAGCCGGCGGTCATGCTGAAGTTGGAAACTATATGTACAATAACAATGATGCCAACGATGGTGTATGGAGTAACATTAACCGTTTGGGTGGAACATATCTGGGAAATGTTACAAGTTCAGTTTATAGTACGAATTTTGTAAATAATCAGTATTTCTCCGATTATTACGTTCAGAATGCATCGTTCTTCAAATTAGACTACCTCACCCTCAGCTATAACTTCGGAAGTGTCATAAAAGGTACAACGGATCTGCGTGTATCGGCCACTGTGAATAACGTTTTGACGATTACTAAATACACCGGAGTTGATCCTGAAGTCAATTTAGGCTCTTCCGTGGGTATTGACAATAACGTTTATCCAAGGTCACGGGTTTTTGTTTTGGGTGTAAATCTTTTATTCTAACTCTTTAAAACATAAAAAAATGAAACGAATATTTAAGATAGCATTCCTTATCACGGCGATTACGGTTTTTCTTGCTTCCTGCACAAAGGACCTGAATAAGGGGCCGATCGATCCGAATGTATTAACTCCGGATAATGTTTACAACACACCTACAGGCATTAAGCAAGTTTTAGCCAAGTGCTATGCAGGACTTTCAGTTACAGGGCAACAGGGTCCTGCAGGAAATGCTGATATCGCCGGAATTGATGAAGGATTCGGCGAATACATCCGTATGTTCTGGTATCACCAGGAGCTACCTACCGATGAAGCCGTTATTTCTTGGAATGACCAGACAGTGAAGAATTTCCATTCGCTGGATTGGACCGCAAGCGATGTATTCATTGCAGCCATGTACTACAGGATTTATTACGAGATATGTCTCTGCAATGAGTTTATAAGGGAATCGACAGATGCAAAACTCAGCGGTTATGGTATTACGAAACCTTCTGATCTGACCAATATACATTACTATCGTGCTGAGGTTCGTTTCCTGCGGGCACTGAGTTATTATCATGCACTGGATATGTTTGGGAATGTTCCATTTGTAACTGAGAATGACCAGGTAGGAAAATTCTTCCCTCCCCAGGTCAAACGTGCTAATCTTTTTACATACATTGAAAGTGAATTAAAGGCAATTGAACCTTTAATGGTAAACGCAAAGTCAAATGAATATGGACGTGCTGACAAAGCAGCTGTAGAGACTTTGCTTGCCAAACTCTACCTGAATGCTTCAGTTTATACAGGTACCGACAGAAGTACCGATTGCATTACATACTGCAATGATGTGATCAATTCAGGGTATGCTCTTGACGCTGACTATCAGTGGCTCTTTCTTGCCGATAACAACCTCAGTAATGAGATCATTTTTCCTGTTGAATTTGATGGATTGAGAACACAAACTTATGGTGGCACAACGTTCATTCTTCATGCAGCAGTTGGAGGAAGCATGGTGCCTGCCGATTATGGTGTTGCCGGAGGTTGGGCAGGTACGCGGGTAACCAGCGCTTTCGTACATTTATTCTATTCTACCCTTAAAGATGTGCCATGGAATTCTCCTACTCCTCCAAAAAATCCCAAATCCTATCCTGTTCTCTATGTCCCGGGTTCTTACCAGGGATGGGATCCGACAAACACTAAAACTGTTATTGCCTCAGTGGGTAGTAATAGTCAATACGAAGGCTACATTAATTTCAAGACTGATAATGTTCTGTTTAAAATCTGCCCTGCACCCAATTGGAACCATAGTTGGGGTGGCGCCAATGGTGTTCTCGATCCAAATGGCGGTAACATTACGGCAGGCCCTGCGGGCTATTATAAAATTAACGTTGATACCACAGCACTGACTTATACACTTATAAAGACTACATGGGGCGCTGTTGGCGATGCAACACCGGGAGGTTGGAGTACGGATTCTCCAATGACCTATGATACAACAACCGGAACGTGGTCGGTAGTTCTCGACCTGACAGTCGGAAGTATTAAATTCCGTGCAAATGGTGCCTGGGATATTGATTATGGAGATAACCTGGGTAATGGAATACTCGAAGCTGGTGGCTCAAATATTCCGGTAGCAACTGCAGGAACTTATACCATTACCATGAAGCTGGGTATTCCAGACTATACCTATACCATTGTCAGGAACAGTTATGACCACAGGGCAATGTTCTGGTCAGACGGTCAAACACTTGATATCAAGGATATAGGTAATTTCAATGATGGTTATGCAGTAACCAAGTGGAAAAATGTAACCAGAAGCGGAGCCCCCGGATCTAATCTTAATTACGAAGATATTGATTTCCCGATGTTCCGTCTGGCTGATGTTTACCTGATGTATGCTGAAGCAGTTCTGAGAGGTGGAAGCGGTGGTGATCTTGGTACGGCATTGACACTTGTAAATGATCTGAGGACGAGGGCTTATGGTGATAATACGGGTAATATAACGAGTAACCAACTGAACCTGCAATTTATTCTCGATGAAAGAGGACGTGAACTTTACTGGGAAGGTTACAGGAGAACAGATCTTGTTCGTTTCGGAGAATTAACGACCAGTACGTATTTATGGCCATGGAAAGGCGGTGCTAGCAGTGGTGCAGGAACGGATGCGAAATACAATATTTTCCCCTTACCTGCTGCTGATGTTTCTGCAAATCCGAATCTGAAACAAAATACAGGTTATTAATTTATTTTAAATTAGATATATCATGAAAAAACTATCAATAATTATTTTTATAATAGCTTTGACGGGCTTCTTTTCGTGTAAAAAAGCCGAAAAAGCTGAGGTCAGCGCATCTCCGGTTCTGCCAGTTTTAAAATTGACGGCCGGCGATACCGTGGTGCTTCAAAAATCCTATGCGGATACCATGATTACCTTTAAATGGACACCTGTAAATTTTGGGATCAATCTTGTTGTTACTTACACTCTTCAGGTGGACAAGCAAGGGGATAATTTCAAGAATGCACTTGCAATTGGATCTATAACATCCGCTACTTCGCTCTCTGTTCAAACCAGTGCCCTTAACAATCAATTGCTGGGATTAGAATTTGACCCGGATTTGAATCCGTCAACTCCATTACCACTTGAGTTCAGGGTTCAGGCATCATACAACACTTCGTCGAGTCCTGCCAATTCTCCCGTAGTAGCTAAGGTCTATACTCCGTATTACGTGAAGATCGTTTATCCGTTTTTATTTGTTCCCGGTCAATATAATGGCTGGAATGCGGGCGACTCAATTACCGTAATTTATTCGGCTAAAGCGAATAATATATATGATGGATATATCTTCTTTGATTCAATTGGTACCGGATCCAGCGCTGGGTACAAATATTCCAAGGATCCAAAATGGACAACCAATTGGGGAGATAATGGCGGTACAGGATCATTGGAACTAAATGGTAATAATATTGTTCCTACGACTGGACCCGGTTATTATCACTTAACAGCAAATATCAATTCTTTGACCCATACTTATCTGTTAACGACATGGAGTATCTATGGAACTTCAACAGGTAATACGGACGTGGCTATGACATATGACCACACTGCAAGGACATGGAGTGTGACACAGAGCCTCTCAGCAGGCCTTGTTTACTTCCGTGCCAATAACTCGAATACACTGGCCTATAGCGACCCAACCGGAAGTGGGTCTTTAAGTTTGGGGACTGGTGGCATTACGGTTGCAAATGCCGGCAACTACACCGTTACACTTAACTTTACTGGTGCAGTATTCAGATATAATCTGAAGCAGAATTAGTCTTAATGATTTTAATCCTGAAAAGAGGCTACCTCATTAGGTTGAGGTAGCTTCTTTTTTGGTATTGGGTATTTGGTATTAGGTGTTGGGAGCAGATAGGTAGCGGTTGCTTTCGTAATTCGTAATTCGTAATTATCTGTAATATACTCTATACTCCCATGGTTTCAGGGTTACTGAGAGGGAACCATCAAGATGAATATCTTTATTTTCGAAAAGACTTTTATAATCTCCCTCATAGCTGTTCCCTTTCAGGGTCGCTTTTTGTTCGACAGATGAGAGGTTAAGAATGACAAAAACAGTATTATTATCTTTCTTTCGTAAAAAGGAATAAACATTATTATCATTATCAGAGGCAACTTTAATCATTTTTCCTCCGGCAGATCCTGCAGATAAAGCCATGTTCTCTTTTTTTAGTTTACCTAACTGAGAATAAAAGTCTGCCATGGAATAATTGTCCCAATCAATAATGTCTTTATCAAAAAATTTAAGACTTCTGTTAAAGGCCGATTCTTGTCCACTATAGATCAATGGCATACCAGGCAAAGTGAAACATAACACGGCGAATGTCTTTGCAGCGTCGCCCAACCGTGTATATTCTGTTCCGTTCCAGGAGTTCTCATCATGATTTGTAGTGAACCGCATACGGATAGCATCGGCTGGATATTTGGCAGAATCCGATTTTAATACTGAATCAATTGCATGTGCAGTTCTCTTGCCTTTAGCAATAGCATTCATTACCTGATATGCATTCCATGAATAGGTCATGTCAAAAGCTGTATCATGCATTTCAGGAGTTTCCCATTCTGCCAGCATGAAAACATGCTTTACCGCTTTGATCTTTGGAACTGCTTCATTCCAGAAGCTGACTGGCAACATCCCTGCAACATCGCACCGAAAACCGTCAATGTCGGCTTCCCTTACCCAGTAAATTAATGCACTGGTCATGTATTCGCGCAATTCTTTTTTCGTATAATTCAGACCGGCCACATCGGTCCAGTCGGGAACCGGTGGAATAATCTTACCGGTTGAATCATGTTTATACCAGTCAGGGTGTTCCGTGATCAGGTTGTTATCCCAGGATGTATGATTGGCAACCCAATCGATAATCACGTGCATGCCAAGCTCATGCGCTTTGTTAACCAATTCCTTCAGATCATCTTTTGTACCGTATTCAGGGTTCACTGCCAGGTAATCTTTTACTGAATAGTAGCTTCCAAGTGTTCCTTTCCGGTTTTTTATCCCGATTGGGTTGACCGGCATCAACCAGAGAATATCTATGCCCATCGCTTTCAGGCGTGAAAGATGCTTTTCAAAGGCTTTGAATGTGCCTTCTGGCGTATATTGTCTGACGTTAACTTCGTATAGTACCGCATTCTTTGCCCACTCCGGGTGAATAAGTTCGCGTTTTGAAGTTTCCCCGCTGAAACCGGCACATGACCAAATTACAATCCCTGCAGCTATCAGCAAGATGAAAGCAAGGATTTTCGGTAATTGCTGAATGAAGTCTGTTTTGTTCATAAGGTTATAAGTTTATTAGTTTGTAATTATCTCAAACGAATTTCCTTTCAGATTCAGTGTTATCTTGTCTTTTTTAACTTTGGCATCAGATCCGAATTGATTGAGCAGTTTGGTCCCTATAAATCTTTCGGGGATTGCAATCTCAATTTTCCGGGATGCTTTGTCTTTATTGAAGATCACGAATACCACTTTATCAAAGTATGTCCTCATGTAAACATAAGTCTTGTCTCCTGTTTCAATGGTTTTAAAATCACCGTACAATAATGGCATAGAAGTGCTGCGAAGGTGAGTCAGCTTCTCAACCGTGTTTTTTAGCTGCTTTTCCTGGGGTGAAAGGTTGTCAAACCGCATCATCCTCCGGTTATCCGGATCGCCGGCTCCCGGCATCCCAAATTCATCACCATAATAAATAATAGGGATTCCCGGGATGGTCATGTTAAAGGCCATCAGTGATGCCAGCCGGCCATAACCTGAAGTATCTTTTACTTCGATATCCCTTTCCCATCCTGCTTGCTGATCATTTTCATTAAAACTGAGCGCTCCGCTTGCAAACGAAATAAACCGTGAAAGATCCTGATTACCAGTGATATTCCCCATCAGCGAATGTTCGCCAAAATAGCTGAAACTCTCCTGAAGAGAATAGTTCAGGTCTTTAAAGGATGAATTCTCTCTGGCGAATGCATTACGTGCATCAAAATACAATCCAAAATCAAACTGTGCATCCAATCCTCCGGGATTGATATAACTATTGATAAGGTCACGGCTGCCAAAGGTTTCACCGATCTGGTAAATAGGCCGGTTATCAGGAATGATGACCTGGTTCTTAAGTTTTTTTGTCAGTGTTCTCCAATAAACCTCAGGGATGTGCTTCGTAGCGTCATGACGGAATCCGTCTAACTCATAGGTTTTAATCCAATAAAGGGCTGAATCAGACATCATATTGCAGACTTCCGGTTTGGAGAGGTCAAGGGTCGGGAGGAATTCATCAAACCATGTAGTAAGTCGCTGTTCGTCCCAAAGCCGGATGTTCTTCTTTCCATTCGGAAGGAGGAGCGGCGTTACCCAATCGGGATGGTCTTTATAAACTTTACATTCCTGGTGAATATGATTTGAAACATAATCAAGGATTATATTCATATTGTTGCCATGAGCATCACTGACCAGAGCCTTCAGGTCATCCGGTGTCCCGAACCGGGTGTCTATGGTGGTGAGGGTCAAAGGCCAATAACCGTGATAGCCAGAGAATTTCCGGTGAGGAGCAGGGTATTCATTCCAGGCATCTTTGGGATTCTGTGTGATTGGGGAGATCCAAAGGGTATTGATGCCCAACTCTTTGAAGTAACCGTTTTCAATGGTCTGGACAATTCCCCTAAGGTCACCTCCCTGAAAATTCAGTTTTTTATCCACATCCCTGTCATTCAATGGTGCATCGTTTTTCGGGTCACCATTCCGGAACCGGTCAACCATCAGAAAATACATGATCATAGTCTGTTTATCCTGGCGTGTTAGTTTGGCGGGATTAGTTATGATGCGACCTTCTTCCAAAGGAATAAGAATTTCATTTGAAGTTCCGGCAGCGTTGAATGCCCATACCCTGATATATGAACGTTCCATGTTTCTTGCCTTTAAAGGGATCTTAATCTTAATCCCAGTGCTGTCCAGTTTCCAGAATTTTTCATTAAGCAGGTAATTCTGCCAGAAGACAAAGATTTCTTTCGTTTTATTCCTTATCCCGATGGTGATCTTGTCTTTGTCAGCTTTTGCCGTATATAGATTTGGCGCACCGGAAGGATTAATCGCCCCGACCCGAAGCAGTGAATTGGTTCCACCTATGTTATTGTCAACACTTTCAGGATTTCCGGGATCAATCACCCATTTCTTATCAAGCACGAGTTTGTACTGATATTTACCCGGGAATAGCAGGAAATCAGTCTGCCAGATGCCATTTTTTAGATGCATAGGCGATCGGCCAGGAGTCCACTCATTCATATCACCGGCAATTTCTACATTCTTGTACTTTTTATCTTTGGGGTCAAAAGTAATGTGCTGCCATATCTTGCGTGACTTTTCCAGAAGCAAAGAGTAGCAATACCCACCAATCCATACTTTCATTAACGATAAGCGAGGAACGGATTTTTCCTGCTGAGTGAGCGTGAGCTCTGTTGAATCATGGGAGATTCGCCATGAAAGATTTTTATCCGTAATAATGGAGTCGATAGATTTAGGATGAAGAAAATAATCTCCCAAAATAATTGTGGTCGAATCTGGCTGCATTACAATTGGATTTGCAACCCCGGTAATTTCAGGTTTATCGGGAGCTTTAATATCTTCATGGTTAGCACACCCTGGCAAAAGGGCGATGCATGACAGAAACACGATTCCTTTGATAAAGTTCAGTTTCTTTTGCATAATCATTGATTTGAATTAATATAGGAGGTTTATTTTATTTTTTTTAATGATTTTGTCACTCCGGAGGAAAGAACTGCCGGAGAGGGACCTCCCACATGTGTTTTCCAATTGCCCCAGGAATGACCTTCATTCCATTGTCTGAACTGGTAACAATAATGTTTGTTCTGAAGTATTTTTATAAACTTATTGACCAGAGGAATTAATACAGGGAGATCATATTTCCCGATATCCAGGTAAAATTCCAGGTTCATTTTTGCAGACTTTTGAAATCCCATGGATATGACAGTCTGAACATCACTCGACATCGCCGCAACCTTACCAAATGTTTCCGGATGTTTCATACCAATGTAAAGAGCAATATTTCCTCCTTCGGAAATGCCAAAAGTAGCTCGTTTGGAAGGGTCCTTACTTGTGGAATACTTCCGGTCAATTATCGGCATAAGTTCTTTGACAATGAATTCTGTAAACTCATCTTTTTTTGTTCCGCCATATTCATTATTGCGATCAACTGGAGGAACAAATACCCCAACCACTGGTTCTATTTCATGGTGTGCAATTAAGTAATCCAGGGTATTTAGAATATCAGCCAATGAAACAAATTCTAAACCATCATGAAATAAAATGACCGGATATTGCTTCTTCACTGAATATCCCGGAGGTAAATATATCTTTACCGGCCTGCTGTTGTTCAGTTGATCGCTGAAAAAAGAAGTATCCAGTATGGTTCCATGCGGGATACCCGGGTAAAAATAAATTTCCTGAGGAGTTACATATTCAGGCATTTTTAATTCCGAGTTAGTTCCCATGCCACCTTTGATACTGTCGGTATTTTTTGGATCAAGAATCCATTTGCCGTCAATGATAAATTTATATTCCAGCCTGGCATTTGCTTCAAAATGAGTGGTGCTGTATAAGAAGTTGGTTCCGGCAACACCCGTCATAGAAATAGACGGACTCCAACCGGTAAAATCTCCGGCAATTTTTGTGCTCTTAGCCTCTCCCTCGTATATAAAAGTTACAGCCGTATCTTTTTCAATTAAAGGGAAGACGTGATGTGCTTTCATGAAACTGTCGGCTTTCGACTTTCTTTCATGCAACGGTAACAGATTTAAATAGTTTATGAATCGTTCAAAATTCCCTGCAAAGATTGTTTGGGAAAGCAGTAAAAAAAGAATAAGAAAAGCCTTTTTCATCTTTTGGATTATTATTTTATTCTTTCTAAAACCAGGGCCGTTCTATTCGTATTATAGATCTTCAGCTTGTGAACTTTTTTCTTCTCATTATATTGAGTGATAAAAATGGTCTTTTCATCAATCCTTCCATGCCCGTCATATTTAGGATTATCAGTATTGAGAATAATCTTGTAATCCCCTGGCTCCTTAACGATGAAATCATAATCCGGAAGGGAATGATTCACATGAAAGTTGAATATAAAGATCAAGTCATTCTTCTCAAAGACAAGTGTTTTGTTCCAATCATCCAGGTAAAGCTGATTCCCGTATTCCATGTTTAAAAGAGAATAGTCTTTAGCCAACTTCAGCATGTCGTTATCGAAGGCACCCAGATAATGGTACTTGAGGTTCGGATTTTGCACCAGAGACCACATCCTGCGAGCATACTTGTATGACCATTTGTTACCCTCCCTGGGAAAGTCGATCCAGTCGGGATGACCGAATTCGTTACCCATAAAGTTGAGATAAGCTTGTCCTCCCAAAGCAATTGTAAATAAACGGATCATTTTATGCAAGGCCATCCCGCGATCGATTGCAATATTTTTGTCCTCTTTCTGCATATGAAAATAAATATTACTTTGCATCAGGCGGAAAGCGATAGTCTGGTCACCAACCAGGGCTTGATCATGCGATTCGCAATAAGCCACGGTTTTAACCTCCGGAAGCCGGTTTGTCATCACCTTGAACATCTCATCCAGGTTCCATGCTTCATCAACCTTTTCTTTCAATAGTTTGATCCAGAAATCAGGAATAGCCATCCCGAGCCTGTAATCAAACCCGATTCCTCCTTCTATAATTGGTCTGGCAATTCCAGGCATTCCACTGACATCTTCGGCAATGGTCACAGCATTTGGGTTAAGGGTATGAACAAGTTTATTGGCTAATTGAAGGTAGGTGATTGCATCCCATTCCACGCCCTCCCTGAAATATCCGTCAAGACCCCAAGTGTTGCGGAACCCGTGATCAAAATATAGCATGGAAGTGACTCCATCAAATCGGAATCCATCGAAATGAAATTCCTGCATCCAGAATTTTATATTGGATAAGAGGAATCTAAGCACTTCCCTCTTCCCATAATCAAAGCATTTTGAATCCCAATAAGGATGATTGCCGCGTTCGCCGGCATGAAAGTACTGGTTATCCGATCCATCAAACATATTTAAACCTTCGGCAACATTTTTAACGGTATGGGAATGAACAAGATCCATTATGACGGCCAGCCCTTGCTCATGCGCTTTCCGGATAAGGTATTTTAGGTCGATGGGAGTACCAAAGCGGGAAGAAACAGCAAAAAAGTTTGAAACATGATAGCCAAAGGAAGCATAATAAGGATGTTCAGCGATAGCCATCAATTGGATGGTGTTGTATCCTGAGTTTTTTATATAAGGAATAAGAGCATCAGCAAATTCGATGAATGTCCCAACTTTTTCCTCTTCCTGAGCCATTCCTACATGACATTCATAAATGAACAACTCCCCGAGTTGCTTTATATTAAAATGATCGCCTTCCCAATCGAATTTCTCATGAGGAAGCCAGACCTGACCGGTGAAATTAAGTGTTACGGGATCCTGGACTACGCGTTGGATATAGGCCGGGATCCTTTCCTGGAATCCGAGGTCTGAATGAACCATCACTTTCACTAAGCTTCCGTGGGTGAAGCGGTCTTTGTATGTCGCTTTATCAAGAAATATTTCCCATACGCCATATTGATTTCTGGCCATCCGGTGCGAATATCGTTGCCAGGAGTTAAAGTCGCCAAAAAAATAGAGGTCTTGTGCTTTTGGGGCCCATTCGCGATAAACCCAGCCTTTGCGCTCTTTATCATAATGGATCCCGAAGTAGTGGTATGCATCAGCGAATTTCAATAAACTGCCCCAGGTACTTTTAAGTTCTTCAAAGATCCGCTTGTACCTGTCGTACCTGGCGCAAATCTCAGACTCGGCAGGTTTCAGCCATGGGTCTTTTGCAACCAGTCCGACCTTCCGTTTTCTTTTCATATTTTCTTTCTTGATTCGTCAGTTACCAATATCCAAAGTAAAGCAGAAATGGCCAGCGATATTCCGCTAATGATAAAAATTAGACTTTTATCAACGAAATGATTAACAACCCGTCCGATCAAAAAACTGGAGATCAATTGAGGTAATACTACGGACAAGTTGAAGATTCCCATGAAAAATCCCATCCTGCTTTTATCGACTTTCTCAGACATGATTGCAAAAGGAAGGCTTACTATGGCTGCCCATCCAAAGGTGAGGATCATCATCAGGGCATAAAGGCTGAAAGTATTTCGTGCGAAAAAAACAATTCCAAAATATCCGATCGACATGGAAGCAACCGCCAGGATGTGAGTATTTACACGGCCGATCTTTTTGCTCACAGGTTCCAGAAGAAAAGCAGGCCAGATTGATCCCACGGCATTTAGAATGAAGAACGACCATCCGATTATTTGTCCGGTCTGGAGGTTATTCTCAGGATGGATCTTTTGTTCAATAAATGCAATGATGTATATAAACATCGTTTGAATGCCAAGCCAGGAAAATCCATGGGCAAAATAAAGCTTGATCAATTCACCCCATTTTGTTTCTGTTGCCTGGATCTCATCTCCAGCCTCATCCAATTCACGTTTCAGCTCTCTCGGCTCGGTAATGAAAAACAAGGGTCCGATAGAAAATAGAAATACTACGATGACCCCGGCATAAATCAGAAAATAATTTCCAATCAGCGCTCCAATTAGATAAGCGCCACTCCCCATGAGATTTGAGATGGATTGCATCCAGGTATAACCTTTGGTTCGGGCTATACCTGCCGGGGTTACATCGGCAATTATGGATCGTGTGGGGTTGAAACTAATGTTTATAGACAGGTCAAGTGTCAGGGCAACGGTGATGGCTACTGCCATCAGGCTTCCTATCCCAAAGAAATTATTGATACGGTCAATATTTGGTAGTGCAAAAATCATCATTGCTGCTAGGATCCCTCCAATGATGATGAATGGCCGTCTCCTTCCTCCCCAGAACCAAACTTTATCGCTAATAAGACCGATAAGTGGTTGTCCAAGAATTCCGGCAATCGGGCCGGCTGCCCAAACGATCCCGATCTGGTCAATTTCGAGGTGATATTTTGTCCGGAGGATCCAACTCAGTACTGCAATCTGGATTGATAATGCAAAACCCATGGCAGTCGAGGGTAAGCCGAGCACCACATAAAAGAGGTTTGTCAGTTTTTTTTGTATCGTCAGCATCTTTGTTAAATTACGAATTACGATTCAATTATTATATTGTACGTTATTTCTTTAATTCAATGATCATTGCTGATTTGGGCTGAATGATAATTTTGGAAATATCACTGATAGTCTGGCCTGAAATTACATCTTTTCCTGTTTGGAATTGGTCGAGAAATTCGCTGTACCTTTTTCTATTAAGTGTTTTTGTCTCATTCTCATTGTTATTCAGGGCAATCATCACAGTTTCCTTCTCATTGTAACGGAAATATACATAAACCCCTTCTTCTGGCACGAAATGCTTCAATTTGCCGGTATGTATTACTTCTTTGTCCTTTCTCCAGTTTAGCAAACGCTTAAGGTACTGAGTCATTTCGAGTTGCGAAGGTGACATGTTTTTTCCGGTAAATCCATTGATGCTGTCGTTTATCCATCCACCGGGGAAATCCGCGCGTTTGAAACCGTCACCATTTTTATCTTTGTCACTCGTAAGGAGAACTTCCGTTCCATAGTAAACCATCGGTATTCCGCGGGTGGTAAGGATAAAAGCCATAGCCATCTTCAGTTTCCTGACATCCTGCCCCTGAGTGGAAAGGTAGCGGTCGGCATCATGACTATCGGCAAATACGACAATATGTGACGGATCAGGATAGTCGAAATCACGGGAGAGGATCTCATAAAGTCGTAAGATCCCTGTACTCCAGCTATCTTTCTCATTAAATGCCATCTTCAGTGCGTCATACATTGCAAAATCAAAAACAGAAGGAAGGTTTGTATTAAAATGATCTTTGTTCAAAGCATCCTTTTGCCAGTAAGCAATTCCGTCGGGATAAGCGCTCCAGCATTCACCTACGATATTGAAATTAGGATATTCATCGAGCACTTCCTTGTCCCATTCCGACATGAAGTCCTTGAAACTGTATGGATAAGTATCTTGCCTGATCCCATCAAGCCCTGCGAATTCGATCCACCAGATGCTGTTCTGTATGAGATAACGGGCAAGAAAGGGATTATGTTGGTTTAGATCGGGCATTGTAGCATCAAACCACCCTGTTACAAAATGAATACTATCATATTGAGATCGGTAAGGATCAGTCACCGTACTGGAACGATAGGATGTACGCGAAAATTCAGGAAACTGGTTAAGCCAGTCCTCGCATGGAAGGTCGGCCATCCACCAATGGTTCGACCCGCAATGGTTGAAAACCATATCCATAATCAACTTCATCCCCTTTTGATGAATAGAATTGGAGAGTACCACGTAATCGTCATTGTTTCCAAACCGGGGATCGATCTTATAATAATCAGTGATGGAATAACCATGATAGGAATATTTCGCCATGTTGTTTTCCAGTAATGGATTGATCCAGATCGCTGTTGTACCCAAGTCTTTGATGTAATCGAGGTGGTTCATGATCCCTTTGATATCACCCCCGTGCCTTCCATCCGGGTTCGACCGATCAGTCTTTTCCAGGTATCCTTCAATGTTATCATTTGAAGGATCTCCATTGGAGAAGCGGTCAGGCATGAGGAGGTAGATCACATCTGATGCATCAAAGCTTTTTCGTGTTGCAGATCCCTCCTTCCTTTTCCTGAGTTCAAAACGATATTCCGTTATTTTTTTCCCATCCTTATTGAAGGCAATAGGAAAGGAGCCAGGTTGGGCATTTTTAGAGATGATAATATCCAGGAAAAGATAATCCGGATTTTCCATTACATGCACATCTTTAAGTTCTACCCCTGTTGCAACAATAGAAGGATTTGTTTTTCCAATATTCTTGCCATAGATCAGCAGCTGTAATTCGGGATTTTTGAAGCCTGTCCACCAGAATGGCGGCTCTACCCGGGCAAGCGTTATTTCCTGGCTGAATGAAGACCAGGATACAACAAAATAAAGAAGAATAAAAACGAGGCTCTTTTGCATAGTGATATCTTAGGTATCATTATCATTTGTGATTTCGTCCGTAAAGAATGGTTAAATATGCCAGCTGAAGTGCAAGTTCTTTGGAGAAGTCATTGTTATTTGCCCTCCACATCCAATTATTGACTGTGGTTCCGGGCAGATTCATCCGGGCTTCATTACCCAATCCGAGTAGATCCTGCATGGGAACTATGGCTGTATTTGCAACAGAGGCCCATGCCAGCCGGATAAAATCCATGCAGATATCTTTCCCGGTCGAATTCATATACTCGAGAACATATTTTTTATCTTCCGGTTTCGCCTTTTCAAACCAGCCTTTTACGGTATCGTTGTCATGTGTGCCGGTATATACAACACAATTCTTTGTGAAATTATAGGGGATGTAATCATTAGCCTCACTCGAATCAAAAGCAAACTGAAGGATCTTTCATGCCGGGCAATCCAAATGAATCCCTCAAATCCTCTACATCGTCTGTGATCACACCAAGATCTTCTGCTATGATTGGAATCTCTCCAAGTTCTTCGCGGATATGGTTAAAAAGGTCTTTCCCCGGACAGGGAATCCATTTTCCGTTAACAGCAGTCTTCTCTCCATAGGGGACAGACCAGTAGGCTGCAAACCCACGGAAATGATCGATTCTGATTATATCGTAAAGTACCAGGTTCGATTTTATCCGTTCTATCCACCAGTGGTAATTGTCTTTTTTTAATATTTCCCATTGGTAAAGCGGATTACCCCATAACTGCCCTGTTTCGCTGAAATAATCGGGAGGAACCCCTCCAACGGCTATTGGATTTTTCTCTGCATCAAACTGAAATAACTCTGTATTAGCCCAGGCATCCACACTGTCGAGGGCAACGTAAAGCGGAATATCACCAATGATCCTGATATTCTTCTCATGTGCATAGTCTTTAACAGCCAGCCATTGCCTGAAAAAAATGTACTGAATGAATTTATGGAATTCAATCTGATCTGCAAGAAGAGAATAGAATGGTTTAAGTGCGTTCTCTTTTCTTGTCTTAAGGGGTTTTGTCCACTGGTACCAGGGCTTTTGTTTAAAATGCTCCTTTAGTGACATGAAGAGGGCATAATCCTCCAGCCATTTTTTATTTGTCAGTGTGAAATCTTGGAAATCTTTCTTGTGTTCCTTTCCTGCATTAGCCTTGAATTTATTCATGGCTTTCTTAAGAAGAGGATATTTACTTATGATCACCTTTCCATAATTTACAGGACCATCATCGAAGGATTCCAAACCAGCAAGGTACTTTTTATCCAGCAATCCCTCAGTAACAAGCAAATCCAGGTCGATCAGCAAAGGATTTCCGGCCGTGGATGAAAAACATTGATAGGGTGAATCGGCAAATCCGGTTGGACCGAGTGGCAGGATCTGCCATAGTTTTTGTTTCGACTTTGAAAGAAAATCGATGAAATGAAAAGCTTCTTTTCCGAGTGTCCCGATGCCATATTTTCCCGGCAGGGAAGTAGGGTGAAGTAAAATTCCGCTTGATCGTTCTGTATTCATCGTAAGTACTAAGTTTTAAGTGTTAAGTTTAAGTGCCCATTTTCGATCCTGCATTTATACGCCTGCATTCCTGCATTTCTTCGTTCTTCATTCTTCATTTTTCTTTCTTCATTCCTCGATGCCGTATTGTTTCAGGATAAACGCCCAATTTTCTGCCCAAAACCCGTTAAATTCCTTCTTTTTGTAATCTCCTATATTTATATTTCTGGTATCTGTCCTGATGAGAAAAATATTATTACCTGAGGCAGTTGCCCTCAACCTTGCCACCATCTTCAATGTGCCAGAGTACTTAACATGCTGACCCTCAGGTGATGATCTTAATAGTATGGCAGGGTATTCCTGCTTTTTTATATTGTCATAGGGGGAGTAACTGTAAAGATAATCAAATTGTTGCCGATTGCCCGGATTACCGAATTCCATTCTTTTATCATAATTTGCATTATTAGAGGATGAGTCAAGAAGTTCAGCGACCATGTCCATATCTGGCGTCAGTAACAATACACATTTAAAAAGATCAGGACGCTCGTTCACTGCAGCGCCAATGACCATTCCTCCCTCATAGCATCCTGCAGCAGCAATCATCCCTTTTGCAGTATATCCTTGTTTGATCAGAAATTCTGCACAGGCCACGTAATCGTTGATGGCATTCTTTTTATTTAACAGTTTACCTGCCTCCCACCATTTTCTTCCAAACTCCCCGCCACCCCGGACATGAGCCACAGCAATGTAAAATCCACGATTCAACAAGCTGACTCTATCAGATGTAAAATCATCACTGACTGTGTGTCCGTAACTTCCAAAAGCCTCAAGGTAAAGAGGGTTCTTGCCATCGCTTCTCTTTCATGCCGTTTTTATGGATCATTGAAATTGGGATAAGAGTTCCATCTCCGGATTTGGCCCAAACCAGTTCTGTGATGTAGTTTTCTTTCTGATAATCCTTAACAAGAGGCGGCCTTTCAATAATCAACTGCCGGTTGTTAATATCGTATCTGTATGTGGTAAATGGCGTCAGGATACTTGCAAATGAGAATACGATCTTGCACTCCTTCCTGTTAAAATAATTGAACACCATGTGTCCGTCGGGCTCTCTAAAGGTGATCTGGTTATCTTTACCGCTATTAGAAAGATCAATCAGTCTCATCCTTGCATTCAATTGTTTAGTTTCAAACAAGAGAAGATATTTCTGGTCAATGACGGTAAAGTCATTGATATAGATGCTATCGTTTCCTTCAAGTACAGTTCTCCAACCTTTTTCTGAGGCATTGCTAATCATTGCCTTGTAAAGTTTTCGATTTCCGGAATCATGATCGGAAAGGATGAGGAAGAAGTCTGAACCAAAATGATTGGGGAAATACTTTCTGCCTTCTTTCAGCGGTTCGATCAGCGTCGGTTTCGTGATTTTAATGTCTGCAGGGATATATGAGCATTCATTCGATTCACTATTATTGGAATTAATGAATATATACTTCCCTGATCCTGACAGAGTAATATCAACATCAAGATCATTTCGTTTCTCATCATAAATTAATAGATCATGACTGGCAAGCGTATTTAGTTTATGAATAAAAACTTCTTTGTCATTCTTTACGTATACAACTGATTTGCCATCCTGTGCCCAAATAGCATGTGTCACGTGAGCAATGATGCTGTCATTTGGTGTCTTGCCATTAATCGACTGAATAATCAACCGGTCAATACCATTTATCGCATAACAATAGAAATAAAATGAATTATCAGATGAGGCGAGGAATTGATTCATCCGGTAATCCTGAAATCCTTTTGCAAGCAGGTTCTCATCCAGAAGTGACTCTTCCTTTGCGTTATCCGTATTCGATTTCCGGTAATGCACCGGGTAATCCTTTCCAGGCGAGACCCTGCTATAATAAAAATAATCCCCTGTCAGTACCGGATTTGTTCCCCATTTATTCGCGAATGCATCTTTTTCTTCAAATTCCTTCAGGAGTTTATCTTTCAATTCTGTAACCCGATCGAAATAATGAATGGCAAATTCGTTTTCGGCATTTATATATGCAATTGTCTTAGGATTCTTTGGATTTTCCATCCATTTATAAGGGTCTGTTAAATGGATTTCCAGAACAACCTGTTCTGACGGAATCTGCATAGCAACCGGAGGTTTTAACCGGTTGCATCCAACCATAATGGTCAAAACAGAAAATAAAATAATCATCCTGCAACCACTTTTTCCTGATATGGGAATCGGATGTAGTAAGATGCCCCTCAATTGTTCATTTTTCATTTTTAATTTTAATTTTTAATTCTTCATTCTTCATTTTTCATTCCCTAGTGTCCTGCTTTAACATTTACAGCATCATCGTTCGTATTTTTTTTATAGGTAACAACGAAAATGGTTGTTACAGAAGCAATAGCGAAACTGACTCCACCGATAAGCATTGCGTTCATTGGATTGTTGGCAAAGAATATTTCAACGATCTTTCCCAGGAAACCTGAAGCAATGATTTGCGGGAAAACGATAAACAGGTTGAACATTCCCATCAGTACTCCTACTCTATCTTTTGGAAGGGCAGGAGTAAGCATGGCATAAGGCATGGAAAGAATACTTGACCAGGCGATTCCAATGCAGGTCATGGAGATAAGAAGGCCATATTTATCATTCATTAGAGGGATGGTTAACAAGCCTATAGCTCCAACGGCAAGGCAGAGTGTGTGCATTAGTTTGGGCCCGATCCATTTGGTTGCCCGGAGAAGTACAAAGGAGAATGCAAAACAAACGGCATTATACATGGCGAAACAAAATCCGGCCCATGATCCGGACGCTTCCATTTCGACAGAGCCTGCCTGAGCATGGAAGATGTTAATTGCAATAGCCGGAGAAAAATACACCCACAAACAGAACATGCCGATCCATGTAAAAAACTGTACCAGGCCCAGTTCCCACATTCGACGGGGCAGATGGCCAAAAAGATTGAAAATATCCTTTAATCCCAGTGTCCAGTCGAATTTTCTTGCCCTGATGGCAGCAATTTCAGATTCTTCGGGAGGAATTTCTTTTGTAGTGAATACCGTCCATAAAACGGCACCAATGAATGCAGCAGCTCCAATATAAAAAGAAATAGTGACAGATGAAGGAATATGTCCTTTACCTGCTCCTTCAGCGGTAAGACCAAACCAGTTAATCATCATCCACGGAAGGGCAGAGGCCACCGTTCCTCCAAGTCCGATAAAAAGAGACTGAATAGCAAAACCCTGAGAATCTTGTTCTTCCGGCAGGTTATCGGCCACAAGTGCCCTGAATGGCTGCATGCTGGCATTTATGGTCCCATCGAGAACCCAAAGCAAACCGGCAGCAACCCATAGAGATGGTGAATTAGGCATGAGAATCAAGGCAATAGAAGCAAGAATAGCTCCACCCAGGATAAACGGCCTGCGGCGGCCTAAACGAGTCCATGTCCTATCGCTGGCCTGCCCGACCAATGGCTGGATGAGAACTCCCGTGATCGGTGCAGCAAGCCAAAGTAAGGCTATATGACCGGGGTCAGCTCCAAGGTAAGAGTATATAGCACTCATATTCGCCATTTGCAATCCCCAGCCAAACTGAATTCCAAGGAATCCGAAACTCATGTTCCAGATCTGCCAGAAAGAAAGTGGAGGTTTATTTTTCATGCATCAGATTGTTCGGAAAAGAATAATGATATAAAAACCAAAGATAAAAATTCAGACGGAAAGAGCAAGGAAAAAAGTTTTGACGGTAAAAATGGGAATTGGGTACTGGAAAATGGGTATTGGTACTGAGTACTAAGTATTGGGTATTGGTCAATTGAAAATTGATAATTAATAATGAATTAAAACCAAGATGCTGGATGCTGTATTTTTATCAGAATCCTTTCAATTCTGTTACTCTGTTACTCTGTTACTTTATAAACTATATGAACTACTTCCTGCAAATCACCATAAAATCCTTTGATTCAGCAGATAATGGAGTTTCATCGTAATCGCCGAAAATAGAGTAAGAGGTGAATTTTGACTGGCGGATCAGGTACTCTAATTCAAACCTGAAAAAGAAACGTAATTCAGAA
Source organism: uncultured Bacteroidales bacterium (assembly GCA_963785325.1). Taxonomy (GTDB): domain Bacteria; phylum Bacteroidota; class Bacteroidia; order Bacteroidales; family FEN-979; genus FEN-979. Next base: position 39,196 of record CAWAVC010000012.1, on the reverse strand, counting down.
TTCCAGGTTTCCGAAAATTTACGTTCACCTTCATTCCAATCAAACCGCATCGATAGATGATTGACCTGATTTATAAGATCGCTGTGAGAAGTAACATATCTATGAATAATATTTCCCGGTTCAAATTCGCCTTCAAAATCCATGACTTCATTCATACCAGAGGCAAGAAGTCCGGGATCTGGAATATAAAGATCAAAAATAAAAGTCCCTCCTTTAGTAAGTTGATCATGAACATGATTCAGAGCAGTAAGTTGATCAGCTGCATCAATAAGATGCATGAATACCCTGAAAGGAGCAAGTATAAGGCCGAACCGAAGGCCTGTTTCGAAATCCCGGATATCCTGTTGACTGACTCTGTAATGATTTTTCTTGTCTATTCGCGCCTTAAGAATTTCAAGCATGGCAGGGCTGATATCAATTCCGTAAATATCGGCACCTTCTTTCAACGCTTCCAGAAAGAATCGTCCTGTACCAACACCAACTTCAAGAACCTTTCCCCTGGCTTCTCTTATTTTTCTTAAAAAATACCCGGTATCTGTATCTGAACGGATCTTTGTATAAATCAAGTCATAAAAACGGGCGAAGCAGGAAGGGTACATATCCATCAGTGTACTATACGTTCAATGCAATAACGGTAGCGATCAATCCAAGCACTATAGGAATAATAATGAGAACTTTGACCTTGTCCTTCCTGATCTGCCGGTTACAGGCATCAATTCTTTCCAGCGCAAATGGATCGCCGGGTTTGTAGGTCAAAGCTTGTTTGTAATGTTCCCTTGCAGACCTGAACAATTCAATTTTAGTAAAATCAAGACCTCTCTGTATATAGTAACGGTACTGGATCTCCTCATGAGAGAGATTTTCTTCATTGACTTCCAAGTTTGACATAGGTTTCAGTTTATAATGATTTTAATGAGGATGTGTTCAGGCATCGATAGACAAAATTAATAATTTATTCGTATTTTTAGGAAGCGATAATTACCAAGGGATTATATACATGCTCCGGTTTCTTGACATTTTTTTTATTGTGTTTCATACCCTTTTGATTTTTTTTAATCTTTTCGGATGGATTATCAAGCCTTTACGCAGGGCCAACCTGATTACTCTCCTTCTGACAGGTGGATCCTGGTTTATCCTGGGCATTTTTTATGGGATCGGATTTTGTCCACTTACGGAATTTCACTGGCAGGTTCTACATAAGCTTGGACAGTACAACTTGCCGGATTCCTATATCAGTTACCTTGTAAACAGGTTCACAGGTTATTTACCGGGTGCAAAAATCACTAATGATCTTACGCTTATTCTCTATCTGATAGCCTTGGTAATTTCTATCGTTGTGAATTTCCGGATAAAGAAAAAATAAGAAATAAACGGATGATTTTCTTTACCTCTATCTGAGCTTATACGTCAGTCCTAGTCCGAACAATTCCTTGAACTGAGTATGCGGTATGGCTTCATCGGTGGGAGCAGTCCTGGTCTTTATATTGTTATCATAAATGAGCTGTGTCGCTAAAGAAGCTGCCAGCCATTTGTTGACCTTCATGGTGAGAAACAGGCCCCAGTTTACATCAATATTCCCGAAATCCCTGAAATAATTTGTAAAAAGTTCAACCGTGGTTGCGAGGTTGATCGTTTTCGAAAGGTCTTTATTCATATCAGCCCGAAAATAGGGGCCAAACTCTGCAAATATCTTTTTACCCCTGGGAACCCCAAATGCACCTGAATCAGAAAGTTTTTTATCAAGGACGAAAGTAAATCTCCCTGAAGAAGGCGACAAGTATAAATAAAACCATTTTGCAGGTGTATAAGTAAAACCAATACCTGTCACCAGGTAACCCGGAGCCATGAATTTTGAAGTAATGGTACTGTCATCCGGATAATTATAACCGTCGCTGAATTGCGTACGGAAATTTACAAGGACAGTAAGCAGCCATTTGTTGTCCTTTGAAATGGAATAGCCATAAGCACTTGTAAATTCCAGTTGGTCGTTTGATTTAGTGTATTTTGCATCTTTCATTTTTCCCTGGATGATAAACCCATAACCTAAGTCCAAAGTGTTTCCCCAGGAATGTTTCCCTTTCTTATAATTGGCTTTAAGGCTAATAAACGAGTTTAATCCTAAAGAATTCTGTCCTCCGGAAGACCAATTTGAGAATGATGCCTGTGAAAAGTTTAGTGAGGCAATTCCATCCAGGTACCAGGCTTTGACCGTGTCCACTTTAATTGCTGCCACAGCGTCCTTTGCCTTGGCGGTTTTGACAATTTCCTTATCCTGGCTCATCACAAAGTTCGACATAGATATCAGGAGAAGAATAAAAGTAAATTTTTTCATAGGGTTGTTATAATTGACAGTTGATAATTGGTAATTAATATTTTGTCACGCGTTAAGCGTCACGCGTCACAATTTTTTTCGCTACTTCGCTACTTCGCTACTTCGCTACTTCGCTATCTCGCCATTTCGCTATTTTTTAAGCAGGTCCCTGATCTCTGTCAGCAATTCCTGGTCCTTAGTCGGTGCCGGAGGTTCAATAGGAGCTTCTTCCTTCTTCCTGTTCATCCTGGTCACAACCTTGACAAGCATAAATACTGAAAAGGCGATAATGGTGAAGTCAACCAGGGTTTGGATAAAACTTCCTATTTTAAGATCGACAGCGGCCTTGAGAATCTTCCCCGTGGCTGGATCTGTGATTGCATTTTTCATAGTAATATGGATGTCGGTGAAATTCATCCCGCCCAGTAACAGCCCTATGGGTGGCATAATAACATCATTGACCAGGGAAGAAACTATTTTCCCGAATGCTGCCCCGATGATGATACCTACAGCAAGATCGATTACATTGCCTCTGACAGCAAATTCTTTGAATTCGTCTAAAATTTTCATGTTTATATATATTGATCAGTAAACAAAGATACAAAAATGATTTTAAAAAGTAAAACGCAGATTTTGGTATTGAGTATTGAGCGTTAGGTATTGGGCATTTGGTGCTTGTTAATTGATAATTGACAATTAATTATTCAATTTTTCATTCTTCATTCTTCATTTAGAGATTAAGATCTCCAGACGTATTGCCTCTCCTCGTCAATTTCAATTTTTTCATTGTCGAGTAGCCATTGGATGGCACGGATAACTTTGTCTTCACTTACCGAAGTCACCATTTCGACAAGCTCCTGTAGTGAACATGGTTTTTTTTGCAGGACTGGCTTGATCTCTTTGAGGATGGAATTGAATTCAAGGTCGGTGAGTTCAATTTTGTTACGTTGAATACAGACATCGCACTTACCGCAGCGGCGGGCCTCCGTCTCCCCGAAATAGGCCAGTAATGCCTGGCTTCTGCATTTATGCGTGGATTCAGCATAACGGATTATGGCCTCAGTGCGCTTCTGAGCAGCCCTGAGCCGGTCTTTATAATATTCGGGCGATAAGGTAAGATCTTTGCTTTCGATACGGTTTTCTGTGAATATTATCCTTGGATTCTCCGTACGAGGTATATAATCTATAACCTGTAGTTTTGAGAGTTTAACAAGAAACTCAATGACCTTGTCAGTAGTCAGGTTGGTGCGTTTTGCAAGGTCTTCTTCCCGGATGTTACAGAACTCAGAAAAGATCCCGCTGTACGACCGCAACAACGTTTTAATAAACGGATCGAAGAAAGCATTTTCAACCTGGAACCTGTAAAGAGATTCCTTGTCTGTTTTTATGCAGACCCTTGATGGGGTATGAACTGCTTCGCTTAACAACAGGAATCCTTCTTTTTCGAGAAATTTAAGGGCATTATAAGCGATGATTGGAGAAAAGTTATAGTTATCGCTGAATTCGCCGATGTCAAACTCGGCCATATAATCTTTTCCGTTTCCGAGAGGAATTTTCAGGTAGTTACCCAGTGCCTGATAGATGTCCTTTATCTTCTGCAGTTCGGGAAAGGTGGAGTCCAGGTTTTTCCTGACTTCAATGATGTCGGCCTGTTCATAGAGCAGGACTGCAAAGGCTGGTTCCTCATCGCGCCCGGCCCGGCCCGCTTCCTGGAAATAGGCCTCGATGCTGTCGGTAAGATCCATATGGATGACAAAGCGGACATTCGGTTTATCAATTCCCATCCCGAATGCATTCGTAGCCACGATGATTTGTCGTGTTTCTTTCATCCATGACTGCTGGCTTTTTTCCCTTTCCTTCGGATCCATCCCTGCATGATATCCTGTTGCAGTAATTCCCTGCCGCGTGAGGTACTCTGCAATTTCCTTTGTTTGTCGCCGGTTCTTCACATAAATGATTCCTGATCCTTTCACCTTTCTGATAATATTCAGGATTCTCCTGCGCTTGTCTTCTTCTTTAAATACAAAATAGGTGATATTTTTCCGCTCGAAGCTTTTCCTGAAGATATTGGGAGAACGAAGATTTAATTTGGATTGTATGTCAATGACTACATCCGTTGTAGCAGTTGCCGTGAGAGCAAGAAAAGGCACTGCAGGAAGAAGATCCTGTATTTCGGCGATCCGGAGGTATGGTGGCCGGAAATCATATCCCCATTGTGAGACGCAATGGGATTCATCCACGGCCACAAGGTTGACCTTAATCCTTTTCAGGGCATCCCGCATTTTATCAGTGGTCAGCCTTTCGGGTGAAACATAAAGCAGTTTATTATCACCATACCGGCAATTGTTGAGAGTGCTATCAATTTCTGCAGAATACATTCCGGAATGGATTGCTGCCGCCCGTATTCCCCTTTTTTTCAGGTTCTCAACCTGGTCCTGCATGAGGGATATGAGAGGAGTGATCACAAGACATAACCCATCCCTTGCCATCGCAGGAACCTGGAATGTGATTGATTTGCCGCCACCTGTTGGTAAAAGCGCCAAAGTGTCCCTGCCATCAAGAACCGACTGGATGATCTCTTCCTGCAATGGTCTGAAAGAAGAATAACCCCAGTATTTCAGGAGTATTTGGTGTATGGTCAATGGTGAGCGATTTAAACGATCACTCTTCTGACAGAGTCAATTACGGTTCCGTCAACCCATTTTACAACGGCAACAATCTCGTCGCTGAATTTTGGTTTTTCGGGAACGCCGCATATTTTTTCAGCTTCCGCTTTAAGTTCCTGAATTGTTTTTAGTGGTAATGCAGAGTTTTTCATCTTTTCAATGAGGTCAGTCCGCAATGGATTTATTGCAATTCCGCGTTCGGTGACAATTACATCGATCAGTTCGCCCGGGCCGCATAATGTTGTAACTTCATCGAGGATAACAGGTATCCGGTCGCGGAACAAGGGAATGGGAAGAATGGTACATTTTGAGAAAAGGCAATTCTGCCACCCTCCTATGCCATGAAGTAAATATCCATCAGAATGGGTAACGACATTGGCATTGAAATCTACATCGACTTCGGTGGCGCCGAGGATAGTCACATCGACCATTGAGGCAAAATTTCCTTTTCCATGATAATTGTATGAGGTGAATGGACTTGTACTAACATGATGCGGATTTTCACGCATCGAACGAACACCCTCCAGGTCAAAAGTCTGGCCGTCGAGGATATATTCCGTGAGCCCTTCTTCAAGCATTTTCACCAGATACTTATTGCTTCCTCCCCTTGCAAATCTTGCTTTCCAGCCACGTTCGCGAAGAATATCTGCAAAATAGATGCCAATAGATAAAGCTGTTCCGCCTGCACCGGCCTGAAATGAAAATCCATCATGCAGAATTCCGGTTTCATCACAGAATTGTGCAGTCCACTCGGCCAGGAGTAACCGATCGGGACTTTTTGTCACTTCTGTTGTTCCACTGACGATCTTTTCCGGAATCCCGATCTTATCCATTACCACGACATAATCAACAAGATTTCCATTGATTTGCCAGGGGACACAGGGGAAAGGAACCAGGTTGTCTGTCACAACGATAACTTTATCGGCATATTGGCTGTCGGCCAGTGCAAAACCCAGTAAACCACATGCAGCAGGTCCATTCACGCCATTTGAATTTCCGAACTCATCAGAGGTCGGAGCTGCAATCACAGCAATATCGATGTGAACCTCTCCATCCTGAACTGCCTGGTATCGACCACCATGAGAACGGAGCACACCCAGTCCTTTCATTTTTCCATTTGAAGTAAACCTGCCTAGTGCCCCATTCATACTTCCTTCGATGCGATTGATAGTGCCATCTTCAAGGTACTTCGTAAGTGGTTCATGACAGGGAAATGAGGCTGAAGGAAACCATACGAGATCTTTAACTCCCATTTCTTTTGCAATATCAAAGATCTGATTCGCGACCAGATCTCCATTCCGGAAATGATGATGAGTCGAAATGGTCATTCCATCCTTCAGGCCTGAACGGATCAGGGCATCTTTCAGGCTTTCAACAACCTTATTGCCATCATCAGGGTAATCAGCACAGGTTGCTATCAGAGGCGCTGCTTTTCGTCCGGTCGGTTTGAACTTCCCTATACCCATGTAAGGAATGGCAGGCTTCCCATTAATAATGGTGGGAACAATACGTCCTGCCGCATTGGTTACCAATTTATCATACTTGCTCATAAGTCTCCCTCCAATTTACTTTCAGTTTTCCCGTCTTTATTGCCAGATTGATTGTATTCAGTGCTCTCTTGACAACCGGCGGATCGATCATTTTAGTGCCGAGTGAAACTACTCCAACTCCCTGTTCTATGGCTTTATGAAAGGCAGCCACGATCCTTTGAGCCTTTTCTGTCTCCTCCGGCGAAGGTGCAAAATTATCATGGATCACCCTGATCTGGCGGGGATGGATACATCCCATTCCATCAAATCCCAAAGCTTTGGACATCAGTACATTTTGTTTCAATCCTTCCATATCGCCCACATCAGAAAATACGGAATCGATAGGTTGAATTCCTGCTGCCCTGGCAGCATTCACCACCATGCTTCGTGCCAGGAATGATTCAGTCCCTTCTTTTGTTCTGCGTGTACCAATATCAGCGGTATAATCTTCAAGTCCAATGGCCAATGCAACCACGTTATCAGCAGCACTTGCTATGGAATATGCATTGATCAAACCAAGTGCACTTTCGATGGTCGGCATGATCCATACCAGGTAATTCTGTTTTGTTTTCTTACGGATAGCATTTATTCGTTTATTGATATCTGTGACCTGTTCCGGTTTTTCACATTTCGGCAGAAGGATCAGGTTGACATAATGGGGAATGACACATTCAAGGTCATCAAGTCCGCGTTCGCCTTGGTTTATCCTTACCATCCGCTCGGCTCCATAAAAGTCAATGCCACGAAGGGCATTTCTGACCAGGTAGCGGGCTTCGTCTTTTTTATCCGGGGCAACAGCGTCTTCAAGATCGAGAATTATCCCATCCGGGCGATGGATACCGGCATTGATCATCATGCTTGGAGTATTACCCGGCAGGTAAAGCCTGGAGAAGCGGTTGCGGTCGTTGGCTGTAATGTATTGGTTTTGCGGTAATATATCCGGAAGAAATTCCTTTGATGAGGGAACCAGCTTCTTAATGGCAGCTTCGATCCTCGCTGTCAGAACCAACGGAAGCGCACCAGTGTCTTCGATACGCAATGAAGCATTTTGAATTCCGAAGAAATCAAGCACTTCTTTTATAAGTTTCCGGTTTGTATTACCATACATGACATCCACTTTGCTTTCCATTTGGATATTCAGCCCTCCGCTATCATTCAAAGCCAGGGTGACAAAGCAGTCGGATTTGACTGTCTTGCCTTTGTTTCCTGTTGTTATGATCTCTTCCATAAGATTTGTCTGGATTTGTAGATTAAAATGTCAAAATTAGGGAAAAGTGACGAGATTATATTACGTTTTGCAGACTTATAATTATCTTTGTGGATGTCAATCACATTCATCTTGTGTGATAAAAACAGATAGTTGACATAGAGATCATTGAAAAAAGGATTAATGGTATTTTTTCGAATTGAATTGCTAAGTCTGTGAAATCTATATCAAATACATGGTTACTATCCGGTGCAAGATGGTCGTGAAATCCGAACTGGAAAAACTTGGATTGCATTATACGACTGTTGATCTTGGGGAAGCTGAAATAAAGGATGAGATTTCACCTGAGCAATTAAGCAACTAAGAATTGGCCTTAAGAAGTCAGGCCTTGAATTGATGGATGATAAAAGAAGTATCCTTGTAGAGAAAATAAAGGCGGTGATTATTGAACTGGTCCATTATAATGACGAACAACTTAAAATAAACCTTTCCGATTACCTGAGTGAAAGACTTAATCACAATTACACTTACCTTGCCAATCTTTTTTCTGAAGTTAAAGGAACTACCATTGAACAATTTTACTTAGCCCAAAAGATAGAAAAGGTAAAAGAACTCCTTGTGTATGATGAGCTCACCCTTACCGAAATTGCTTACAAACTGCATTACAGCAGTGTAGCCCACCTGTCAAACCAATTTAAAAAAATGACCGGTCTTACCCCATCTCATTTCAAAAATCTTAAGCACAAAAGGCGCCAGACTTTGGAAAATATGTGAATGATGTAACTTATTTCCAAAGTTATGTAATGTTTCTCCTCTAAATCGGATGCACCTTTGTGGCGTAATTTCCTTTTTCTAGTATTAACATTCAATCTTGAATAAATTGTGAAAGGAATTTTGAACTTGGTTTTCATGGCATTTAGGGGAATAAAATTTTGTAACCTCATACAATCATGGATATTACAGAAGTCGAAAAAGCAAAAGCATTTACCATTATCGAGATCATTGAATATGTTCCGAATTCAGTGATTAATAAAATAATTGTAAAGAAAACAACAGGTAGCGTCACTGCGGTTTCAATTGATTCAGGTAAAGCAATAACTGAAAAAATAATTCCCTTCGACACATTTGTCCAGATCATCGACGGCAAAGCTGAGATTGTGATTGATGGGGTATCGAATTTCGTGGAGACAGGACAATCAATTATCATCCCGGCTCATACTTCAAATATTTTAAAAGCCAACAAGCGATTCAAAATGATATCGACTATCATAAAAAGCGGATACGAATAAATAGTAAAGCCATGTAGCAGACCTTTTTATCAAAAAGAAAAAAAACTAATATGATAGAATTAAAAAAAGAAGGCATTATACTAAAGAAAACCCATCTCGAATTCGAAAATGAAGGCGTATTGAACCCTGCAGTAATACGGGAAGGTGACAGCGTTCATCTTTTTTACCGGGCTGTGCAAAAAGGTAACTATTCCACTATCGGTTATTGTAGACTCGATGGCCCGCTTACTATTGCGAACGAAGCGATAAACCTATCATTTTTCCTGAATACGATTATGAATCGCACGGTGTTGAAGATGCCCGCATTGTAAAAATTGAGGACTTGTACTATTTCACCTATACGGCTTATGATGGAATTAATGCGCAGGGTGCATTGGCTGTTTCAACCGACCTGAAAAATTTTGAAAAGCGGGGTATAATTGTACCTCCTGTTACATATATCGAATTTGTATATCTTCTTGAATCGGCCGCTAGGGTAAATAAAAAATATTACCGTAATCACAAATTTTATTACCAGGAAGATAGATATTGAAAAGAAAATATTACTGTGGGATAAGAATGTGATTTTTTTCCCCAGGAGGATAAACGGCAAATTATGTTTCCTTCACCGTATCAGGCCGGGCATTCAGATTGCAGCAATTAACGACCTGAAGGAACTCACGAAAAAATTCTGGAGAAACTACCTTATGAACCTGAAAAAACATATCGTGATGGATCCCCTCTATAAACATGAATCAAGATACATAGGAGGAGGATGCCCGCCGATTGAAACAAAACACGGATGGTTGGTGATTTACCATGGCGTGAAAAAAAACTCCGAAACGGACATATATATTCTGCTTGTGCAGCTTTATTGAAACTTGATGATCCCTCAATAGAAATAGCCCGTCTGCCCTATGCACTATTTTCTCCGGAACAGGAATGGGAATTAAAAGGAACTGTCGATAATGTCGTGTTCCCGACCGGAACGGCCCTGTTTGGTGATACGCTCTATATCTATTACGGCGCAGCCGATGAACAAATAGCCTGTGCTTCACTGAGTTTGTCAGCATTAGTCGACGAATTGTTACATTATACTTTGCCCAATGAAAAATGATTTGCCTGAAATTCTGTTCATCACCTCATACCCGCCCAGGGAATGTGGCATAGCAACATATTCCCAGGATTTGATAAAGGCGCTTAATAATAAATTCAGCAATTCATTATCCATAAAAGTATGTGCCCTGGAATCAGGAGGTGTAAATTATCAATATCCCGAAGAGGTAAAGTATATTCTTAAGACTTCATTAGCTACGGAATATGAAAAATTGGCCCTGACTATTAATAAAGATAATGGTATTAAAATCGTCCTGGTCCAACATGAGTTTGGTTTTTTCAGAGTTCAGGAACAAGCATTTCTGCAATTTTTATTTGACCTGTCAAAACCGGTTATAATTGTTTATCATACGGTACTTCCTCATCCTGATGAAAAATTAATTTCAAAAATTCAACGTATTGCAGCTGTTTGCAAAGCAATCATCGTTATGACCCATAATTCGGCCGGAATTTTAACAACTGATTATGGTTTGTCCCGGCAAAAAATTTCAGTAATAGCTCACGGCACCCATTTAGTTCCCCATTTAAACAAAAAATTATTAAAGATAAAATATGGGCTGAAGGGCCGGAAAGTCCTTACTACGTTCGGCCTGCTAAGTTCGGGAAAGAGTATTGAAACGACATTGGAAGCATTGCCAACCATCATAAAAACCAGCCCTGATGTAGTCTTCCTGATAATTGGTAAAACCCATCCGGAAGTTGTGAAGGCCGAAGGAGAAGTGTATCGGGAAATGCTCGAACAAAAAGTAAAACAATATGGTATTCAGGATCATGTGATATTTATTAATAAATTTTTACCATTGACGGATTTGCTTGAATATTTGCAACTTACCGATATTTACCTGTTTACCACAAACGATCCTAACCAGGCGGTAAGCGGCACTTTTGCCTATGCTATGAGTTGTGCCTGCCCCATTATTTCTACACCCATTCCTCACGCAAGGGAATTTTTGACTCAGGATACAGGAATTATTTTTGATTTTCGCAACTCACAACAATTAGCCAATGGTGTCATGCGATTACTCAACGATGAACCATTACGAAGAAGTATCAGTTCAAATACCCTGGAAAAAATAGTATCCACAGCTTGGGAAAATTCTGCCGTTGCGCACGCTATGTTGTTCGCAAAAATTGCCGGCGATAAAATTAAATTACAGTATAACTTGCCTGCTATCAGGCTGGATCATTTAAAAAAAATGACAACCAATATTGGAATGATACAGTTTTCAAGGATCAATCAACCCGATATCAAATCCGGTTATACCCTCGATGATAATGCCAGGGCTATGATAGCCATGTGTATGTATTTTAAATTGACAGGCGATGAAGAGTGTATAAATGACATAGACAAATATCTCAGCTTTATAGAACATTGTCTGCAACCAGCAGGCGATTTTTTAAATTATTTAGATAAGGACAACGAATTTACCGGTCAAAACGAAATTACAAATTTGGATGATGCCAATGGACGGGCTGTTTGGGCGTTGGGATATATAATATCATTAAAAGGCCTGTTACCCGGGGTGATCATAGCAAAGGCTGAAACAATTATTTCGAAATCCCTGGATCGTATCGGCACTGTGCATTCTACGCGCGCTATGGCTTTCGTTATAAAAGGTTTATATTATCATCATAGCGCTGTAAAGTCTCATCAGTACCTCGTCCTGTTAAAAACACTCGCCGATCGGCTGGTTCAGATGTTCAGACATGAATCAAACCCTGTGTGGGAATGGTTTGAAGGATATCTTACCTATGCCAACAGCATATTGCCCGAAGCCATGTTATACGCCTGGTTGCTGACAAGAGAAATAATTTATAAAGATATTGCCAGGTCCTCGTTGGGTTTTTTGCTGTCGCAAACGTTTAATGAAAATGGGATAGAAGTAATTTCAAACAAAAACTGGTTGCAAAAAGGCCAGGTAGCCGGCCATTTTGGCGAACAACCCATTGATGTTACCTGTACCATCATGACATTAAGCAAATTTTACGATGCATTTAAGGACGAAGACTACAGGGTGAAAATGGAAATCGCATTCGACTGGTTTTTAGGGAAAAACCGTTTGCACCAGATCATTTATAATCCATGCACCGGCGGTTGCTACGACGGGCTGGAGGAAACTCATGTGAATCTCAACCAGGGAGCAGAATCAACCGTAAGTTACCTCATTGCAAGATTAACGATGGAAAACTATCTGATTAATCAAAATAAAATTCCGTAAAGTTGATTCGTTTGAAAAGTGAATTGTGAATTGTGAAGAGGATATTTCTGTCATCGAAATAGACGGGAACAACACTCGAAATGGATGGTGACTATTTGGTGGAATAATGAAGGTCAAGTGTTGACTTAAATGTGGGAATAATGTAAATTATTGCTAAAGTTGTGTAACATTTATTTCATTGACTGACCGTACCTTTAACACTTTATCTGTCATTTGTGACAGATGAAAAAAATAGTATTCATATTAAAATTTAAAGCTATGGGAAGGTTATTATTGATTATAGGGCTAATACTGGTTGTCTTTTGGTTGCTTGGGTTATTTGCATTTCAATGGCACTCACCAATTGTTCATGTGCTGATCATTATTGGTGTCATCCTGATCATCTTTGATCTTTTAAACAGCCGCCGAAATTGGTGGTGATTTCTATTAGTTTTTAACTTTCTGGATTTCACACAGGATAATATATCCTGCTCAATACAGGTTGGGGTTTAGGTATTATAATGTCTTCAAATGATCAATCGTCTCATCATTTGATGCCTGTGCAATAACCAGAAACCTGATAAACTCATGTTTATACTGCCTTCGCCCATAACCCTCAACAATATTGGCCTTTACAGATTTTATTGATCTTCGGATTTGGTTGCCAATTTCAAACATTTCAAATTTTGGTATATCATTAATGGTCAACTGATGGATTTGAAATACCAGTTCGTTCGCAATTTTCCAGATTTCAGGATCTTCATAATTCATAATGTTTATTCGTTAATCGTTCGACTTCAAAGAAGTAATACAATTTTCTATAAAAAATCATCTTCTTCCATCCAGCATCCAGTAAAACAATTTTTCAACTTTTATGGTAATGTCGAAGGTGAACCCTAAATTTGCATGTATTTTAAAAGACAGGGAATGGCACGGAAGTCGAAAAAAGAGATCCCGAATTTATGAGGGAAACATCTTACTGGTAACCTTATTGAGGTTGCTGGTGGTATTGGTCTTCTTTTTTATTTCTAGAATTTGTTTCTATCTTTTCAATCTGCAGTATTTTTCGAGTCTCGGGTTCGGAGAGGTGATAAGGATATTCTTCCTTGGTCTGCGTTTTGATATTTCTGCGATCCTTATCATCAATCTTCCGGTTATCTTTTTTAACAGTATCCCTTTTCGGTTCAGGTACAATAAAGTTTACCAGGCATTTGTGAATGTCTTCTTTTATATTGTGAATATTTTTGGATTGCTGGTGAATTTTATTGACCTGGTTTATTTCCGATTTACCCTAAAAAGGCTTACCGCCGATATCTTTTCCTATATGTCTGTGGGTGGGGATTTGGATAAACTGATTCCACAATTCATCCATGACTTCTGGTATGTGCCCTTATTGTGGATACTGCTTTCCCTGTTGTTTATCTATTTTACCACACGGTTTAAAGTAGTTGCTCCCCATACCAAATCAAAAGGTAAAGTTAAGTACCTTATTGTCCATTCATTCTTATTCGTTCTGGTGGGTTTTATTACTGTTATAGGGATACGAGGCGGAACCCAACTCCGGCCTATAAGTATTATTACCGCAGGAAACTACACTACGGCAAAGAATGTTCCCCTGATATTGAACACTCCATTCTCAATAGCACGCACTATTGGCCATGGATCGATTCAGACACTTTTATATTTCAAAAAAGATGATCAGTTGGAAAAAATATACTCCCCTGTTCATAAACCAAGGGCAGATCATTTCAGGAAATTGAATGTTATGATCATTATTATGGAAAGTTTTTCAAGGGAACATATAGGGTCGCTGAATCAGGACTTAGAACATGGTGAATACAAGGGGTTTACTCCATTTCTCGACTCGCTAATCCAACATGGTCTTTTACTAAATGGTTTTGCCAATGGGAAAACCTCTATTCAGGGGATCCCCGCAGTTCTTTCCGGCATTCCTTCACTGATGAACGAATCTTTTATTCAATCTAATTATTCCACGGATAAAACACATAGCCTGGCCGACCTGCTGAAACAGAAAGGATATACGTCTGCTTTTTTCCATGGAGGCACCAATGGTACCATGGGATTTGATTCTTACACCAAAATAACAGGATTTGATCATTATTATGGAAGAACTGAATATCACAATGAAGCAGATTATGATGGAAAATGGGGGATACGGGATGAGGAGTTTTTCCAATATACCAAAAGGACGATGGATCATCTTCCCCAGCCATTCATGGTTGCAATTTTTTCGCTTTCTTCCCATCATCCATATCATGTGCCTGCAAAATATGACAATAAATTCAGGAAAGGGAAACTACCAATCCAGGAAAGCATAATGTATGCTGATTATTCACTCAGCAAATTCTTCGAATCTGCAAAAAAAATGCCTTGGTACAAAAATACACTTTTCGTTTTGACTGCAGATCATACTTCAGAAGGATACTATCCCTATTATCAGACGGATGCCGGCCAATATTCCATTCCAATCCTGTTTTTCATGCCGGGTGAAAAACTGCAGGGCAATAGCACAGAGATCGCAGCACAAACCGATATCATGCCTTCTGTGCTCGACTACCTGAATTTTAATAAGGATTTCGTCGCATTCGGCAACAGTGTTTTTGATACTGCCGCATCGCATTTTTCGGTTCATTATATTTCCGGGTTATACGGAATGATCAAAAATGGTTACCTGCTTGAATTCAACGGGATAAAAACAACTGCTCTTTTTGATCTGCGAAAAGATAAAATGCAAAAGATCAACCTGGCCGGGAAAAATCCTCCTGTTATGAAAAACCTGGAAGGTTTTTTAAAGGCCTATTTACAGCAATATAACAATAGGCTGATTGAGAACCGACTGACAACAGAATAATCTGAAATGGAAGAACAAACGCGGAAAAAAATCATCCTGTTTATCATCAATCCCATCTCCGGGATCGGGAAACAAAAGAATATTGAGGAATTGATCAGGGAGCATACAGATTCCTCCATCTTTGATTTCCATTTGAAATTCACGCAAGCTCCGGGGCATGCCACTGAACTGGCTAAAGAAGCAGTGGCATCGGGCGTGGATATTGTCGTTGCTATCGGCGGCGATGGAACAGTGAATGAGATTGGGAAAGTTTTGGTAGATTCAAAAACAGCCTTGGGAATCATTCCCACAGGTTCAGGAAACGGGCTGGCGCGACACCTGAGGATCCCATTCTCTTTTGAAAAAGCCATTGATGTTATTAATCGTTGCAAAATCCGGAAAATTGACACAGCAACCATAAACGACCAGGTCTTTTTAAGCATAGCGGGGGTTGGATACGATGCTTTTGTTGCAAAAAAATTCGCCAACGCAACTAAAAGAGGCTTTTTCTCTTATTTTCGTATTGTTTCCAATGAGTATCCTCTGTATCGCCCCAAAAAGTACATCCTCGAAGTCGATGGCAAGATCATTAAGCGCAAAGCATTGAGCATCACTCTGGCTAATTCCAACCAGTATGGAAATAATACTTCTATCGATCCACATGCCAGGCTCGACGATGGATTGGTTGATGTATGTATCGTCCGAAGGATTCCATTACTTCTGATCCCGTTTTATGTCCCGATGTTATTTACCAAAACTTTCCACAAGACGCATTACATTGAAATCATCCGGGCAAAGGAAGCAGTCATCACACGGAAGAAAGGGAAAACCATTCACCTCGATGGCGATCCTTCAAAGACCGGAAAAGTATTGGAGATGAAAGTAAATCCATTGTCATTGAACATAATCGTTCCTTAAAAATCAAGATGAAAGAATTTCATCACTACACATATACCGAACAGTTCAGGGACCTTTTAATCAGTTGGGGGTTTTCGGGAAAGATCTCCAATTACGTCGTTGACTTCTTCGGCTTGTTTGTAGTCTCTCGTCGCATCAATCATTGTTTATTATATCCTTAAATTCATAATCAACCGTTTCCTGAAAAGGCTGGTTATAAAATCAAAAAGCAAGTGGGATGATTACTTGTATGAGAATAAAGTATTCACGCGCTTATGCATGATCGTTCCAGCCCTGATCATCGATCTTTTTCTCACCTCCATCATCTCCGATTATCCAAAGGCAATCCATTTCATAGAAGTTGTGCTTGAGGTCTATACTGCGGTCATCATGATCCTGGTCGCCAATTCATTCCTGAATTCTGTATATCATATCTATGGCGATTTTGAGGTTGCCAATACAAAACCGATCAAAGGATATGTTCAAATCCTTAAAATCATTGTTTTCCTCATCGGCGGCATCATCATCAGTTCCATGCTGATCGGACAATCTCCATTAAAACTATTGGCAGGACTCGGAGCGCTCTCAGCAGTGCTCCTTTTGATCTTCAAAGACCCTATTCTTGGTTTTGTAGCCGGGGTACAGCTTTCCACCAATAACATGCTGCAGATAGGCGATTGGATAAGCATGCCCTCACATAATGTTGACGGAATAGTAATTGATATTTCACTTGTCATCGTTAAAGTTAGAAACTGGGATAATTCTGTGAGCACCATACCCACTTATACCCTGATCAGTGAATCGTTTCAGAATTGGAGAGACCAGATGTCAGCGGGAGGAAGGCAGATGAAACGATTCCTTCAGCTTGACATGACCAGTATAAAGCCCTTCAACCAGGCACTGTTAAAAAAGCTTGAGAAATATCAGTTACCGGTAATAATTTTCGGGAAGACTGCAACAGAACAAACCAACTTGGGACATTTCCGGTATTATCTTATAAACCTTTTACGCACACATCCGGATGTGAATCAGCAGATGACAATCCTGATAAGACAACTACAGCCAATTCAGAACGGACTACCGCTCGAGTTGATGGCATACTGTCTCCTTCCTGATATTGAGATGTTTGAGAATTTCCAGTCAACTATTTTCGAACATATCGTCTCAGTTCTTCCTGATTTTGAACTTAGGCTTTATCAAGGGGAGAATACTTAGCGGAATTGAGTTTTTTATTAATAATTTTGCCGGAAAAGAAATCATTCGTACAATTTTTACTAACACCCTATTTTTATGGCATTTAATCTTAGAAACAGGAATTTTTTAAAGGAGCTGGACTTTACACCTCGGGAGATAAAATTTTTGCTTGACTTAGCTCTTGATCTGAAAAAGGCTAAATACTCAGGAACAGAAAAACAAAGGCTGAAAGGGAAGAAAATAGCATTGATCTTTGAAAAAGCTTCTACCCGTACACGCTGTGCATTTGAAGTGGCTGCACTCGAGCAGGGAGCCCATGTTACTTATCTGGGTCCTGAAGGATCACACATCGGGAAAAAAGAAACGATGATAGACACGGCCCGCGTGCTTGGACGGATGTATGACGGTATTGAATACCGCGGGTTCGGACAATCGATTGTTGAGGAGCTTGCACAATACGCAGGTGTTCCGGTATGGAATGGACTGACTAACGAATTTCATCCTACTCAGGTATTGGCAGATTTGATGACGATGATGGAACATTCAGACAAGCCACTCAATAATGTTTCCTTCTGTTATTGTGGTGATGCACGATACAACATGGCTAATTCATTGATGGCAGGCGCTGCGAAAATGGGTATGGATTTTCGGTGCGCTGCCCCGAAAAAATACTGGCCGGCAAAGGAATTGATAGACCAGTGCAAACAAATCGCTAAGGAAACCGGTGCAAAGATCCTGGTGACAGAGGATGTAAACACAGCAATAAAAGGGGTAGATTTTCTTTATACCGATGTTTGGGTTTCCATGGGTGAAGCACCCAGCCTTTGGGAAGAGCGCATCCGTGAGATGCTCCCTTACCAGGTAAATAAAGCTCTTATGGAGAGAACCGGCAACCCGAAAGTAAAATTTCTACATTGCCTTCCTGCATTCCATAACATAGATACCGAAATCGGTAAAGAAATTTTTGACCGATTACGGGATCAATGGCATGGAAGTTACCGAGGAAGTTTTTGAATCACCTGCCTCGATCGTATTCGATGAAGCTGAGAACCGCCTTCATACGATCAAAGCTGTGATGGTGGCGTACATTGGGCGACTAATTGAATTCACGGATATTTCCTTCGTCGCATCGCAAGGTCCTGGCTGGGAACTTGTCAAAGAAATTGTAATTATGGGTAGCCATTAGAACAGCACTGCCTGTTTTTGAAATATCAAATAGAAGTCCTATAATTCCTTCAGAGGTTTCAGGATCGAGATTTCCGGTAGGTTCATCGGCAAGGATGATCTCAGGGTCATTGACCAATGCCCTTGCGATACCCACTCGTTGCTGTTCACCCCCGGAAAGCTTGTGAGGCATGCTGTTACCTTTGGTTTCCAGATTTACTTTGGCCAACACTTCATGCATCCTGCGCTGCATATCCTTCTTGTTTTTCCACCCCGTTGCCTGCATGACAAAGAACAGGTTTTCGGCAACAGTCCTGTCCATTAGCAATTGAAAATCCTGGAAAACGATACCTAGTTTCCTCCTGAGAAAGGGAATTTCTTTTGTGCGAAGGGTTCTCAGGTTAAAACCGGCAACCTTCGCATTTCCGTTCTTTACTTCCAGATCGGCATAAAGCGTTTTTAACAGGCTGCTCTTCCCGCTTCCGGTCTTTCCGATCAGATAGACAAATTCGCCTTTGCCAATTTCAATGTTTATGTTGGCGAGGATCAGGTTCTCGTTCTGGTAGATTGATACTTTATCAAATTTGATAATGTCATTGTTCTCCATGAAGATCATGATTGATGAGCCAAAAATAAGGAAAGTTTCTGAAAAGCCTCTATTAAAATTCCAACTTACGCATTTCGCCATATGGAAGCTGGGAGGCGATGGCAAGGATCTCTTCCCTCTTACCAAGCAGGTTACACCGCTTTAATGCCCGGGTTGGATTATTTAGCCGGAAATATGCGATCAACGTAAAATCCTCATCCCTGATCTGGACATAATCAGGAATCTTTTTTGTTCCCTGGATCCTTATAATATACATGGTGCGCTTCATTCTACCGGTAATTGAATCCCTTCCATACGGGTATATTGCAACTCGTCCTTCAATGAAAGAAAGTCGATCTTCATATCGTCGATAAACAATGGAGCACTTCCTTTATTATTGAAAAAATAAATTTTGGCAATACTATTTTCAGGTATATCCCGTGGAACATAAAATGCTGCTTCAACAGGGGTCCATTGATCTGCCTGAACGAAAGGAGCCAGGTAAAATGAATTATAACTAAGTTTTTGATCCCCTGACCTGATTTCCACTACGAGAGTTGATCCTGATTTCACCCCTGGAGACCAGACCATTGCAGTTACCTTTATGATCCTGTTAGGAGAAGTGAATAGCGGTGCCAGGGTTTCATATCTGCCCACGCTATATGGATGTTTATGTGTTATAAACGAACAATGCTTTCCTGAGAATCCAAAAGGACTCCTTAACGTCCATGGGTTTTCCCATCCATCCGGCTTTTCCATATCAGTGAAGAAGCTCTTGCTGGCAATAATGGCCTCTTGTGGAAGGTAGACCTTTGCGATGGGGTGTATTCGTGGAAAAGAATCCCAGTATATCTCACCCGTAATAGTCGTTGCAGGAAAGATAAATAAAGAATGCTGATAGCATTGAAAGCTATTCAAACCGGTGAACAGAATCAGGATAGTAGTCAAAAGATAGCGTACTAAATTTCTCTTTTGAAGAGATTTATAAAGCAGGAATAAAAGAATTCCAACAAACGCATAGAGATCGACGAATATCCTTTGTCCGCATTTGGAAGCATAATACCACATCCACCAACAGGAAGATATGTAAATGAAAAAGATGAAGAAAAAAAATGTCCAGTAAAAGGCATATCTATTTTCTTTCCAAATACGAAAGAACCCGAATACAGAGATCAGAGCAACCGGTGTATAGACAAACCATCCACGATTATAGCGGAAAAGGATACCTATAAAATGAGGGTGGAGAAAATGGAACCTTTCCTCTCCATATTGATAAACAAGCCAGTGGCCGGTTGTATGATGCCATAGGATCAAAGGAAAAGAGAACAGGATAAGGAGGATCAGGATGCTGGTAACCAGATGCTTGAGGATGGAGGATGGAGGATGGAAGATAGAGGATAATGGATTTCGGATTTCGGGATTGGCAATCCATGCCATAAGGGGAAGAAGGAGAAGGATCAGCCCGTTGGTTGGCCTTACCAGTACAATCAAGCCAAAGAGGAGGGAAGAAATAATAATGTACTTTCCTTTCTTAACCTGAAAATATCTGTAGATATAATAAAGAAACATCGAAATCAACGAAAAAGAGTAAACATGGCTCATTGAATCTTCAACTACTGAAAAATACATTATGTTAGTTCCCAGAGCGATAATGCATGTTATCAAAGCAGCAGTTCTGACTAGAGCCCCTGACTTGGTTACAAGTCTCATCAGGTACTTGCAGCCAAGCCATAAATAAAAAAGAGCCGCGATTGAAATGGCATATTGATATAGGAGGGAATAGCCATCCATCGGGTAGCTAAGAAAATAACTTAAAAGATGAGCGATCAGGAAAAACGGCAGCAACAAAAGTGCCAGCCCAAGGAAACATTTATTGATGGTCTTTCCTTCTGATTGGATACGGAATTCCTTGAAGACTGAACGATCAGGAGGATAATATTTATCCTCATAATACTCAACAAATTTATAGGTCAGATCATGGTAGATAAAAATAGCAGGCAGGTAGGCATAATATCCTTTTCCATCGCTGTTGATCGAACGGTCCCAGGTTTCGCCGGGATGTTTGAAAAAAAGAAATAGCAGGATATAATAAACAAGGATAAATTCAGGAGTAAATTTCAATACCTGTTTCATGGCCGGTAAGGATTATTTTCGCTGGCGCAGGATCTCATAAATGATTACACCGGCCGCAACAGATACATTTAATGATTGGATTTCACCGAGGATCGGGATCCGCACCAGTTGATCGGCTGCCTTAAGAAGTTCCTCTGAAATTCCACTTTCCTCTGATCCCAGAATGAGGGCTAAGGGGTGTGTCATATCCACGTCTGTATAGTAAGAATCTGCTTTCTCTGTGGCTGCAATAATCTTCAATCCGCTGTTCTTCAGAAATGTGATCGATTCCTTGATGGAATGGTAACGGCATACCGGGACTTTGTACAAGGCGCCGGCAGAAGTCTTGATTGCATCCTGGTTGACCTGTGCAGAACCTTTTTCGGGGAGGAGGATGGCATCAACTGCTGAACATTCAGCGGTTCGTGCAACCGCCCCAAGGTTACGTACATCAGTGATGTGATCAAGCACCAGCACCAGTGGCACCTTGCCTTGTTCATAAACAAAAGGAAGTATAGACTCAATTTTCTGATAGGTAATTTCAGAGATCATAGCTATCACCCCCTGATGATTTTGCCTGGACATCCGGTTTAGTTTTTCCAAAGGGACAAACTGGACTGGAATCTCCATCTCCCTCATCAATGCATGAAGTTGCAGGAACCCTTCACCCCTCAATCCCGTCTGGATCAATACCTTTTCTATCTCTTTCCCCGATTTCAGGGCTTCCATTACCGGACGTATCCCGTATATAAAATTTTCTTTTTTCAATAGGTTCAGGTTAATTGATTAAAAACTCTCCCCTTCACCCCTTCTCCTTCAGGAGAGGGGGCCGGGAGATGAGGTGAATTTCTTCATTTTTCATTCTTCATTTTCTTTCTCAGTCTCCTCTGCCTTATCCAATAGATTCTGAGGTAATTTTTTCTCAGGTTTTACACCTAATTCTTTCAGCTTTTCTGCCCGGCGTATAAGATTCCCTTTCCCTGTTGAAAGTTTATTCATTGCATCGTCGTAGCTGCTTCGTGTTGCATTTAGCTTTTTCCCAATATCCTCAAGATCATCAACAAATCCCTTGAATTTATCAAAAAGTTCACCACTCTGACGTGCGATCTCGAGTGCATTTTTGTTTTGATATTCCACACGCCACAGGTTGGCAATCATTTTAAGAGAGGCAATCAGGTTTGTAGGACTTATAAGCAGGATCCTTCGTTCGTAGGCGTAGTTCCAAAGGTTTGGGTCACTTTGAATTGCCAGCATATAGGCAGGTTCAATCGGAAGGAACATCATTACAAAATCAAGACTTTTGATCTGATAAAGATCCTGGTAATTTTTGCTGCTGAGGTCGTTGATGTGGTTACGGACCGCTTGTAAATGTTCACGAAGTGCCACGTCCTGCTCGTCTTTTACTTCTGAAGAGGCATAACGCTCATAAGCGTTGAGTGAAACCTTCGAATCGATGATGACGCTTCGTTCTCCCGGGTAGGTAACAATGACGTCGGGTTGAAGTCTGTTTCCTTCGGCATTTGTAAATGACTGCTGTACAAAGTATTCACGGTCTTTTGCCAGACCTGATTTTTCCAGTATATTTTCCAGGATAATTTCTCCCCAGTTTCCTCTTGTTTTCGATTGTCCTTTTAATGCCTGTGTAAGATTGCTGGCTTCCTGGCTTATCTGCTGATTAAGCTCGGCAAGGCGTTTAATTTCGTTTACCAATGAAAACCTTTCCTTGGATTCGTTATGATAAGCTTCATCTACTTTTTTCTCGAAACTTATAATCTTCTCTCCCAGGGGTTTCAGGATCTCTTCCAGCTTTGTGCTATTCTGTTCTGTGAATTTCTGCGTTTTTTCTTCAAGGATCTCATTAGCCAGGTTTTTAAATGCAATCCTCAACTTTTCCTCAGATGCTTCAATATCGGCCTGTTTGATCTTAAGGTCTTCAATGAGTCTTTTATTCTCGGTACTTATTCCGGCGACTTCACGATTTAGTCCTACAATAGTTTCTTCTTTTTCAATTATTTTTTGAGATGCTGAATGGACCTGCTCTTCCAGCATTTGTATTTTACCTTCTGCTGCAAGCTTTTCAGCGGAAAGCTTTTCATTTCGTTGTCTTGCATCTTCCAGTTCAGCATTACCCGGCTGAGCTGAAGCTTTATTCAACTTCATCCAAATTAAAACCAAAGCCAGGATGACTGTAAGTCCAATAATAATAGTGATCACTTCAACCATAAAGTTCAAACTTGATTTGTTTTTTAGTTAAATAGCTTAACCAATCATCAAATATCGTTATTTTTAACGTGTAGTCAGAAATATTATTCCTGAACAGTATGGTCAGGCAATCGACTTCAATTTTTATATGCAACTACACAGCATTGAAAATTGTTGACATTTCAAGCTGCAGAAATATTATATCGCTTTATAGATCTAAATACTTCTTGCTTCTCTGTCAATGCTTCTTCTAAATCAAAGTCATCTTGAAGTCCCAGCCAAAATTTAGCAGAATTGCCAAAATAATTACTGAGTCTCAAGGCAGTATCTGCGGTGACTCTACGTCTTCCTTTGATGATTTCACTGATTCTGGTTTGAGGAATTTTAATATCGTTTGATAACCTGTATGCTGAAATATTCATCGGAATTAAAAATTCTTCCAATAAAACCTCTCCCGGATGTATGTTTTGCAATTTTTCCATAGTTCATTTATTTATGATAATCAATTATTTCAACTTCAAATGAATGTCCATTATGCCATTTAAAAATGATTCGCCATTGATCATTAATCCTGATGCTGTGATAATCTTTTCGATCGCCTGTAAGTTTTTCTAATCTATTGGAAGGAGGAATTTTTAAATCTATTATTGAAACAGAATTATTTAACATTCTTAGTTTTCTTCTTCCAATGTGTTGAATTTCAAAAGGCAGTCTTACAGATCTTAATCCTTTCCATATTTTTTCGGTTTCTTTTGATCCGAATGATTTTATCATGCTTTCGATTTACGATACTAACGCCAAAGGTAAGTATATTTTATTTAAAAAATAATACGAACTTTACATTTTCTTTCATTGATTCTTTTATGATACGGATTGGCATTCTCTCAGATACTCACTCATTAGTTCATCCCAGGGCCTATGAGTTTTTTAAAGATTGTGATGAGATCTGGCACGCCGGTGATATTGGAAGTTTTCAATTGGCCGGGGAATTGCGTAAGTTTAAACCTTTACGGGCAGTCTATGGGAACATCGATGGAGCCGAGTTGAGAAATATCTTTCCACGGGATCTGATTTTTTACGTGGAAAAGGTTAAAGTCGTAATGACACATATAGGAGGATATCCGGGACATTATGAAAAAACGATCAGGGAACTGATCGTAAAGGAAAAACCCCAATTGTTTGTGACTGGTCATTCGCATATCCTAAAGGTGATGTTTGATAAAAAATATCAAATGCTCTTTATAAACCCTGGCGCAGCCGGGAAGTACGGCTTGCATAATTCCATCACAATGGTAAGGTTTGTAGTGGACGGAGATCAGATGAAAGACCTGGAAGTACTTGATATTCCAAAAAACTGATAATTGATAATTGACAATAATTCCTGATGGCCAATGGCTATCTCCTAACTCCATATAAATGACCAGATTCCTTGAGAAAACGGCCGACTATCTTTACAAGAACTACGGAGACAATATTTCCGATCTCTGTATTGTGCTTCCTAACCGAAGGGCAGGGCTGTTTCTTCAGAAATATCTTGGGAAAAGCATTGGTAAGACCATCTGGTCACCCGCCATTTTTTCGATTGAAGATTTTCTGATTCACCTTTCAGGTCTTCGCATTTGTGATCCTTTGCAGGTCTTGTTCGAATTATATGAGATCCACAAAGGATTGGAAGGGCTAAATGCGCAGCCCTTCGATGAATTTACAAGCTGGGCTCAGCAGCTTCTGGGAGATTTTAACGAGATCGACAGTTACTTGATCGATCCCTCGGATCTGTTTACTTTCCTGAATGAAGCTAAAGCGCTCTCCATATGGAACCTGGATAATAAACCACTCACTGATTTTGAAAAGCAATACCTTCATTTTTTTAATTCCCTGTATACCTATCACGAACAATTGGGGATCAGACTCCTTTCTTCCAACCTTGCTTATCCTGGTCTTCTGTTCAGGAAGACTGCCGGACAAATTGATGCACTAAGTGATAAGATGCCTTGGGGAAAGATAATATTTGCTGGATTTAATGCAATGACCAAGGCAGAAGAAGTCATAATTGACAACCTGGTTTCCTCAGAAAAGGCTGAAATATTGTGGGATGCCGATGCTTATTATATGGAAGATGAAAAACAGGAAGCTGGCTTTTTTCTCAGGAAGTGGAAAAGAAAATGGAAAAACCAGCCCTTTAACTGGATCGAAAAGGATTTTGCTACATCGAATGCGAAGATCAATATTATCGGAGTCCCCTTACATGTGGGACAGGCAAAACTCTGCGGTGAATTATTAAACAATCATCTCCTGAAGATCAGCCTGCAGAGAACACAGCTGTGCTAATGATGGATGAACAGCTTCTTTTACCGGTATTAAACTCGCTTCCTCCGCTAGTAAAAGAGCTGAATATCACAATGGGGATTCCCACTCCGGCAGACACCGGTGTACGATCTCTTCGATACAATATTTCAGGATGCACGAAAATATTTCCCGGTTCGAAAGATCGGGAACACCGGTTAAAGAAATGTTCTATTATCGTGACATACTGAAAGTACTTCAGCATCCCTATGCAACCCGAATGGCAGGAACTCTGCTCAAAGGAAATGCCTTCGTCCTGGAAGAACTGATCGCTGAAGTACGTACCGGGAACCGTGTTTTTCTTGGCAAAAAGGAATTGATCCGGGCAGGAACAGACATCTTTTCAGGAAGTCTTGGTTTCCTGGAACCGGTGTTTGATTCCTGGAAGGATCCACTGAAGACAATTGAATATCTTCGTAAGATCATTGAATATTTGCGCGATGGATTTATCTCAAGAGATGAAGAAAAAGAATCATATTCAGTCCGCATAGAAATCGAATTCCTATATGCGTTTTCAAAGATCATCTACCGGCTTTCGACCCTGATTGAAGAATATGATGCCATCAAAGACCTCAAAGTGTTTCATTCCCTGTTCAATCAACTTGCAGGTTTAACCTCATTGCCTTTTTATGGGGAGCCGCTTCAAGGGACTGCAGATGATGGGAATGCTAGAGACACGAACCCTCGATTTTGACAATCTGATCCTTCTTTCAGTGAATGAAGATCTATTCCCAGCGGGAAGACCACACCATCATTCATTCCCTTCGATATCCGCCGGCATTTCCATCTTCCGACTTACCAGCATAAAAATTCAATCTATGCTTATCATTTTTATCGCCTGATCCAACGGGCAAAACAGGTTTATCTTCTTTACAATACTGAAAGTGATGAACTGGGAGGAGGTGAAAAAAGCAGGTTCATAAAGCAGATTCAGCAGGAACTCAGAACGTACAATCCAAACATCATCATCGAGAGATGAAATCCTTATCACCTCCCCATTGAAAACCTTTTCATTTCCTGACCTGAGGGTTCCCAAGACAGACGGTGTCGCTGAAATGCTCATGAAGAAAACGGAAACTGGTTTTGCCCCCACCTCATTGAACAATTATATCCGGTGTTCACTAAAGTTTTATTTACATGACATTCTCGGATTACGGAAGATAAGGAGATGGAAGAGACCATCGATTCACAGGTTCTTGGACTGGCGATTCATGAAACTCTCGAAAAGCTCTATCGGCCTTACCAGGGAGTGATTCTGACAGAAAAAGCCATAGATGAGATGTTGCCAATTTATCAGACGACACTTGACGATGCATTTAAAGAAAAATTCAAAGGATCAGATTTAGCCTATGGAAAAAATCTGTTGTTGGTGAGAGTGGCAAATATCCTTGTAAAGAAATTCCTTGAAAAAGAAAAGAATCTGATTGACAACTTCATATCAGAAGGAAAGTCGACCGTAGTGACCTTCCTGGAAAAACTCCAGAGAGGTAAAACCATGATCAGGTTTGGAGATCAGGACTTGGAGGTCAAACTAAAAGGGTTTGTCGACCGGATCGATAAAATAGGGGAGGAGTGGAGGATCATTGATTACAAAAGTGGCAGTGTTGTTTCTTCAGATCCTGAAGTTTGATTAAGTGGAGTGAACTCAAAGAAGATTCAGACCTGGCAAAAATTGTCCAGCTATATATGTATGCTTTGCTCTTCAGGAATGAAAGAAGTGAAAAAACAGTAAAGATCAGGGCAGGCATTATCTCTTTGCGTAAGCTGAATGGAGGGTTTTTACAGGTGCCTTCTCTTTCTTCTACTGAGAAAAATGGAACTCTGATCAGTGAGGAGGATCTGGCTGGCATTTAAAAACATACTAAAAGAGATCCTGGAAGAAATTTATGACTTCAACATTCCATTTATGCAGACCGAGGAGGTGAAACGATGCGAAAATTGTGATTTTGTCAATCTTTGCAATCGGTAAGATCCTCACTCCGAGAATACTACTGCTTCGTAGATATAGATATCTGCATCCTTCCAGCCGTCCCAGCCCAATCCCGCCTTATCCTGTGAACAATGTCCGAGGAAATCCTCTTTGGTCCATCCTGTTTCATTGGCCACCTGGGGAAGAAATGTTCCGGAGAGATATCCTTTTTTGATATAAATCCCATGTTTTCCTAAAACGATCTCATCGATGGAATGGATCTTTTTTAATGGTGAAAGAACAGAGATCTCGATTGAGATTTTCCCGATTTCTGTCGGATTTACCCGGGGAAAACGGTTATCCTGAGTAGAAGCAGCTATTGCCATTTCCTGTACTACCCTATAGAGTGGTTCCGCCGGAGTGAAAAGTCCTACGCAGCCACGAAGAGCGCCATTTTCATTCAGGGTTACGAATGCGCCCGAAGGTGTCTTCAGGGTTTCTGAAATCCTGAAGAATTAATTTCAGGTGTTTTATTGTAACGGATGTATTGCTCAAGTGTCGTACGGGCAATCTTCAGAAGGTCCTTCTTGTCTTTGGCACTGAGGTTAAAACCGGCAGAGGCAGGAGGTGCTTTATCTTTCTTAGAGATTGCAATCGACCAGTATCCTACAACTTGTTTTTTATCCTGGTATTTCGAATTGCCTGAGTTCTGATAATAAACAGGGTGTCATTGAAATGCCAGGGTCGCCTTCAGTCATATAGAGAAATGAAAGTACTGATGTCCACCCGCACAGACTGGTAGTCAGGTTTGGTACATTTTTGTCTTCATTCTCTTTTAATGTGTTCAGCAAGCGGTTCGGCTTTATTGCTAAGGATGGCATCGCAGGTGTTCTTATCCACAACCAGTGCATCATCGTAAGGCGGATAATGTGAAAAATCACTGCTGATAACGAACAAGTTTTTCCCGTTCAGATATTGTCTCAGAGCCTGGGCAATTTTCCTGCACGATTCAGGGGATTGTGTCCCCAGAATTATTGGAACGAGAGTAAAACTTCTTCTTCAGGTGATACTGCAGAAACGGTACCTGTGCCTCGACGCAATGTTCTTTTTGCTCGGCTTCCGGATGAAATGAGAACACTGCATTTTCTTTGATCAGTTTATTTGCAAGGTCAATGTTTACCTTGACTTTTCCCAGTGGGGTCTGATAATCTCCGATATTGTATATGGAGGCTCCCATAAAGGAGACATAATGACTTGATCCGATAATGAAAACATTATCATATTGTTTATCAGGGTCAACCTGGTTATAGCTGCTTGCCGCTACAGCTCCTGAAAATTCATAACCGGCATGTGGGCAAATGATGGCAATAACATCTTTTACAGTTGAGGGTTTTGCTTTTGAGAAAAGATCTCCCAACATAGCACGTAGCGCTGCAGGATCGGAGGGGTAAAAACTTCCGGCAACTGCCATTGGTCTGTCGACCAGTGCAGGGGTTCCTTTATTGTCCTGAGAATGACAACCGGTTTCAGCCAGAAGAAAGATAAAAACCAACCAGGCCCAGGATTGAATCTTTTGCATATTTTTCATATATTTGGACTTCTCTACAAAGTTAATGTATCATGACCAGATTTGAAAACACATTACGGATTTCTTTATTCACCCTGGGTTTTTCTTCTCTTGCCTCGCAGGTGTTTCTGATCCGTGAATGTTTTTCTATATTGAATGGTAATGAGCTTGTCATTGGATTAGTGTTGACAAACTGGATGCTTCTTACCGGTGCAGGTGCTTACCTTGGAAGGTACTATGGAAGAATGAAAGGAAGGGTGCCATTCCTCCTTTTCCTGCAATTCCTGTTTTCTTTGCTTCCTATGCTGATGTTGCTGAAACTCGATCTCTGGAAAGCGATCTCCCTTCCTTCAGGAAGTATGCCCGGACTCATTCCCGTGATCCGTTCGATGTTTCTTTTCCAGATGCCATTCTGCCTCGTTAACGGATTCCTGTTTGTTTCTTATGTCCATGAATTGTCAGGGATAACAGGGAAAAATGCCTCCTCCGGTTCTTATGCTATAGAATCCATTGGCGGAATGTTTGCGGGTTTACTGGTGAATATTTTTGTTCTGAAATTTTCAGGAATGTACGTTGGACTTCGTATCCTGCTGGTCATCAACCTGCTTGTTTGTATGCTTTTTTCACTTACATGCGGGATCAGGGCACTAAAGATAATAATGATCCCGGTATGCCTGATCTTTATGGCGCTTCCTTTTTTTACAGATCTTGATTCTTACACCAGTAAACTTTTTTATCCCGGACAGCATCTGATCTTTCATAAAAATACTCCGTATGGAAAGCTTGATGTAACCATGAATGCCAGACAGCTCAATTATTTTGAGAACGGATTACTGCTCTTTTCTTCCAATAATGAAATCGTGAATGAAGAATCTGTTCATTTTGCCATGATTCAACATCCATCTCCAAAAAATATACTATTGATTTCAGGGGGGATCTCCGGCACAATAAATGAAATACTGAAATACCACCCCGTGCGGATTGATTACGTTGAGCTTGATCCGGGTTGATCAACCTCGGACGAAGATATTCAAAGATCCTTGATGATACAAGGATTAATGTTGTAAATGGGGATGCACGCCGTTTTATCAGGCAAACAAAAGAAACTTATGACGTTGTTCTGATAAACCTGCCTGAGCCTTCAACGTTGCTTATAAACCGTTTTTATTCGAGCGAATTCTTTAGCGAACTTAAAAAAGTTCTCAATCCTGGAGCAGTCATATGTGAAAGTTTGCCCACCACTTCTGATTATGTGAGTAAAACTGCAGCAAGGACAAATTCGACGCTGGTTAAAACACTAAAGACTGGTTTTAGAAATATTCTGGTACTGCCGGGACAAAAAAATTATTTCCTTGCTTCTGACAGCACCTTGTCTGAGGAAATTACATCAATGATAACAGCACGGGGCATCTCCAATCTGTATGTGAACTCCTGGTATCTTGATGAAAATTCATTGAAAGAACGAAGTGAATATATCCGGTCAAACCTGGATAAAAATGCGTTTGTCAACAGCGACTTCAGGCCTGTTGCCTTTTTCCAGCAGTTGCATTACTGGACCACTATGTTTGAATGGAATATACTTGCGGTTGGGATCGTGATCATTGTCTTGCTTTTCTTCGTCTTTTTTAGCCTGAACAAAATCAGTCTTGGTCTTTTTACAGGTGGTTTTACGGCGTCTTCCCTCGAATTACTGATCCTTGTTTCTTATCAGGTCATCTATGGATATATTTTTCTGGCAACCGGGATCATTCTCGCTTTGTTCATGGCAGGACTTGCCATTGGCGCATTTTCATTTAACAAGTTTATTCCTGCACCTGATCACAAGAAATATATTCACATCCAAATCTGCCTGGCATTGTTTTCCCTTGGTTTC
Source organism: uncultured Bacteroidales bacterium (assembly GCA_963785325.1). GTDB lineage: Bacteria > Bacteroidota > Bacteroidia > Bacteroidales > FEN-979 > FEN-979. The sequence goes on along the minus strand of CAWAVC010000012.1, from coordinate 8,203 downwards.
CCATTCATAATCCTGGCGCTGAACCTGCCGGGAATACCTGTTCTTCTGGTTCAATCAGTCTTTGTCATATTGACCCTGTTACTTTCTTTCATCATTGGCATTGAATTTTCACTGGCCTCTGCCATAGGCAGTAAGGATATCACACTAAGAATGTCACTCAATTATTCCGCCGACCTCTTCGGATCGGCCATAGGAGCGATAGTTACAACATTAATACTGCTTCCTTTCCTTGGCTTTGTATCTTCCTGCCTTATCATGGTAGCGATGAATATTTTTAGTGCAGGTTTTCTTTATTTCTGGCAGAAAAAAGTGTAACTTTAGGGTCGTCAAATTTTTTTTTCATTCTCTATTCCCCCTCTCTCTTCAGAAGAGGGGGGCAGGGGCATAGCCGTCAGGCTAATAAATAAACAATTGATTGTCAGTAAATAAATATATTTTGGATAAAACAAAAAGAGAGTTTCAATAATATAGCAATTCATCAAAACCGCTAATTATGAAACTCTCAAGTACCAATGATACTATAGATACCAAAGGTAAATTAATTGGATTAATAAAAGAGTTCTTTGACACAAAATTTATTTCAGAAACAGCAAGGTTAACGAAATTTGTACAACGTAAAAGCAAATTGGAAGCATATTTTTTTTCTCTGTGTTTTTACGGCCAGGAAAGAAGGAACAACGAGTTTGGATGATTTATGTAGGGAGTTACTAAAAGATGGGATTGAAATCAGAAAACAAAGTTTACAGGGCCGGTTCAATGAATCGGCAATGTTATTCATGCGAGCGATGGTAGAACACGCATTATCGAAGAAGTTAGGATTGGACAGAGAGAAGATCGAATGCAAATTTGAGAGGGTTGTAATAGATGATTCAACGGTGTTTCAACTGCCTGGAGAATTTTCTGGCACTTATAGAGGCAGTGGAGGAGGAGCATCCACTGCCGCGATAAAAAATCAATATTGCTATGACCTGCTTTCACAGGAAATTATTGACATTACAGTACAAGAAGGAACTGTACCGGATTGTAAATATCCTTTGCAAGACATACGAAAGAATGATTTGCGGATAGAAGATTTAGGGTATTTCAGGATTGACAGGTTCCGGTTGATAAAAGAAGCAGAAGCGTATTTTTTAAGTCGTTTAAAATTTGGCGTAAACATCTATATATTGGAAAAAGGAATATATAAACGACTGCCCTTACTTAAAGTGATTGGCAAAATGCAGGAAGGCGAAATAAAAAGCATGTGGGTTAATTTAGGACAAAACGAGAATTTTCTAACACGGTTAGTTTTAGAAAAAGTACCCAAGCAAGTAGCCAATGAAAAACGGAGGAAACTGAAAACAGATAAGCAAAATAAGCGTAAATCGATTAGTAAAGAAAGGTTAGTTCTCTGTGATGTAAATGCATTTGTAACCAATTGCACAGAAGAACAACTTCCCGATCATTTGTTGAGACAGTGCTATAGTCTCAGATGGCAAATCGAGATAATATTCAAGGCATGGAAATCATTTTTCAAAATTGACAAGGTAAAGCAAATGAAAATTGAGAGATTCGAATGTTTTCATTATGGTTGTCTTATGTGGATTGTGGCCAGTACTCACCTGTTAAGATATTTTAAGCACTTGTATTTAAGTAAACAGAAGAAAGAAATAAGTGAGTTGAAATTCTTTAAACTAATCGCTTCGATAAAACAAGAAATGAAAGATGTAATAAAATCAAATATGGACCATATCTCAGGCTTTTTAGACCAAATGGAAGGTTTGATAGAAAGGACATGTGTCAAAGAACAAAAGAAAAACAAGTTACCCCCATTGAAAATACTAGCAAATTTACCTTAGCCTGACGGCTATGGGGGGCAGGGGGTGAGGTGCATTTACAAACACCAGGGGGATGAGGTGATGTGGGCTACGAATCCGGGGTTTTGTCAGGGGGTGAGGTAATTTGGGTTAACGCCAGTTTACTGAGAAAATGGCCAAAAAAATATCAAAACGGGATTTTTTACGCTACAGTGTTCTGGGACTTGGGGCAACTGCCGTAAGTGTCGGAACAGCACGGGCTTTGGCGAAAGGAATGATCAACGAAGAGAGCAATGTTTCTTCCGAACCATCGGCCGACCTGGGAAAATTTACCCATGAATCTCCATATTACATTCAGACTGCAAGAGGAGTAAAATGCCAGATATGTCCAAACAACTGCATACTGAAAGAAGGCCAGGAGGCTCTTTGCCGCACCCATATTGTAAAAGATGGAAAACTTTATTCCATTGCTTATGGGAACCCTTGTTCCGTGCATGTTGATCCTATCGAGAAAAAACCTTTGTTTCATTATCTTCCTTCCACTCATAGTTTTTCTATCTCAACCGCCGGATGCAATTTTGCCTGTTTGAATTGCCAGAATTGGGAGATATCCCAGGAGAGCCCCAGAAATACTGCAAATGTCGATCTGATGCCGGTGAAAGTGATGGAACAAGCGGTTGAGAATGGCTGCAGGTCGGTTGCTTATACCTATGCGGAGCCCATTGCATTCTATGAATACATGTTTGACAGCGCTAAATTTGTCAGGGCAAGAGGATTGAAAAACATCCTGGTATCCAATGGATTCATCAACGAAAAACCCCTGCGTGATCTGTGCAAATATCTTGATGCGGCTAGCATGAACCTAAAGGGGTTTAATGAGGAGATCTATGAAAAACTGAATGGTGGTTCTTTACAACCTGTGATGAATTCACTGAAGATTCTGAAGGAAGAAGGAGTATGGCTGGAAATCATCAATCTGATCGTTCCGGGCTGGACCGACAAAATCGATATGATCACACAGATGTGTGATTGGCTGGCTAAATCAGGCTTTGAAGAAACGCCACTGTCTTTCAGCAGGTTCTTCCCGCTGTATAAACTGAAAATCTTCCCTATACACCGCTTGACATCCTCGAAAAAGCACGCGAGATAGCAATGAAAGCAGGAATAAAATATGTTTACATTGGCAATGTTCCTGGCTCTCCTGCTGAAAATACCTATTGTCCAAATTGTAAAAAGGTAGTAGTCGAACGCAGAGGCTTCACCATCCTCAACAATTACATCAAAGATTCCTCATGCAAGTTTTGCGGAACAAAGATTGCCGGGGTCTGGAGTTAGATTATCTTTTCTGGTGGTACTACCTTCTCTCATATAGATTAAATCACTAGTGTCCGGTTGTTGATTTAATAAAAGCTTGTAACTAACTGTATATTAATTTATAAAGTATCGTTCTTTGATTTTTTGATTTGAAATTACCTCGATCTTTGCGGAAATACTCCGCAGATGAATGTTGGTAAATCGGTTTTTGCGCAATTAATGTCATTAGTTCCCTGGTACGAATTTGGTAAATGCGTTGATAGATATGGCGCTGACTATAAGGTTCAAAAATTTACGACCCGGCAGCAATTCCTTGTCATGTGCCTTGCCCAGTTGACTCGCAGGGAAAGCCTTCGGGATATTGAATCTTGTCTTAACGCCATTCCTGAGAAACTCTATCATGCTGGGATACGACAATTGGTAAAAAGATCCACACTTGCTGATGCCAATGAACTCAGAGATTATAGGATATTTGCTGACTTTGCCCAGATTCTTATTGCTACTGCTCGTGAACTCTATCGAACCGAGAATGACTTTAAGGTGGAACTCGACAACATCGCATATGCCTTGGACAGTACAACGATCGATCTCTGTCTGAGTTTGTTCCCTTGGGCCAGATTCAGAAAGAATAAGGGAGCAGTTAAAGCGCATATTCTACTAGATTTCCGTGGGTCCATACCAACTTTTATTGAGATTACCGATGGTTTTTTCATGATGTCAACATTCTTGATTCACTCGTACTTGAACCTGGAGCATTTTATGTGATGGACAGAGCTTACGTTGATTTTGACAGACTCTATCGATTCAATAAAAGTGCAGCTTTCTTTGTTACGCGAGGCAAAAGCAATCTGAAGTTTAAAAGAATCAGAGCTAATGAGGTTGATAAAACGACCGGTCTAAGATGTGATCAGATAATCCGGTTAACAGGGTTTTACTCTTCTCAGAACTATCCTGATACCTTGAGGCGTATCGGATACTATGATGAAGAATTAAATCGGTCATTTGTCTTCCTAACCAATAATTTTGATGTGCCAGCATTAACTATTGCACAACTTTTCAAAGAACGATGGAAAATCGAATTATTCTTCAAATGGATCAAACAACACTTGAAGATTAAAGTTTTTTATGGTAACTCGCAAAATGCAGTATATAGCCAGATATGGATCGCAGTATGTACATACCTACTTCTTGCAATTGCAAAAAAACGATGGCAAGTGGATGAAACATTGTACACGATTTCGCAAGTCATGGAATTCTGCATATTTGACAAATTGCCTATAAATGAGCTATTTACTGATAATAATAAGTACTATTTTGAACGTAAGAAAGATAATCAACTGAATTTGTTTAATGTTTCAGTAAAAGGTTAAATCCCCGCAATTTTATTGCGGCTACTTCAGTTTCTATAAAAGTTTTAAATTTACGGTATGGAAGATTTTCGAAAGAGTTCTCATACTGTAAGTTGGCTAAGTGTTCATATAGTGTTTGTGACCAAGTATCGTTATCATGTGTTAAAAGGGGATGTTCAGATACGATGTCGCGATTTACTGGTGCAAATCTGTAATAGTGAGAATGTGAAAATACTAAAAGGGGTGGTGAGTAAGGATCATGTTCACATTCATATCGAATATCCGCCATCACTGAGTATAAGTAATTTAGTAAAGCGATTAAAGGGTAGGACATCGATAATGCTACAGCAAGAATTTCCGGAATTGGGGAAGCGATATTGGGGAAGGCATTTCTGGGCAATTGGATTCGGAGCATGGAGTACAGGTAATATAACAGATGAAATGGTACAAGAGTACTTGGAACATCATAAGGATAAGCCGAATACTCAGGGCGGGAATTGGATAATGGAATGATGTTAAAAAATTTCATTTTTTACCTTTTAATCAAACCTCTGGATTTTCAATCCAGAGTGGTTTAGTTTATAACCGGACAGTAGTGAGATTAAATGATTAATGAGCAATTATTGATTACTCATTAATCATTATCAGGCATTATTAATCTCTCATTATTCATTCAAGTGATCCCCGACAAATGTCCCGCTAAAGACTTGAATTTATTTTAGAATCATATTTTTGTTTTATCTTTGGAATAAAGTTACTGAAATGGACGACAAGCGACAGTACTGGATTGAAATTTCTGATTATGATTTAGAGACCGCTGAGGCTATGCTTCAAAGTAGGAGGTACTTATATGTAGGTTTTATGTGTCATCAAGCAATTGAGAAGATTTTTAAAGCCTACTTTGCGGGAGTAAAATCAGAACCTGCTCCTTTTTCCCATAGTTTATCTTATCTGGCAAAGAAAGGTGATTTCTATGAATCATTCACAGAGGAACAAAAAGATTTCATTGACCAATTAGAGCCACTAAATATTGAGGCACGTTATCCATCTCAAAAAGAACGATTGCTGAAAAGTTTGACTGAAAATAAATGTTCTGAAATCCTGAAAAGAACCAAAGAATTACAGCTATGGATAAAGGAGAAGCTATAAATAAAGTAAAAGCCTATAAACTCATACTCAAGAGCCACTTTCCACTTGAGGCGGTTTATCTGTTTGGTTCGTTTGCAAAAAATACCAACCGGGAAGATAGCGATATTGACGTGGCAATTATTGTAAACCATATCGAGGGGGATTATTTTTCTATCCATCCATTATTATGGAAACTACGAAGGCAAATTGATGACAGGATAGAGCCAATCCTTATTGAAAGGGATAATGATAGCGGGGATTTTTTAAGTGAAATCCAGAAATACGGAATTGAGATCGCGTAAATGGAGGATAATTTCTTGAGGATTCATAATCGCCAGAAGAGTTGCATTGATTGCAGGAGAGTTATTTGTTGCTCCATCCCACCTGGCACCAAAGTAGGTCTTAACATTCTTCCATTTTGTGAAAGTAAATATAAACCATTTCCATAACCGATTTTTCACGCTTTTTGGAACCTCTGGCGGATGGCTGCCACCCGTTCCTGCTTTTGCTGCCTCTGCCTCCTCGGCCTGGATGGTCTTGGCAAGCTCGGGATGCCGCCGCTCCGCCTTTCGCTCCGCCAGCCTCTCGCCCCGGCTTTGATAGCCAGCGACGGCCTCCGCGGTGAGTTCACGGACCGTGGCCTCGCGCTTGCGCGTGCGGTCAAGCGTCCCTACCAGCCGGTTTTCCTCGTCTGTGCCGACCTCGCACAGCCTGCCCCCATAGCGCGCTTTGGCGCCTGGAAATAAGGCAGGAAGACCGCTGGGCTTGGCGGGCGCTGGCTGCTCGATCTCATCGAGCTTTTTGGCGAGCGCGGCTCTCCCGCTTTTCGGCCTTGGCCGCGATGCGTTGGGCCTTGGCCCACACTTCCTTGGTCTCCGCCTCGATGGCGGCTTTCCATCTCGCTGCCGGCGTCATGCCTCCGCTAGCGGCTCCGGCCGCCGCTGGTACCGCGTTGAGCGGCCGCTCCTGCGGCCTTTCTCTCGCCCGTGGGGGCTTGCTGGGCCTGCTGGCGCTCCTGAAGCTCCTGCCGCAGGCTCTGGCCGCCAAAGCCAAGCCGCTCGCGGATGCGCGTGGCTGCCTGCTCGAACCGCGCCTGCGCCCGGGTTCCCCAGCGCCCCGCCGTTGTCGATCCAGTCCTTAAGCGTGTCGATGCCGCGCCGCTCCGCGAAGTCGAGCGTGGTTTCGTCGGAGTCCGCCTGCGCGCCAGGCGCCAAGCCATTTCCTTGTGGTTCTCGAAACCGTCGCGGCCCGCATAGAGCGTCGCCTGCTCGCTGGTGGCGCGTCATGGCGACATAGGTCAAATGCCGGTCCATGCCGCCGCTCGCCAGAACAAAGGCCCGGTCCACGGTGGCGCCTTGCGCCTTGTGGATGGTGACGGCGTAGCCGTGATCGACGGCGGCATAGGCGTGGGCCTCGACCGTCCGCCGCTCGCCGTTGTCGAGCACCACGCCAAGCCGCCCGGCAGCCGCTTCCTCGACGCGCCCAAGCGTGCCGTTCTTGACGCCCAGCTCGCGGTCGTTTTTCAGGAAAACAACCCGGTCTCCGGCCGCGAACTCCCGTTTGCCCTGCCCGGTCTGAAAAGCGGCCGCCTCGCCCAGCTCGCCCGCCGCTGCCCTCGCCCTCCGGATGGCCTCGTTCAGGTCGCGTACATCGGTGCGCGTGTGCGCGAGCACGATAGTGTCCTGGCCGTCCTTCCTCCCGGCCATCCAGTCGCGCGCGATCGCGGCCTTCGCCTCTTCGCGGCTGGCCTCGAACCGCACGTGCCCGCGTCACCGATAGGCGCTCAGGCCGTCCCGAACGTGGCCTTTGGCGAAATCCATGCTGGCTTCCCGCGCCCATTGCTCGCGCTGGCGCCGGATGGTGGCGATTTCGGCGAAGCCGGTCCGCTCGGCGATGGCGCGGGAACGCCGCACCCGCCTCGATGGGCTGCAATTGCTTGCCGTCGCCCACGAGCACCACCTTGGCGCCTGCCTTGCCGGCCTCGGCCAGCACGCGGCCAAGTTGGAGGCTGCCGATCATGCCCGCCTCATCGATCACCAGCACGTCGCGCGGGGCCAGCCGGTCCTTGCCCTGCGCCCAAGACCATTCGAGCGAGGCGATGGTCCGGCTTTCGATCTGCGAGCCCTCCCGCAAGCCGTCGGCGGCCTTGCCCGCCAGAGCAGCACCCCGCACCCTGAGCCCCTGCCGCTCCCAAACGGCCTTGGCCGCCGCCAGCATGGTGGACTTGCCAGTGCTCGTCGGTGCCCGCGACCGCCCGGCGATCCGGCCCGGCGCGGTCACATGCCCCACCGCGGCCTTTTGCTCGCCTGACAGAAGCGGGAACGCGCCAAGCGCGGCATCTATGTGTTCAGGGTTGACGCCGTGGGTTCTGGCCCGCGCCAAACGCTGGGCCTCGGCCATCATATCGCGCTCCGCCTGGATCATCGCCCGCGTGGAGAAGCGCGCAGGGCCGATGCGGTCCGCGGTCTTGCCGCGTCCGGCCATGCCCTTCGCATGGACGCCCTTGTGCACCGTTGGCGTAACGTCGATCCCTGCCGCCTTGTGGCTCCTGTGATCGATGCGAACGTCATGCCCGGCCCGCGCCAGGTGCAAATTCGCGTAGTCCGCCCATTGCTT
>CAWAVC010000011.1:0-64783 GCA_963785325.1 uncultured Bacteroidales bacterium | reverse complement strand
TTACTAATAGTCTTCATTTGTAATAAAAACCTTATGTGAAAGATATAACATTGATGAAATTTATCAAAAAAATAAATAGAAGCTATCAATTTAAATCGGATGAAGGATGGGCAAAATAGATCAGCCGAATGGGGGGGGGTATTTTGAGAGGCTGCATAATAGAAAAGAAAATGAGTGAGTTTCTTATAAGGCTGGTCGATTTAATATCTTTTCAATTATTGATTTTTCAAATCTTTCACAGTGTGATCCCTTCCAATAAGTATGATTACACTGATCACATTGGTAAAAGAAAGTATTTGGATAGAATTTAAATTCCGGAAATTGTTTCCTGACTATTTCTTCTTCAACAACATGAAGGTTCCCATTACAGAAAGTACAGATTGAAAACCATTTTATTGCATTTGCCAAATCTAATCTCTGAAATACTTCAAAAACCTGATCAAAAATCTGGTCACTACGGATCCAATATCCTCTATCAATCTTTTTACTCATTAAGAGTTTCCTATTCCTTGTCAGAAGTGTCCGATTTCCCTTTAAAGAAACTCTCAGTAATTCGACATCCGTGAACCCTTTATCATAAAACGAATCAAAACCAAGCATTCTCAAGTATCTGGTAAGTTTCCCTAAATGTACATCCAATATGAATTTCGGTTCCCGTAAAGGCTTTAACCTGATAACATTAATTGAAGAAATATCAAATGATTCAAACTTAGGGTAAACAGAAATATGGTCATTATCATGTACTTTCTCCTGAAATGTGACTGAATGCCCGTTGATAAGGATTAAATCGACTTCGGTTTGGGGAATTCCTTCAGATTCAATGATAGCTTTAATACTGAGGTTGTCTTTTAAGGAAATGGAATATGAAATTTTCTGTTTAGAAAAGGGAAGAAAATCATTAAGTTCTTCATAAAACCGGATGAAAGCTATGTTCACTTTTACAGATTATCAAATCGTATCAATAAAACTGCACTTGTTGACAACTTTCTTTTTCAACATAATCAACTATTTACCTATATGCTGCTTTATCAATTTCAGAGATCGATTTCAACTTCCGTGGTGGGTCGAGGTATTTATCCAGGAAAGAATAAATCTTCAGCCTGATTTGTTTTGCAATACGAGTATCGATGCGATCAAAGGAATGTCCGCCTTCCACATCTTTGAAAATTTCATATTCGAATTGCTTCCCTTCTGCTTTTAACGCCTGGATGAGGTGTTCAACCTCCAGTACATTGACATCGTCATCGTTGGTATTGGTATGGATCAGCAACGGGGTTTTAAGTTTTTGCGCATTCCATACTGGGGAACGCTTCCGGTACTCTTCAACATCATCTTTTGCATTCTTACCCAAATGGTAATCTGCAGAAAACAGTTTCCTATATTCGTCATCCGAATACCCCATCCTTGCCACCAGGTCACTGACGGGATTTCCCGCAAAGCAAACCTGATATTTCTCCGGGTGGTCAAATACGCACATCAGTGCGATCATTCCACCATGGCTCCAACCGATGATACCGACCTTGGTGCTGTCGACCATTTCATAATTTCTGACAATGTAATCCCGACTAGCATTTACATCATCATTCTCCAGCCCGCCATAATCGATCTTTTCATAAAAATCTTTTCCATAACCAGTACTACCGCGATATTCTGGTGCAATCACAATATACTGCTGTGCCATCAATTCCCGGATAATGTGAATATGGTATGTTGTAAAATCGGCATAAACGCCTCCGTGAGGGAGTACAAGAAGTGGATATTTTTTATCCGTTTTGATATCTTTCGGGATGAAGATATAGCAATAGAATTTCACCGGGTTACGAACTCCCATAGCGGTAGGGTTTTTAATCTGTTTTTCCGATACAGGCGGAACCGTAATATAGACTTTATCAATAAATGCAACATCACCGACCCGGTCGTACCAGTAAATATCATCTATCGCCTTTTGCAGGCTGGATATATCATATCCCATCGATTCGATTTTATCTTTGATCTCTTTCATTGAACTGTCGGCATTCTGGGCAATCCCCTGACAAGTCGTTGTTAACAAAAAAACATATAAAAGGATTTGTCTTTTCATGTTAGTAAGAATTTGATAAACAAAGATAGATGATTCTCTGACGAACTGACAAACTCACTGACTAATCAATTAAATGGTCCGAAATGTATTATTACCATTTTTATGAGATGTCACCTCCAGTTGCAAGCTGTATCATGAAGGCAAAGTGATCTAGTAAAAGTGACCATTCACTGGTTTTGGGAGAGCCTAATTCTGATTATATTCTGGTCCGGATGTCTTTGATTTTTTTTGCTCTTATTGAAACATTTAATGGAAAACAGTTTATCTTTGTTACTTGACCAAAAAACCAAAGAACATGAAAAAATTATTCAAACCTTTAGTTTGCGTGTTTTCAACTATCGCTATGATTCTGATGCTGATCGGAATTGTTTTAGGAATTGTCCACTCCAGATTATTTGAGATCCGGCCTTTGATATGGTATTTTTCAGCTGTTAATTTCATTTTATTTGCCATTCTTTTTCATTTTGCAGGAGCCAACTCGGAACCGGAGAAGAAGCCCTGATCTATTAAACGGTTCCGGAATAAAAAAAACTATTTGAATTCCCGTAAATCTGGAAAAATCGGTCAAACTAACTATCTGTAAGCCGGTGTAAACTGACGCCCCAAAAAGGTTAAAAAAGAGCTTCTGATCAGCTTAGATTATCCTATGGGTGATCAAAGAGGACCTGTTAAGGGATTATTTTGAGTGGCTTTTATAATTTTATTCAAATTCTAAATTATGAAAGGACAATTTTAAAAGTTATTTTATTGGTTTTTAATATTTTAATTGCATTTTCATGCAAAAAGAAAGAAAAAAGTAACATTAAATGGATTGTTTATAATTCATCAAATGGTTTGGTGAATAATGCAATACATGATATTGCCATTGATGCCTAGGGAAATAAATGGTTTGGAACCAATGGAAGCGGAGTATATGAATTACAAGATTAATTTCTAATGGTGATATGGTTTTCAACGAATGTTCGAATCATTATAACACTAAAATAATTTCCTAAATGTTGGATTTCTACTTTTGAATTTTGTATAATTGCAAATTCTTTTACGTTGATGGAATAACAGATTCATATACATCATCAATTATTATTAAATGTAACTTTTAAATTGGATTCCCATGAAAAAAACATCCTTTATCATTTTTGCAGTTCTTTTGGTTTTGTCGACCTTTGTTTCCTGCACAAAAGAAAGCTCTTCTGTAAGAAACGAGCAAACTTCATTCCCGTATATTTTGGGTTGCCAATTTCTTCCTGCTTCGCAATATGAAGCCATTCCGCTTGTAAAGGCACCGGAAGTTGAGCTAAAATCACTTCCAAAATCTATAATTCTTTTAACTCCTTTTATAGGTGATCAGGGTCAGCAAGGTTCTTGTGTCGCCTGGGGGACAACCTATGCGGGACGTAGTATAGATTGGTTCGTCACTAACGGAAGTGTTCAATATCCTTATACTTATACTACAGATATTTTCAGTCCGGCATATGTTTACAATCAGGTTAAAATTTCCAACTGTGCCTCTGGTTCTTATGTAATATCAGGGTTAAACCTTTTGGAATCGCAGGGTGTCTGTACATGGTCTGAGATGCCTTATAATCCTTCAGATTGTTCCCTAATGCCTTCTGCTATTCAAAAGCAAGAAGCTGCTAGCTATAAAATCTCAAGCTATGGAAAGGTAACAATTAATACGAACACTATTAAAACATTTCTTTACGAAAATAAACCTGTTATTGTCGCTGGCCCGGTAAACACTGCTTTTGAAAATTTAGGCAATGGCCAGGTGCTTGGGAAGTTCTCAGGGAGATCATTGGGAGGACATTGTTATTGTTTGGTAGGGTATGATGACAGCAAAAACGCCTTTAAATTTCAAAATTCATGGGGGACTAGTTGGGGTTCAGCCGGATACGGTTGGATATCATACACTTATATTACATCATGGTGGCAGGAAGCGTACGTGATAACTACTACTCTTTGATAAATACAATCTACCATAGTTATAAAGGTACTGTTTTAAAAAACAGTACCTTTTTTGTTTTGATTTACTGTGGATAAAATTTATAGTACTCCGCTATTTTTTCCATCTTTGTGGAAACTCTATATTTGCCCTTGAGTTAAAAAAGTATTTTAAAATCTCTTCAATATTTTCTGCACACTCAATTGTAATATCGTATTTCCAATAAAATCGGTTACTGCAGAGAAGAATAATCCTAAACTATATATGCTAAAATGTAAAGTCAGAATAAAATCTGATAATCATAATATCTTTCGGATCAAATAAATGATAAATGATAATATTACACTTACCAGTATCATGGTTGTAATTGGAAAATAAAGGCTGAAATGTTCCTTTTCTATCCGGATATCTCCAGGTAAACGACCAATCCAATGCAATTTATCGTGGAAGAAATAAATCACTACCCCGATCAGAACTATTCCTAATCCAAAAAAAATAATCCATTTTCCGGTATTATTATTCACAAGGTAAAAATAGGAAAATAATTTGACTATACTGAAATTTGGTCCAAGTTTACTCCGTAAATGAGGGGGTTAATTTGAAAGGTAACAAGGGGGATCATTTTAAAATGGAATTAGGGGGTCAATATGTGCGGATTTTTCAGTTGACATTTTTACCTTTATTTTTTATTAATCGGGTAAAAATGAAAAAGTAATTTGATTTCCCGATTCATTTTGATAGCCTGATCATAATAATGTGGCATTTATTTGGCAGTGAAAACTTAAGTCTGAAGCAAGTGTAAGCGGTAACTACAAATGCAGGAAATCGGTAAATAAGGATGTAAGGTTTTTAGCATCGTTAATTTCCGATTATAAAGATACAACATTTTAAAGAACGGTATTTTCAAAGATCGTTTTTCTGTTTTCCAGCCGGAACGATTTACCGGATAATTTGACGATTTCACACTTAAAAAGCAACCTATCAAGTATCGCGGCAGCCAGTACTTCATCATCGAGTACTTTGACCCATTCATCAGGGCTTTTATTGGTGGTGACGATGATGGAAGCGTTTTGATGCAAATGGTCGATAAGATTGAACAGAGAGACAGCTTGTTTGCGTTCAATGGGGAACATCATAATATCATCAATCACCAGTAGATCCGCATGAAGGAGCACATCAAATTCCCGGGCCATGGATTTAACGATGTCTTTCATTTTAAGCAGATGAGTGAGTTGTTCCATGGTTCTAAAGCAAGCCCGGTATCCTTTCTGCAATGCGTTAAAACAAAGGCCAGCTCCTAAAAACGTTTTTCCTACCCCGCTGGGTCCCATCAGGATGATATTAAAATGTTGTTCCAGCCAGATGCATTGTCTGAGGTGAGAGAGCTGAGTTCGGGATATCCCGCTGACATGATTCTCCTGCCATAGGTCCAGATCATGCTGTGCGGGAAGTTTTGCGTGCCGTAAGCGTTTGACCAGGTTTTGTTGGTTACGGTGATCGATTTCGGCTGATAGCAGGTCCATTGTAAAGTCGACATAGCTTATCTGCTTTTGGCCTGCGGTTAATAGCAGGTCACCGATCACGGATCCCAGGCCGGTAAGCTTTAGTTGTCGGGCCAGGTTACTAAGGGTTTCTGTGGTTGTTTCCATACTTAATCAAGGATTTGTTTATACTCTGATATACTGCTGGTATGAGGTTGGATTTTGTACTTGGGGTTTTGTAAACGGGGTTCATCCTTAAGGATCGTTTCTGTGCTATTTTGCTGCTGTTCTCTTAGTGCCAGTAATACCGGCTCAAAGTCAGCTGGTTTCTCAAGATGGTTCTCAAGACAATATTCCAGGGCAAGATCCATGTCCTGTTTTGGATATTTCTTTGCTGCCTGTTCGATGATCTGCATTTGATCTCTGGCATAACGGGGGAACTGAAGATGAACCTTATCGAGGTAGCTATGTGCTTTTTCCTGATCGGTAAAGCGTGAAGCCACCAGATCCATGAGCTTACTCACGCTAAGACTATTATCCCGATAATGAGTTTTATGGCGGACCTGGGTGCCTTTGATATATGATACCGGATGCCGAATAATTTCCTTTCCGGTGGTATCACTTAGGATCAGGATGTCACCGGTTTGTTCAAGCTTTACTTCTGTTTTTGCCCCCTGGTAAGTTCCGATGGGAACGGAATAAGTACTACCCTTATAATGGATCACATTGTCTTTACTTACAGCGTATACCCTTTGAGGGGAGGTATTAAACAAAGCTGTTTGCAAAGCGATCAGGTGGTCCTTTTCAATCATCCATTCCAGTGCCGGGATTTTATGGGTGGTCGAATGTTCTTTGGCATTGGCTGTTCGGCTGAGCCAATCCAGGGCCTGATCGTTCAGGACAAACACTCCATAATACAACCGGCCCCTGAGAAAATTGTACTTGATGTATTTGATCACGTTTTCTATTTTTCCTTTACTCTGGGGATCACTTTTGCGACAGAACCTGACCTTAAATGGCCGGCTCTGGCAGTAAGCCAGGAATGCTTCGGTTAACACGACATCGCCTTTGTTTTCGTTAGCCAACAAGACTTTATCCTGATCATAGACCAGTTCCCGGGGATACCCATCGATGAAGTTAAAGGCTACTTCATGGGCTTCGATGGCTGACTGGGCAGTAAAGGGATGATCCGAGAAAAAGACCATCTTGTACCGGGAGCGGGATAAGACCAGGGCCAGGAAATACACTTTCTTGCGGTGACCATCGACATCGGTCATATTAAACTCTCCAAAATCAACCTGGGCCTGCTCTCCATAAGGAAGTTCTTCGACCTGTTGGTATTGCCGGGAAGTAAAGACTTTCACCAGGTTATGCTTCTGCCGGACAAATAAAACGAAGCTGTATACGGTTTTGATGCTTGTCTTGGGGAACAACGGATAGTGTTCCTTAAGCCAGTCATGGACCTGGGCCGAGGAAGCCTCGGGGCATAGTTCCAGTCGTCCCTTGACAAAGTCTTCGTAGAATGCCAACTTTTTTGTTCGGGTCGATAAACCCACCAAAGAATCCTCATACTCCTTTGCGTTCATGGCTAAATACTTTTTTACAGTCCGGATATCCATCCCCAGATAATCGGCAATCTGTGATGGCGTCTTTCCGTTCCATTGTTGTTTTTGTATCTCATAATACATAATCCATCGGTGTTCAATTTTATTATTCATGTCTGACAGGTTTGGTTAAGAGACCAAAAGTCAGACTAAATGTTAGGTTTTTTGCAGCTCAACTTGCCCATGGGCAAGTTGAGCTGCAACCCTTGCTTTTTTTTCTTTTTTCTTTAAAAGGAGAAGTTAACGAAGGAAGGACCTTGCATTCTTATTTACCGATTTCTGACATTCTTATTTACCGAAATCGTGCATTCTTATTTACCGAAATCGTGCATTGTTATTTACCGTTTACAGCAAGAAAGTAGTATGGTGCAACATCTTAAGTGCAATGTGTAAAATATAAAGTGCAAAGTGGTATTTTGCATTTTGCGCTTTACACTTTGCACTTGAACAGGTCTCCCCGGCAGGGCTCGAACCTGCGACCCATTGATTAAGAGTCAATTGCTCTACCAACTGAGCTACGGAGAGGTTTGCGGGCGGCAAAGGTAGTAAGTTTTTATCGAATTTTCAGTAGGCTTTAAAATATTTTACCTTTGTAGACGAAGATAGGTCAGGTCGCTATCTGTCATTTGATACCTTAAAAACAATGATAAGAAAACCCACTAAATCAGCTTTGAACGTCATGCAGGGTATTGATCAGCCTTCACAGATCAACGAAGAGGCTATCAGAAAGCTCAGAGTGGGGAAACATAAATCCCTGAGCGTCGAGGAGTTTGTGAATGGGATAAGGGAGGGCAACAGGACCATTCTCAGTAAAGCAATTACGCTTATTGAGAGTTCACTTCACGCACACCAGGAAAAGGCCCAGGAGATTATAGCAGAATGCCTTAAAGGAATTACGAATTACGAATTACGAATTACGAATCACCAACAACAAAGGCAAGCAAAAAGCATACGGATCGGGATCACTGGCGTTCCAGGAGTCGGGAAAAGTACATTTATCGAAGCACTTGGTAAACATCTGACAGGCCATGGTCATAAACTGGCAGTACTGGCTATCGATCCGAGCAGCAGCCGTTCAAAAGGAAGCATACTTGGCGATAAGACCAGAATGGAGGAGTTGGCCAACGATCCGGATGCCTTTATCCGCCCATCGCCTTCTGCCGGATCACTTGGCGGCGTTGCCCGTAAAACGAGGGAAACTATCATTCTTTGCGAAGCTGCCGGTTTTGATGTTATCATGGTGGAAACAGTTGGGGTTGGCCAATCTGAAATTGCCGTTTATTCCATGGTTGATTTCTTTCTCCTGCTTATACTTGCAGGAGCCGGGGATGAACTTCAGGGAATCAAACGCGGTATCATCGAAATGGCTGATGCCATTTTTATCAATAAAGCCGACGGGGATGAATATTGCAAAAGCAAATCTTGCCAAAACTGAATATTCCAATGCACTTCATTTCTTTCCAATATCTGATTCCGGCTGGATACCGATTGTGGAAACCTGTTCCGCTAAAACCCATGACGGAATCTTAAATGTATGGGAGACCATTGAGGATTTTTGCTCTTTTACAAAAGGAAAAGGATTTTTTATGCATCGCCGCATGGAACAGGACCGTCAGGTATTGATTGATACTATCGAAGAATCATTGAAATCCAGCTTCTATTCCCGCAAAGATATCGCTCATCAATTAAAGCAATTGGAAACGGATGTTGTTGCCGGCAAAATTAGTCCCTATCTTGCAGCAAAAACCTTGCTGGAAAAATACTATTCCGGAAGTTTATCAGATCACCGCTAAGTCCCCTCTTGAAAATTTTGTCAGAAACTTCAAGACAGATAATAAAGATTGTTCTCGCTGATTTTCGCAGATTTAATCGCAAATTTTCGTAGAAAAAAGCTCGATATAAATTCATTAATCCATTTCATAAATATATAAGGGATTCTGCGTGAATTAGCGATTAAATCTGCGAATATCTGCGAGAAAAAAGAAGTACTACTTAGGCATTCAAAGTTCATCACTGAGGCACACAAAGAATTGCGGATATCAGATCTCAGATTTCTTTTTTGGAAATATCATTGAAAGTATAACGAATACCGACAGTATCCCGATAATGATCGCAAGCGAATGATTGGTAGAGATGTTGAGTTGAAAAATCATTTTTACCCCAATAAAAGATAACAGGCATGCCAGTCCGAGCTTCAAAAAGTGGAACCGGTTCATCACATTCAGGACCAGAAAGAAAAGTGCACGCAACCCCAGGACTGCAGAAATGTTGGAAAAGAAAACAATTAGCGGATCGCGTGTCACTGAAAACACTGCCGGAACGGAATCAACAGCGAAAAGCACATCGGAGAACTCAATGACGATCAGCACGATGAGAAGGGGTGTAATCAGGATTTTTCTTTTCCCCCTGACCCAGAAATGCTGACCTGACTTCTCATTGGTCACAGAAAAGATTCTTGAAATGAATCTTACGATCGGGTGATTATTTGTATCAATCTTATCTGCTTTCTTCCCTAAAAAGAATTCCCATCCCAGTTTAATTCCGAGATAGACCAGGATGACGCCAAAAACGATCAGGATCCATTCAAAGCGTTCGATCAGGGCGCTTGCCACAAAGATGAACAGAAACCTCATGATGATAGCGCCAAGAATTCCCCAGAAGAGTACCCGATGGAAATAGCGCTGTTCAATATTGAAGGAAAGAAAGATCATAATGATCACAAAGATGTTATCCACCGAAAGTGAATATTCGATCAGATAACCTGTAAGATACTCGAGTGAAAGATTGCGATTGTATTCATCAATGGCTTTCTTAAGATCGGAATTTATAATATTGATGGGATGATGATAACGATTGATCAGAGTTGGATATCCGTTTTGTTGCAGATGCCATGAAGTTGGTTCCCGAAAAACCGGATCAGCAGGTAAAACACGATGGCCAATCCAACCCAGAAGATTGTCCATAACAAAGCTTCTCTGAAAGTAAAGGTGTGGCTTTTTTTGTTGATAACCCCCAGATCGAAGCCGAGCAGCAGGATGATGATGAGGAGAAAACTGGTGAAGGTAATTATTTCATGCATTCCTGTAAGCATAATTGGGTTTATGTTGAGTAAAGCAAGATATCAAAAATAGGAAAATTAACAGAACCTGGAATGCCTTTGTTGGAAAGAAATCACTACTTTTGTGAGCAAGTAAATTCCAAATTTATTTGATTATAAATTAATTAAATCATCAATTTGAGATAAATGAACAATATTCGTTTTAAAGCGCTGGAAGTCTCTTTTAACAGGCATAGTAAGGAAGTTGTCTCCCCGGCAGACAGAGCATCAAAATATTTTGGTGAACTTACTTTCAATAAATCTGCAATGAAAGAATATCTGACCCCTGAAGCATTTAAGCAGGTTATGAATTCTATTGAGACAGGAGGAAAGATTGACCGTAAAGTTACTGACCAGGTAGCCGCAGGTATGAAGGCATGGGCCATTTCTCACGGAGCCAAAAATTATACACATTGGTTCTTTCCGCTTGCCGGCGTTACGGCTGAGAAGCATGATGCTTTTATCGATCCGGTAGGCGATGGAGAAGGAATTGAAGTTTTCAAAGGAAGTCATCTGTCACAGCAGGAGCCTGATGCTTCCAGTTTCCCGAGTGGTGGAATGCGCAGCACTTTTGAAGCACGTGGATATACGCCTGGGACCCGACCTCACCCGCATTCATCATAGATAAAACTCTTATGTATACCTACAATTTTTGTTTCTTATACGGGCGAAGCCCTGGATTATAAAACGCCTTTATTAAAAACCCTATCGGTCATTGACAAAACAGCCGTTGATGTTTGCAAATATTTTGACGAATGATATTACTAAGGTTCATGCGACCTTGGGTTGGGAACAGGAATATTTTTTTGTCGATACTGCTTTATTTTCTGTCCGGCCCGATTTTGTGCTGACAGGCAGAACACTAATCGGTAATAGCTCTCCAAAAAATCAACAATTGGAAGATCATTACCTGGGAACTATCCGCAAAGGGTGATCGGCATTTATGCAGGAATCTGAAATGGAAGCCCATCGTTTGGGAATACCTGCTAAAACCAGACATAATGAAGTGGCTCCGAACCAGTTTGAATGTGCTCCGGTATTCGAAGAAGCTAATGTTTCAGTTGATCATAATCAATTGATCATGAGACTAATGGACATTGTTGCGAAACGTCACGATTTCACTGTTCTTTTTCACGAGAAGCCATATAATGGAATAAACGGTTCAGGGAAGCATAACAACTGGTCTCTTGCGACTAATAAAAATGAAAATCTTCTTTCACCAGGTAAAACGCCTGAGGAGAATCTTCGCTTCCTGACGTTTGTTATAAACATTATTAAAGCTGTGCACGATAATGCCGAACTGATTCGTGCCATTATTGCTTCACCAGGTAATGATCACCGGTTGGGGGCTAACGAAGCGCCACCGGCAATCATTTCTATATTCCTTGGCTCACAGCTCACCAAAATGCTGGAAGTCATCGAAAAAAGTGATAAAGACTACACTATTCCAGCAGCCGGTGAACCCTCACATCTTTTTCAGCATCTTCCCAGAATCCCGGAAATTCTTGTAGATGAAACGGACAGGAACCGTACCTCACCTTTTGCCTTCACTGGCAATAAATTTGAATTCCGTGCTGTTGGAAGTTCACAAACATGCGCTCCAGCAATGATTGTCCTCAACCTGATCCTGGCTGAACAATTGCAACAATTCATGAAAGATGTTGATGACCTGACCGTAAAAAAAGTACCGAAGGATGAGGCTATTCTGAAAGTTCTCAGAAAGTATGTCATCGAATCTAAAAATATTCTTTTCGAGGGGAATAATTACAGTGAAGAGTGGGTCAAAGAAGCTGCAAACAGAGGCCTTTGTAATGATGCAACCACTCCCAATGCTTTACGGGCACTTGTTTCAAAGAAAACGAGATACTTATTCGAACATCATCATATTTTAAGTGAACGGGAACTGGAAGCACGCCACGAAATTCATCTTGAAGATTATTCCAAGAAAGTTGAAATTGAATCAAAAGTACTGGAAGAACTCATCAGGAACCAGGTAATTCCTGCAGCACTGAAATACGTCAATCTTCTTTGCCAAAGTCTGCAGAACCAGAAAGAGGTGATGGACATAGATAATTTCTCTAAAATTTCAGGATCGCAGAAAGAGTCCATCGCAGAAATTGCAGGCCATGTATTTTCACTTAAAACCCTGACCGATGAAATGGTGGATAAGAGAACCAGAGTAAATAAGGTAGAAAATGTGGAAAAGCGATCGTTTGCATATTGTGAACAAATATTTCCCTTGTTCGAAAAAATCAGAACACATGCTGATCAACTTGAACTAATAGTTGCAGATGATCTTTGGCCTTTGCCAAAATACAGGGAAATGCTGTTTGTTCGATAGTTGGCGAATTGGCGAGTTTAATGTGATAATCAAATATTTAGAGATTAATTATGACATATTGTCACATGAATCTTATGGCATTACGACATTTTGTCTGATAAATAAATGAATAAGCCGATGGTACGGAAATTGAAAGGTAATAGTCAAAATTCAAACATTAATTAAAGAATGGAGGATTGCACTATGAGTATCATCAGATTTAACAGACCAAACACGTTATCAGATGTTTTTCAGAACTTTTTTGATAATGATTTTGTTGATTTCTTCAACCGCAAAGGGTTAGATCCAGCTGCCAACATCCTTGAACATCCGGATTCTTTTGAGCTTGAACTTGCTGCTCCCGGATTAAAGAAAGATGACTTTAAAATTCAGTTGGAGAATAATATCCTTACAATTTCATCAGAGGTAAAGGATGAAAAAGAAGAGGAAGCAAAGAATTACACCCGCAAAGAGTTCCATTACAGTTCATTTAGCAGGTCTTTTACACTTCCTCGTATAGTTGAACTCGACAAGATTAAAGCCGATTACGAAAACGGTATCCTGAAAGTCAAGCTTCCTAAGAAAGAAGAAGCACGCGTAGATATTAAAAAAGAGATAAAGATCTCATAACATTCTGATAAGGAAGAGGTAGAGACAGGTGTAAAGACAGGTTTAATTCCGTCCTTTACACCTTTTTTATTTTTCGACAAACCTTTATTTCTTTATTTTTGCCGTCCCACGATTAATACATGAACCGGAACATCAAGTCTCACCTTGCGCTTCTCATCGTCACGCTTATTTTCGGGATGCATTACATGATTGCAAAGAATCTGATGCCTGTTCCGTTTCAACCTATGCAATTGTTGTTTATGCGTTCTTTCGGAGCTGTTATTCTCTTCTGGATTTTCCAATTATGGTTTATCAGGGAAAAGATTGCACGAAAAGATCTAATAATGCTTGCCTTATGCGGTTTTTTGGGATTTGCAGCTAATCAGGCTTTGTTTTATGAAGGACTGAATCTTACGACACCCGTTGATGCATCTGTTATACATGTGACCAATCCCATTTTTGTCATGATTTTTGCGGGCATACTTATTCATGAAAAGGTTACAGTAGTCAAGATCGTTGGAATTACTCTCGGGGCCGGAGGGGCGTTGATCCTGATCCTTTACGGGAGAATGGTCAACATGGGTACGAATTCCTTTAAAGGCGATATATTGGTGATGCTTAATATGTTGAGCTACGCGATGTACCTTGTTCTGATCAAACCACTGACAACAAAATATCACACAATGACGATACTTAAATGGGTCTCTTTTTTCGGATTTCTTTTTATGCTTCCGTTGACATTGAAAGGGGTCATTGGTTTACATCTTCAGACCGTCACAGTGAATGAATGGCTTGGGGTTGGATATGTGGTTGTGCTAAATACTTTTCTCGCTTATCTACTGATTAATTTTGCCTTAAAAACGATGGAAGCAAGTATAGTCAGTTTTTATACCTATCTGCAGCCGGTTGTTGCATCAGTTATGTCAGTTTCACTGGGAGTTGAAGTCATTACGATTCCAAAAATTATCGCTGCCTTGTTGATTTTTGGAGGTGTATTTCTGGTAAGCAGGGCAAAGCAAAATACCACCCTGAGACTTAAAGCAGATGCCGGAAGGGAATGAGGATGGCTTCGAATATTTTTTCAATCAATGGTCGATCCGCCCATTTTTTATAATCAAATGTTTCTGAATTGCTTAGGGTTCCCTTCAGGTGCTCATGAAGTTGATACAATACTTCCGGCTCCTTCCCTATCAATGCAATCTCAAACTGGTAGCGGAAACTCCGGTAATCGAAATTTGCTGATGAGATTGAAAAGACTTTCTTATCAATAACCATAAGTTTGGCATGCAGGTTATTAGGTACAAAAAACAATAAATTCACATTGTTCTTCGATAGCATGCCAAGATACCGGTTGCGCAATATATCAATCATCCTGACGTCCGAATGTTTGGGCATAATCACACAAACGTTCACTCCTCTTTTCGCGGCATCCATCAGGGCTTTTCTCAATAAGAACCCCGGGAGAAAATAAGGCGTTTCTATAACAATGGACGACTGGGCCTTGCGGATAAGTTGAACGTATTTCTTTTTCATCCTTTGCACTGGGATTGAAGGTACATCGCGTATGATTTCCCAGTCTCCCATTTTTACGGTCCGGGTGAATGCCATCTTATTCGGGATGAGGTAAGGATTGATGGACTCATAATTCTGAAGAAATACTTTTCTGAACAGGATGCTTAATTCTCCCTTGACCCTCAGGGCGAGTTCCCTCCAATTCAGGTTGTAGCCGGTAATATTCATCGAGCCGATATAGCTGATCTCATCATCAATGACAATTATTTTCCGGTGATCCCTGCGGTGCCCCCGGGTAAAAACATCAGTGTTCAACTTGATTTTTTCAAAGAATTTTACTTCTCCCCCATAACTTATAAGCCTTTCAAAAAACGAATCAGAAACCGGACCAAAGCCCCAGGAATCGATCATTAGTTTTACCTGAATTCCTTCTCGTGCCTTGCGTGTTATTGCATCGCGAAATTTTACACCCATGTCATCGTTGGCAAATTTGTACGTTTCCAGGTAAATAAAATTCCTGGCCTGAACAATGTCGCTGAGCATAATATTGTAAAACTTCAGGGGATCGTCGAGTACCATGTATTCCATGAGGTAAAATTATAATTTTTTGTGTAAGTTTGCAAAAAAGGATGTATGATAATTTCCATGACAGGCTATGGGAAAGCTTTAGCAGAACTTCCCGGGAAAAAACTGCTTATTGAGATCAAATCATTGAATAGCAAAGGGATTGACCTTTCCGTAAAGCTACCTGGAGCATTCCGGGAAAAAGAAATGGAAATCAGAGCCCAGCTCTCGCAACGATTAAACAGAGGAAAGATTGAGCTTTATGTATCTGCTGAAAAGTCGACTGATACAACGACTTATTCTATCAATAAACCGATTTTTCTTCAATATTACATGGAGTTGAAATCACTTTTATCCGAATTGAAGGAAGAAGATAAGGGTGAATTGTTGCCTGTAATCCTGAAGATCCCGGATGTCTTGCAAAATGAAAAAGCAGAATTCGAAGAAAATGATTGGACAAAAATATCTGAGGGGATTGAAAGCGCCTTAGTTTCAGTTGAAGAATTCCGTTCAGCCGAAGGTCTTATCCTTGAATCTGACATAAGGATCAGGGTTCAACTGATCCTCGATTTGTTAAATTCGATTGTCTCGTATGAGGAGAACCGGCTTAACGATATCCGTGAACGTATCAGGACGGGATTTCAGAATGTCAGCAAATCAGATCTGCTTCAAACAACGCCTGATGAGAACCGGTTTGAACAGGAACTGATATATTACATCGAACGGCTGGATATCACAGAAGAAAAAGTACGGCTGAAAAAGCATTGCGATTATTTTATGGAAACACTGGACGAACAGACTTCTCAGGGGAAAAAACTGGGATTTGTCTGCCAGGAGATGGGACGGGAAATCAACACTATCGGGTCAAAAGCTAATGATGCCGGAATTCAGAAGATCGTAGTACAGATGAAAGACGAACTGGAAAAAATAAAGGAACAATTACTGAATATTCTTTAACCCATAAGGTTTTATTAAAGTTGTTGGGCCTTAACCTATGAAAAGAAAAGCAATTATCGTTTCTGCTCCTTCCGGCGCCGGGAAAACCACTATTGTGAAGTACTTGTTATCAGAATTTTCCGGGTTGGAATTTTCGGTTTCCGCATGCAGCCGGGTAAAGCGTGAAACAGAGGTTAACGGAAAAGACTATTATTTCATTACAGCAGATCAATTCAGGGGAAAAGATTGCCAACGATGAATTTATCGAGTGGCAGGAGGTGTACCCGGGAAGTTATTATGGTACGCTGAAATCTGAAATTGACCGGATCTGGTCACAAGGGAAAATTCCGGTCTTTGATGTGGATGTTCTTGGAGGGATTAATCTGAAAAAGTATTTCGGAGATGCTGCTCTTGCCGTTTTCATTCAACCGCCTTCATTACAGGAACTCGAGAACCGTTTACGGCACAGAGGAACTGAGAGCGAGGAGAACCTTCAAGCCCGGTTGAATAAAGCAGAACAAGAAATGACTTTTGCAGATAAGTTTGATTATATCGTTGTTAATGATGAAATTTCTTCTGCAAGCGCCAAAGCAACAGACCTGATTAAAGCTTTCCTGAATCAGGACAAACCCAAAGCAACCAATTAAACGTACGACCCTTTGATGAACCATAAAAATAAAACCGGCCTCTTTTTCGGATCGTTCAACCCGATTCATCAGGGACATCTTATGATTGCGAACTATATGGTGGAGTTTACCAATATCGATCAGGTCTGGTTCATCGTTTCTCCTCATAATCCCCTGAAAGAAAAAGCTTCTCTATTGGCTGATTATCATCGTCTTGCTATGGCCAACATTGCCGTTGAAGACGATCCCAGGTTCAGAGCCTCAAACATTGAATTTCACCTCCCCCAACCCTCTTATACCATTGATACGCTTACATATCTGACTGAGAAATACCCGGAAAAAGAGTTTGTGATGATTTGTGGCAGCGATAACCTTCCTACGTTTTCAAAATGGAAAAATTATGAGGAATTGCTGAACCAGTATCATCTTTACATCTATCCCCGGCCGAAAACCGAGTCCAGTCAGTTTGATGATCACCCGCACGTTCATTTTACCAAAGCGCCATTAATTGAAATCTCATCCAGTTTTATCCGCCAGAGTATTCAAGAGGGAAAGGACCTGCGCCAATTTCTTCCTGAAAAAGTCTGGAAATACCTTACAGAAATGCATTTCTACGAATAGCGAAGGATGAAACTGGAGAATTGATGAATTGACGAATTGGCGAGTTAAAAAAATTGGTGAACTAGTGAAGCAGTAAGTTAATATTCGTATATCATCAATCTAAAATTCAATCGAAAATCGTAAATCGTCCAATCGTAAATTTTATTTGTGACTCTGTGAATTCTGTGACTTTGTCACTTTTTAAACGCCTTCTTCGAAAACGCTTTAACCGCACTTAAGGTTTCTTCCGGAGCCTCGATGTATCCCATATGTCCAACATTCCTCATGATCAGACATTCTGATTGGCGGGGCAGGGAAACCATTTTCCATAAACGGTCAAGAGGAGCTTTGGGGTCTTTCAGGCCGAGGATAAACAGGACGGGAACATTGATAGATCTCAATAGTGCCGATTGGTTTTTGCGTATTTTCATACCTTCCAGTGCAGCTATTATTCCTTCCTTGGGGATCTCTTTTGCACGCTCTACCAGCTTTTTTATCTCTTTACTGAATTTTCTTTGTGAGCCTTGAGGAAAGAGTGAAGGAATGAAATTTGCCACAAAGCCGAATTCATCCTGTTCCACCAATTTGATTGTACGGCTTCTGTTTTTCCGCTCCTCAGCAGAATCAGGATAAGGATGTGAATTGAAAAGACATATACCTTTTAACATCTCCGGGTATTTTGATGCAAAGGCAAGGGTCACATATCCGCCCATCGAATGCCCGATCATCACACATTTTTTTACCTTACGCTGTTTCAGGACATCGTAAACCACATCCGCCTGTAACTCCATAGTATGGACTGGTTCCAAACATTCGCTCTTCCCATGACCGGCCAGGTCGATTACAATCACCCGGAAGGATTCTGAGAGCTGATCACGGAAAGAGTCCCAAATCTTAGAACTCTCTGCAAACCCGTGAAGAAAAACAATTGTCTTTCCTTTTCCTGATTCAGCAAAGAAAATCTTTTTGTCTTTGTAAGTAATTGTTTTCATGTGTATATTTATTAAAGGGTTAATTCGTAAAATCTAAAAATGGTTAAGAGAGTAAAGTTTCATGTTCGTGCTTCCGAAACAGATTGTGGTTTCTTTGCGACAGCGGTTTGTGCTTAACCAGTTTTTGATGTCAATTTCATACTCGGATGTCAGATTTGACTTTCCAGTAAACTAACCGACCTTTTGATTTTACGCTACTTTAACTTCTACATCGATACCCAATTCCTTGAGCTTGGCCAGGTAATTCTTGATCTTTCTGTTTTTACCTTTCGGATTCGTTTTCAGCAATGGCTCTTTATAGGCCTCCTTATTCTGAATGATCAAAAATGCTGATTCAATAATTTTGTGGCCGATGGCAACAAGCGATTTCTTCTTACCTCTGCGGGCAACCAGACTCTCGTATTTTCTTTTCAGGAAACAATCTTTCTTCCGTGTAGCGCCCCATGCACACTCTACCAGGGTAGATTGAACATACTTATTTCCGTGGATTACTCGTGAGCTTTTTTTTTACCTGCGCTTTCATTATTACCCGGACTCATTCCCGCCCAACTGCTCAGATGGTGTTCGTTGGGGAATTTGCTCATGTCAACGCCAATTTCGCTAACAATTCGTACGGCACTTTCTTTTCCGACCCCTGGGATGGTCTGCAGTAAATCAATCTCCACCGTATATTGTTGTACCGCTTTATCAATCTGACAATCGAGTTTTTCTATGATCTTCTCTTTCTCCTCGATGCTTTCCTTGATCAGATTTAACATAAATCGATGATGATCGGTGAGCGTTCCTTCCAATGCCTGACGTATTTCTGTTCGTGGAGCCTGCACTTTGCCATGAATATGCTGCATTAATCCTTCGACTTCTTCTTTCCCTTCAATAATGTCCTGGATCATTTTTGAAGCGCTGGCTCCACTCACATCACTAAACACGCTACTAAGCTTGATATTGGCATCCTCCAGTGTTTTTATCACCCGGTTTTTTTCCGATGCGATTTGGTTAACGATCTTCTTTTTATAGCGAACCAGATCACGTAACTCACGGATTTCCCTCGGAGGGATGAAACTTCCCTTTAACAAACCGCTCAGTAATAATTTGCTGATCCACCGGCTGTCTTTCTTGTCGGTTTTATGTCCCGGAACGTTTTTAATGTGTCGGGCATTGACCAAGATGATCTCGAAGTCCTCCTCCAGGATGTTGAACACAGGTCGCCAATAAATGCCTGTACTCTCCATGGCGATGTGCGTAACTCCTTCTGTTTTGCACCACTCTCTTAACGATTTCAAAGAACGTGTATATGTATTAAATTCTTTGGTCTCAAAGTCAGTATCGCTTCGGCGAACCGTTGCCATTACTGTCTTTTGATGAACATCTAAACCACACCCACATTTGATGATTTGGTTGAATTTTACTTGCTGTTCCATAATATCTTATTTGCTGGAACAGCAAAAATAAATATTCATCCTCGGTTGGTATGGCTTGATTTATGGATATTTCATATCGTCATCTTTTTTATCCTAATGATCCTTTTATCCCATTCATTTTTCATTCTTCATTCTTCATTGTCTTCTCAACCTCCTCTATTGTTTTAGGGATCGGCTTCCCAAGTACTCTGGCCCCTTTTTCAGTCACAAGGATATCATCTTCAATTCTGATACCACCAAAATCCCGATAGGTATCTACTTTACCATAATTTATGAATTCCGCCAGTTTATTCTCTTTCTTCCAGATATCAATGAGTTCAGGAATAAAATATATTCCCGGTTCGATAGTCATCACGAAATTCTTTTGCAGTTTTCTTCCGAACCGTAAAAAAGCAAGACCAAATTCTTTACTTCGGGTCACTTCGTCATCGTAACCCACAAAAGTTTCACCAATTCCTTCCAGGTCATGAACATCAAGGCCTAATGGATGTCCCAGGCCGTGGGGGAAGAATAATGTATGAGCACCTTTGTTCACAGCTTCCTTAACATCACCTTTCATGATCCCAAGTGCATTCAACCCTTTAACAATCTCCGTTGCCGCAAGCATATGGATCTCGCGAAATGGAACCCCGATTTTAACAGCTGCGGTTGCTGTGAGGTTTGCCTTCAATACGATCTCATAGATCTCCTTCTGCCGTTGTAAGAATTTACCACCAACCGGAACCGTACGTGTAATATCGCTGGCATAATGAAGGACCGATTCACAGCCAGCGTCACAAACGAGCATTCTTCCTTCTGCAAGAGTATTTTCGTGATAATGGTTATGAAGCGTCTGACCATTGATGGAGAGGATAACAGGGAAAGATACCTGTCCTGCATATGACAGTGCAATACCCTCGATCACACCGGCAACTTCCTGTTCAATCACTCCGGGTTTTGCCATCTTCATGACCGTAGTATGCATAAGCCAGGCAACATCGATCATTTTTTCGATCTCATCTATTTCAAGATCATCCTTCGCCATTCTGAGTTTGATTATACTTTTGATCAGTTCATCTGAGGCATTTTCCCTAAGTTTTGAATGATGAAGACCCAGCAGGTCTGTAAGCCAGATCATGGTCTCACCACGATACGGAGGCAGATAATGTATCTCCCGTCCTTTTTCAAGTGCATTTTTAATCAAAGATGTAAGCTCTTTCAATGGGGCGGTATTTTCGATGCCCACTTTTTGTGCCTGATCTTTTATCAAAGGTTGTTTACCCATCCAGATAATATCGTCGATGTCGACATCATTGCCAAAAATATGATCTGTGCCATTGTCCAGGTCAATCACTCCCGCCAGGTCTGGATGATCCAACCCAAAGAAATATAAGAAACTGCTATCCTGCCGGAAACTGTATGTATTGGCCGGATAATTAAAGGCTGACTCCTGATTGCCTAGGAAAAGAACGAGGCCTGTCGATAGTTCTTTGCGAAGCATTGCTCTTCTGTCTGAATAAACTCTTGTCGGGAACATAATTTAGAATGTTTTAAAATATTGAAAAATATTAAATAGGGTTTGTCTTACTAAAAAATTATATCATAATTTTGATACAATTAACAAAATTACTTAAAAGCTTGTTATGAATTCATCTTTTATGCATTTTTCATCCATCACGAAAAAGATATGGATGGCCCTGCTGGGTTTATTTCTGATGCTTTTTCTTGTGGTCCATCTGGGGATCAATCTATGTTTACTGAGAAATGACGGCGGGAAATGGTTCCGTGATGCAGCTCATTTTATGGGGACAAATTATATCATTAAAATTTTCGAAGTGATCCTTTTCGGTGGATTCTTCATTCATATCCTGTTGGGGATTATTCTCCAGGTGAAGAACTGGCTGTCACGGCCCGTCCGTTATAAGGTGTCAAACAAAACTCCTACTCCTTTTCTCTCTAAATACATGATCTACACCGGTGCCATTGTATTGACTTTTCTTATAATTCACTTTTTCAGTTTCTTTTTTATCAAGCTTGGATGGGTGATCAGTTCTGTGAACCCATTAAATGGTGGAGAGCCTGATTTTGCGGGTATCGCTAAATACCTGTTTTCACAACCGTTTTACTCTTTCACTTATATTATTCTTATCATCGGTTTGGGATTTCACCTCTATCATGCATTCCAGGCCGCATTTCAAACGCTCGGACTGGATCATAAAACCTATACCCCATTCATTACGAGGTTTGGGCTTTTTTATTCTATCGTTATTCCTTTAGGATTTATTATCATTCCACTCTATTTTCTTATCTGACAGATATGGCTGAATTAAATGCAAAAATTCCGACCGGACCACTGGCCGGTAAATGGACTCAATACAAGGCCCACCAGAACCTGGTCAACCCTACGAACAAAAGGAAACTGGATATTATTATCGTAGGGACTGGCCTGGCAGGCGCTTCTGCAGCTGCATCACTCGGTGAGATGGGTTTCAATGTCAAGATCTTCTGCTATCAGGATAGCCCCAGACGAGCACATAGTATCGCAGCACAAGGAGGGATCAATGCAGCCAAGAATTATCCAAACGACGGCGACAGCATTTACCGTTTATTTTACGACACTATCAAGGGAGGAGATTACCGTTCGCGGGAATCGAACGTTTACCGTCTTGCCGAGGTCAGCAACAACATTATTGACCAGTGCGTCGCACAGGGTGTTCCTTTTGCACGGGAATACGGAGGTTCATTGGAAAACCGTTCCTTTGGCGGCGCCCTTGTTTCACGTACCTTCTTTGCACGTGGACAAACCGGGCAGCAATTGTTATTGGGAGCTTATGGCGCACTCAGTCGCCAGCTGAAGTTGGGAACAGTGAAATTGTTCAACCGTCATGAAATGCAGGACCTTGTAGTTATAGATGGTAAGGCCCGGGGGATCATTACACGTAACTTGATAACCGGAAAGTTGGAAAGGTTTTTCAGTCATGCCGTGGTTATTGCTACCGGTGGATATGGCAATGTTTTCTATCTCTCGACCAATGCAATGGGATCCAATGTCAGTGCATGTTGGCAGATATTCAGGAAAGGCGCTTATTTTGCCAATCCTTGTTTTACCCAGATTCATCCAACTTGTATCCCGGTTCACGGAGATTACCAGTCGAAACTGACATTGATGAGCGAAAGCCTGCGGAATGATGGCCGTATCTGGGTTCCAAAAAATAAAGAAGATGCAGAAAAGCACAGGAAGCGGCTCATAAAGGCCAAAGACATTAAAGAAGAAGACCGCGATTATTATCTTGAAAGAAGATACCCTGCTTATGGGAACCTCGTTCCACGTGATGTTGCCTCGCGTGCTGCTAAAGAGCGCTGCGATGCCGGTTATGGCGTTGGCGATACAGGACTTGCTGTATTTCTTGATTTTGAGGAATCAATCCAACGACTTGGGAAACATGTTATCGAAGAACGTTATGGAAACCTGTTCCAGATGTATGAAAAAATCGTTGATGAAAATCCTTATGAAAATCCTATGATGATTTATCCTGCCGTACATTATACTATGGGCGGGATCTGGGTGGATTACGAGCTGATGACAACCATTCCGGGTTTATATGCCCTGGGTGAAGCCAACTTCTCAGATCATGGAGCAAACCGTCTTGGCGCCTCGGCTCTGATGCAGGGACTTGCCGACGGCTATTTTGTTCTTCCGTACACCATTCAGAGTTATTTAGCCGGTGAGATCAGTGTACCCAAAATGTCAACTGATAAACCGGAATTTGAAGAAGTAGAAAACAGGGTTAAAGATAGAATCAGGAAGTTATTTGATATCAAGGGAACAAAATCGGTGGATATTTTCCATAAAGAACTGGGCAAGATTATGTGGGAAAATGTCGGGATGGGTAGGAATGAAGCCGGGCTGAAGAAAGCAATAGAGATGATCAGGGTTTTACGTGCAGATTTCTGGAAAGATGTCAGGATCCCAGGTTCACCAGATGACCTCAATCCTGAACTGGAGAAAGCTGGTCGTGTGGCTGATTTCCTGGAGATGGGAGAATTGCTGGCCCTGGATGCCCTGAACCGCAATGAAAGTTGTGGGGGCCATTTCCGTGAAGAGTATCAAACCGGGGAAGGCGAATGTTTGCGGAATGACCAGGATTACATGTATGTTGCAGCATGGGAATACCTCAGGGAAGGAGAATTCCAGTTGCATAAAGAACCATTGAAGTACGAGGAGATTGAAGTAAAACAACGTATTTATAAATAGGTATTAACGTCTTTGCGACTTTGCGGCAAAAAGAACCGCTAAAACACCAGTGCGCTAAGATTCGCTAAAACATAAGCATTATGAAACTGACTTTGAAGATCTGGAGACAAAAAGATTCTCATGCTAAAGGAAAATTCGTCACATATAAGTTGGATGCAATATCCCCGAATTGTTCTTTCCTCGAGATGCTCGATATCTTAAATGAACAACTTATCCGGCAGAATGAAGAACCAGTAGCATTTGATCACGATTGCCGTGAAGGAATCTGCGGGATGTGTAGCCTTTACATCAACGGTCGCCCGCACGGACCAGACGATGCAATTACCACATGCCAGCTTCATATGCGGAAGTTCAAAGACGGCGATACTATTGTGGTCGAGCCCTGGAGAGCAAAGCCATTCCCAGTAGTGAAGGATCTAATTGTTGATCGTTCGGCTTTCGACAAAATCATTCAGGAGGGCGGTTATATCTCAGTGCTTACCGGGGGAGCTGCCGAAGCCAACCAGATCCTGGTTAGTAAAGTAAATGCGGACCTTTCTATGGATGCAGCCGCTTGTATCGGTTGCGGCGCCTGCGTCGCCGCTTGCAAGAATGCCTCGGCCATGTTGTTTGTTTCGGCCAAGGTTTCGCATCTTGGATTACTTCCTCAGGGAAGAATTGAAGCAAAAGACCGGGTCAGGAAAATGGTCGCCATGATGGATAAATTGGGTTTCGGAAATTGCACCAATACTTACGCCTGTGAAGCAGAATGCCCCAAACTCATATCCCGGTCCAACATTGCAAGAATGAACCGGGAATTTATATGTGCAAAAGTCTCCTGATCTGATAAACCCGGGTATTTGTGAACTGGTAAGTGGAATGGATTTTAGTTGATTGTGTTTAAAAGAGAAATTCTTCAATTTTTTCTACCGACCGATTAAAGATGGAAGTGTTTTAAGGCTATTGCTGCTGACGACGAGGGTTTCAGGGTTTTGAAGGTTCCCTATGGTTTCCGGAAATGAATCCAGTCCGTTGCTGAATAAATAAAGTGTCTTCAGATCTGTCAGTGTTCTGATTTCAGAAGGAAGTTTTCCAAAAGTGGAATATTCGATTCTTAGCTTCGTGACACCGGCAGGATTTGCTATAGCTTTATTCAGTTTATTCTGAGACGTGCAGATGACTGAGAAGAAAATTAATGCGACAGTTATGATTGAATGAAAAAGAGCTTTCATTTATGAAACTGCTATATTACAAAAATACTAAGGAATGTCAAAAAGTAGATTATATGTAAATAAACATTTTTAAAGTGAAATGGCAAACAGGTGTATAGGCAGACAAGGAAAAGAGGAAAAAATTATGGTGTCAGGGTTCACTCCAAATGTTTTGGCAGAGATTGTGTTTATTACACGTTTATTCAGCAGGAAAACATATAAATTTGCTGTTAAATACGAGATGTAAGTCATGAAGTTCAGTGAAATTATAGGACAGGAAGTGATCAAGAAGAAGCTGATTAAGATGGTTCTGGATAATCGTGTGAGCCATGCCCAGTTATTCTTCGGTCCGGAAGGGAATGAAAAACTGGCTTTAGCCATTGCCTATGCTCAATTCATTAACTGTCAGAATCGGACTACTGGTGATCATCCCGATTCATGTGGAATCTGTCCATCGTGCATTAAATACCAGAAGCTGGTTCATCCGGATCTTCATTTCATTTTTCCCATTTCGATCACAAAAAAAATAACACGGAAACCGAAAAGCAATGACTTTCTTGAAGACTGGCGGTCTTTTCTCACAGAGAATGATTATCATGTGAATCTGCATGAATGGTACGAATTCATCGGGATGGAGAATAAGCAGGGGATCATTAACGCCGACGACTGCAATGAGATAATTCATACTTTGAGCTATAAAAGCTACGAATCGGAATACAAGGTTATGATCCTTTGGATGGTTGAAAAACTTTATTATGCCGCTGCGCCGAAGATCCTGAAGATACTTGAAGAACCTCCCGAAAAAACATTGTTCATTCTGATCACTGAAGATCCCGATCAGGTTATCAGCACTATCCGTTCACGTACGTTGTTGGTTAAAATTCCTAAGATTGGGAATAATGACCTTAAAGTATTTCTTGTAAGGAAACATGGAATTGGAGAACGGGAGGCTGGAATCATAGCGAGGCAATCATATGGAAACGTGAAACAGGCTCTGCACCGCATGCAGCATATTGAAGAGGATCAATCTAATTTTACCAATTTCAGGAAGTGGATGCTCCTCTGTTATGATAATAAAGTTGTTGATATGGTGGGGTTTTCAGGAGAGATTGCGAGGATCGGCAGGGAAAACCAAAAGGATTTTCTGTTATACGCGCTGAGGGTCATTGGGTTTTGTTCAATGTTTGCTTTCGGGAACGAGGAACAAGTGGCGGCAGTTGGAGAAGAATTGAAATTTTTAAGAAAAATCTCTGCATATATCAATCCTTCCAATTACGCGAAGTTCTCTGAACTGTTCAACATCGCTTTGTATCATATTGAACGGAATGCCCATCCTCAAACACTTTTCCTTGATGTTTCATTAAAA
Source organism: uncultured Bacteroidales bacterium (assembly GCA_963785325.1). Lineage (GTDB taxonomy): Bacteria > Bacteroidota > Bacteroidia > Bacteroidales > FEN-979 > FEN-979. The sequence continues at coordinate 38,212 of CAWAVC010000011.1, read as the reverse complement.
GCTGCCCACCTGTTCCAGGAAGTCAGGAAAAAGTAAACCAGGGTCCTAAAATCATTTTTTTGTACTTTTGTATTATGGATTTTCAACCCAAAGATAATTCTCCAGTTAAACCGGCAGAAAACCCTTTCTTTACCCGTGGGTGCTGTGGGGTGCCAAAGCTTTATCATAAAAATGATAAAGTGTTTCAGCACACTTGCAGTAAATTAGATACCCACGACTGGTTAAACGACATTCCTTTGCCGGAGGGATTTAAGGGGATCGATATTGTTGAAGTCCAATTTAAAAATAACCGAAAAGATTTTTTCCATCTTCCTTCGGATATGTCGTTTGAAGTAGGCGATATTGTTGCCGTGGAAGCATCACCAGGACATGATATTGGTATTGTCAGTTTGGTTGGAGAGATTGTCCGTTTCCAGCTGCAGAAAAAAAAAGTTGATTTTCGGTCACAAGATATTAAAAAGGTATACAGGAAAGCCAGACTTACGGATATTGAAAAATGGATTGCTGCTGTTGAAGCAGAAACATCAACAATGTACAAGGCCCGTGAGATCGCTGTTCGTCTGAATCTTCAAATGAAGATCAATGATGTGGAATATCAGGGCGACAACACAAAGGCTATTTTTTATTATACAGCTGATGACCGTGTTGATTTTCGTGAATTGATTAAGATCCTTGCTGAAGAATTCAAGGTAAGGATCGAAATGAAGCAAATAGGTGCACGCCAGGAAGCCAGTCGTCTGGGAGGAATTGGCTCATGCGGGAGAGAGCTCTGTTGTGCCACCTGGATGAACGATTTCCATTCAGTGACCACTAATTCAGCACGGGTGCAGCAATTGTCAATGAACCCGCAGAAACTGGCAGGGCAATGCGGAAAATTGAAATGCTGTCTGAATTACGAATATGAAACGTACCAAGATGCCCTGAAGTGTTTCCCTGATGTGGATGTTGTTCTGAAAACCCATAAAGGAGATGCTATTCACCAAAAGACTGATATTTTCAGGAAACTTATATGGTACACTTATGTGAATGATCCATCTAATTTAATGGCTATCCCCGTTGAGAAAGTAATCCAAGTCATTGAGGATAACAAAGCCGGTAATATTCCTGAAAAGTTGGAAGATTTTGCCCGTATTTCTGAACCAAAAGCTGATTTTGAAAATGGTGTTGGTCAGGATGACCTTACCCGTTTTGACGACATCTAAACCCTTTTTCTTAAATCAATCATCATGCTCCTGAACCGGAACATTTTTTCCCTTCCCTTGGTATTCCTGGTTTTTTTTCTGGGCTCCTGCGATTCAAAAAGGTTCTATGAGGAAAATAAATGCATTGAAAACGGCGTTTGGCTGAATACCGATTATAAGTCATTCAGCGTGAACATCACCGATACCTTAGCGCGTTATAACCTTTACCTCAATATCAGGAACGATGGCATTTATCCTTACAGCAATCTTTATCTCTTCGTTCATACAATTCTTCCCGGAAATAGAACCGCTACAGATACTGTTGAATGTCAGTTGGCTGATCCGGATGGAAAATGGCGTGGGTCAGGGTCGGGTAGTTTGAAATTCAACAGGTTTCTCTTTCAGAGAGGGATGACATTCCCACAAAAAGGTCTTTATCGTTTTGACCTGGAACAAGCCATGCGTGTCAAAGAATTGAAGGGGATCAGGGATGTGGGGATCAGATTAGAAAAACAAGCCAGATAACAGAAGATGCCAGGTAAAAAGAATTCGGTTTCACCTAAGACTCAAAAAAAATTCATCAAGGGGTTCTGGATCACCGGCATAAGTATGATCCTTTTCGTCCTCCTCCTTTTCTTGTCTATATCCTTGGGAATATTCGGAAAAATGCCAAGCTTTGAAGAGCTTGAAAATCCTAAAAGCAATCTCGCCACCGAGATTTATTCGTCCGACCATGAAACACTGGGTAAATATTACATTGAGAACCGTTCAAATATTCATTACAGGGAACTTTCTCCAAATGTGATTAACGCCCTTATCGCGACGGAAGACTCGAGATTCAAAGAACATTCGGGGGTTGATGTAAAAGCCATTTTTCGCGTTTTATTCGGAATGATAACCGGTACAAACAAAGGAGGAGGAAGCACTATCTCACAGCAGCTCGCAAAGAACCTCTTTCCACGGAAGAAAGACCGGAACTTTTTTGAAACCGTTATCATTAAGTTTAAAGAGTGGGGTACGGCAATTAAATTGGAACGCGACTATTCAAAAGATGAGATCCTTGCCATGTACATGAATACCGTTGATTTTGGCAGTCAGGCATTTGGGATTGAATCGGCGGCCAAAACGTACTTTAACAAAGAACCTAATGATTTGAAAGCCGAAGAAGCCGCCCTTCTCATCGGAATTCTTAAGGCGCCTTCATGGTTTAGCCCTATACGGAACCCACAGAGAGCTCTGGAAAGAAGAAATACGGTTCTGGGACAGATGAAGAAGTACGATTACCTTACTGAGCAACAGTACGATTCATTGAAAGCCCTGCCGATGGATATGACACACTACCAGATTCAGGATCATACTGCTGGTTTGGCTACTTATTTCAGGGAATACCTTCGCGGCGTTTTAAGCGACTGGTGCGCCAATCATCAGAAAGAGGATGGAACTCCCTATAATCTTTACAGGGATGGATTAAAGATCTATACTACCATCGACTCACGGATGCAGAAATATGCAGAGGAAGCCGTGAGAGAGTACCTCGGAAAAGAACTCCAACCTTCATTTTTCCGTCACTGGAAAGGAATCAAGGACGCTCCTTTCGTTTTTGATAAGGATAAAACCAAAGAGATTCAAAACCTTATGATGCAGGCTATGCGCCGCTCGGATCGTTATTTTCACCTGAAAACAAGAAATGTACCAGATGCCGAGATTCTGAGAAACTTCAATACACCTGTAAAGATGACTGTCTTTTCCTGGAAAGGCGATATTGATACTGTTCTGACACCTATGGATTCAATTCGTTATTACAAATTTTTACTGCAGTCAGGTGTAATGTCTTTTGATCCGCATACAGGATTTGTGAAAGCTTACGTTGGCGGTATAGATTACCGGTACTTTCAGTATGACCATGTAAAATTCGCAAAACGACAGGTAGGCTCCACTTTCAAACCTTTCCTTTACACCCTGGCCATGCAGGAAGGTGATCAACCCTGCACATTATATCCGAATGTGCAACCGGTAATTGAACTTTCCAATGGAGATATCTGGGCACCCAGAAACGACAGCAAAGAAAGGCTCGGTGAAGACGTCACACTAAAATGGGCACTGGCCTATTCGAATAACTGGATTTCCGGCCAGCTGATGAAGAAATATTCCCCTCAGGATGTAGTCAAGATCGCTCATAAAATGGGTATAACCAGTGACATACCTGCAGTTTACTCCATTGCGCTGGGTTCGGCCGACCTGACTTTGTATGAGATGACAGGGTCTATGGGAACCTTTGCTAATAAAGGTGTTTATGTTGAGCCAATCTTCGTGACACGGATTGAGGATAAAAATGGGAATGTACTTGAGACTTTTGTTCCCAAGAAACAAGAGGCCATCAGCGAGAAAACTGCTTACCTGATGATTATGCTTATGAAAGGCGTCGTGGAAAGCGGTACCGGCACACGCCTGGTAACCAAGTATGGGTTCGACAATCCCATTGCAGGAAAAACGGGAACTTCTCAGAACCAATCTGACGGTTGGTTTATGGGCATTACTCCAGATCTGGTCACAGGTGTCTGGACTGGTTGTGAGGACCGGTCAGCCCATTTCCGGACACTTGACCTTGGTCAGGGAGCCAATATGGCTTTACCGATCTGGGCCTTATACATGAAAAAAGTTTATTCTGATCCTGATTTGAAGATTTCCAAACGGGATTTCGATGTGCCTTCAGAACCTCTAAATGTAGAATTTGATTGCGATAAATACCAAGGTCCAAAAAAGAGAAAGAAAGTCAATCTGGATGATTTCTAGCAAGTGATTCCCTTACAATTCTTTGAGAATTCTCGAAGGAACAACATTCATTTTATTCTATTGTCATTTCATAGATCTCCCCCATAATATCATTTTTTGGAAAGGGGATATTGTCTTGCTGATAAGCCGAGCCTATCCACCATTTTGTATTATGAAATTCCTGAGTGATAATCATAAGCATCTGGTTGTTGGGAATTGAGGTATTTGTACTATTTACATATCCAACAACCCTGAGCTTATCTTTTGAAGGGCCTATCCGCCAGATGATTTCTGTGGGTTCCCAGTCGATCTGAAAATAATAATAAGGCGATCCGAACAGTTCTTCATCAGGTTCTGGAGTTTTTTCTGTGATCGCACGATAAGTCTTATCCCAGCGATGAGCCCAGAAAGTCTGTCCTTTATAGGAAATAGTGTGACAGCCATCATTAAAATCGCTCGGATCCCAGCAAGCCATATCCCAGTTCGTACAGCAGACTTCTATTTTATCATCATCGGCAAGGATTTCCTCTGGAAAAGGAACATTCCAATTCCCAAAATGATCCTGATCGTCAATTCCATTATTGTAGACAGGTGGAAGCAGGTACGACGGGCAATATGGAACGGTTTTCAGGATTTCGAAATCAATCTCTGAATATCCCATTGTTTTCACTCTTTTATCCTTCATTCCACCGTAATAGGTTGCCATATATCCCTCCTTATCGCAATTGCGGCGAAAGTTCCATTCTGCCGGTTCCTGTGTGATAAGCCAGATGGCATTAGTCAATCCATTCCATAGATTATTTCGGTTCAGCAACTTTGTAAGTTTTGCTTTTACAGTCCATTTGCCATAAGTCAACCCGTGACGAGACCTCACGCCAACATTTTCCTTGGCCCATTTTCCATATTCGCATCCCGGGTTGCGGATAACGATTTTGTGATTTACCGGGTCGGAAGTAACCGTTTTACATGGTTCTTTTGATACCGTAGGGATCGTTCCGATGAGTTCTTCTTTAGTAAAAAAGCGCCTGTTCCAGTTGTAATCCATTCTCGAATAATTGTCCTTCAGAACATCTGCGATAACCGGGATATTGTTCATCTTAGTAGAAGGATCAATATAATGACCAAACTGTTCAAAGGGTGCATTCTTGTGAAGGGCAGAATCATTGCCACAAGTTTTGCAATAGTATTTAGTAGCATGGACCGGGTCAAAAATCGCATTTGCTATATAAATTCCCGCCCCTGGATCAGGTTTTGCTATTACCTTCAAATAATTCGGCGACTGTTGGACTATAGTATTCTTTAGTTTCCTGCCATCTCCGTAAAAAAAATAAAACCAGGGATTTATAAAAGAACCATTTTCCACGATAGAAATGTTCTGAACACCTTTTGGGATTTTATCATGATTGAGGTTATCTGCAGTTGTCACAACCAAAAGAAAACTATAATTCCCTACTCTGGGGTTTCTTTTCCAGCGGTCGTTTTTTCCATTGGTATAATACCGTTGCTCATTTCTTGGATTTCCGACAATGCGGAAATGATCGGTGACCTTATGAAATTCACCATCGAAAGGAATTTCAACAGTTGATTTGAAGGTCTGGGAAACATCTTCCCAGCTTCCGTAAAAATTCTCCCAGGCGTTGATGTTTTGTTTTGTAGAATCGGTCTCATCAATTTCGGGAAACTTATAAGATTCGTTCTGATAAAAGATCTTATAATAGAATTTCTGTGGATTTTTCCCGGTGTTTTTCAGGGAGAAGGAAAATTCAAATTGACCTTCTCTCACCTGAATCAATGTAGGAATGATAAAACCCTCCTCAATGGCATTCGAATAATCGAGTAGAATGGATTTATTGCAATTCACAGTCTTGTATTCGTTCCCTTCCGAATCAACATGCCGGTTGGCAACAGGGACAAAATCGCGGATGATGAATTGCTCTGAAACTGATTCAATTGATTTCTGGGTTTTACTGCAACTCATCAGTGAAAAAGCAGTTACATCTGCTATGAAAAACAAGATTAAGATCCAGTGAGAAATCGTAAATTTCATTTAGAGGTCAGATTAACAAGATATTTCATTTTCCCGTTTTCCGGAATGAATATACGCTGATGATCCCTGGTAATGCCGGTATATCAATAAATTCCTTACATTCTTTATTTTTAGGATCCCGGCTCCTGCAGTTTTTGCCTATCACAAGAAAGGAAGTCAAACCAGGGTTTATCAGCATAGCAGGAAAGAGCCTGAGAATTTCATAATACTTCGGGTCAAAATCCTTTTCATAACCGGAGAAATCAATATTGGCGATGACCTGAAAAGTGGAATCGTTGAACCGTATTTCCTTTAGATCATAGCGCCAGTCTCGGTTATAGCGAAATATCTTTACTTTGCCACTGTTGTCAAAGATTCCGGAGAAAAACTCATCAGTGGGTTTCAGGGTGTCCAGTCCTATGGTTTTTCCTATGTAGTTTTGTTTTTCGCTGAAAACAGGAATAAATGAACGGCTGACCGGATCAAAACGAAGGAGCGACCAAAAATGACTTTGTTTGGATTTCTCCATGGAAATGGTAAGGAGTATATCCCGGGGATATTTCTGAAGGAACCGTCCAGGGATGATCCTAAAATTGTATTTTCGGGAATTCCATTGTTTCAGTGGGTCATTTTTGCCGGAAGCCATTATCATCCATGGATTTTTAGTCCCTTTACAAAACCTGAAAATTTTCCATGAACCATCATCAGCTGTTGACAGAATTTCAGTGGTCTTATTTCCATCAAGATCGGCAGCAACAAGTTTTCCTGGTCTTACTGCAAAAGGATTATTTGTAGTATTCAGCAAGGTTTTAAAGGAAACCTCAATTATTTTGCGTGAACAGGTACTCCCGGGTTTCTCAAATTCACCCAATAGCAAGCCATTGTGGCCGGACAACAGAATTTGTGATGTGCTACCACCTGAAAAACAACCGGTCAGGATATCGGCCGATTGAAAAAATTCCAATTGACCAGATGCCATCTTTGGTGTTATTTTACAAAACGTTTTTGTATCCCTGCAAAATGTAAAAAGTTCAGCTTTCCCTGCTTTATTGATTACAAGCAAATCTTCTGTTCCATGGCTGTCAGAAATAAAATATCCTGAAAAGATTCGATCGTAAGGACTTATGTCACCGTCTTTTATTTTCCCATTATTTATAAGAAAGGATGAATTTTGGTTGTTGATTTTTTCCTTATCAAGCAGATGAAAAGGATAAGGAGGGAAATTGAATTTTGGCGTAAATGAAGCTCCGCCGGTGAGATTGACTAGTGTTGAATCTCCTCTTCTTGGCTTAGGCCCTCCAAAAACAATGTAAAAATCATCCACCAGTATATCTGTCCAGCTATTATTCCAAAAGTAGACCTGTATCTTGTAATCAGGCTTTATATGAATGTCCGACAAATCAAATTGCCCGCTGACTTTGAACCATTTTCCCATCGGAAGGTAGTAGCCTTCCACTTTTACTTTTTTTATGGCTACATTTATTCCAAGTTCATTTGAAACTGCCAGACACAAATAAGATGCAACTTCCGATTTGGTCGGGAAAATATAAACCCACGAGCTAATGGCAATATCATTCATATTATCGGCTCCTATTTCAGAAACTTTACGTTCAATGGTCAGACTGCTTCTGTTTTTCCCAAAGATTTTAGCCGAAAATTGTCCTGAATGTGCAATACCCTTAAATAATCCCGAGGGCGTTTCTGATTTCGGATCAACTTCAAAATTAAAGGCAATAGAATTCGGGACAGTTTGTGTTGGGCCAGACATTACGGAACTTTCTGTTTTTGCTGGCGAATGGTGGAACATATTCCCATAAGGCAGATAAATTTTCCCGATAAATATCAGAACAATGAGAATTATTGTTACGAGGAAGGTATAAAGGAACTTTCTTAATTTTTTACTCATTGTTAATTTATTAGAAATAAAACAGGGTCACCAATCACCTGATTACTCCAATCAGAATAGAAGTGCACTTTATGAATTCTATTAGGAATATTCTGTTGAAAAATAATATGCTGAGTTATTTGTTCATAGACCGCACTTGTTTTCGTTTTATATCTTCTCAAAGATCTCGATTTTAAAATGATCTACATCAATAGTTTCTTTGTTTCTGTTCCAGATATAGATCTTCAAATAATCATTCACATTCCGGATTTCAGGAGTCAGATATTCAAACCTGCATTCTTTCCATTTCCGGCAGATAGTGTCTGACTTTATATCACCTGCAAAATACCCGTAACATTTCCCCTTATGGTCCATTGTTGTCACCAGACATGGCCAGGCACTAGTTAACTTCTCCGGGAACCGGACATCAAAACTAACAACAACCCACAAATGATCTTTTTTTGTCAATTCACAATATTTAAATTGTCTGGTTAATGAGAATTCCTGATCTTTGGGTACACGGTAAAAGTGATTCCCATTAGTATCTCTTACAATTCCTTCTGAGTTATTCTTCTCATCAAAAGTCATCACCTGTATAAAGGAAGGACGATAATCATTCTGATTATCAAAAGACATTTTCCCACTAAAGTCACGATTGATTAACAGAAACTTCTTATCCTTTTCCTTAACAGATTCCCTAAGAAAGGTCCCCCAATAATATTGATTTGTAGTACGATATGGATCCAGAATATAATGCTTAAGTTGCCACCATTGAAATTGATTCAGAAATGTAAAGAAGAGTACGACAGTAACAAAAATCGCTTTTACGATTGCCTTTTTTTGGGTCAAATAAACCAGGAATTGTCCAAGACTTATAGCTAAAACAGGATATACTGTCAGTAACGGACGATTGGAAAATCCTGCACCGTACCACCATTCGGTCCAACATGAGATGATGTAAAAAGAAACAATAAAATAACCAAAGAGGGCAAGGAAAGGCTTTTTGTTGTTCTTATAAAGGAAATAAAATCCAATTAAAGAAAACGACATTACAGGTGTGTAAAGTAACCAGCCTTTTCGATAACTGAATAAAACGTTAATAATGTGGGGCGAGGACAAATCCAGACCAATTCCAGGATTCTTATAGGTATCATAAATAGGGGTCCCTGTTTTAATAAACCAATAAAGTAATTGTGGAATTGACAGAAGAAAACAAAATGCAAGTGTAATAATCAATTGCTTTCTGTTATCTATGATCATCTGAATCTTCTCTTTTAGAGTCTCCCATGAGCTTACATTCCAGAGTAATGGCAACAATACAATGATTATTTCGCTGGGTTTGATCAATCCCATGAGTGTAATTCCAATGCCAATAATCATTAAAAACCTTAGTCTTTGTTTCTCATGCCACTTTATTGTGTACCAAAGAACAATGTTCATCAACATGAATAATACATTCACTGGCTCCAGATCTTTAAGTGTCATGTGATGGATGTAGTTTGTGGCAAAGACCAGGATCAATATTATAATAGCCGTAATTTTTTCAGAAAAGAAATATTTCAAATTTTTCCGTAAATAAAACAGCCCTATAAGCATATATATAATTCCCCCGGTAACCAGTGCATACTGATACGGCGAACTGAATCCATCAGCTATGCCTGAAAATGAAGCAAAAATGTGTCCGATGCAAAAGAATGGAAGATAAAACAGGGCCATGCCGAACAGAAAAAAGTACATAGGTTCACCTTTATCTGTTGTTGATACCATGTAAAGTGTTCCGGTTAATTGTTGTTCATCATTGATCTTTGTTAACCAATCTGTTTTAGTCAACATGGGATCATGGTAAATAAAACATGCCGGAAGCGGTAAATAATACCCCAATACATCCCATGATATTTCTTTCTTGTTTACATTCGTGATCCTGTATAAAGAAAGACTAATTACAATAATTATCAGGATCAACAATGAAATGTGTTTCGACATTCTCATAAAAATTGGTCGTGATAAAAAAGAAAATAATGATGAAATTTTCATAAACAAACTGTTATCTGAACCTTGAATTCTACTAAAAAAAGGAAACACATGTCCAAAATTAATCAAATTTCCATAAACACTTAAAAATGCTGGAGGGAACCGATTAGCTGAGGAATAAGAGTTTCAGTTGTTAAACAATTAAAAACCGGAGTAATTATTATCTTTGTTTGCTATGCATAACCAAAAGATCGAAAAATACTTTGCCATTTTTCTCTTTATTTTTTTGTTGTTTCTTTTTTCTGGCTATATCGTTCCTATCGGATGGTTATTATGGCGGTGCGGACAACATTAACCACTACTTCATATCCAGATATTTATTTCAGAATCCAGGACTATTCTTTGACGGATGGGGGCGACCTCTTTATACCATTCTAAGTTCTCCTTTCTCACAATTCGGATTTTACGGTATTAAAGTATTCAATGTCATCCTTGCTGTTCTGACTATACTGTTTGGTTACCTGACTGCAAAAAAGTTGGGGTACTCTTCTTCTTTATTAGTGATTGTGATGATTGGTTTTTCTCCTATTTATTTCATCACAATATTTTCTGCACTTACTGAGATCCTCGCCGGTTTTGTACTGATTCTTACTGTGTATTTTTTTGTCCGGAAGAAATATATTACTTCGGCAATTGTATTATCCTTTATCTATTTTGCCCGGGCAGAAACCATGATATTCTACCCGATCTTCCTGGTAGCATACTTATTCAAAAAAAGGTTTAAGGCTATTCCTTTTCTATTTACCGGAATTCTGTTTTTTACAATCATTGGCGGATTTTTTTTCAAGGACTTTCTCTGGTTAATTCATAGGTTCCCTTACCCTATTCATAGTATAACCTATACGGAGAAGGGACCGCTTCTTCATTTTCTTGACCATCGGGAATTTATTTTCGGAGTTCCTCAGGAAATTCTTCTTGTATTGGGAACAATAATTCTATTCTTTCAGCTGATTTTAAAAAATGAGTTGATAAGAAAACAGGCCTTTTATGAATTGATAGTGATATTTATTCCATTTGCAGCGTTTTTCGCGATGCATTCCGTACTTTACTGGAAAGCGCTCGGCGGATCGGTAGGGTACCTTCGTGTTATCACTTCTGTAATACCACTCTCAGCGCTCATCTGTATAAAAGGATATAGTTTTATTGATGAAAGACTGAAGTCGTTTCCATGGTTGAGATACGTGGCAGTTGCAGGAATCGCCGGATGGATCATTCAGGTGAATTTTAAAACCTATGAATTTCCTTTTAGGCTTGATGATGACGAAAAGGTGATCAAAGTCGCCACAGAATGGCTTAAAAATTCGGAATACATCAAACGCCAGGTTTTTTATGCAGATCTGAGAGTACCATTCTATCTGGGTATTAATCCTTTTGATGCGACACGATCTTTTCACATGTACAATCCTCCTTCTCTTGGATTTGTTCCTGATAGTTCCATCGTAATATGGGATTCACATTTTGGACCAAACGAAAACGGGATTCCCCGTGATTCCCTGTTATTGAATAAACGCTTTAAATTGCTGAAAGTTTTCGAACCTGAAAAAGAGTTGACGACACTGGGTGGCAAGAAATACGAAGTGTTGGCTTTCCTGAAATTACCGGCAGGTAAGTCGGCAGATAACATTGAACTTTTAAAAAGCATGATGGAAAAGGAAGATGGAGATTATAAGTTGATTGATTCATATGTCAATGATTTTGAAAATCCCGGACCCGGGATCAATGATTTGAAGCTGTCAACCGAATTTGCTCATTCGGGAAAACAATCGTATCGAATGGACGAAGCTTCAGAATTTAGTCCGGGTTTTGATATGAAATGCTTTGATCTCAAGAAAGGAAAGGGAAAAATTAAGGTTAAGGTTTCTGTATATGTTCTTTCCCAGTTGGCAGTAAATACTGATGTGCCCGCTCTGGTGGTTTCACTGGATGATTCAAAGAAATCGTATGATTATAATACTCTCTCCTTTCGCTCAATGAATCTTGTGTTAAACCAATGGAACCATCTTGAGAAAGAAGTACAACTTGTGCAGATCCAATCTCCCACGGACCACCTGAAGGTATATATTTATAATCCTGGAAAAAATGTTTTTTATATTGACGATCTGAATATTGAGGTGCTGAAATCTTTTGATAAATAACAATTTCACGCTATGAAGTTGAAGAAAATTATCGGGCATTTTATAAAAGCTATCATTGTTGAAGTAGCCATTATTTTTGGGGTAATTATTATCTTTGTCTTCTATGCATAACCAAAAGATCGAAAAATACTTTGCCATTTTTCTCTTTACTTTTTTGCTGTTTCTTTTTCTGGCTATATCGTTCCTATCGGATGGTTATTATGGCGGTGCTGACAATATTAACCACTATTTCATATCCAGATATGCATTTCGGAATCCCGTTCTTCTCTTTGACGAATGGGGGCGACCTCTTTATACCATTCTAAGTTCTCCTTTCTCACAATTCGGATTTTACGGTATTAAAGTATTCAATGTTATCCTTACCGTTCTGACTATGCTGTTTGGTTACCTGACTGCAAAAAAGTTGGGGTACTCTTCTTCTTTATTAGCTATTGTGATGATCGGTTTTTCTCCTATTTATTTCATCACAATTTTTTCTGCACTTACTGAGATACTGGCTGGATTCGTCCTGATCCTGTCTGTGTATCTTTTTTTCCGGGAGAAATATATTATTTCGGCAATTGTACTATCCTTTATTTATTTCGCGCGGGCAGAGACCATGATATTTTACCCGATCTTCCTGGTAGCATTTTTATTTAAAAAAAGGTTCAAGGTCATTCCCTTTCTTTTTACCGGTATTCTGATTTTTACAATCATTGGCGGATTTTTTTTCAAAGACTTTCTTTGGCTTATTCACAGGTTCCCTTATCCCGTTCATAGTGCGATCTATAAAGAGAGGGGCCCTCTTTTATATTTTTTTGACTGTAGGAATCTGATTTTTGGAGTTCCGATGGAGATTCTTCTCTTGTTAGGTATGATTATTTTGTTTTTTCAGCAGATCTCAAAAAATAAGTTAGTCAGAAAAAAAGCCTTTTATGAACTGATAATGATATTTGTTCCATTTGCAGGGTTTTTCATGTTGCATTCTGTTCTTTACTGGAAAGCTCTTGGCGGATCAGTAGGGTACCTTCGTGTTATCGCAACAGTAATTCCTCTTTCAGCGATTATCTGCATAAAAGGGTACAGTTTCGTTGATGAAAGACTGAAGTCGTTTCCATGGCTGAGATTCATGGCAATGGCAGGAATCGGTATATGGATCATTTGGGTGAACTTTAAAACCTATAAATTTCCGTTCAGGCTCGATGATGATGAAAAGGTTATCAAAATCACTGCAGAATGGATTAAAAATTCGGAATATGCCAACCGTAAGGTCTTTTACGCAGAATCTGAGAATTCCTTATTACCTGGATATTAATCCTTTCGAAAAAAGACAATCATTTCAAATGAACAGTACCAAGTCCCTTGGATTTGTTCCTGATAGTTCCGTTGTGGTTTGGGATTCACATTTTGGTCCGAATGAGAACGGGGTTCCACTTGATTCTCTTTTTCTGAACAAACATTTTAAATTGATTAAAGTCTTCGAGCCCCTGAAAGAGAAAACGACACTTGGCGGAAAGAAATATGAAGTGCTTGTATTTCTTAAGCTGCCGGTTGGTAAATCGGCTGATAACTTTGAATTTCTAAAAAGCATGAAGGAAAAAGAAGAGGCAGCTTATAAGCTAGTCCATTCATATGTGAATGATTTTGAGAGTCCAGGACCAGGCATAAATGATTCGAAACTGACATCAAAGTTTGCCCATTCAGGTAAACAATCTTACCTGGTGGACAAAACTTGTTTGTTCAGTCCGGGATTCGAAATCGGCTGCAATAATTTCAAACTAGATCAGGGAGGAATTAAAGTCAGGGTCTCAGTTTATCTTCTTTCCCAGACGGCACTATATTTTGATCAACCCACTCTTGTAATCTCCTTGGAAGACGATAAAAAATCTTATGATTATAACACGATCAGCATTCATTCATTTAACCTTGCTGTAAATCAATGGAATCATATTTATAAAGAAGTAAAATTTTTGCCGCTTCATTCACCAAAAGACCACATTAAGATTTACATGTACAATCCTGAAAAGAACGTTTTTTTTATTGATGACTTCAAGGTTGAGGTGCTCGAACTTTTTAATAGATAATAAAGTCAGGAAATGCAGTTGAAGAAAATCACCGAACATTTTATAAAAGCTATTATAGTTGAAGTATTCATTATTTTTTGTCTGATTTTTTTAATCAACAATTATTTAAAAAATGAAACTGTCACAATAAAGGCAGATGGCATTGGCTATTATGATTATTTGCCTTCGATATTCATTCATCATGATTTAATAAGAAAAGATATCGCCAATCAACCTGATCAGCTTATTTATAAACGTATAAATCTTCTGAGTGAATACCTGGATTATGATGGTCATAAAGTGAACAAATACCCATGCGGAACATCTATTTTAGAACTTCCATTCTTTGCTTGTACGCTTCTTACGACCCATCTTGACGGAACTGATAATGATGGATATCAGTTACCGTTTCAAATTTCAATATTTCATGCAGCAATTTTTTATTTATTTGTAAGCATCTTTTTTCTGAAAAAGATACTTGAGTTATATGATATAAAAAGATCTATTATCATTTTTTCTCAGGTAATTTTTGTTTTCGCAACATCTGTCACTAATTATGTGAACTTTGATGCCGCTTTCAGCCATATTTACTCGCTGGCCACAATTACTGCATTTATCTGTTTTATCAAATTGTACTTTATCCGGAGAAATGTCAATGATTTTATCTTGGCATGCCTGTTTTTTGGATTGATTTTACTTCTCCGTCAAATAAATATCATCATTTTATTTTTTGTGCCTTTCCTGGCTGCTTCCATGGAAAATCTGAAAGAGGGGGTATATAATCTTTTTAGACATCCGGTCAAACTTATGGCCGGCATCTTTTTGGTATTTGGAGTGTTTTTCATTCAATGTTTCCTGTGGTACTTGCAAACGGGATATTTTTTTATTTACTCATACCAGGGAGAGACTTTCGACTTTCTTCATCCCCATATTTTTAAAATATTGTTTAGTTACAAAAAGGGACTTTTCATATATACACCGGTTCTTTTTATTACTTTATCAAGTATATTTTATCTAATAATTAAACGAAGGTTCTATCTTGCATCGACCTGGCTGACATTTTTTATGTTGGTTACTTTTATACTTTCCTCCTGGTGGGCATGGTCTTTTGGTGCCAGCTACGGATTGAGAGCATATATAGATTATTATACCCTGTTTTTTATCCCCTTCGCAATTATGTTGAATAAAATTCACGCAGTAACAAAATCAATTATTATTGTTCTTTCGTTTTTGACTATACCGATGAATATTATTCAAACATTCCAGTACAAAAACTATATTCTGAATTGGGGGGAAATGGATAAAGAAATGTATTGGAAAGTATTTTTACGAACTGAAGATCAGTTTAAAGGTCTGGTCTGGAAGAGAACCTATGATTTTAGTCAATATAAAACTTTAAAAGAGATTACTATTGGAATGTTGTTGTTCCCGGGAAAACGTTCAATATTATACGTAAGATCAGCAGTAAAGAAATACCAGGATTTCAAAACTTAAGTATATTACAGGTTCTTGTCAATAATGATTTCAAAGTGAACAATGATTCAAAAATAATTTTCGGTATAAGGGATTTATACTCATGCTGAATGAAAATGCGAACAAATTAACAATGGGATGTTGAGAAAAACTCTTCGACATCAGATTCCAACAACAATAGATGCTTTTTCTTTGCATCACCATGTCGAACTTTTTATCATCGAAACAAATTAGAGCTTTGAAAAGTATGCATAAGACATCTGACCGCAAAAAAGCCGACAAAATCAAAGCCATCCTATTATTGAACAGAGGATTTACACCTGAAGAAGTAGCTGAGATACTTTTACTTGATGACTCGACCATAAGACGCTGGTATGCACTATTTGATTCAGAGGGCATAAATTCTCTGTTGAGATATAACTATGTTGGAAGCGATGGCAAACTGACAACGAAACAGATTAAGATTTTGAACAATCAGTTGGATGAAAAGGTCTATAAGACAAGCAAAGAAATCTGCGCATACGTACAAAATGAATTCGGGATAAAATACACAACAAAAGGAATGACCAACCTGCTTCACAGGCTTGGTTTTTCTTACCGTAAGCCCAAGCATGTACCTGGAAAGGCTGATCAAAAAGCCCAAGAAGAATTTATTAAGCAATACACTGAATTGAAAGAAACGAAGTCTAAACATGATAGAATTTGGTTTCTTGATGCTGTCCATCAGTTGCATAATTCACAACCCGCATATGGTTGGATGAAAAAAGGTTTCGACTATACTATTCCATCGAACACAGGTCGTCAACGAGTCAATATTAATGGTGCTTATAATATTGAAGAACATAACGTCATCATTGAAGAAGCAGAGAGTATAAATGCCCAGTCAACTGTTTCTTTATTTAAAAAAATGCTAAAGGAGCAACCCTTGGGGGTTCTATATTTGATTTTGGACAATGCAAAATACTATCGTTCAAAAATTGTACAAGATTTTCAAAGAAAGCATCCGAGAATTCAACTTTTGTTTTTGCCTGCATATAGCCCTAATCTTAACATTATTGAGCGTTTGTGGAGATTTTTCAAGAAAAATATCACCTATAACAAGTATTATGAAAAATTTGCTGTCTTTAAAAGTGCTTGTTTGAATTTCTTTAAAAATATTGAAAATTATGGCACTTTGTAATATTGAGTGGGTAACATAAACAGGTTTAACTATACTGATCATCAAAAGAGGAGTTCAAGTCTATGGTTATTTAGTTTATTATCAATGTCTTTAATGAGTTTTTTCATATAAGTCAACAACAAAGTGACAATAATTTCGATATTAATTGAGGATAACGCCTCACACACAGGCTTTTACGAGGTTATCTCCCAATTAACATCGACACAATACAATTACAAATACTTTGTTTTTCAATAACATAGAAATAGAATACGTTTCTTCAAACCTAAATGCTTAAGTCAAATTTACCCACTTACTTTTACAAAGAACCAAAATTATAAACTGGAATTACAGAGTTTAATGACCGATAATTTTCAACTGATTCAGGCTTGATTTTTTCGTAAATCCATTTTCACTGAGTATAAATGAAAATAATAATTCCAGTTGGTTTGAAAGATATTTACTTCACTTTGCAGAAAAGGGGTTTAACAGATGGCAAACAGGGATCTTTAACTTTGAAATTCCACCAATAACTGATCAAAAAGAAAAGATTATTGATTTTGCAGTGTATTCAGAAAATTACAAGGGTAAGTTAACAGTTGTCAGGGTAAAATTTCTAAGACATATTTAAGGCTGAATAAAGATAGTAAAATGTCAAGCTTATGATAGCAGTCATAATTCCATCATTTAAAGTCAAAGAACAGATTATGGGAGTTCTTTCCGATATTGGTACTGAAGTTGACAGGATCTATGTTGTTGATGATGCCTGTCCACAGGGAACAGGAAAATTCGTCAAAGAAAATTGTTCTGATCCCAGGATTGAAGTGTTGTTTAACGTAAAAAATCTTGGTGTGGGAGGCGCTGTCATTACAGGCTATAAAAAAGCTCTTGAAGATGGTTGTATGATCATGATCAAACTTGACGGGGATGGTCAGATGACACCATCTTTCATCCCAAGATTAATTGGTCCAATTGTAAGGCAGGAAGCAGATTATGTTAAAGGAAACCGGTTTTATAAACTCAGCTTCCTGAAACAAATGCCATTTACACGCCGTTTTGGGAATTTGATGGTGTCATTTATAAGTAAGATTACCAGCGGATATTGGAACATCATGGATCCGGCCAATGGATTCACTGCAATCAGCTCAACAGCATTGAAATATCTCCCTCTGGAAAAAATAGATCATCGTTTCTTTTTTGAATGCGACATGTTGTTCCGGCTGAATACCATCAGGGCAGTTGTGAGGGATATTCCATTACCGGCTCAATATGGAGATGAACAAAGTAACCTGAGCATCAAAAAGGTCTTATTTATTTTCCCATTTAAATATCTCAACCGTCTTTTCAAAAGAATTTTTTACACCTATTTTCTCAAAGATTTCAATGTAGGTTCGCTTGAACTTATCATGGCTTTTATTTTCCTTGCCTTTGGCTTCATATTTGGTGGAATCAAATGGGTTGAAAGTATTAAATCACTCACTCCAGCCACTGCCGGTACAGTATTTCTTGCAGGGTTGCCGGTCATTCTCGGATTTCAGTCATTTCTTGCCTTTCTGCACTATGATGTAGCCAACATCCCGCAAAAGATCATTACCGATGTCGACGCAGGTTAATTTTAATCAATGAATCCATGACAGCCCTGTTCAGAATCGGAAATAGATGAATGGACTGAATCCTGAAGCTGTATGTGTTGCTGCATTAATGATCAACGGGACCAGGAATAAGAGACATTTTTTATAAGAATTCATAGATGCTTTTGAGGCTATTCAAATCTCAGTTTTAGATCATCAATATAAATTGTGTCTGTTTTGGCAGAATTCCAGACTAAAAAGGAAATAGTATTTGATTGATCGACCCATCCTGGAATTTCAAAAGAAGCTGAAATCCTGCTCCATTGTTTCGGACCTTTAAGAAAATCATCAAGATTCACATCCTTATAATATTTCAATTTATTCACTGCATCTTCAATTTTACAAACAAACCGGGCTCTTGTTTTCAGGTTTTTATCCGGGTTTATCCATATGTCCGCATCTACATGTTTTACCGGCCTTCTTAAAATATCATACAATCTATTAGAAAACAGTCGGTTGTATTCGATGGATTTGTTGACGTACCCTGCCCAAAGCATAGAATGTGCGCAATTATGGACAGGAAAAATCTCGGGAATGCCAAAATTCTCGAAATCCTGGATGAAGGTATATGAATGATATGGATAACTATATATTCCCGCATTATGCAAATAGATAAGATAATCATCCCATGACCATGTGGAATAAATATTCCATCGTTGATAGTAAGTCGTACGAAGGTTATAATTTACCGAAAACAAGATTAAAACAATTAATAAAGTTTTAATATAAAGATTCTTTAACTTAAATAATGTAATAATGAAATAGGCAAAAGGAAGAGAGAACAATGCATAATATTCTACCATCGGGCGGTATCCAAAACTTCCTCCAAAGAACCAAATATGCCAAGATGCAAATACATAGCTGATTATTAGAAACGACAATCCGATAAATAATCCGTTTGGTGTTTTTTTCACAATCATTATAATGATTCCTGCAATAAAAAAAAGTACCAACGGCGTATATAGGAATAATCCGTTAAGCGTTGAGAACCAGACGGGGATCAATTGTGGATGATTCCAATTGCTAAAACTCTCTCCAGGGTATGAATACAATATAAAATGTCCTGAAAGGTACTTCCAGTAAAGAAACTGGGGAATAAAAACAACAAAGGCAGTGAAGAGAAAAATTAAAATGATCCATGGATTGAAAAATAAAGACAAACGCTTTCCAATATCCTTCCATGAACGGACATCAAGAAGAATCACCCAGGTTAATAATAAAATATTTGTCGGCCTGACCAGAACCGCAAGCGACAATACAATACTTAACCCAAAAATCATCCAATATGATTTTTTTCTGCTTTCAAGAAACTTTTTCAGAAGCAATAAAAACAATGAAAAAAGGAAAAAAGAATTGACATGCGACATTAATCCATCGTCAATTCCGAAAAAATATAAATTTGTTCCGGCAAAGACCAATAAGATTGTTATATACGAAATAATTCGTGAACAATAATAACGCAAAAATTTTCTCAGAAAAAAAAGGCCCAGAATTAAATAAAACACCCCTGGAATGACAGTCATTCTTTCATAAAAATTGGAAAAGCCATCAGGTTGAAGGTTCCAATGGACTGCGATAAAATGCGTTACCAGAAAAAACGGTGTCCAAAGAATGGCAACTCCACAGGTTGTCTTTATTATTACCTTATTATTTTTTTTATCAAAAGTAAAACCCCAGCATCGTTCTACAATACCGGGAGGGAACTTACTTGCATCCCAGTTGTAGATAAAAGTTGCCGGAAGGTAGACATAATAGTGTGCCTTGTCGGAGCGGATCTCCGGTAATCCACTTCTCCTGTTTAAAAAGTTAATGTCATAGGAAAGATAAAGACATAATAGAAAGAGAGGAACAAAAATTACCAATTCAGTTATTCCTTCACCGGAAAATAAGGTTGCTATCTTATTTTTTTGTTTCAAATAATTCGAATTTAAGATCGTCGATAAATAGTGCAAATTTGCCATTATACCAAACATATGCGGCCAACAAATCCCCCGGACTATGCTCGGCAGGAAACAGATAATCAAGGGTTTCTGTATGCCATTCACCTGCTCGTAAATTGAGACTTCCAAGGTTTAACACCTTATATCCAAACGTAATTCCATCATGGATTGAGGAGAATACAAGGTCTCCCCCGGGGAATGGGGCATTTGCAGGTGAAAACACCGATACCGTAATCCTGCCCACTACTTCTTTTTTTGAAGTAAGTTCAGCATATGGAATCTTCAATGCAGGAGAGAATGGTCCGGTGCTATCCAATTTAAAGGCGTAATTACCGCTTTTATGATATTCTGATTCAAGTTGAGATTTATAACCCGCAGTGGTATCTTCAAAATCATAAAATGCAATAAACCGATGGTTGAACTCCGATCCATCTTTCAGGATCGATGATACATCAGGCTCAACACCCGTCATTCGTTGTTTTTCTATTTCCGTCAAATTCGTGCGGCCGAATACAACGTCGTAAAACTCATAAGTCATGCCAGATTTCAGTATAATTCCATTCTGGTACTGCCAGGTTTGAAAAATATTCAAAACAATAAAAAAGATGCAAATTATGCCTGTAAAAACCCTGAGAACAATATTCTTTCCAGCAATGATTCTAAAAAATACTGCAATGGGTAATGAAAGTAATGCAATTAACGGAACAAAAGCAACCTGACCGAAGACTACAGTGGAATCCAGCGAACTCCAGCAGGATTCGACAAGTATCTCGACCAGGCAGATGATAAAAAACGAAAAGAAGATTTCCTTGTTCCTCTCTGCAAGGAGATAAAAACCAATTGCAGGAAGCAGCATCACAGGAGAATAGATCAACCAACCATGATCAAAAGAAAATAAATTATTCCACAGGTATCTGAAATTTAAATAGAAAACACCCGGAAGTTGGAAACCCAGAAAACTGATCTCACCGGGGTTGATTTTCAATATAACAATCAGTATCAAAATCATGAGAAAGAGAGAGGACAGGAAGATAATGGTATGTTTCCTGTTTTTCAATACTAATGAGACCTTTTGTTTCCCACTTTCTTTATCATGAATACCCCACAATGCAGGAATTAACAATACAAGGTAACCTGTCGGGTGAATCAGGATAGTGATCCCTGAAAACACTGCCAATGCTATTGTTTTTAAAAGATTATATGAATAGTATGCGGAAGCTGTGAAGTACATAACAAGTGCAAAAAACAAAAAAATCATTACAGGCTGGAGAAGATGATCTGCGCTGGAAAGATCAAAAAGGTTTGTGGCGAAAACAATGATAACAAGAGTGAAAGATGTGATAAGATCCGAAACAAAAAACAGGAGGGTTGATCTGATAAACCAGAGCCCCGCAATCAATAATAATGCGTCAATAAGTGATGGAAAATAAGAATTTCCCGGATGAAGCGCAAGTAAATTGACTAGAAGAATTATGACAGCTACTCCACAAAAGGTAAGTAATGATATAAGGTTTTTCTTGTCAGTCCTGATCATCATATGTGAAATAATCTCGCATCGGCAAATGTAGAAAAAAAAGCTATAGGGAGTTCACGAACTTGTGAATCGGCGAAATAGTA
This sequence comes from uncultured Bacteroidales bacterium, assembly GCA_963785325.1. GTDB lineage: Bacteria > Bacteroidota > Bacteroidia > Bacteroidales > FEN-979 > FEN-979. The sequence continues at coordinate 16,320 of CAWAVC010000011.1, read as the reverse complement.
AAATGATAAAATGGCGAAAAAGTGTCAAGGCTCTCTGAAAAGTGAGAGGTGAATATCAGATAGAATAATCTAATTGGGTATCATGACCAATTATATCAGGGATAACATCACAAATATCAAATAATATTATATTTGTAAACAGAAGTCAGATAATTCCTCTGCACAATCTACAAAAACGGCTTTAAACTTCAGGAATATTTCGGAAAAGAAGAATAACCTGGAAAGAAAGGAACCGGGAAAATATGTCAGTCAGCGTATTGACGAACAGAAGATAAAAATATTCAAACGGATTAACGATTATATGAAAAAAAAGATATTCCTGAACCAGTTAGCACTTATATTAGTTTCATTCGTAGTTTCGCAAATATTGTTGACAATTGTTTTGCATTTTTTACATTATGATTATTTCAATGCATTAAATTGGTCAAGATGGGATTCAGGCCATTACATTGCAATTGCGACCACGGGGTATGAATTATTCCCTTGCGCCGGCAATTTCGGATACCCAATCAATGCAACCGAGATTTGTGGAAATACAGGGTGGTTCCCTGGTTATCCATTATTAATAAAATTATTGAGTTTGGTTTTTAAAGATAAAGTACTATTGGCAGGAGTTTTATCAAAATTATTCTTCATTTTATCCTTATTAATGGTGTTGAAGATTTCAGAAGTGAGACGATTTTCCTGGAGAAATTTATTATTTATATCAATGGCAACTTTTAGCTTCAGCTTCATTTATTTCAATGCCATCTTCCCTATGTCCGCTGTTTTATTCTTTGTATTATCAGGATTATATTTTTATATTAAACAAAAAATCTGGTTGACTGGATTGTGCTGTTTTTTTGCATCATTTTTTTATCCGACCGGCTTTTTATTGGCCTTTGTTTTTGCAATTAGTATTCTCTTGAAAAAAAAGGAGGGCATCAAACGTAAGATGACAAATATAATTATTCTGGTTGTTATGGGAGGACTGGGAATTTTATTAGTATTTTTAATTTTCGAATTAACTGTTAATGATTGGTCTGCATTTATGAGAGTTCAAGCCAAATACGGTCATGATTTCATAAACCCAATAAAAAACATAAGAATCTTTTTCCGGGACTCCCACATTTTATCTTCCTTTTCAATAAATAACTTCATTTCTTACCAATCCCTGCTTATATTTATAGGATATATCATAACTACAATTTTATTTTTCGGAAAACGAATGTTCAGAAATGAATTATATTTATGGACATATATCTTTATAAGTTTATTTCTGATCTTTCCTTGGTCAGTAGGAGGCTCGCTAAGCAGATATAGAGCAGAATCATTACTTCTTCCATTTGTTTTTCTGCTAAAAGATGCGAGGGCGAAATATATTTCTGTTATTCTATTTTTCTTACTTCTGGTTGGATTACCGATGAGCTATTTATTTTTCAACTGTTTTTTAGTTTAGCGATCCTGTTCGAAACCATTTCATTAAGGTTTTCCCTATTCATATCGGATCTTAAGATCATCCACAAAAAAAGCGCTCTTTCCCTTGTTCCATATGTAGAAATTCATGTTGCTATTTTCTAGTAAACCTTCAGGGACACGGAAAGTCCTGAAAACAGTATACCAGGAATGTGTCTCACCGACGAACGGTTCCATCGGTTGCGATTGCAGGTTAACTATTGTATCGTTCTTTTCAAAAGAACAGACAAGAAAAGCTCCGATGAGCCCTGGTTTTGCTTTTTTCACCAAAAGCTGAACCGTTATCATTTCTGGATATTTTCCATTGAAATCCCAAATCATTGAAGAATGTTTGCAGCTTACTTCATCACTCGGTTCCAGGTACGCACTATACGTTCCCGAGTGATGGACAGAGTCTGTGACTTTTGTGTCGAAGTAAATTGCTTCATTTTCAAAATCATTCCTAAAGGTTGATGGCAGCCCGGATTGAGGAAAAAGGTGAATCCTGTTTATCTGCCTGACATAATAATCCCAATCCCAGGTAGCACCAAAGTTACATTTATCAGTAACGAGTGATAATCTGGCATTAAAATAAGCCATAAAAATAACTGTCACTGCAAATAGAACCTGTAGTATTCTTTTTTTTGAATTTAACACATCTTTGACAAGGAATCCAAAGGGAATACAAAAAACGGGATAAAACTCGACAAATGCCCGGTGTCCATATCCACACCCGAAATACCAGTATTTATAAGCTGCCGCCATATAAGAGATCAACAGAAATAAAACCCCAATCAGAATTCCATTATTGATTCTTCGGAGGATCATAAACAACATCCCTATCATGAAAACCAGGGTAAGCGGGCTCCAGGGAACTAAGCCGTTCAGGGTAGAGAACCAAACTTCCATAAACTTCGGATGATTCCAGAATATAAACGACTCTCCGTATTTAAGATAAATAAACGAACCATGCATTAATTTCCAAAAGATCATCTGTGGAAAGAACCATGCAAACATGATTGCCAACCCCGGAAAAATATATTTTGGGTGTAAGATCAGTTTAAAGCGATAACCTATTTCTCTCCGGTTCTGAACATCCCAGAAAAGAAAAAATATCCCGATCAGGCAGTTGGTTGGACGGATAATAAACATCAACCCAAAGGAAACCACCATCAGCAGAAAATAACGGTAGCGGGATGTATTCTTCAGGAACTCTGTCATTGCATAAAGGAACATTGAGATGGCAAAAAAGGAAAATACATGCGACATCAGAGGATCAATGATTGAGTAATAAAAAAGGTTCGTTCCAAAAAAAGTCAATAGAATAATGATGTATTGAAGGTATTCAGGGAAATAGTTTTTCAGGAATTTCTTTAAAAAAAACAAACCAAGTACAAGATAAAAAACAGCCGCCAAATCAAAGGTTTTATTGTAGATCAGGGAAAAGCCACCCAGCTCATTCTTTCCGGTAATTACAGACACAGAATGTGCTATCAAAAAGAAGGGAGAGAGTAGAAATGAAACTCCATAATAATATTGAGTGGAAAATCTATTATGGTTGTAATCTACACTAAATCCATATCCTGTTTTTTCATCAATTCCCCGGGGAACTCTGCTCGTGTTAAAATGATAAAAAAATGTTACTGGCAGATAACTGTAATACCCAGCCCTGTCAGCCCACATTTCACTTTTCCAGTTAAAAATTCCACGATCCTGATTTGTTGTTAATGTGAGCACAGAAGAATAGAGAAACAAACACAAAAAAAACAACAATTCCAGTTTCTTGATGGTCCGGTTTGTTATTTTCATTTGATTATTCTGAAGTATTTCAAACTATTCCATATATAGACAAAACCTGCAGGGAATTATACTCATCGACAAATGTAGTAAAAAGCTTCAAATGTTAAGAAGTGAGGGGCGATATTGACTGGTTCCGGATAATGGATGCTGCACAAAATAGTAAAATTGCTAAATTGTTATTCATATCTGATCTTAAGGTCGTCTACAAAAAAAGATTTCTTTTCTTTATTCCACACATAAAATCTTATTCTTGTATCGCCCGATAGTCCTTCCGGGACCCGGAATGTCCTATAGACAGAAATCCAGGATCGGATGTTCTCAGAATATAGTTTCAATGACTGTATTTGTTGATTATATATTTCATTGTTCTTTTCAAAGGAACAAACCAGGTATGCATCGACTGGGCCAGGTTTCACCTTTCTCACCATAAGTTGAACCGTTATACATTTAGGAATTTTCCCCTTGAAATCCCTTACCATAACCGAATGTTCACAACAAGTCTCGTGATCTTTGTCGAGAAAAGCGCTCCATAAGCCGGAATTACTGACAGAATCGTTAAGCATGGTTCCATCGCAAATGACTGCGTTTTCAAAATCATTCCTGAAAGTAAAGGGCAGGGATGATCCCGGAAAGATATAAATCCTTTTTAATTGTCTTGCATAGTAATCCCAATCCCATGTTGAACCATAATTGCATCTGTTTGCAACGAGCGATAAACTGAAATTGAAAATAGTCATACAAAACACCAGAAAAAAGAATAAAATCTTTAAAAAACCTTTTTTTAATGCAAGGATCTTTCCTGCAAAGAATCCGAAAGGAATACAAAAAACAGGGTAAAATTCGACAAATGCACGATGTCCGTAACCACAGCCAAAGTACCAGAATTTATAGGCTGCAGCCATGTATGAGATCAACAGAAAAAAGAAAAGAATAAGAATTCCATTATTGTATCTTCTGAAAATCATGAAAAACATTCCTATAATGAACAACAGATTAACCGGGCTCCAGGGAATAAGACCGTTAAGTGTAGAAAACCATACTTTCAGGAACTCCGGTTTGTCCCAGAAAGTAAATCCCACTCCATATTTAAGATGAAAGTATGAACCGTGCATTATTTTCCAGAAGATCATTTGCGGGAAGTACATCATAAACACGATTGCCAGAAAGGGAAAAATAAATTTCGGTTGAAAGATCAGTTTTAAACGGCGACTTATTTCTTTTCTGTTCAAAGCATCCCAAAATGGAAAAAGAATACCAATCAGACAGTTGGTAGGACGGATAATGAACATCAGACCATAAGCAAGTGACATCAATAAAAAATAACGGTATCGGGATTTATCCTTCAGAAACTCTTTCATTGAATAAAGAAATAAAGAGAGGACAAAAAAGGAATAAACATGCGACATCAGAGTATCAACAATGGAATAAAAGAATAGATTCGTTCCCAGGAACGTTACCAGAATAATGATATACTGAAGGTGCTGCGGAAAATAGTTTTTCAGAAATCGCTTTAGGAAAAACAAACCAAGGACAAGATAAAAAACTGCCGCAAGATCAAATATTTTATTGTAAATCCAGGAAAAACCACCGATTTCATTCTCGCCTGTCAGGGCAGACAAGGCATGTGCAATCATGAAAAAAGGAGAAATCAGGAGTGAAACTCCATAGTAGTATTGCGTAGAGATTTTATTATTGGTGTGATCAATAGTGAAACCATATCCTGTTTTTTCATCAATTGCAGAAGGAGCCTTTCTGGTATCAAAATGATAAAAAAATGTTGCTGGCAGGTAGCAATAGTACCCGGCTCTGTCGGCCCAGATCTCACTGTCACAATTCAGGATTCCGCGATTCTGGTTTGCTGTTAAGGTAAGCACTGACGAAAGGATAAAGAGACTTAAAAAAAATAGTAATTCTCTTGTACCGGCTTTCCCGAAATGTATTTTCATTGCTACCAACAATATCCGTTTGTTAAACTTATAAGTATCTTTTACTAGCCTGATTTGTTGTTATTGTCAACATCTATTCCGGATTATTTCATACAGGTCTCCACATCATTAACTGATGTAGCTTTACTGAACCTGATCTTCAAAATGGTATCATCCCTGAGAATGTTTTCGGGAACGGGTTCGTCTGAAATCACGATATACCCGATTTTCAGGTCTTTCATGTTTTTTAATAAGTTGAGTTGATTTTTGTCAACCTTATCATACGCGGCCCTGATGTATGTATAAAACATTAATTGGGGAATTTCCTGCCAGGGACAATTGAGGATGACAAAATTGGATTGCTTTGATTCAGGTATTATTGAACCAAATTCACGGTACAAGCCGGCATATTTTCCTCTTTGGTAGATGCAGCGTTGAATATTTCCCTTCTCCGGGTAGAAATCGCAATATTTTTCGTCCAGCCGGTAATGTATAGCTGCAAAATTAATAACAATGATAGTCATAAGGAGAATCTGCAAAAACCGTGATGGAATGAAAATGCAAAGAAACCATTCAGCAAGAGTAAAAAAGGAAGCGTAAACCAGAAGAATGATGGGAAGTATTATGAAGGTAAAAGCTGGCATTTTTGTTGCAGCTGCAGAATAGAACAGAAAAACGATTGCTACCATAAACAGCAATATTACAGCCAGTTTTTTTCGTTTTGCAATAAGCACAAAGATGAATGCCAAAACAATCCATATAAAAGGGGATATAGAAAAAGTCTCATTGAAATTTTTAATATAATAATACCACCCGAGTCCATCACCACTATGTCCTTCAATCGGATTTAAAAAATGGCTGGAGGTAACGTTGAATTCGTATCTTGATTCAAGCGGAAATTTTAATAATGTATAAATTTGCCATGGCAAAGCAACAATGATTGTAATCAGAAAGCTTAGAAGAAAATGAATATAATATCTCATTTCTTTTCTTGATTTCCCAGATAGAATGATCGATAAGCCCCACCCGGAATAAACGAGCAGGCCTGGAAGCCATTTTACAAGGACTGCCGTCCCGGTAAACAGTCCGGTCAAAATGATGAATTTCAATTGCCCTCGTTTCCCCTTCCTGTGTTCATATTCCAGCCATGACCAGATACTTAGGGCAATATAAAACAGGAATGCCACATCATTATGGTCTGTGAATGTGGATCCTGTGATCAGACGGAATAAAAAGTGAGAGACTGTAAAAAAAACAGCTGCCCAGGATCCCGTCCGATTGTCGTTAACAATCAATCCCATACGATAAATAACAGGAACCAATAAGACGGTCATGATCAGATCGGGAAAACGGACAGCCCAGGCTTTTATCCCAAAAACCCAGATAGAAAAAGCCATTTGCCAGAGAAACAAAGGTTGTTTATGCAGCCAGATATGGTTGCCGATCCAGTTCTTATAATCATATGGTAACACAGGATCGGCGTAAAGCATAGGTTTAAAAGGATGAGAAATCATATTTCTGGCTACCAGCGCATGATATTGCTCATCCCAGACCATCAGGAAATCGAAAATCCGGATGCAATACAACGTAAGAAAAAACGCGGCAGTCATGAGGATTACTAATGCTATATATGGAGGATAACGGGTTTGAAAGAAAACAATGGCAATTACCAGAAATACAATACCAATTATCACAAGGACATAATCCTGAAAAGGAATCACCCTGTTGGGTTCCAACCGGATAAAAGAAGACGCCATTTCACGAGGAGTGGCGACAATACGGGAATCCTCAGCCAAGTGCCAATATCTGCCACTTTTATTGCGGATTAGTACGCTGTCTCCATTTTTCTCTATTTTCCATGAGGCATTATAAATATTTCCGCCGGAAACTCCTTTCAAATAATTCTGATCGTCTGTTCCGATCCATTTCTCATCAGAAGAAGCCAATAAATAATCTCCATCCGCTTTAAGTTTAGGTAAAAATTGTTCCCAAATTCCTGCCTGTTGACGATCAGCAACCAGGATGCCTCCTCTATCCAAATCACAACTTATAAAATTTCCATTCCTGGCTTTGAAGGAAAAAAAATCGGGATTCCGAAAAAACAGAGAATTCTTTTCGATAAGGTTTATCAGAAAGAGAAAAAATAAAATAATTGCAATTGCACAAACAATCTTCTGACGGTTAATGGTCATAAAAGGCTGCTTCAAGAATTGAAGGTTGACCTTTTTCATCATTTATTTCATATATTTCCGGCTGAACAGATTATACTTGAAAATGCACCATACAGTCCTGAATCCATCTTTCATCCCGATTTTCTTTCCTTCCTCATAAGTTCTTCCATAATAAGAGATCCCGACTTCATAAATACGGATCCCTCTAAAGCGGGCGATCTTGGAAGTAACCTCCGGTTCAAAACCGAACCTTTTTTCTTTAAAATAGATCTTCTTAATGATTTCAGACCGGAAGAGTTTGTAACAGGTTTCCATGTCTGTCAGGTTCAGGTTTGTGAACATATTGGAAAGGAATGGTAAGAAATCTGTTTCCGACTGAATGCCAGAAAAAAAGGATCCTGTGTGGATTGCCGCCCATAAAGCGTGATCCGTAAACGACATCTGCAAAGCCGTCCAGCATTGGTTTAAGCAGTATGTTGTATTCGCGGGGGTCGTACTCAAGATCCGCATCCTGGATGATGATATAATCGCCGCTTGCAATTTCAATGCCTTTGTGAAGCGCGGCTCCTTTTCCCATGTTGACCGGCTGATTGAACAAACGAATATCAGCTTCAGGATGCCGGATGATATATTCGCCGATAACTTTTTCCGTTTCATCCTGGCTGCAATCATTCACTATAATCAACTCCCTGGTGATTCCACCGGTAAGATCGACAGCCAGTACTTTATCAAGGATCAGGTGAATGGTCTTGGCTTCATTATAAGCAGGAATCAGGATAGACAACTTTTGAGCGCTCATAGCTTGAGAATATCTTTCAAAAATATGAATTTTCCTGCAGTGAAATGTTATTCGAAGAAATAAACTCTTTTCACCCTTCTGGAAATACCGGTCAGGATCTCATAGGGAATTGTTCCAAGATCATCTGCCAGTTGCTTGATAGAATAAGCATCGCCGAAAACGATCACCTCATCACCTTCCCTGATAGCAGGTTTATCCGGTGAACCGATCTGATCCGTGATATCCACCATGCAGGAATCCATGCTGATGTTTCCAATGGTTTTTGCTATAGTACCGTGGATCATCACACTTCCGGCGCCATTGCCAAGCCTTCGGTTGAATCCGTCAGCATAGCCAATGGGGATAATAGCAATGACCCTGTCTGTTTGCGCGACTCCCTTGCGGTTATATCCGATTGTATCTCCTGTTTTCACCCTTTTGATCTGTGAAATGATGGTCTTCAGCGTGCTGACGTTTCGAAGGTAACGTTGTTCTTCATCATTAAACCCGACACCGTATAAGCCAATACCGAGCCTTACCATTCCCTTCTGCGCTTCCGGGAAACGGCTGATACCGGCCGAGTTCAGTATATGAACGAGAAATGGATAGCCAAGTCCGTTTTGAATTCTTCCGGCGGTTTCATGTAAACTTTCAATCTGTCTACTCGTAAAATCATCTTCAGCAGGATCTTCGCTGGCAGCAAGGTGTGAAAATACCGATTTTACGCAGAGTTCAGGATTTTTCTTCAACCGATGTAAGAGCATGTCAATTTCTGAAGGGTCAAATCCAAGGCGGTGCATACCGGTATCTATTTTCAGGTGAACCGGTATCGGGTTCCCCGATTCTCCCTGATTTTCAGAGATCACCTTCTCCAGCATTCTAAGTACACGGAAGTTGTATATCTCAGGTTCCAGGTTGTTTTGAAGAAGCAGATCAAAACTGTGTTCTTCAGGATTCAATACCATGATTGGGATTGTAATGCCTGCTTTGCGAAGTTCAACGCCTTCATCGGTATAAGCTACGGCAAGATAATCCACACGGTGAAACTGCAAAAGGTTGGCAATTTCAAAACTGCCACTGCCATATGAGAAGGCCTTCACCATGACCATAGTTTTTGTTCCCGGCAACAGTTTTGACCGGTAATAGTTGAGGTTGTGAATAAGCGCATCGAGGTTGATCTCGAGAATGGTTTCGTGGGATTTTTGCTGAAGGGCATGGCTTATTCGCTCAAACTCAAAGATACGTGCACCTTTGAGCAGTATTGCTTCATCATGTAATGAAGAAAAGGGAAACCGGTCAAAAAATTCGTCGGTGGAAGTAAAAAATGCTTTCTCAATCGGAAACTGCCCTGCCTGCCTGCTTATCTCATTTCCTATGCCAATGATTCTGGATATTCCTTTCCCATGGAGGATTCCGGAGATCTCCTGGTAAAGACTCATCGGATCGCGGCCACTCTGCAGGATATCTGAAAGGATAACGGTCTTTTTTGTATACTGGGTTTGCTGGTTCAGGAAATCAAGTGCAATCCCCAGAGAGTTAATATCAGAATTGTAGCTGTCATTGACCAGCGTGCAATGATTGATAGCCTCTTTTAGTTCAAGGCGCATGGCTATGGGAACCAGTGCTTTCATCCGTGCAGAAATGACCTCAGCTTCATAACCCAACAGAAGCATCAGAGCCCAGCAATGAATTGCATTTTCGATGGAGGCTTCATCGGTGAAAGGAAGGCTGATCATTATTTCTCTACCTTTAAAAATTCCGGTTAGGATTGTTTCTTTTGATTTGCCTAAAATGATACGGATGATCTGCAGATCGGATTCCTGCTTCCGGCTCCATGTGAATTTTTTCACATTTTTCAATGAAGCTTCCTGCATCACTTTGTCATGGATCAATTCATGATCTCTGCAATAGATCAGTGTATTCGAGTTGACAAAAAGTTTAAGTTTTTCCTCCACTTTCTGGCTAAGGTCCCTGAAGCCTTCATCGTGGGCATGTCCAATATTGGTAAAGATCCCTATGGTAGGGCGGATTATGGGCTCAAGTTTTTCCATCTCTTTGGGAAGCGAGATCCCGGCCTCAAACAATGCAAGGTCATGTTCAGGATTTATTTTCCAGACTGAGAGTGGAACGCCGATCTGGGAATTATAACTTTTAGGGCTTCTTATAATTTTTTTATCACGGTTCATCAGTTGGAATAACCATTCTTTCACGATGGTCTTTCCATTGCTGCCCGTGATACCGATGACAGGAATGATAAAGCGTGAACGGTGAGTAGCTCCTAATTTTTGCAGGGCGTCAAGTGTATTATCAACGAGGATAAAATTGGCAACAAACTTTGCCTTATCGGTCTCGCTTTTATTTTCATGCAAGTATTTAATTTGGTTTAATGAAGATACCAGAAAATTTCTGACTCCTTTATTATACAGTTCATCAATGTACCGGTGTCCGTCATTTCTTTCAGTGACAATGGCAATGAAAAGCGTTGATTCCGGGTGAATGATTCGCCGGCTGTCAATCAGGATCTCTTTAATGAAAACAGCTTCTTCCCTTGCCGTGAGGAGAGTTCCATTCGTGTAGAATGCGACTTCTGAAAGGGAATAAGTAAGATCCATTACTGTTGCGGGCTTTCTGGTTCAACTGGCTTAGGATTCATAGCATTTGCATGCAATTCATCGTATGCAAGGCGGTTATTGAATATCGTACATGCCATGTAAACCGCGTTACGGAAGGCTTCGGGGCTTGCTTCATTTTTCCCGGCAATGTCATAAGCAGTTCCATGTGCGGGAGATGTTCTCACAAAAGGTAATCCTGCCGTAAAATTAACACCTTCATCAAAGGAAAGAAGTTTAAAGGGAATCATTCCCTGGTCGTGGTAAACCGCAAGAATACCATCAAAATGATGGAAAGTGCCCGAACCAAAAAATCCGTCTGCAGGATAGGGTCCGAAAACCAGAATTTGCTGCTGATAGACTTTTTCGATCACAGGTTTCAGGATAGTATTATCTTCATTACCTATGATCCCGTTATCTCCGGCATGAGGATTCAAAGCAAGGACTGCAATACGTGGTTTTTGAATACCAAAATCCCGCATCAAAGATTGGTTCATGATGTTTATCTTACGCATTATCAGGTCTTCGGTCAAAGCAGAGGTTACCTTATCAAGAGGAATATGTCCGGTAATTACACCGATGCGCACGGTATTGCTGACCATAAGCATAAGATAGTCGGTCACGCCCGCTTTTTGACCCAGGTATTCAGTGTGACCAGGAAATTTAAACCCGGAAGATTGGATGTTCTGTTTGTTGATAGGAGCCGTCACGAGTACATCAATGTTGTGACTTAGAATATCGCTGATGGCCATTTCGAGAGAGAGTGATGCAAGTTCTCCGGCTATGGGCGTCGATTTTCCAAGATCGATCTTAACCTCATCTTCAACAATGTTGACAATGTTTGGACGCCTCGGGTGCGCCAAGTCGGCTTTTTTTACAAGGTTGAAATTAAAATCGTTGATATTTAGGGTTTTCCGATGGTAAGATGCAACTTTCGAGGATCCATAGACTATTATGGTATAATTTTCCATAAGGCGCTGATCCTGCAAGGTTTTTATGATTATCTCATAACCGATGCCATTTATATCTCCATGTGTTATTCCAACTCTGATTCTTTGTTCTTTTTCAGGTGTTTGGTTCATATTTCTGATTTTTGCAAATATATTGCTTAATTCATTGTGACGATGGAGCGACTGTTGTTATTCTCTTTTACGAATCACCTGTTGGCTGATGAAATCGAATAACAGCCTTACACCCACACCGGTTCCTCCCTGCCCGCGGTATGAGTCTCTTTTTTCAAGGAATGCCGGGCCTGCAATATCGAGGTGGATGTATGGATAATCGGTAAATTTCTCAAGGAATTTCCCGGCAAGGATTGCACCGCCCTCTGCTGGACCTGTATTTTTCATGTCGGCAACATCTGATTTCAATCCTTCGCCATATTCTTCCCATGAGGGAAATTCGACAAGGCGTTCATAGATCTCCAAACCGGATGCTTTTAATATTTCCAGTTCTTTCCCCGCTTTTGTCTGCATGGCCACGATGCCATAATGACCAACTGCACGGATGGCTGATCCGGTGAGGGTTGCAAGGTCGATCACCAAGGCAGGATTATACTTTTTTGCATGGTTTAGAGCATCAGCAAGGATAAGTCGTCCTTCTGCATCGGTGTTCAAAACTTCAACGGTCATTCCATTTTGCATTTTGATAATATCACCGGGAACAATAGCTTTCGGTCCAGGCCGGTTATCAGTCGCCGGCATCAACCCAATGACATACACAGGAAGTTTGGCAGTTGCAATCGCGTAAATGGCCGATGCTACGACAGCAGCGCCCGACATATCATCTTTCATGGTACTCATTGAATCACCCGGTTTCAGGTTCATTCCCCCGGAATCAAAAACAACTCCTTTTCCGACAAATATGAATGGTTTTTTATTAACTGCTTGTTTTGGTTTCCATTCCAGTATGGTAAAAGTGGGTGGTACTTCACTGCCTTTATTCACTGCAAGCAATCCGCCCATCTGGAGTGCTTCGATCTTATTTTTGTTTAGTACATCAACTGTGGCCCCGCATTCTTTTGCCATTTTTTCAACTTCCCGGGCAAAGGTCAAGGCAGTGAGAAATGAATTTGGTTCGTTTATCAGCGTGCGACAACGAAACACAGCGTCTGTTACTACAACCAGGTTATGAATTTCCTTGTTTTTAATTTTTCCGGAAAAGAGACGAATTGTTTCCAGGGTGTTCTCTGCCTCTTTATCACCTTTATATTTCAAGAACTGGTATTGGCCAAGTATCAGACCTTCAGCAAATTCCAGCGCTCCGATTGTCCGGTCGGTTGTATCATAAAGGATGATCTCCCGTTGCTTTAATTCGTTCAGCAACGATCCGAATTTATCTCCTGATTTTCGCATTTCTTCTTTCTCTCTGTAAGGATCGTTTTCTTTTTTTATCACCTGGATAAAAAGCCATTGATCCAACCGGTTAAATGAGAAGAAATTCTGTTTTTCCTTTTCATTTTGATAGGAAAGGTAGCTGAGTTCATCTTTAGTGAAAAATTCTTTGGGTAAATCTGTAGGAGCTGATATGAGGAAAATGATATTCATCTTAAGCGGTACTCTGGAAATTTTTATAAGTCTGGGACGCATGATTTTTCGTATTTTTGGGATGGTAATTGCATGCAAAGGTAATAAAACGGCCACAAATCCGCAATATGAACCTGGATCTGCTTATAAAAAAAGCCTTGCGACTGGAATTTTTGAATACTTCCCAAGCGCTTGAAATATATAATCGCCTTCCACTGGGTGAACTTATATATACCGCCAATGAATTGAGGAAGATCCATCATTCGGAAAATAATGTCACATGGATCATCGATCGGAACGTCAATATTACCAATGCTTGTATCTCCGGATGCAAATTCTGTAATTTCTATCGCCCTGTAGGCAGCAAGCATGTTTATATCACTACACTCGATGAATACGCAGCCAAGATTGATGAGATGAAATGCATCGGGGGTGATCAGTTGCTTTTACAGGGAGGATTGCATCCAAAACTGGGTATTGATTGGTACGTGGATCTGTTTAAAAATATGAAACAGATGTTCCCAAAACTACGGCTTCATGCTCTGGGGCCTCCCGAAATAGTTCATATAGCAAAAATGGAATCCCTTAGTTACACAGAAATCCTGAAAAGATTGATAGAAGCCGGACTCAATAGTCTTCCGGGTGCCGGTGCTGAAATTCTATCTGACCGCGTAAGAAAGATCCTATCACCGATAAAGTGTTCAGTACAGGAATGGCTGGATGTGATGAGAGCAGCGCACAAATTGGGGTTGACCACATCGGCTACCATGATGTTTGGGCATATTGAAACTCTTGACGAACGGATGATGCATCTTGTTCTTTTAAGGGAAGTACAGGCCGAAAAACCTGCTGGGTTTAAAGGATTCATTTCATTCATTCCATGGCCTTTTCAGGATAAAGGTACAGTGCTTGCGAAAAAATCAGGAATCAGGAATAAAGTGACTTCAGAAGAATATATCCGGATGATAGCCATAAGCAGAATCATGCTTCCAAATATCCCGAACATCCAAGCTTCCTGGCTGACAGTGGGAAAGGAAACTGCCCAGTTATGCCTTCATGCAGGCGCTAACGATTTCGGATCCATCATGATCGAGGAAAACGTGGTATCTGTGGCTGGTGCTACTTATAAATTTGATGTGAAAGGTATTCAGGAGGCCATTTGTGAAGCAGGATTTCGTCCTTCACGAAGAAACCAGGAATTTGAACTTGTTTAGCTTATTTCTATATTCCTGACAGAATGTAAAACCATATGATCAAGATCAAGGGCAACCAGGGAACCTAAGCCCGGATAGTTCTTGTAAACACATCCTCCATCAAGGTTTATGACCTTTGTCTCTGGATTTCGGAGCCGTTCCTGAATAGAAGATAAGGGAACGGGAGTATGGCCATGAATCAGTTTCCTGTCTTTGAGAATATCCCCGGGGACATTTTCGTCACGCGTCCATAAGATACTTTCCACATCGGCAAGGGGCTCTTTACTGAATGCATTCAATCCTGCATGAACGAATAAAAAACCATCAGTTTCTTCATACAATGGCCATGTCTTAATAAATTCAAAGTAAGATTTTGGAATCTGAAAGACTGAATTCCAGTCGTTCACCATGGATCTGTCCACTCCAAAATTGAGCAGAGTCTGGCCACAACCGTTAAGGGTCCACATTCGAAAAAAATCCTTATCTTCCAGCGACCGGAGCATCATAAATTCATGATTCCCAATGATTGGTTTAATGGTCATGGTAAGAGAAAGTTTCCTGATGTAATCGATCACCGCTTTACTTCCGTTACCGCGGTCAATGGTATCTCCAAGAAGGAACAAAGTGTCTTCTGATTTCAGATGAAGGACTTTCTCAATAAGGTGCTTAAAGGAAAGAAAGCAACCATGGATATCGCCGATAACAAACCTTCTTGCCTTCATGCACGAATATGTTTCAAAATATGTGCAGTAGCTCCTTTGTGATTTTCAATATACGCAGTACAGATCTCCGAAGCCCGGATTCGTTCTCCCGATACATTTGTGAGATGCCCGACTGCCTTACGGAGATCTTCTTCATTTTTTATACTGATTGCACCTCCTTCCCTGATTAGTTCCCGGGCCTCCCTGAACCGGTCATAGTTGGGACCGAAAATTACAGGAACACCGAAAGCTACTGGTTCAAGAATGTTGTGAATCCCTACACCAAACCCTCCACCGATAAAAGAAATAAATGCATATTTATAGAGGGAGGCAAGGATCCCGATGCTGTCGATCACTAGGAAACGGCTTCCCTTGTTATTCGTTTCGTTTAATTGTGAAAGCCGTAAACTCCAGGAACCTAATTGAACCATCAATCTATCGATCCGTTCCTGATGGACCTCATGAGGGGCAATTATAAATTTATATTCCGATTGATTTTTCAGAATGAACGGTAATAGGATCTTCTCGTCTGCAGGCCATGTACTCCCTGCAAGAATGACGCATAAATTCCTGCAGAATCCATCCATCCCTGCAACCGGTTCATTTTGTCTGGCAATAACGCTTACCCGGTCAAACCGTGTATCTCCTGAAACCGAAACCTGCCGGATGCCAATCTTCCGGAGTAATTTTTCCGAATCATCATCCTGTACAAAAAACCAGTTCAGGTTTCTGAGTTGTTTCCTGAACCAGAAACCATATACTTTAAAGAACGGTTGTGATGACCGGAAGATTGCAGAAACCATGTAAGTGGGAATCCCGTGTTGTTTTAAGATTGCAAGGTAGTTATACCAGTATTCATATTTTATAAAGAAAACAATGTCAGGAGACAAAATTTTTATGAATCTGGCTGCTATTCCCGGATAATCGACCGGCAAATAGAAAACATAGTCTGCACCGGAAAAATTTTTCCGGATCTCATACCCTGAAGGAGAAAAGAAGGTCAAAAAAATAAGGTGATCCGGAAAGGTTTCCCTGAATTCTTCAATGAGGGGTCTGCCCTGCTCAAATTCACCGAGACTGGCACAATGGAACCATGCTACTTTTTTACCGGTTTGTTTTCCGGAAAGGGTATTTTCTATTTTTCGAAGAATATCTTTTCTCCCTATTACCCATAATTTTGCTTT
>CAWAVC010000010.1:0-11923 GCA_963785325.1 uncultured Bacteroidales bacterium | reverse complement strand
TATGCCGGCTCCTGCTGAAGGAACCTGATATCCTCCTGCTTGATGAGCCTACCAATCACCTGGATGCGGAATCAGTTCAATGGCTCGAACAGCATCTTGAAATATAAAGGAACTGTCATTGCAATCACACATGACCGGTATTTCCTTGATAATGTTGCCGGCTGGATCCTGGAACTTGACCGTGGCGAAGGAATTCCTTGGCAGGGAAATTATTCCTCCTGGCTGGAGCCAGAAATCAAACCGCCTGGCCATGGAAGAAAAATCTGAAAGCAAGCGCAGGAAAACACTTGGAAAGGGAACTCGAATGGGTCAGGATGTCACCCAAAGCCCGTCAGGCAAAAGGAAAAGCAAGACTGGCAGCTTATGAACGTCTGTTGAATGAAGATGTCAAACAGAAGGAAGAACGGCTTGAACTCTATATTCCGAATGGTCCACGGTTGGGAAATAAAGTGATCGATGCATGTGCCGTCGCAAAATCTTTTGGGAATAACCTGCTGTTCGAGAAACTGAACTTTTCGCTTCCTCCCGCCGGGATCGTTGGCGTGATCGGCCCAAATGGTGCAGGGAAAACCACATTATTCCGCCTGATCATCGGCTCTGAAAAACCTGACTACCGGAACTTTCCAGATTGGCGACTCTGTGAAGATCGGGTATGTGGATCAGAGCCATACCGCCATTGATCCTGATAAAACGGTTTTCAGGTCATCTCAAACAATAGCGAGATCATCCAACTTGGAGGCCGTTCGATGAATGCAAGGGCTTATGTGGCCAGGTTTAATTTCACCGGGGCTGACCAGGAAAAGAAATGCGGGGTTCTTTCAGGAGGTGAACGCAACAGGCTTCATCTTGCCCTGACCCTGAAAGAAGAAGCCAATGTATTATTGCTTGATGAACCCACCAATGACATTGATGTAAATACCCTGAGGGCATTGGAAGAAGGACTTGAAAATTTTGCCGGCTGTGCTGTAATCATCTCCCACGACCGTTGGTTTCTCGATCGCGTGGCTACGCATATCCTTGCTTTTGAAGGAAATTCACAGGTCTATTTCTTCGAAGGAGGATATTCTGAGTATGAAGAAAACCGTAAAAAAAGACTGGGCGACGAGGCCCCGACACGGATCCGTTACAAAAAACTAAAAGCCGATTAACGGGTTCAAATTAAAAAAACCACTCACAATTCACCTTTCACCTCTCACTGGTTTTTCCCCGATTATTTTTATCTTTGTACAAATTTTCCGGAATGTCACTCCAGAAACCTTCCATTCCTAAAGGCACCCGTGATTTTTCTCCACTTGAAATGGTAAGGAGAAACTATATTTTTGATACCATCCGCAAAGTGTTTCAGTTATTCGGATACCAGCCCATCGAAACTCCTGCAATGGAAAATCTATCTTCACTGCTTGGGAAGTATGGGGAAGAAGGCGATAAACTGTTGTTCAAGATCCTGAATTCAGGTGATTTTCTTGATCCATTGAGAAATTCAGATCTCTCCGGACAGAATTATAAAGAGGTGACTCCGCTGATCTCGGAAAAAGGATTGCGCTATGACCTTACAGTTCCCTTTGCACGGTTCGTAGTACAGCATCAGAACGAAATCGTCTTTCCGTTCAAGCGGTACCAGATTCAGCCTGTATGGCGTGCCGACCGGCCTCAGAAAGGCAGGTATAGGGAATTTTTTCAGTGCGACGTGGATGTGATTGGCAGTGATTCCCTGCTCAATGAAGTCGAACTTATACAGATCGTTGATAAAGTATTCACCAGCCTGGGGTTGAAGTATATCGTTAAACTTAATAACCGCAAGATCCTTTCAGGGATTGCAGAAGTAATTGGAGAACCCGGACGGCTGACTGATCTGACCGTTTCCCTTGACAAGATGGAAAAAACCGGGATGGAGCCTGTTATTGCCGAGCTCCGGGAGAAAGGCTTTGCAGATGCTTCCATTAATGCCCTTTTACCCTTCTTGAATTTTGCTAGTGAAAAAGATTTTAATATCAACCTTCCTTTTTTGAAAGAGAAATTGCAATCCTCTTCTATTGGAATGACAGGAATTTATGAATTCGAAAAGATATTGGAATATCTGAGAGACCTGAACCTGGATGATTTTGTCGAACTGGATATCTCCCTTGCCCGCGGATTGAATTATTATACCGGTACCATTATTGAGGTGAAAGCTGCGGATGTTCCGATGGGAAGCATTTGCGGGGGTGGCCGGTATGACGACCTTACCGGGATTTTTGGTCTTAAGGGTGTTTCAGGAGTCGGGATCTCATTTGGAGCCGACCGGATTTATGATGTGATGAATGAGCTGGATCTTTTCCCGGGATGATTGGGACTACCACAGAAGTTCTTTTTGTGAATTTCGGTCCGGCAGAAGAAAAGTACTGTCTTCCTTTTCTTTCAGAATTCCGTGAATCAGGCATTCCTGCTGAAATCTTTCCGGATGCTGCTAAAATGAAGAAGCAACTGGATTATGCCAATCGTAAAAAAATCCCTTATGTAATACTTGTCGGAGAAAACGAAATGAAAGAAGGTAAACTTACCTTGAAGGACATGCTGACGGGAGAACAAAACACACTGACCTGGGAAGAGATGAAAGAAAAGCTAATGAAAAATGAAGAATGAAGAATTAATAATAAAAAATTATTTCTTTTACCCAGTACCCAGTACCTTATATATAAAGACTTACGAATATTCAAAACACCATAAATATGACACTAGTAATAAAAGGAGAAGGACTAACAATTGAGGACGTTGTTGACGTTGCCCGGAGGAATGAAAAAGTTGAACTGGATAAAAAGGCCATCGAACGGATTCAGGCATGCCGTGCCATGTTGGAAAGAAAGATTGAGGCTCATGAGATTATGTACGGCGTAAATACCGGTATTGGGGAATTCTCAGAAGTCGTTCTGAATGATGAACAAGTGAAGGAATTCCAGAAATACCTTATTTATAACCATGCTGCAGGTATCGGTGACCCGATGCCCATTGATTGGGTACGCGGAGCTATGCTCGGTCGAATCAATGTACATGCACACGGCAATTCCGGCTCCCGGCTTGAAATAACACAAACCTTGGTGGATATGCTCAACAAGGGGGTCACACCTTATGTCTGCCAGAAAGGTTCAGTAGGTGCCTGTGGAGATCTTGCACCGATGTCACAGATTGCATTGCTGATGATGGGAGAAGGGCATGCGTATTATGAAGGGAAATTATATACAGGGAAGGAAGCACTCGAAAAAGCAGGAATTCCTGTTCCGGGATTAAAGGCACGTGATGGATTGGCTACCATCAATGGCTCAAATGTTTTGACAGCCATGAGTGCCCTTTTTCTCTATGATGCCAATAATTGGTTGAAACAGGCAGAAATTGCTGCTTCGATGTCACTGGAAGCAATGAAAGCCAACATGAAGCCATATCTGCCAAAACTGCACGAAGTAAGGGGCTTTAAAGGGGCTATACGAAGCGCTGCAGCCATCCTGAAATGTGTGCAAGGTGGCGATCTTGCTGAAGGAAAAGTCAAATGCAAAGTTCAGGATGCCTATTCGATGCGTTCAACGCCACAGGTTATCGGTGCTGCACACGATGCCCTTGCCTATGCACGTTCACAGGTAGAGATCGAATTAAATGGTGTTGGGGATAATCCGATCTTCTTCCCCGAAGAAAACCTGCAACTTTCAGGAGCTAATTTCCAGGGTTCGCCGGTATCGGTTCCTATGGATATGGCGGGAATGGTCATTACCATGGTCAGTGTGATGTCGGAAAGGAGAATGAACCGTTTGAATAATCCATCCCTCAGTGTTGGCTTACCTGCCTTTCTTACAAAAGGTGCCGGTATGTTCAGCGGAATGATGTTAAGCCAGTATACCGCCGATATGCAAATTGTTGAACAACGTATTCTTTCGGCTCCTGCTTCAATACAATCAATTCCTGCTGCAGCCGACCAGGAAGATTTTGTATCAATGGGAATGAACACTGCCCTGAAGAATTTCCAGATCCTCGACAATGCTTATGGCATTCTGGGCATTGAATTCATGGCAGCAGCCCAGGCTTTGGATTTCAGGGAATATAAATTCGGTGCCGGCGTCAATAAAGCAAGGGAAATTATCCGGAAACATGTGACCTTCCTCGATGTTGACCGGCCTTTATATCCTGACCATAATACCATGAAATCCTTGGTCAAATCCTGTGAGATCCTGGATGAGGTCGAAAGAACCGTAGGAAAACTTGAATAAAATCTTAAATTAATGAACTGGTAAATGGAAGAACAACAAATGCTTCCGGACATTGAAACAAAGGAAAAACGTCCAACCCTGCTCACGGTACTCTGTATTCTGACCTTTATTGGCAGCGGCCTGAATGCTTTTTCAAACCTGATGGTCTTTATTTTCTACGATGCCTCCATGAAATTTACAGCAGAAATGATAAAGGCTTTCAAGATATCAGGTATGGAACAGTTCCAGGCAGCAAAGCCCATTTACTTTGCCTCCACTGCCGTGATTAATGCCTTGGCTGTTGCAGGTGCAATATGGATGTGGCAACTCAGAAAACCAGGTTTTCATATATATACTATTTCACAGATATTGGTGATCCTTGCGCCCATGTATTTCTTCCATCTCTCCAGCCCTGATTTCTTTAGCATCCTCTTGTCGGGAACTTTTATAGTGCTGTATAGTTCCTACCTGAAAAAGATGTCCTGATTATGGAAGAAATTAGTACACGACCTCAAAACATCAGGGAAGGTTCAGTTCAAAGGCCTTTCTTACTGACTGTTCTATGCCTGTTTTCTTTCGTATTCTTCGGACTGATTTCAGCTCTTTTTCTTCTGGCATTGTTCTATTCGGGCTCCATTGCAGATATGGTGCTCAGATATGCTCCTGAATATTCAACTAAAAGGGTCACCGTGTTTTTTTATATCCTCGGTGGATTGATTCTCCATTCATTATCGCTGACAGGCACGATACTTATATGGAAAATGAAAAGGCTGGGGTATCTTTTGTTCGGCACGTCTTCATTAATAATTTCCATATATCAGTTATTTGCGACACAAATTTCGCCCCTCACTACTGCCATTTATATAGCACTTATCTTAGCCTTCGGCTTTTCCCTTAAAAAACTCAAATAACCCTTCAATCATTTTTCATTTTTCATTCTCCATCTTCTGCCTTCCTCCAAATTGTAATTAGTTAATTTTAAATAGGTTAACAGTCCACCAGTCTTTAGAAGGATTTTATATTAACCTTTTTTTAACTTTTTTTTAAGATTTTATTGACTTTTAAAGAATTTATTTAGTAAAATTGCATTGGATATGACGAAACGCATAATACAACATCTCAACATATATATCTTACGGGTTTACATTCATTAGGTGTAATTCGATGGACATTTTTTATATTTCATTGATTATTAATCCTTTTACTAACTAAAATCATCCACTATGAGAAAATTTACCATTGTCCTTGCTTTTCTTTTATTGGCAGGACTGCAAGGCGTACTTGCACAAACACGGGTCATATCCGGTGTTGTCACATCATCGGAGGACAAATCCCCCATTCCCGGGGTTACCATCGTTGTTAAAAGCACGACCATTGGTACTACAACCAATGTTGACGGGAAATATGTGTTGTCTGTTCCAGGTAAATACGACGTATTGACATTTTCCTTTGTTGGGATGAAAACAAAAGATGTCAAAATCGGAGAATCCAATACATTGGATATCGTATTAGAGCCTGATGTTATGAATATGGATGAGATCGTTGTAACAGCCATCGGTATTCCGAGGGAGACGAAAGCTCTGAGTTATTCGGTACAAAATGTTTCTTCAGATGACATCAATAAAGCCGCACAAACAGATATGATTAACAGTTTGCAGGGCAAGATTTCCGACGTGCAGGTCGTTAATTCATCCGGAGCTGTAGGAGCCGCTTCCTATATCCAGATTCGTGGAGTTACTTCTTTAACACAAAACAACCAACCGCTTTTTGTTGTAGATGGTGTTCCAATTTCAGGTGCTGAAACAGGTGGCGATATTGAAGCTGCATCAAATAACAATTTTGATGGTGTCGGATTATCCAACCGCGCCATTGACATTAACCCTGACGATATTGAATCCGTCAGCGTTTTGAAGGGCGGGGCTGCAACTGCGCTTTATGGTTTGCGTGCCGCATCAGGCGCCATTATTATAACCACAAAGAAGGGAAAAGCAGGTACAGGTAAAAAGATTTCAGTGACTTTTAACACTTCTGTTAAATTTGACGTTGTTAGTCAACTCCCTGCCTTGCAAAATCAGTACGGAGAAGGTTCATACGGCAATTGGATTTCAGGTAACAAATTCAGCTGGGGTCCGAAACTGGATTCCTGCGCCTATGACAAATCAAACTGGAGCAAATACGAATGGAAAGATTTCGATATCGATGGAAGGATTGTCAGCAGTGAGGGTAAACCCGGGTCAATTAAAACTTATAACCCTTATGATTTCTTTCAGACCGGAATAACAACTGATAACTCTATTTCTCTGAGTGGTGGAAGCGATATTTCTACTTTCTATTTCAGTTTTGGAGATAACCAGACGAAAGGCATCATTCCCAATAATACCATGCGCAGGAATACTTTCAAGATATCCGGCGATACAAAACTTTCTGATCATTGGAAGGTATCCGGTACGGCAAATTACATCATCACAGCTGCTAACCGTATACAACAGGGTAATAACACTTCCGGGATAATGCTCGGATTGTTAAGAACGCCGTGCACATTCGACAATGCAGCAGGTTATGTATTCAATTCAAACTATCTGTTACCGGACGGCTCACCGTTACCCAGTGCAGGATATGAAAGAAGTTACCGTCATGGAATATATTATGATAATCCATACTGGACTGCAAATGAAGATACTTACCATGACGCTGTAAACCGTTTGATCGGATCGGCACAGATCGATTATTTGGCAAACAAATGGCTTTCTTTTACCTACCGTATTGGTATGGACTGGTATGGACGGAAAATCGTTGATAACCTTGCAATAGGTTCATCTACTCAACCGGCAGGCTGGGCAAAAAGAGGAGAAGAACTCAGCAAAAATTTCAATTCTGACCTTCTGATGACCATAGATAAAAATTTTGCAAAGGATTTCAATGTCCATTTCATCCTTGGACAGAATATGACCGAACAATTTTTTACTTCGCTGAATTCCCAGGCATTAGGGCTTGTAATTCCGGAATATTATGACCTCAACAATACCACAAGCATTGCTTCTCAGGAATCGACTTCTGATCGCAGAGGCGCCGGTATATATGGAGATCTGACACTTTCATGGAAAAATATGCTCTATTTAACCGGTACCGGAAGAAATGACTGGTCGACTACCTTACCACAGGGAAAGAATTCCTTTTTCTATCCTTCTGTAGGAGCCGGCTGGATCTTTACGCAATTACCAGGAATAAAGGATAACAAAGTCCTTCCTTATGGAAAGGTCCGTATTTCCTATTCCATCACAGCTAAAGATGCATCTCCTTACAGTACATTCACCCCCTATACCGCTCCTTCTGTTGCAGACGGATGGACAACCGGGTTGACCTGGCCTTTTAACAGTACTAATGGATATTTGAATAGCGCTGTCCTGGGAAACAATCAATTAAAACCGGAAAAAACGGGAAATTTTGAAACCGGTATTGACCTTAAGTTTATTCAGAACCGGGTCGGTCTTTCCTATACCTATTTCAACAATAAAACGACAGATGATATCCTCGAAGTTCCTATAGCAGCCAGCACAGGTTATCAGGATGTATGGCTGAACGCAGGTTCTATAAGGACATCAGGGCATGAAATAACCCTGGATCTTGTTCCGATAAAATCAAAGAATTGGGAGTGGGATATCACTGGCAACTGGTCGAAGATCGACAACAAAGTGCTTGCACTTGCACCTGGTGTAAACCGTCTCTATCTTGGAGGGTTCACCGGCTCTGAAATTGACGCTGTTGTAGGCCAGCCCTACCGTACTATTTATGGATATGATTGGACTCGAGATTCCAGAGGGAATATAATTATCGGCGCTAATGGCTATCCTACAATGTCATCTAACGAAACTGCACTTGGTAACGTTGACCCAAAATGGACGGCAGGAATCAGCAGCACACTGCGCTGGAAAGATCTTAGCCTCTATTTTTTAATTGACATTAAGCATGGCGGTAAGATGTGGGATGGTACACGTGGAGCCCTGGATTATTTCGGAGTTTCAGCCGGTACCCTGAACCGGGGTGAATCCGTAATATTCCCCGGAGTTACACAAAACTCCAAAGGTATATGGGTAATGAACACCAAGAAAGTCGCCCTGACCCAGGCCTGGTACCAGGCAGATGGAAGCGGATTTGTCGGCGCTACTGCACCTTATATTGAAGATGCCGGATGGGTAAGACTTAGGACTGTTACCCTTACTTATAATCTTTCAAAATTCTTAAAGAAGACCTTTATCCGTCAGTTGAGTGTATACTTTTCCGGTACCAACTTATTGTTGTTTACCCACTATAAGGGTGTTGATCCTGAAACAAGCCTTGCAGGTTCTCAGAATGCACAGGGTATCGATTACTTTAATATGCCCGGAACAAAGAGCTACACCCTTGGCTTGAATGTATCATTTTAATCCGGACCAAAAAATATAATAACAATAAAACAAAATAATTATGAAAAATATAAGATTCAAATTCATTGGAGTTTTACTCCTCCTGGCTTTGGCCCTTGGTTCCTGTAAGAAATGGATCGATACAGGAATAAACACGAACCCGGACGCTCCTAAAGACGTTCCTATGAGTTCGCTGGTTCCGGCCATTGAAGCCAACATGGCTTATACACTGATTGGTGGGAATGATTATTCCCGCGTTACTTCCCAATGGGTGCAGTATTATCAGGGTGTTGCCCGTCAATCACAAGGTGAATCAAATTACATCTGGCATGATGGCGATGTTGATAATGTATGGAATACTGCCTATGCCGGTATTATGGAAAACCTCCTTATTGTAACATCCAAGGCCAAAACGGCTAAGGATATGATGAACCTGGGAATTGCCGATGTTCTGATGGCAGAATCCCTTGGGTTCGTGACCGATATCTGGGGTGATGTTCCTTATTCTCAGGCATTCCAGGGGTTGGCACAATTAAATACTCCCTTTGATAAACAACAGGATCTTTATACAAAGATTCTTGCTATGCTCGATGAAGCCATTGCAAGTTTTCAAACCACACCGCTTGCTTATGAAATTGGAGACCTGATCTATCCGAATGCAGATGAAGATGCTGGTGCACAGGCAGCCTTATGGCTTAAAGCAGCCTATGGCATGAAAGCCAGGTACACATTGCATTTATGCAAACAGGATGCTACCTCCTGGGCTAAAGCCCTCGTATTAATTAATGATGGCGCTCTTGCCAGCAATGATGATGATATGCAGTTTGCATTTGGTGCTGGTGTGGGTCAACAGAACCCTTTGTTCCAGTTTATGGATCAAAGGGGCGATATTGCCATGCATAAAACTTTTATTGATATGCTGAATATCAGGTTTGACCCCAGAGTAGCTGTATATGCTTCTGTTGCATATGCCGATAGCCTTGGCAATCATTACGTTGGTGCCGATTGGGGGTCAACAGGAGAAGGTGCTTCTTTACCAGGTACCTCAGTTGCATCACCAAGCTCATCTGTTCAATTCCTTACTTATGCTGAATGTTTGTTTATCAAAGCTGAATGCGAATATAAAGCCAATCCTGCAGATCCTCAAATCAAAGTCGATCTTGTTAACGGGGTAACCGCTTCACTGAACAAGTGGGGCGTGTTTAACGCAACTTATATTGCAGCATACAGCGCCGTGGTTGATACCATGACTGTTTCGCTTTACAAGGAGATCTTGACACAGAAATACATTGCTCTTTACAACCAGGCTGAAACTTTCAACGACTGGAGAAGAACCAATAATTTAATTGGACTGAGCCCCAACCCGACAACATCAGCTGTGGAAAATGCAATTCCACGAAGGTTCCCCTATTCATTGGGAGAAAAAAGTTACAATAGCCATACGCCTACTAACGTTAGCCTTTGGGATCGTATATGGTGGGATGTAGCTACTAAAAAATAATACACGGGTTAACATACCGAAGAAAAAGCCGTCCTGGTTTCCCTGGGCGGCTTTTTTTAATTTATTAGCATATACTTTTTAACTTTCACCGAAAAAACTGAAATTCACATTCCCGTATTTCCTGTGCTGATCGAAACGCGGATGCTTTGAAAAATCATGGCCTCTTGAATGTTCAAGTATAAATAAGCCTTCCCTTTTCAGGATCCTGCTTGCAAACACAAGATCAGGAAGTGAATCTATTCCGTCCATATCATAAGGTGGATCGGCATAAACAAGATCGTACGCTCCAAATGGATGCCTGAGGAACTGAAAAACATCTTCCCTGACAGCTTCCAGATTCTCCGCATGCATTGATAAAGCAGTTTTATTGATGAATGCAACACAACGTGGTTCAATATCAATGGCTGTCACCAGCTCACTTCCTCTTGAAAAAAATTCGTAGGAAATACTTCCTGTACCTGCAAAAAGATCAAGCACATTCAAGCCATCTATATCAAGCAGGTTGTTCAGGATATTGAAAAGACTTTCCTTCGCAAAATCGGTAGTGGGACGAACCGGAAGGTTTGCAGGCGGATGAATTTGTTTTCCCCTGAATTTTCCAGTTATGATCCGCACGAGGATGGATTTAAAAGTGTATAGTAATAATGGCCGGGAATATCATTGAATAAATAGCTGTAATTAAAACCTTCATTCCTTTTTGCAAATTCAATATCACGGATATACCGTAATAAAAGCTCAAAAACGGGTGAGAATTTATCGACATTCCCGAGAAGAACCATATGTACTTCTTCCGGATTCAGATTCAGCTGCTCAAAAACGAAGATCACATAATAGGCTACATCTTCAGCGGTAAGAAAATGAAAGGCATTGCAGTATTTTAGCTGATTTCCTTCGAAGGCAAGCAGATCGAATTGTTCTTCCCGCATGTTCAGAAAAACTTTATGGCCTGTCATGTTCTTCACACTCATCCAGATGTTCCCGATAAGAATGCTGGATATATGACAAAGTGTAACTCTTGGAAAAACTTTATCTATGTCTTTTTTGCATGTACCGGGAATACTATAGACCGTGCAAATTTCAATATGCCCGAGCCGGTTGGACAGAATGATTTCGCCTGTTTCTTGTTCATGAAGAAAATTGAAATAACTTTCTTTTTCACTTTCAATATAGAGTGCTTCAGGAATCAATGTGAACCTGCCGTTTCCAATGATCCCGTTCACCGAATGAAACTGTCCGCTCAGCCAGGAAAGGGAACTAATCAGATCAGCCAGGTGATTCCTGTAAAATCCGAGCGCTATGAATTTGTTTTTCTCGACATCCCGTAAGCTGTATCCGAATGTCTTCTCTCCTATTTCAAAAGTGAGATCATATTTCTGCAAATCTTTCGCGTCAAAAGATTCGTCGATTTTAGTCAAAATGGGATGCAGGTTCTCAGTCATATTTTTTATAATATCCGGATAAAAATGAAATTCAATAATATGATGA
This sequence comes from uncultured Bacteroidales bacterium, assembly GCA_963785325.1. Classification (GTDB taxonomy): domain Bacteria; phylum Bacteroidota; class Bacteroidia; order Bacteroidales; family FEN-979; genus FEN-979. The sequence goes on along the minus strand of CAWAVC010000010.1, from coordinate 323 downwards.
CCGCAAAACCGCTGATAAGATAGATCCATGATTTTTTCGTTGAAAAAAAGCATGCATAGATCATTTTAAGGATATTATTGCTGGCAACAGCCTGCATAGTTGCAATAGCAATTGCATCCATAGCAATACGGGATTTCCCCTGGAAAATGTTTATCAGGAAAGGATCGATATCAGTAAGGCCCACCAGGAAAGAAAGGACATTTAACCCGGAACGGCCGAAATGCTCAACGACGAACCAGGTAATGAAGGTGAATGCTACGAATAGCAAGGCAAAGAGGATGGCAACTTTAAATTCGAGCGGGTTTTTTTCAACCATCAGTTCC
>CAWAVC010000009.1:0-27782 GCA_963785325.1 uncultured Bacteroidales bacterium | reverse complement strand
CTAGATACATCTAACTATTTAAACTTTTTCATTTCTTCCCTTTACCAAGATTAATTTTTTTCTTTTTTTCTTAAATACTGACAAATGTCATTTTTTTGACTATTGGTTCTGCTTACTTTAGCTGTGAAATAATTAACAATAGTATGGAAAAAATGCAACCGACTGCCGTCTTCTTTTATAATCCGATGGGTGTGGTAATTGATCCTATCGATTACAATGAACTGGCTGCTTATGTTCTGAAATTCCCGTTTGTAAAGCAGGTTTGGAAGTATGATGACTTTATATGGAATGAAGAAACCCTTCTGGCCAGGATTGAAAGGTACCAGATTGACAGGCTAGTCATTGCCGGACCGGTACCGGGAATAATCAAGACCTTATTCTCAAAGATTCTCACAATTGCGGGAAAAGATCCGGAAAATGTAATCCTGGCCAGCTTTGCCGAACAGGGAATACGGAAAGCAGCCGATCTTCCCCGCGCAAAAGTTTTATTAACCGCCTCCCTTTATAATATTCCATATGAAATTGCTGTCGTTCCTGAGGAATATCCGGTTGAACCGGCAACTTTAGTGATTGGCGGCGGGATTGCAGGTATCCAGGCAGCATTGGAAATAGCATATAGCAACAACCCGGTGTACCTTGTTGAAAAAAGCGGGACCATCGGCGGGAAGATGGCTACTTTCGATAAAACATTCCCGACCCTCGACTGTGCGGCTTGTATCCTGACTCCAAAAATGGTGGAAGTCAACCAGAATCCGAATATCCTGCTGATGACCTATTGTGAAGTATTGGATGTAAAAGGAATACCCGGGAAGTACTCCGTAAAGGTTCTGAAAAAAGCAAGGAAGGTCAATATTTCTACGTGCATCGGTTGCGGGACCTGTGCCGAGAAATGCCCTGCCCAAGCCCCCAGTGAGTTTGATGCAGGGACAACTATGCGCAAAGCTATCTATATTCCATTTCCCCAAGCCGTTCCCAACAAGTACATGATTGATGCCGAATCCTGTATTTATATTAAAAATGGCAAATGCAAGGCTTGTACAAAGGCTTGCCCCGTGCCCGACTGCATTAATCTTGATGAACAGGACCAAGAGGTGACACTTGATGTTGGCAATATTATTGTTGCTACCGGGTACAAGGTATTTGATGCTAAACGTACGCCCCAATTCGGTTACGGGGTCTTCCCTAATGTCCTTACTTCCCTCGAGTTTGAAAGGCTGCTGAATGCTTCTGGTCCTACAGGCGGAAATATTACTTTCCGTTCACAGGATAAGAAAGGGAACTGGATCTTCAGTCCCGAGTCGGGAAAGCCGGAAAGCCTTGCCATTATTCATTGTATCGGCAGCCGTGACAAGAACTATAACAAATACTGTTCGCGTGTTTGCTGTATGTACTCTCTGAAATTTGCACACCTGATCCTCGACAAGTTACCTGATGCCCAGGTTTATGAGTATTTCATAGATATGCGCGCGTTTGGCAAAGGCTATGAAGAGTTTTATGAACGCATCAAAGAGGAAGGGGTATCGATCATCCGTGGAAAGACGGCAAAGGTCGAAGAGAAGAACGGGAAACTGCAAATCAGGGGAGAAGATATTATCCTTTCCAAAATCATAGAAAATCCGATAGATATGGTTATCTTATCCGTAGGGTTGGAACCATCGGAAGATACTGAAAAAATTTGCAGGATCCTTGGTATTCCATTAAGTGAAGGAGGATGGATGGAAGAAGCTAACTATAACACGAATCCAACGGGAACGATAAAAGGAGGTATCATGGTGGCCGGAACCTGCCAGGGGCCGAAAGACATTCCTGATACTGTAGCCCAGGGCTCGGCTGCCGCTGCAAGGGTGATCCAAAGCATCCTGAAAGGCAGTGTGAGCGGTGATACCGATAGCCCCATGCCGGAAATGATTGAAAATCGAATTCATGACCTTACGCTTATTCAATAAAAGGAGGTAAATTATGCCTGTCCGCCTTCAGCCAGAATTACGCGACCAGCTGATCCAATACGGGATCGGTGACTGGAACGCTTGTTATCATTGCGGCACCTGTACTGCCACCTGCCCACTTTCCGAAGAGGGTTTCCTGTTTCCCCGGGAGAAGATCCGCCTGATGCAGATGGGGCTCAAAGATCAGCTCGAATCCAGCGTGGAACCTTGGTTATGCTACTATTGTGGTGATTGTTCAAAAACCTGTCCCCGAGATGCAAACCCGGGCGAACTGATGATGTCATTGCGAAGGTACCTGACATCAAAATATGACTGGACCGGCCTTTCTAAAAAATTCTACACATCAGAAGTCTGGGAATTGGCATTCATCTTGCTATTTGCAGCACTTGTTGTCATATCTTTCCTGGTCATCCTTCCTTCAATGGGATATCATTTTACAAAAGAACTTACGGCTCAGGGTGGTGTGAAAATAAATTCCTTTGCCCCGATCCACATCGTTGAGCCATTCGATTGGATCATGGCCGTAGTGGTTGCTTCACTCCTGATCTCTAATATCCTTCGGATGTATTACAAAATCATCTGGAAAAAAAGCAAGACCAAAGTTTCTCTATGGGTGCACATAAGAGAGTTTTGGCGTCTGCTCTTCAATTTTGCAGTTCAGCCCAAATTCTCCAAATGCGATGACAAGAACTACTGGCTTTCTCACTGGTTCCTTATGTCGGGATACACCATAATGTTCATCGTGATCGTGGTTTACCTACCCTGGTTTCAGACAGAGAAAATATATCCTATCTGGGATCCTCAGCGCCTGCTGGGGTATTATGCGACGATAGGATTGCTTTTTGGCCTTGGAGTGGCAATTTTTGGTCGAATCTCAAAGAAAGATATTAAATTCCAATTCTCTCATGTGAGTGACTGGCTTTTCGTGATCATGCTTACACTTACCGTCACAACAGGGATTTTGATCCATATATTCAGGATCAATGGGATGCCGCTGGCTACCTATATCTGTTATATTGCCCATATGTCTGTGCTGGTACCTATGATCCTAATCGAAGTTCCTTTTTCAAAATGGTCGCACTTGGCTTACAGGCCGTTTGCAGCCTATTTCGCACAATTAAAAAAATATGCGGTTCCAAAATAATTTTTATTCTCTTGCTGAAAAAACCATGCCATGGAAGAACCAAGAATAGGCGTCTATATTTGCTGGTGCGGCACCAACATCGCCAAGATGGTTGATGTTGAGGCCGTTGCCTCGGAAGTGGGCAAATTACAAAATGTGGTCCTTGCAAAGAATTACAAATACATGTGTTCTGATCCAGGACAAGATTTAATAATCAAAGATATCCATGGGCATCACCTGAACAGGGTGATCGTGGCAGCTTGTTCACCAAGGATCCATGAACTGACTTTCCGCAATGCCGTCGAAAAAGCAGGGATCAATCCTTACCTGTTTGAAATGGCCAACATCCGCGAACAGGATTCATGGGTGCATACTGACCGTTCGGAGGCCACAAAAAAAGCCATAGACCTTGTCATTGCAGCCATCCACCGGGTTCGTTTCCATGAACCCCTTCAAAAACGCTCGGTAAATGTTGATCCAGCAACCCTGGTCATAGGAGGTGGGATCTCGGGAATGGTGGCCGCACTTGAGATTGCCAATGCAGGGAAACAAGTATATATAGTAGAGAAGACCGATCGCCTGGGCGGACATGTTGCAAGATTTGATCTCACGTATCCTCATCTCTCCAGTGCAAAACAAATGATTCGTCCCATTATCCAGCGGGTAGAGAATCATCCGAACATTGAAGTTTTCAAACAGTCGGTTATTAAAAACGTCAGCGGGTATATCGGTAATTTCAAGGCACTCGTAGTGAACGGTCAACAGGAACCCCTGGAGCTGAAGTTCGGAAATATTATTGCTGCTACCGGACTTAAACCTTTCGATCCTTCCAAAATCAAGGAATATGGATATGGGAAATTTCCGGATGTAGTGACTTCAATGGAATTCGAAGAAATGCTGGCATCCGGTAAGATACTCACGAAGGACGGGAAAGAACCCGGAAATATCGCCATCATCCATTGTGTAGGCAGCCGCAGCAAGGTGTACCATGAATATTGCTCGCGCACCTGTTGTATGGTGGCGCTCAAATTTGTAAACCAGATCAGGGCCGGCCTTCCAAACTGCAATATTTTCGAGATTTATGCTGACATGCGTGCATACGGAAAAGGATGTGAGGAATTTTATGCCGAATCGACACACCGTCAGATCATCTTCCTGATGTTCGACCAACAAGATAAACTCCCGATTATAAAACAAGCTGAAAGGACCGACGATTGCAACATGCTTATCGAAATGGATGAAAAACTTTCAGGTGAAACCATAGAAGTGCCGGTGGATATGGTTGTTCTGATGGTTAATATGGAAGCCCATGATGATGTGAAGCAAGTAGTTCATGAGATTGGGGTGAGCCTTTGCGGAAACCAGTTTTTCATTGAAAAACATCCGAAACTCGATCCTGTCGCAACAACCACAGGCGGTGTATATATTGTTGGAACCTGCCAGGGACCGAAAGATATCCCTGATTCGGTGGCACAAGCCCGAGCTGCCGCAGCAAGAATTCTTGCCACGATTGCCCAGGGTTCGGTTGCAGTAGAAGTAACTACGGCTTTTGTCAATGAGGCCTTCTGTTGCGGTTGCCAGACCTGTATCCGTGTTTGCCCGTACACTGCAATCTCCTTTAATGAGGATAAAAAAGTATCAGAAGTTAACGAGGTACTTTGCAAAGGATGCGGAACCTGTGGCTCGGCATGCCCATCGGGAGCCATCACCAGTAAACATTTTACGGATCGGCAGATCCTTTCGGAAATTGAAGGAATAATGTCAATGTCATACAAAGAAATCTGATCATGAACTTCAATCCAACTATCGTTGCTTTTCTTTGCAACTGGTGCGCATATACCGGCGCCGATCTTGCAGGGACATCCCGTATGCGCTATGCTCCGAATATCCGCATCATCCGGGTCATGTGTTCGGGAAGAATTGATCCCACATTTATTCTGACTGCTTTCCAGCAAGGCGCCGATGGCGTGCTGGTTTGCGGTTGTCATCCCGGTGACTGCCATTACCAGACCGGAAATTATAAATGCATTCGCAGGTTCAAGCTGATCGAAAAATTCATTGCCCAGATGGGAATTGAGCCGGAACGGCTTAAACTGGAATGGATCAGCGCCAGCGAAGGGAAACAGTTTGCTGAACTGGTTAACGAAATGACGAAAGCCATTTTGAATGCTGGTCCATGTAAAATAAAAAGCACACTGGAAGTTGAACATTTAAAATCATAGAACATGCCTTCTGACTCACAAAATCCAAAGCCTAAGCTGAAGCTCGCCATTTATTGGGGTGCCGCGTGTGGCGGTTGCTGCGTTTCGGTACTTGATACCCATGAGAAACTGCTGGATATTGTTGCCGCTGCTGATCTCGTTTTCTGGCCCATCGCAATGGATATCAAATACAAGGACATAGAAGCCTTGCCAGATAAATCCATTGATCTGACTCTTTTTAACGGGGCAGTCAGGAATAGTGAAAATAAACACTTGGCACAGGTATTAAGGAATAAATCGAAGATACTCGTGGCATATGGTTCCTGCGCGTATATGGGAGGGATCCCGGGACTGGCAAATTTCACCACAAAGAACGAGATCTTTAAAAGGGTTTACGATGAATGTGAATCGACGGTAAACCCGGAAAAGATCAAACCCCAGACTGAATACGCCGTCAAAGAAGGGAGACTGGATATTCCGGAGATGTTCAATGACGTTTATACTCTCAACCAAGTGGTGGAAGTAGATTATTTTATCCCCGGCTGCCCTCCTCAGAGCGAGCGTCTTATTGAAGTCTTCAGCGCCATTGCATCAGGCGCCACGTTGCCACCGAAAGGTTCGGTTGTAGGGGCAAATGAAAAAACGAACTGCGATGAATGCAAACGAAAAAAATCAGATAACAAAGTTATAAAGAAATTTTTCCGCCCCTGGGAGATCCAGGATGACAAAGAAACCTGTTTCCTTGAACAGGGTGTGATCTGCATGGGGCCTGCAACACGGGGCGGATGTGGCGTTCGTTGTGTAACCGGAAATTCTCCCTGCCGTGGATGCTATGGCCCCCCGGCAGCAGCCTCAGATCCTGGCGCCAGGATGATGTCGGCTATCGGAACCATGATCGATGCAGATACACCTGAAGAGATCGACAAGATCATCGACACAATCGTCGACCCGGCCGGACTGTTTTACAGGTTCAGCTTACCCTCTTCAATCCTTGGAAGAAAAATTGTCTAAAAAATAAAACTAAAAGATGAAAACCATCACCATCGACCCTATTACACGGCTGGAAGGCCACGGAAAAATCGAGATCTTTCTTACTGATGAAGGCGAGGTTGATAATGTCTATTTCCAGGTTCCTGAATTGCGGGGCTTTGAGAAATTCTGTGAAGGAAGACCTGTAGAAGAACTTCCTTCCATCGTGACCAAGATCTGCGGCGTTTGTCCGGGTTGCCACCACATGGCTTCGGGAAAAGCCGTGGATGCAGTATTTGGAGTCACCCCCCCTCCTACCGCAAAGAAATTAAGGGAATTGTTTTATATGGCCCATTTCGTTCATAGCCACATTGCCCATTTTTATGCACTGGCAGCACCTGATTTTGTGGTTGGCCCAAATGCCAGCCCGGCTGAACGGAACATCCTTGGCGTCATCAATAAAGTGGGGATTGAAATCGGGACGGAAGTTATCAAACAACGACGTATTGCCCAGGAGATCCAGGCTCTGCTGGGCGGGCATCAGACGCATGTTGTAATGAACATTCCCGGCGGTGTAAAAAAAGGCCTGACAGAAGAAGAGCGTGATGATATCGTTAAAAAAGCAGAAGGTTTTATTGAATTTTCAAAATTCTCGATGAAACTCTTCAAGGATGTCGTGTTGGGAAATAAATATTATGTCGATCTCATCCTCAATGGACCTTATTCATTGAAACTTCATTCGATGGGACTGGTGGATGAAAATAACAAAGTGAATTTTTATGATGGGAACGTGAGGGTGGTTGATACAAATGGAAAACAACTCTATCGTTATTCTCCGAACGATTACCTTGATTATGTCGAAGAAAGAGTGGAACCCTGGACCTATCTGAAATTTCCTTACCTGAAGAAGATCGGATGGAAAGGGTTTATAGACGGGCAGGAATCGGGTGTTTACCAGGCCACCCCCCTATCAAGGCTAAATGCGGCTGATGGAATGGCAACACCGGTAGCACAGAATGAATATGAATACATGTTTTCAACGCTAGGGGGAAAGCCTGTTCATGCCACGCTGGCCATGCACTGGGCAAGGCTGGTGGAACTGATCTATGCTGCTGAACATTGCCATGAACTGGCCACAGATCCCGAAATCACCGGGAAAGAATTAAGGGCTCCGATTGAAAAGATTGTAGGCGAAGGCGTCGGAATTGTAGAAGCCCAGCGAGGCACTCTTACGCATCACTATTGGACTGACGACAAAGGAATGGTAAGAAAAGTGAACCTTATAGTTGGAACCACAAACAACCACGCAGCCATCTGTATGTCACTGAAAAAAGCAGCCCAGGGACTGATCAGAAAAGGAATACCTGCAACAGAAGGTACGCTTAATATGATTGAAATGGCTTTCCGTGCTTACGACCCCTGTTTTTCCTGTGCCACACATTCGCTTCCGGGGCAAATGCGGATGATGGTCAATTTTTATAATTCAAATGGGGAACTATATCAAGAGCATAGGAAGATTAAATGAACATTAAAATGCAACGTGAGAAAATTTTGATCCTTGGGATCGGGAATGATATCCTGAAAGATGACGGGATTGGCCCAAGGCTTATGAAAGACCTTGAAAAAGAACCCTTCCCCGAAGGAATCTGTTTTAAAACAAGTTCCATGGGAGGGCTGGAAATCCTTGAATTGATCCGGATTATCATACCGTTGTATGCATTGACGCAATAAAAACGAAAAATGGATTACCGGGGGATGTTTATTATTTCAATCCGGCAGATTTTCATGAAACCATGCATCTTTCGAATTTACATGATGTCAATTTTATCACGGCTCTTGAACTTGCAAGAAAGATCAAACTGTCGATCCCGGAGACTATTCATATAATTGCCATTGAGATCGTGGAGGACCTTGAATTTGGCCGGTCTTTAAGTCCTGAACTGGAAGAGAAATATCCGGAGATCCTGGAACATGTTCACGACTATTTAAATTCCATGCTGTTTCCGGTTACAGGATAAAGCTACTTTAAAAACTCATCTTCTTTTCTCCATGCAGGATCCACTATGCAGATGAATTTCAGGTCACCCGGACCTGGATTATTGATGCACTGCCATGCCATTGGAGGAATGTAAATGGCTTGTCCGGGAAACACTTCCTGTGTTTCTTCTCCGATGTATATAATCCCTCTTCCTTCAAGGATATAGTACACTTCTGATGTAAGAAGGTAATGTTTCAGAGAAGTATCTCCTGGTTTCAATGTAGCATGAGCAAGGCTGTATCGCAATTCCAGAGGAGCTTTGTCCGGATGAAGTAATTCTCTGATTATTGTGTGATCTCCGGAAAGGAATTCCGCACAATTTGATAGATCTGCTATGAACATTATTAGCTGTCTAAAGGTGAAAGTAAAAAAACTTTGAGAATGATTCTAATTAACTATTCGCTTTAAATAGTGAGTATGGAGAAGATCATGCGCTTTTTCGCTGAGGGGTTCTTCAAGGAAATCCTGATAGAGGGTTATTACTTCAGGGTTTTCATGTGATTTCCTTATTTCCAAACCCATCTCTTCAGCATATAGTGCCTGCAAACGTTTTTCACGAATCTCAGGATTGGTTGGGATGGGTTGACCACCGCCTCCAAGACAACCTCCCGGGCAAGACATGACTTCGATGAAGTGATAATCAGCTATACCATCCTTGATCGATTGCATAACTGTCTTCGCATTTGCAAGTCCATGGGCAACTGCAACCTTTAATTCTACACCATGAAGGAAACTCCATTCAGGCAAAGGATTTTCGATCAATATCGATGCTTCTCTTACACCCTCTATCCCTCTTACCGGTGTTACAATAAGGTTTTCAAAGGGGATCTCACGTCCGGTTATTTTTTCATAAACGGTCCGTAACGTTGCTTCCATCACTCCACCGGTTGCACCGAATATCACTCCCGCGCCCGTTGCTTTTCCCATTATCGAATCATAATGATCATTAGGTAACGATTTAAAATCCATTCCGGCCTGGTTGATCATGATGGCCAATTCACGCGTAGTGAGAACATAATCTACATCCTTATACCCACTGGCTCTCATTTCCGGGCGGTCAGCTTCAAATTTTTTCGCCGTGCATGGCATAATTGAGACAGTCACAATATTTTCAGGTTTTAATCCCATCTTTTCGGCATAATAGGTCTTTGCCAAAATGCCAAACATTTGTTGTGGAGACTTGCAGGTCGATACATTTGGAATAAATTCCGGGAAAGTCTGCTCCAGGTATTTGATCCAGCCTGGCGAACAGGAAGTAGTCATGGGAAGCACTGCTTCAGGATCTTCAAACAGGCTTTTTCTTCTTAGCCGGTCCAGGAATTCATTTCCCTCTTCAATGATGGTCAGGTCGGCTGAGAATGCCGTATCCAGTACTGAATCAAAACCCAGCTTCCGCAATGCAGTAACCAGTTTACCTGTCACCCGCTTGCCTGGTTCAATGTTAAGATCTTCACCGATGGCAACTCTCACAGCGGGAGCCGTTTGCACGACTACATGTTTTGTCGGATCAAAGATGGCAGTCCAGACTTCCTCAATGTAGTTTTTTTCGACCAGTGCACCCGTCGGACAACGATCGATACACTGCCCACAATTCGTACAGATCACTTCAAACAAAGGTCTTCCAAAATAAGTAGAGATCTTCATATTTGGACCTTTGTATACCGCATTCACTGCACTGACACCCTGGATGTGAGAACATGTCCGGATGCACCGCTGGCATCGTACACATTTGCTATCATCCTTTATTATTGAGGGAGAAAGGTCATCGATGGTATATTTTTTCTCCGGGACAAGGTCAATGAACATTGGCTTGATGATCTTGAACTCAGAAGCAAGCGCCTGCAATTCGCATTTTCCGTTTTTATAGCATTTCGTGCAATCCGCATTGTGTTCTGAAAGAAGAAGGTCGATCATGGTTCTTCGTGCACTTCTGACCTTAATGCTGTTTGTAAGGATATCCATTCCTTCTTCGACAGGTGTAGCACAAGATGCAATCAACTGTTTCGAATGTTTCTCCTCCACGAGGCAAACACGGCAGTTCCCGGCAATCTGCAAATCCTTGTGATAGCATAGGGTCGGGATATTGATGTTGAACTGTCTGGCAGCATCGAGGATTGAAATGCCTGCATCCACCTTGACTTCGATGCCATCAAGTTTCAGTTTGACTTTTTTCGTGATAGACTCAGGAGCAGAACTGATTTCGAAGACTTCAAATTTTTCTTCGATTTCATCTTTTGCCAGCTGAAGTGTGATCCCTATATAATCGTAAAGGTCCTGGCGAGTAAATTTATAATCTTTTGCGGCCAAAAGATGGGAAGTAATTATTTCATTGAAAACATCAAGCAGATCAGCAATTTCTTTAGCATGGAAACCTTCGTTGGAACGGGCAATTGCAACATCTTCCATGTAATTTATCATGAGACTGCGGTCGGAATTGTAAACCGTGGATGCAAGAAGATTGTATGTTGTACTTGTCAACAGTTTGAAATCATCCTCCGGCTTATTCTGATAATTCCTGAATTTCTCAGAATTTTCGAGTGAAAGGATCCGGGCATTGATCGTTGAAAGGATCCTTTCCTTATCAGTGATCAATATTTCATAGATCAACAGGTTAACACGGAAGGAGATATGTTTCAGGGCAGCCTCATTCCTTGTATTCCATTCAACCGGATTACTTTTCATCCGTGCAAGGAGAAACAATAACCGGCGTTCGATGAAATGACGTGGCGAGGGTTCCCAATTCAGTGTCTTTCGTGTATAACTTGCATCCACCTTGAGTTTGAGGTCAACATATTTAAGCATCCAGAGCTTTTCAAAAGGAGGAGGAGTGATTTTCATCTTACCCAAAAGGGTCCTCAGCATGACACCCGGGTAAGCAATCCATTTCGGTAGATGGATTGGCTTGACCGGCTCACCGAAATAGTCCTTGGTCGCTATATCGAATAATTCCTGGTGTGATGTACTTCCATCCGGACTGGCTGCGTAAATATCGAATGAAGGTAATTTGTGGCTTTGCTGAATGATGTTCAGCAGAAATTTGGCCAGTTCATGGATATGAATGTAAGAAACTGCAGATTCTCCTTTACCTCCAAGAATACGGGCATCATATTTCCTGCCCAGCCAGGTTTCGAGAAATTTATATAAAGGTGGATATTCGCACAGATCACTGAAGACTGCTGCAAAACGAACAACAGTACAGGGAAAATCATGGGATGCCTTTCTTAACAGTTCTTCACCGAATTTCTTTGTCCTAGCATAGGCAAAATCGGCATCGGGAGGTGATTTCTCATTCACTACCTGTCCGGGAGGAGGAAAGTTACAGGCAGCCAGTGAACTGGCAAAGATAAAGCGTTTGATATTGAGTTGACGTGCCAGTTCCACTACATTTATCGTGCCTTCCACGTTAGTGCGCTGATAGGCAGTATTATCGGAATAATCAAAATCATAAAATGCAGCCAAATGAAGCAGGTAATCGGCTCCTCCCTTGTTCTGAATGGTTTCAAGCACCTCTTTAAGTTGTACCTTGCTCGCAATATCCCATTGGATCCAGTGAATATTCGGATGAAACGGAATGCCTGCTTCCTTTGACGACCTTCTGGCGATAGCAATGATCTGATAGTGATCTTTGACCATGTCCATAAAATAGCGGCCAATAAACCCGGATGCACCGGTAATGATAATGGTTGGCGGATCATTTTTCATAGTAGCGTCTTATATTCTTTAAAAAAGTGGCATTGGTCTTATTAATATTGGTCATACTAATAAAAGAAAAATCATGCTTTGGCATATTGTTTCCTGTAAAGCATGTATAGCACCATAATGGTAAAGCCCATCAGAAAATCTGCAAGTCCTGAAAAGATCACCATAAATTTATGATCGACAAAGAAAAAGTATGAAAGGAGAAAAATGGTTGCAACATATTTAGCAGTACATGAGAGAACGATCAGTTTAAATGAATTTTCCAGGTCGAGAGCCGCCCAGATGTAAGCAACTGCCACTACCAGGTGAAAAATTCCTCCCTGGTCGGCAAAGAACTTCTCTGTTAAATGAAATCCGAATAATTCAATAATGGGGATTGGAAGGATAACAAGGGATATCCCAAAACAGATTGAATGAATTGCTACTAGCCAAAGAATCCACTTTAGCAGAAGGTCATATCGGAGTTTTTTCATTCCTTCATTAATTTACCTGTGAAATAATTAACAGAAGCAGTAAAAATACTAAAAAATTACGAGTAATCAAGCATCGCAGAAAAAATACTGTAATTTCTTTTAATTTCTCTAATTTTATTCCGGATTATCTTCAAAAAACTTTACAATGATCAGCCTGATCAAAGGTATCGTTGCAAGTATGGCACATGCCATCACGGATCCGGATAAACAAGTCACCTAACCACCATGTCCATTTCCATATTTATAGACATTCACCTGATGATCAGGAAAACCATCTCCAAAAGCCTGTAAAGAATTATCGTCAGAATGCCGGAACTGCATTGCTGGTGGGGATTATTCATGGATGCACAGGATTCAGTCATCTGGTGGTAGTTCTTCCTGCACTCGCCTTGCCTTCAACGCTGGCTGCACTTTTGTATCTGTCCGGATTTACAATTGGCACCGTTTTAACAATGGTTCTCTTTTCAGTCGTCCTGGGAACTATTACCTTCAGGTCATCTAAGAAAAATAAATCAAACTTTTTATTTGGGTTCAGCATTGGCGGTGGGATCCTTGCGGTTGGTGTCGGAATCTTCTGGATCATCCACAGTCTTTAAAAAGATCTCTTCTGGGTAATTGACCGAGACTAGAAATAAGCCATTGGCTGGCACGGAGTATCCGGCTGCCCCCCGGTCTCTAGAGAGGATAATCTTGTCAATATCTTCCAGGTTGATCTTCCCCCGGCCAAGTTCTATAAGGGTTCCGACGATTGCCCTCACCATGTTCCTGAGAAATCGGTCGGCTGTGATCGTAAATACCAAAAGATCATCTTGTTCTTCCCATTTTGCATATTCCACATGGCAGATATTGGTCTTCGTTTCCTTTGGCAATTTGGCAAAGGAAGTAAAATTCAGATTATTTTTAATGACTTCTGCTCCTCTGTTCATCAGATCAGAATTTAGTCTCCCGGGATAATACAATGAGAATGCCTGCCGAAAAGGATTCTTTTTTTCGCGTTATAATATATTGATACGTGCGTGAACTTGCACTGAACCTTGAATGTGCATTTTTCTTTACAGATATTATTTCACTGACGGATATGGCATCAGGAAGATATCCGTTCAGATGGTAAACCAATTCCTTTCGTTCTATCTGAGACAATTCCCTTTCAAGATCAAAGTGAGCATAGAATTCAAGTGCATGTACACCGGCATCTGTCCTGCCGGCGCCGGTGATTTCGACAGGCTCCCTTAGAATAACAATCATTGCATCTCTCAATGTTGATTGGATACTTTGTGCATTGTACTGACTTTGCCAACCATGAAAAGATTCTCCGTTAAAGGATATACGCAGAAAATACCGGTAATTCAAGCATCTGTTCATCTGTTGCAAAAGTAACAAAAAGTGAACTTTTATCTCCAAAATTCTGCCCCTCATTCAGGTAAATATTCTGTTTAGATTGTTTATAAATTTACAATAGGATAAAAAAATAAAATCCAGTTGTTAGATTCTTAACAAAAGAACTTTTACCTTTGCATCGGGTTTTCAACCGATCATTTCCTCTGATCTTTGATCCAAAGCAAATTTAATTAAAACCAAAATAACATGGCAGCTAATAACAATCTAATTAAGGAGTTAGTAAACAAGTACGGAAGAGAACGCACCAGTTTGATGCCTATCTTACAGGGTGTAGTCGAGCAAAATAATTTCATCTCAGATCTTGATATGACCGACATTGCAAAAGAGCTTGATCTTTCCGCTGCACAGGTATATGGTACGGCTACCTTCTATTCATTTTTAGACACGGTTCCCCGCGGAAGATTTGTTATCCGCGTTTGCAAAACTATCACTTGTGATATGCATGGGAAAAAGATGATCGTCCAGACCCTGGAAAATCTGCTTAAGATTAAGGTCGGAGAAACAACACAAGACAAAAAATTTACATTGCTCGAAACCAATTGCCTGGGGTGGTGCCATAAAGGGCCTTCCATGCTCATCAACAATAATGTATTTTCTGAACTTACTGCTGAAAAAGTTCATGAGATCGTTGCCGAATACATGCATAAATAAAAAGTGTAACAAAAAAAACAAGATATTATGGCAGAATTCCTGAAACGAGTTGATTTAATATTCGGAGAATATTCCGATCAAAAATACAAGACCCTGGAAAAAACCATTAAGCGTCCCAATGATGATATCATAAAGGATATTCTCGATTCAGGATTGCGTGGTCGTGGTGGTGCCGGTTTTCCGACAGCCATGAAATGGAAGTTTACAAAAGAACAGCCCGGTGATGAAAAATATGTCATCTGCAATGCCGATGAAGGTGAACCCGGGACATTCAAGGACCGTGAAATATTGACGAAGGTTCCCCGCAAGGTATTTGCTGGTATGGCTATCTGCGGTAAAGTGATCGGCGCCAAGAAAGGATATATGTACCTTCGTGGTGAATACCGGTTTCTGCTACCCGGTCTTTTGGAAGAACTTGATCTTTATAATGAGACCACTAAAGAACTTGGCATTGATTTCACGATCGAGATCAGGATGGGAAGTGGTGCCTATATATGTGGTGAAGAAAGTGCACTTTTTGAATCCATGGAAGGCAAACGCGGTGAACCCAGAAACAAACCTCCCTATCCTACAGTTGCCGGTTATCTGAATAAACCCACAGTAATTAATAACGTTGAAACGTTCGTCAATGTCCTGATGATTTGCCGGATCGGGCCGGTTCAATACAAGAAGCTTGGAACCCACGACTCAAGAGGGTCAAAAGTGTTCTCCGTTTCGGGAGATACTCCAATAGCAGGCATCTATGAACTTGAATTAGGTATGCCATTGGAAAAATTCGTTGAAGAATTCGGCGATGGCGATACCAAAGCAGTACAAGTTGGAGGAGCTTCCGGTTTCTGCGTTCCAAGGAAAAAATTCAAGGATACAATCATCGGATTCGAAGGTGTTCCAACGGGTGGATCAATGATGATCTTCAATAGTTCACGTTCTATGTACAACGTACTTCATAATTACCTTAATTTTTTCGAGGAAGAATCCTGCGGCCAGTGTACTCCGTGTCGCGTGGGTTGCCAGCAACTAAGAAAAGGTATTGAAGCAGTGAAGAGGGGCGATAAACCAATTACTTACCTTGAGCAGTTAATGAAACTCAGCGAAACAATGAAGATCACAGCAAAATGCGGTCTCGGCCAATCAGTCGCTAATTCTTTCTCGTCAATCGTGAACAACTTTAAAGAAGAAATGATTTACTAATCAATAAGACTTTTTAACTATGACAAAAAATATTAATCTGAAAATAGATGGCATTAATATTACTGTGGAAGAGGGGACGACCATTCTGAATGCTGCCCGAAAAGCCAATATCGTGATCCCTACTCTATGTTATCATGAAGATTTATGTGTTGCCGGAAACTGCAGGGTTTGTGTTGTGGAACAAAAAGGTGTTAAGAATCTGGTCGCATCCTGCGCCATGCCTGCTTCTGAAGGGATGGAAATATTTGCGAATACCGGAAAAGTCCGTCTTGCAAGGAAACATATCGTTGAATTACTGCTGTCGGAACATAATGCTGATTGTACAAAATGTTATAAAAACGGAAACTGTGAGTTACAACATCTGGCATCTGAAATGCTTACCGGTGAACCGATGTTCATCGACCTGGTGCCTGATAAAAAGTACAGTATCGATCAGTTCAACATGGCCATTGTAAAGGATGATAGCCGCTGTATCCGTTGCCAGCGTTGTGTCAGAACATGTGAAGAGCTGCAGAGTGTAAGTGCACTCGACGTGGCTTATCGTGGACATAATATGAAGATATCTACTTTCTATGAACACCCGTTATTTGAAGTGGTATGTACCAATTGCGGACAGTGTGTAAACCGCTGCCCAACCGGTGCCCTCATTGAGAAAAATTATGTTGACAAGGTATGGGATGCTATCTATGACCCGACCAAACATGTAGTCGTTCAAACTGCACCTGCAGTGAGAATTGCTCTTGGAGAAGCTCTTGGAATGCCCGCCGGCAAGATCGTTACCGGGCAGATGGTTGCTGCTTTGAAACGGCTCGGGTTTGATTCTATTCTCGATACCGATTTTACGGCCGACCTTACCATCATCGAAGAAGGTCATGAACTTTTAACCCGTCTTAAGAAAGTACTGGTTGATAAGGATCCTTCGGTTGCATTACCAATGGCTACTTCCTGTTCACCAGGATGGATCAAATTTCTTGAACATACTTTTCCCGAATTAATACCGAATCTCTCCACTTGCAAATCGCCGCAGCAGATGTTTGGTGCACTGGCCAAAACCTATTATGCACAAAAAAGGAATCTGGATCCTAAGAACATTGTCTCCGTTTCTATTATGCCTTGTACGGCAAAGAAATTTGAAGCTAATCGCCAGGAAATGCGTTCCAGCGGTTACAACGATGTGGATTATGTTCTTACAACCCGTGAACTGGCAATTATGATCCGTCAGGCAGGCCTCGATTTTGAAGCTTTACCTGAAGAACATTGCGATAGTTTTATGGGATCGTCAACAGGTGCTGCCGTTATTTTCGGAACTACCGGTGGTGTGATGGAAGCCGCTCTGAGAACTGCTTATGAAATCGTTACGGGTCGTGAAGTTCCATTTGAAGGACTCAACATTCTCCCCGTCCGCGGAACCGAAGGTGAAGTTAGGGAAGCTTCGATCCTTATCAATAAAACGCTGCCTGAATGGAGTTTCCTGGAAGGTGTCGAACTCAAATGTGTGGTTGCTAATGGACTTGCTTATGCCAAGAAGGTGATGCATAGCGTGAAGGATGGCACCGGCAATTATCACTTTATTGAAATCATGGCTTGCCCGGGTGGATGCCTTGGTGGCGGAGGACAACCTATTCCAACCAACCCTGAAATTCGCTCAAAACGTAAAGCCGCTATATATGAAGAAGATATGGGAATGCCCATCCGTAAATCTCATGAAAACCCTGAAGTTGCTGAAATCTACAAAGAATTCCTTGGACAACCACTTGGGCATAAATCACATGAATTACTCCATACTCACTACACTCCCAGAAAGAGGTACTAGTTCTTACTTGATAAAATTAAAAAGGCTGCTCACCCATAAGCAGCCTTTTTATTTTTATTTCCTTTTTTTCATAGTTTATCTGGTTGTTCCTCTTCTTTCGGATTTCCCTCTTTTATAATTTCCTTTTTCTTCATCTGAGGCCTGTCGTAATCTCTTCTGTACATTCTTTCCGGCCTTGGAGATCTCAGAATAATCACATCTCTGTGATGCCTGATGAATGGTTCATTGTTTAACTCAATTACAATCCGTTTCCCATCTTTTGTATCCTTGATTGAGTAACTTTTTACCTGATCCATCGGTATCTCTCCCAACATATCATTAAGTGATTCGCTTTTCTCTTTTAACCTGCCCTGATGTTCTTCATTCAACATTCCGTGACCGTTCTCATCCCTAAACTCTTTTAACAACCTATGCGGAGATTCACCGGGTTCAGGAATATCAAATTGATAATCATAATTGAATTCACGGGGATTGAAATTATGGTGGAAGGGAAAATTACCCGTCCTTCCCATCCTCTGAAAGCTCTTTCTATTTGCTTCTGTGTAGAGTCCATCATCCCGCTGTCGGGAAGATTCATCTCATTCATCTCAACCTCCAGATTTTTCATTTGGTCCCTATATCTTTCATGCGCATTTTAAAATCTTTCATTATTGCATACTCTTCACCGCGATCAAACTTTCGGTCAAGGTTGATTGTGGTATCAAATTCCTGTCTTTTCCCATTCTTATCTTCAACTATTTTTGCGACTATCTTGACCTTTTTGTTCCCTTTTACTTTCGTTGTATCCTGGGAAAAGCCGGGTCTGGTGATAAGAATGGTTAATGCGATGGACAATCCGACAATTGTAAGAATGTTCCTGAAATAAGTTTTGCTGATCATAAAACCTCCATTTTTTTACAAATCTAAAGGAAACCAAGTATGTAAAAAGTTAATGTTTTGTTAAATATAGTAAAAGAATAGTTAATATTTATAACACCACCAGTTCATTTTTATAAATTTGGTACAGCTAATTACGGAATGAAAAAGAATGTCCTGAACGTTATTATTGCATTTATTTGCATCTCACTTGCCGGTATTGTAGCCGTTCAATATTACTGGATCTACAATGCAATTCAGGTCAAAGAAGCCCAATTCAACAGGAGTGTAAACGAAGCGCTGGGTGTGGTGGTAAATAAATTGGAAACAAGGGAGGATATTGCATATTTACGGAAAAACCTCGTTGGTGACAGTATCCATTCACTGGTCCAGGCTTTTACAAAAGATCCTATCCTGACACTCAATGATAAACTGGATTCCCTTTTAAAAAGTGATGAAACTGCTCGCCCTCCATTTCCCCAAGCCAGGAGACCGAACCCGGAAATGTTCGTTGATGAAGATATAAATGCAAACCTGATAGACCTTGATTCGATTATCGCATACCATAATATTGGCGTTTTAACGCAGGCATATTCTAACGGTTTTACCATAGAGTGGAATGCTGAATTTGACGCAAACCGGTTGGACTCCATAATCCGGGCAAATCAGCAGAGGATTGCGAATGCCCGGCCCGGCGATATGTCAGAACATCTTTTATCGAAAGCTATACGGAGACAGAGAAGAGATTTGGGATTTGATAACAGGAGGTTTTCACCGCAGGACGATTTCAGCAAACGATTCAATCAAAGCAGCTTAGCTCAAACTCCTCCTAATCCATTAATGTTTCACGAAGATATGCGGATCATAACCAGGAAAGCAAAAAAGATCAAAGATGTCATCCAGAGAATGGCTCGGGAAATGGAGAACAAACCTGTTCCCATAGAAAAACGTATCAACAAAGAAAACCTGGAGAAATCATTATCTAAAGCACTTGCCGACAAGGACATCAGCAGCCCATATGAATATGCTGTAATCACATCAGATCCCGGGAAGAATAAGGTTCCTCTTAAATCTCCCGGCTTTCAAATCGATAAAAAGAATGAAATCCACAGGGTTTCGCTGTTTCCGAATGACATCTTTAGGAAAAATAACACCCTTTTACTATATTTCCCTGAACAGACAAGCATCATTCTCAGATCGCTTTCCGGATTGATGCTTGTCTCAGTCTTCTTCACTCTATTCGTCATTCTTTCTTCCATTCTCGGAATTGTTACAATGTTGCGGCAGAAAAAGATTTCCGATATCAAGACGGATTTTATCAATAACATGACCCATGAATTCAAGACACCAATTGCAACCATCTCCATTGCCGTCGACTCGATCAATAATCCAAAGGTGATTGATGAACCGGAACGGATCAAATCTTTTACCCGCATCATTAAAGAAGAAAACAACCGGATGAATGCACGGGTGGAGCAGGTTCTGCAAATGGCCTTACTCGACAGCAGCGAATTCAAGCTAAACCTTAAACCCATTGACATAAATGTCCTTGTATCGAAAGTTTCAGGGAACATACGTTTACAGGTAGAGAACCGTGAAGGACACCTTGAATTTCAACAAGGAGCGCTGAATTCAATGGTGGAAGCTGACGAGATTCATCTTTCCAATGTGATTATGAACCTTCTCGACAATGCAAATAAATATTCTCCGGGCAAACCGGAGATCACGGTATCCACCGCCAACCTGGGTTCATCATTAGTGGTGACCGTGGAAGACAAAGGAATAGGGATGAATTCAGATACACAACATAAAATTTTTGAAAAGTTCTATCGTTTGACTTCAGGAAATATCCATAATGTCAAGGGATTCGGATTGGGATTGAGTTACGCCCGTGCAATTATATTTGCGCATAATGGCGAAATCAAGGTGACCAGTGAACTGGGGAAAGGAAGTACCTTTGAGGTGATTTTACCAATATTAACTGGTGAACTGGTGAACTGGTGAACTGGCGAACTGGCGAACTGGTGGGTTAAAATAATTTTCAATTATCAATTGCCTAATGCCCAATACCTAACTCCCAACACCCAATACCAATGGTTAAAAAGGTTAAAATTTTATTAGTAGAAGATGATCCGAACTTCGGTTCAATTCTGAAATCTTATCTTGAACTGGCAGATTATGAAGTCCTCCTGAAAACGGATGGGAAACAAGGATTAAGTGCCTTTATGACTTATTCTTTTGATCTTTGCATTCTGGATATTATGATGCCGGAAATGGATGGCTATACACTGGCAAAGGAAATAAGGAAACTGAACACTGATATACCCCTCATTTTTCTAACGGCAAAAACCCTGAAAGAAGATGTTCTTGAGGGATTTCGTTTAGGTGCAGATGATTACCTGACTAAACCATTTGATTCTGAAGTCTTATTATACAAAATAGCTGCTATTTTGAAACGGCATATGATGTCTGAAGAATCTGAAGATCGACGGCTTTCATACGAAGTTGGAGCTTTTCATTTTGATTGCCGCATGCGGACGCTGAAGCTTGGTAAGAGTTCACAGACACTTTCCCCGAAAGAATCTGAGCTTCTGAAAATGTTTTGCAGTGCGAAAGACGGGATTCTGACCCGCCACGATGCCCTACGACAAATCTGGGGGAAAGAAGACTATTTCACGACCCGGAGCATGGATGTCTTCATGACACGTTTACGCCAATATCTGAAAGCCGATCCATCCATAGAGATCATCAACATACACGGGAATGGGTTCAGGATGATCATTAATCCTATGCAGTTATAAAGTTTACAGAATCATAAAATCACGGAAGCCAAAAGGTACAATCCTCCATTTCATTTCTGTTTTTCACCACCTTGTTACTTTGCCACTTTGCTATTTCCTTTAAAAAAGCATTAGAATTAAAGTACAGTGTTTTCGTGACTTTTTTATATTTTTGTAAAAACAATAATAACTTGGGTTAGTTTGTTTTATCTTTTATTAAAAATAATCTAATTTTTATGAATAAAGTCCGGGGAATATTCCTGCTTCTGTTATTCTTTATTACCAGTCTTATCTTTGCCCAGAACAGGTATTCAAAATCTGCCGATGATGCATTCACCGATCAGCAATACGTCATTGCGCTGATGCGTTACCAGAAAGCATACTAAAGATCAAGAACAATAAAGCTGAGCGCGACCGCATTAACTTTCGCATGGCTGAATGTTACCGAATGATGAATAACATGAAGAAGGCTGAGATTGCTTATAAAAGACTTGCCACCAGTAAATATGTCAAGACCGATCCGAAAATTCTTTTGTATTATGCAGATGCATTAAAAACCAACGGAAACTATACAGAAGCCATTAACCAATACAAGGCTTATCTTGAAAAAGCGCCTAAAGATGTTCACGCACAACAAGGTGTTGAAACCTGTACCCAGGCGATGGAGTGGATCAAGAACCCAAGCAAATATGAAGTAAAATGGGAAAAGAAGATCAACGGAAAAGATGATGACTATGCTCCGGCTTATGCTGACAGGACTCACAATTCAATCATTTTCACTTCCGACAGGGAATCTGCTACAGGCAAGGACATTGATGCCTGGACAGGTAAGCGTTTTTCCGACCTTTTTATTGCCCGTAAAGATCGTAAAGGTGATTGGGGTACGCCTATCCCTGCTGATGCGACAGAAGTACTGAATACCAAAACAAACGATGGTGTTGCAAAGTTCAACAGCAGGTTTACCACTCTCTACTTTACACGCTGCTGGTGTGAGCCTAAAAAAAAGAATGGTTGCGCTATTCTAAAAGTCGGCCGTACCGGAAGTACATCATGGGGTGATATAGACATGTTACAAATCGCAGGTGATAGCTCGACAGTTATCGGCCATCCGACAGTGACCAATGATGAGAATACCATTTATTTCTCTGCAGATCTGCCAGGAGGCTATGGAGGAAAAGACATCTGGATGGTTACCCGTAAGGGAGGAAAGGGAAAAGGTGGTGCATACAGCCGGCCCGAAAACCTCGGCCCCGAGATTAATACAGCTGGAGATGAACTTTTTCCATTTATACGAGATGACAGTATTCTCTATTTTTCATCTAACGGTCTTCCAGGAATGGGTGGCCTCGACATTTTCCGTTCCATAAAAGTGAATGGCAAATGGTCAAAACCCGAAAACATGAAATATCCAATTAATTCACCGGCCGATGATTTCGGGATTGTATTTAATCCCGATGAACCGGAAGAAGGCTATTTCAGTTCAAATCGTCCCGGGGGAAAAGGCGGAGATGATATTTATTCCTTCATAGTCCCACCCTTGTTATTTACCCTCGAAGGAATCGTTACCGATGACCGTACATTGCAACCTGTTCAGGGAGCCTTGGTCAAACTGACAGGAACAAACGGAAAGACACTGCAGTATAATACTGATGAAAAAGGGAAATACAGCTTTAACAAAAACCAGATCGCTCCCAATACTACTTTCGAGATCCTTGTTGTAAAAAAGGACTATTTCAATGAAAAGGGAAAGGAAACTACTGTCGGACTTGAAAAGAGCAAAGACCTGACTCGTAATTTCGTATTAAAGCCAATTCCGAAAAAACCGGTAGTATTACCCGATATCCTTTATGACCTTGACAAGTACGACCTCAAGCCGCAATTCCAGGATTCACTGCAGGGACTGATTTCGACACTCGATGCCAATGAGAACATTGTTATTGAACTTGCCTCACACACTGATTCCCGTGGTTCGGATGAGTTGAATGATATTCTATCACAACGCCGTGCCCAATCTGTTGTCGACTATCTAATTACACGTGGTATTGATCCCGACAGGCTCACAGCAAAAGGTTATGGGAAGAGGGTTCCAAGGATTCTTGGAAAAGACATTACCAAGGATGGTATCCTTTTTAAATCAGGTACAATTCTCACAGATTCCCTCATCAACTCTTTAAAGACAACTGAGGAAAAAGAAGCTGCATATGCCCTGAACCGCCGTACAGAATTCAGCATCCTCCGTAACGACTTCATTCCAAAGCAGACCATCGCAAAAGCACCTGCTCCAAAGATCGAAGTCGTGGAGAATCCGGAAGAAAATTCGTTTACATTTACCGCAACCCGCGATGGATTTCAATCAAGCTGTTACGTGAACGGAATTACCATACAATTCGAGTATAATAAACTGCAGAAAGAATTTTTCATTTCTCCTGATGCAACAATGAAACTGCTGAAAGGTGGATCAATCGATAAGACGGATTTCAAGGGAGATGTTAACAAAATACTGGGGTCAGCTGGGACCGTTGCAGATAAGGCTATTTTGATCATCAAAGAGCTCAAAATAGGAAAGAACATAATAAAGAACGTTGAAGCTACCGTGAATTCAAAGGTAAAACAGGATCTCGTTTTTGGGGATAATACACTTTTAAAATTCGGTGCTTATTCCATCGATGATAAAGAAAATAAAGTTATTTTTAATAAATAGATCCTTCTCAGAAAACAATCATATGACCGATCATTCGCGTTATGGGCAACGAGGTGTTTCTTCTTCAAAAGAAGATGTCCATTCTGCCATAAGCGATATCGATAAAGGACTCTTTCCAAAAGCGTTTTGTAAGATCATTCAGGATTTTATAGGGAATGACCCGGAATACTGCAACATTATGCACGCTGATGGCGCCGGAACAAAATCCGCCCTTGCTTACATTTATTGGAAGGAAACAGGTGACGTTTCTATCTGGAAAGGTATTGCGCAGGACGCCATCGTCATGAACCTTGATGATCTCTTGTGCATCGGCGCTACTGATAATATCCTTCTTTCTTCCACCATAGGAAGGAATAAAAGACTAATCCCGGGAGAAGTGATACATGAACTTATCCATGGAACGGAAGAATTTCTCGGTTTGATGAGGAAATGGGGTATCGGTATCCGTTCTACCGGTGGTGAAACTGCTGACGTTGGTGACCTGGTTCGCACAATACTTGTCGACTCGACCGTCTTCACCCGTATGCGGCGCTCAGAAGTGATCAATAATGCCAGTATTGTTGCGGGGGATGTAATTGTGGGACTTGCTTCTTCAGGACAGTCAACCTATGAGGATTTCTATAACTGCGGGATGGGAAGTAACGGACTGACCTCAGCACGTCATGATGTGCTTAGCCATTATTACGAAAAAAAATACCCTGAAAGCTTTGATGATGGTACACTAACGGACCTGGTATATTCCGGAAAAAAAAACCTTAAAGATCCGGCTTTATGGGAGGGAATGGATGTTGGCAAAATGATCCTCTCTCCTACCCGTACTTATGCACCAATAGTAAAAAACATTCTTGAAAAACACCGTTCACATATCCATGGAATGGTCCATTGCAGCGGCGGAGGTCAAACCAAGATCCTGCATTTTATTGAGAAGCTGCATGTTATTAAGGATAATCTCTTTCCCATTCCCGGGCTATTTCAGGAAATCCAATCAGAATCCGGAACCCCTTGGGAAGAAATGTACAAAGTGTTTAACATGGGACATCGGCTTGAGATTTACCTCCCTGAAGAATTTGCTGAAAGCATTATTACGATCTCGAAACAATTCAATGTGGATGCAAAGATTATAGGACATTGTGAAACCTCAGCAGAAAAAATCCTTACTATTCATTCGGACATAGGCGCTTACTCATACGAATAATATTTCCCACCAACCATTATCCGATACCAAGCTACCAGCATTAAGCATCAGAATTATTCTTACCTTTGCCACCAATTCAGGAGACATAATGTTAGAAAAATTAGAAGCCATAAAACTCAGGTATGATGAGATTGAACGTCAGATGTCGGATCCTGATGTAATGAGCGATATGAAAGGTTACATCAAGCTGAGTAAAGATTATAAATCATTACAGCCTATCATGGAGGCATATGAGAAGTACAAAAATATATTAGCCAACATTGATCAGGCAAAAGATATCATTCATAATGAAAAAGATGAAGAATTCAGGAGTCTGGCAAAAGAGGAACTCGAAACCATCACTAAGGAAAGGAATCAATTGGAAGAAGATATCCGGCTGATGCTGGTCCCAGCCGATCCTGAAGATGAGAAGAATGCCGTAGTAGAGATAAGGGCAGGCACTGGCGGAGATGAAGCCAGTATCTTTGCCGGTGACCTTTTTCGCATGTATAATAAATATTGTGAGAACCGTGGATGGAAAGTAGAATTGGTAGATTTTGCAGAAGGCACAGCAGGGGGATTCAAGGAAATCATTTTTAATGTCATCGGTGAAAGCGTTTACGGGCAGTTGAAATATGAATCGGGAGTGCACCGCGTGCAACGGGTGCCTCAAACAGAAACTCAGGGGCGTGTCCATACATCTGCAGCCACTGTGGCAGTGCTGCCGGAAGCAGATGAATTTGACGTTGAAATAAAACCCTCAGATGTCAGGAAAGACACGTACTGTTCTTCAGGCCCCGGTGGACAATCAGTGAATACAACCTATTCTGCTATCCGACTTACTCACATACCATCAGGTATTGTGGTGACATGCCAGGATGAAAAATCACAGATCAAGAATTTTGAAAAAGCGATGAAAGTGCTTCGCACCCGTCTCTATGAGTCGGAGCATCAGAAATACCTCGATGAGATTTCTAAAAAAAGGAAAACCATGGTTTCCACGGGTGACCGTTCTGCTAAAATCAGGACATACAATTATCCCCAAAGCCGTGTAACCGATCACCGCATTAACCTCACTCTTTACAATCTTCCGGTAATCATGGATGGCGATGTGCAACCCCTGATAGACGCACTACAACTTGCAGAGAATGCTGAACGATTAAAAGAAGCAGTTAGTTAAATGAACATTGATAATTGACAATGCTTAGATCAGAACTTATTTCCCTCATCCGAAAAAAGAGATCATTTCTCTGTATCGGCCTTGATACTGACCTTACTAAAATTCCATCTCACCTTCTCACAGCCGAAATCCGGTATTTGAATTCAACAAAGAGATCATCGATACCACGCACGACATTGCCGTTGCCTTTAAACCCAATCTTGCTTTTTATGAATGCAATGGTGTGAAAGGATGGCAGAGCCTGGCAAAGACAATCCAGTACCTGAAAAGACTCGATGTATTTACCATAGCAGATGCAAAGCGGGGAGATATCGGGAACACATCCACACAATATGCCAGGGCATTTTTCAACCCAGAACAATCAGGACTTGATTTTGATGCAGTGACCGTAGCACCATACATGGGCGAAGATTCGGTAAAACCTTTCCTGGAGTTCACTGGTAAATGGGTGATCTTGCTTGCCCTTACATCCAATAAAGGAGCAGAGGATTTCCAATTCTTTTCATCCGAGGGGACGAAATTATTTGAGCAGGTACTTTCACAATCTAAAAACTGGGGAAGTAACGAAAACATGATGTTTGTGGTTGGCGCCACCAAGGCAGAGATGCTAACTACAATCCGGAAAATTATTCCTGATCATTTTCTTCTTGTACCCGGAGTTGGCGCACAGGGTGGGAGTCTGCAGGAAGTAGCTAAATACGGATTAACGAAAGATTGTGGCCTGCTGGTTAATTCATCCAGGAATATCATCTATGCTTCGAAAGGAATTGACTTTGCAGAAAAAGCAAGAGAAGAAGCATTGAAGATTCAAAGAGAGATGAAAGAGTTGCTTAGTTTCCTCAGCTAGTTTTTATTCTATCACCGTAATCCATCCAAATTTATCGGGTACTGTCCCTTCTTGTATTCCTCTGAGTTTATTGTATAGCTTTTCGGAAACAGGGCCGGCTTTGCCATCCTTGCAGTAGATGTACTCTTTCCGTGTATCCCTGTCAACAATCTTGCATATCGGAGAGATCACTGCTGCTGTTCCGCAGGCGCCAACTTCTTCAAATTCGGCCAGTTCTTCAACAGGAACATGCCGTTGTTCAACTTTCATCCCGTTCTCTTTAGCGATTGTTCTTAATGACATATTGGTAATAGACGGTAGGATCGATGTAGAATCGGGTGTGACATAAGTATTGTTTTTTATCCCAAAGAAATTTGCAGGACCTGCTTCATCAACATATTTTTTTTCTTTGGCATCCAGAAAAAGAGCGGCAGCATAACCCTCTTTATGGGCACGTTCGCTGGCAATGAGGCTGGCAGCATAATTCCCGCCGACCTTGATAGTTCCGGTTCCCAAAGGCGCGGCACGATCGTAATCCCTAACGATCTGCATTTTCACAGGATTGAATCCTTCCTTAAAATAAGGACCAACCGGGCCAACGAAGACTAAAAACAGGAATTCTTTTGTCGGTTTTACGCCAACCTCTGCGCCGGTACCGATAAGTAACGGACGAATATATAAAGAAGCTCCCTCACCGTAAGGCGGAACATACTTAATATTCAATTTGACAGCTTTGATTATAGCTTCACGGAATATTTCTGCAG
>CAWAVC010000008.1:0-18537 GCA_963785325.1 uncultured Bacteroidales bacterium | reverse complement strand
TTATTTTCACAGATAACACTAAACCCTTTAGGAAGAGGGATTTCGAATCCAAAACCTGCCATCAAACCGAAAGCAAATGCAAGGGAAGCTGATAATGTCGGCTTTGAAATTGTTGAGTCTTGTTTCCCCTGTATGGACCACGTATAATTGATTCCATGGTCTTTAACTATCGCAAAGAAATTTACAAACAATCCTGGATAGATAAAGAATTTGACTGTATTGCCAAATACAAACTGAGGCTTGAACAACAAGTTGAATTGATCAAATTTGACATGAAAGTAACCGTTGACTAAACTGCCAGGCGATGCATTTATAGAATTGACGTTATATGATCGGGTCATGTATTCAAGTTCGAGTCCCACATTGAATACTTTTTGAGAGCGCTGGTTTGCTATTACTGAAACCAGGTATGAATCGCGGGAAAAATTATAACTCGCTGATTGAGGACTATCTTGGCCGGAACCTGCAACGTTATTAAAAAAATATCCTCCTTTCACCCCTAACTGAAACTGCCCGTTCGCAATCATGGAGAATGAAAAGAGAGATAAAAATAGGATGTACTTTCTTATAGAAGATGTAATGTTCATAATGAGAATATTTCTTCTGTTACTCTGTTACTCTTTTACTCTGTGAGTCCTTTTCTTTATACTCATAATTATAAGTTGATCCCCCTGGTTGACCTGTGTTATCCGGATCGTTATTTCCTTCCTGGTTTTCATCATCATCATCTTCATTTTCATCTTCTTCCTCATCATCTTCCCAATCGTAGACTTTCCTGCGCGGTTCTGAATTACGGTAATAGATTGCAAGCACGGCCCCTGCCAGCAGTCCCATAAGATGCGATTCCCAGGAGATCGGTTGATGAGGAAATAATTGGGGGAAAATACCCCATACCAACCCACCGTATAGAAAAGCTATCAAAAGTGTGATTGCCATCAAACGGTTATCTCTCCGCAAAATTCCGCTTAAAAAAAGAAAAGATACCAGTCCGTATACAACTCCGCTGGCACCGATATGTACCGAGTCCCCACGGGCAAATACCCACACCCATAACCCTGTGACCAACCAGATCAGCCAGAAGATCTTCCACGCAATGGGACGGTAAAAATAGAACAACAATCCACCAAGAAAAAAGAAGGGAAGGGTATTGGCGGAAAGGTGTGAAAAATTTTCATGAAGCAATGGAGCAAAAAGGATACCGGACAAACCCCTCCAAGTCAGAGGCGCAATGCCAAATTCTTCAAGATCAATGCTCATAAGTTCTTCGAAGATCTTGATCAGCCACATAAACAGAACAAAGATCCCGGGAACGACGAGACTGCGAATCATTCTCTTTTGTTCATCCTGCATAGTCGATATAATTAATTAACCGGATCTTCGTTTCTATTCTGTGATCAAGAAGAATGCAAAGTATTAATCTTTATGTTGCTGTAATACCGGGAGAAACAAGTCGATGGCCTTTGCGTGCCTGTTTCAATCCGGTATAAAAGTAAGCTAAAATTAGTTAAAAAGGATTCATGATAACACAGTCGGAAAATTCTCTTACTTTTGACTCTCTAAAACAATAACTTATTTAAGTCTTTGATGATGCAGAAAAAAATGTTTATCAGTACTGGGCGGTATGCCCTTCCATTTGTAATTTTTATCCTTTTATCGTTTACCGGTTCAGGGCAGAACAATATTAAACAGGATCAGAGCGGCTTAAAAAAGTACATTGCCCTGATGCAGATGATAAAATTTGCATACGTAGATACGGTGAGTGAATCAAAGTTGGTGGAGAAGGCAATTGTGGAGACCCTGAAAGAACTTGATCCACATTCTATGTATATTTCCAAGAAAGATCTTCAAAGGGCAAACGAGGATCTGGTTGGCAATTTTGAAGGGATCGGGGTTCAGTTTGAGATTTTCAGGGATACTATCAATGTCGTGCATCCCATTCCCGGAGGTCCCTCAGCACGACTGGGGATCATGTCAGGTGATAAAATTATAAAGATCGAGTCAGAGAATGTCACTGGCAAGAAGATCACTAACCAGTTTGTATTTGACAGGTTACGTGGCAAAAAAGGCACAAAAGTCAATATCTCCATTTACAGGACTGGTAGAAAAGATCTCTTGGATTTTACCATTGTCCGCGACAAGATCCCAATAAACAGCATTGATGCGTCATACCTCATTGAGCCTGGAATCGGGTATATCAACCTGACAAGATTTTCTTCTACATCCATGAAAGAACTCACAGATGCTATGTTGAAGTTGAATAGGCAGGGGATGAAGAGCCTGATCCTCGACCTGCGTAATAATGGAGGAGGTTTGATGAATACTGCAATCGATCTGGCAGATGAATTCCTGGAGGCCAGGAAGCTTATTGTTTATACACAGGGACGAATGAGTCCAAGGGAAGATTATTATTCTTCGGGGAATGGAATGTTAGAAAAAGGGAAACTTGTGATCATGATCAATGAGAATTCAGCATCTGCAAGCGAAATTGTTTCAGGCGCCGTTCAGGATCTGGACCGTGGAATAATCATTGGCCGCAGGTCCTTCGGAAAAGGGCTTGTTCAAAGGCCTTTCCAGTTACCCGACAGTTCGGAAGTGAGATTGACTACTGCCCGGTATTATACTCCATCAGGCCGTTGCATCCAAAAATCCTATTCGGAAGGCGTGGATAAATATTACCAGGATTTTGCGACCCGTTACAAACATGGAGAGATGGAAAATTCGGACAGTATAAAATTTCCCGATTCATTAAAGTTTCATACTTCCAAAGGACGCACGGTGTATGGTGGTGGTGGAATTATGCCGGATGTCTTTATCCCGCTTGACACTACGGCGGTTACCGACTATTATCTTGACATACGGAGAAAGAATGTACTCAACCTGTTTGTAGGGGATTATGTTGATAAAAACAGAAAAGATCTTCAGAAAGACTACCCGGATTTTGACCTGTTCGAGAAAAAGTTCACTATCGATGATGCATTTATGAAAGATTTTATATCATTGGCAGAGAAGCAGGGTGTGAAGATGAATGAAAAACAATATGGACTTTCTGAATCCCTGATCAAAGCACAGATAAAGGCCGCTATTGCAGAAAAGCTCTGGGATGTCAATGACTATTTTCAAGTCATTAACAAGGAAGATAATGAGGTGCAGAAAGCAATTGATGTTATTAAAGACAATGCTCTGTTTGATAAACTTGGAATCCAACGATAAGACGTTTTTTCTATGGACCTGACCACAAAATTCATGGGGCTGAATTTAAAAAACCCCATTATTGCCGGAAGTTCCGGACTCACGGCAAACATATCTGGTATTCTTGAACTTGAACACAATGGCGTTGCTGCAGTTGTATTGAAATCCCTGTTTGAAGAACAGATTATCTTCAATTATACAGCCAAGCTCAACGATGTCAACCTTGATGTGAATTATCCTGAAGCCCATGATTACATCAAACATCACACTAAGCAAAAGGCAGTTGAAGATTACCTGGATCTTATCACCAATTGCAAGAAAATACTGTCAATCCCGGTGATTGCCAGCATTAATTGTGTGACACCTTATGGATGGACTAACTTTGCCAAAGAAATTGAGCTGGCAGGTGCCGATGCTCTTGAACTGAATATGTTCTTCATTCCGGCTGATCCGCAAAGGATGAGCGCTTCGATTGAGGAAACCTACATTGAGGTCCTGCGCGAGGTCATGAAAAAGGTCTCAATCCCGGTTTGTGTTAAGGTCAGTCCTTATTTTTCGGGGCTCTCGAATTTCCTGCTTCGTTTTTCTTTTACTGGAATTAAAGGGATGGTGCTGTTCAATAGGTTTTTTTCTCCAGATATAGATATCGAAGGGTTGAAAGTCATTAGTGGACCTATCTATAGCAGCCCAGATGAAATTTATCTTCCCTTGAGATGGATTGCAATACTTTCTGACCGCATCTATTGCGATCTTGCAGCTTCATCAGGGATCCATGATGGAAAAGGCCTGGTAAAGGTGTTGCTGGCCGGGGCAAAAGCAGCGGAAATTGCTTCGGTATTTTATACAAAAGGGCAGGGGGAAATCGGTAATATGCTGAAATTTTTGGAAGAATATCTCCAGCTGCATAATTATTCGTCGGTTTCTGAGATTATCGGAAAGATGAGTATTCACCAGGTCGATAACCCGCTAGACTTTGAACGGGTTCAATTTCTTAAATACTATTCGGGCATTGAATAACTTTTCTGCTCCCACGCTTTACATTGCTCTTCCCGTCATCAACGAAATGGATTTCCTTCCGGAGATCCTCAGATGTATTTCAAGTCAGGATTATTTTGATTTCCGGGTATTTATTTGTGTCAATCAGCCGGATGAATGGTGGGCCATGCCCGGGAAGATACATATCTGTAAAGCAAATGTGGAGACCCTTCGTTTCCTGGAACAATATACCGGCCTTGATCTTACTGTGATTGACCGGTGCACCCCGGGAAAAGGATGGAATGGAAAGAATCACGGTGTCGGATGGGCCAGGAAAACAGTAATGGAAGCCATCAACAAAGTAGCTGAAGCAAAGGATATCATTGTCAGTATGGATGCTGACACCACATTCCGGGAACATTATTTTTCCTCTCTTGTCGATAATTTTTCTGTTCATCCGGATGCTGTAGCCATAGCTGTTCCTTATTTTCATAAACTTGTTGAGGATGAAGCCGCGAACAGGGCGATTCTGCGTTATGAGATCTATATGCGGTATTATTCTCTGAACTTATGGAGGATTGGCAGTCCTTATTCATTTACTGCATTGGGCTCGGCGATGGCTTTCCCGGTCAGGTCTTACCGAGCTGTCGGAGGGATGACGCCGAAAATGAGCGGGGAGGATTTTTATTTTCTTCAGAAACTCAGAAAGTATGGGAAAATGCTTTTTTATAATGCCGAAAAAGTCTATCCCGGTGCCCGGTTTTCTGACCGGGTTTATTTCGGAACAGGTCCTGCCATGATTAAAGGCAGACAGGGTGACTGGACAAGTTATCCAATCTATTCGTATCATTATTTTAATGAGATCAGGATGACAACTGATCTTTTCAGGGATTTTTTTTCAGAAACGAAAGATACAGCCGTTGTTGAATTTCTCAGGGAAATATTGAATGAGGAAGATCCTTTCGGACTACTGAGGGAAAATTTCAAAGATCCGGCAACATTTGTCAGAGCCTGCCATGAGAAATTTGATGGCTTACGAATACTTCAATACCTGAAAAACCGTCAAAACAATGATACGCAAAGCGATGAGAAAAATCTATCAGAGTTTCTATCAAAGTTCTATCCGGATGATTACAAGAAAGTCATTCCGGATGCTGCAAAATTTTCATTTACCGGATTGCCGGTTTCCGGACTGGATCTTCTGCGAAGATTTCTCGTGAAAAAGGAAGAAGAATACCAATCTACTTCAGTACCTTCGTTACCAGGTCAGCCGCTTCCTGCAGAGTAATGGCAGAGTGAACGCGCAGTCCCGAATCATCGATGATTTTTTTACCTTCAATGGCATTGGTCCCCTGTAATCTGACGATGATGGGAATATTTATCTCGCCAATATTCTTATAGGCATCCACCACTCCCTGTGCCACACGGTCGCAACGAACTATCCCTCCGAATATATTGAGAAGAATGGCTTTGACATTAGTGTCTTTCAGGATTAAGCGGAACCCTTCTTCAACACGTTTGCTATTGGCAGAGCCTCCTACATCCAGGAAATTGGCCGGGTCGCCCCCCGACAGTTTGATTATATCCATGGTAGCCATGGCAAGTCCGGCGCCATTAACCATGCACCCCACATTCCCCTTAAGTTTCACGTAATTCAGGTCATTTTGTGTTGCTTCCACTTCGACAGGATCTTCTTCATCGAAGTCGCGCATCGCAGCAATATCAGGGTGGCGGAACAAGGCGTTATTATCTATCACGACTTTTGCATCCGCCGCAAGGATCTTATTATCCGACGTCTTGAATACAGGGTTGATCTCGATCAAAGAGGCATCGCTTTTATCGTAGGCCTCATAGATGGCATTCACAAACTTGATCATGTTTTTGAAGGCCTCACCGCTCAATCCCAGGTTAAAGGCTATTTTACGGGTCTGGAATGGCTGTATGCCTACTTTTGGATCGATCTCTTCAGTAAAGATCTGCTCGGGGGTTTCTTCGGCTACCTTTTCAATCTCCATTCCTCCCCGGGGTGAATACATCAGGATTGTATGGCCTTTCTGGCGGTTAAGCAACACGCTGAGATAAAACTCGGCAGGTCCACTTACCCCGGGATAATAAATGTTCTGTTCCACCAACACTTTCCTGACTTTCTTTCCCTTTGCACCGGTTTGTGGAGTAACAAGCTGCATACCGATGATTTGGCTGGCAACCGTTCTTACTTCCTCAAGGGTCTTTGCTACTTTGACACCACCGCCCTTCCCACGACCTCCTGCATGTACCTGGGCCTTTATCACCCATTTATCGCTACCAGTAATGTTCTGAATGATCTCGGCTGCTTTGACGGCTTCTCCGGCCGTATGAGCGAGTATTCCTTCAGGAACAGAGACTCCGTATTTTTTAAGAATCGATTTCCCCTGGAATTCATGTAAGTCCATAAAGTAAGTTTTAAAACTCCAAAATTACACAATGAAAACGATTTTCAATGTGACTCACCACTCACCACTCACCATTCACTACTCACCATTCACAATCTCTGCGTCACGCGTCACGATTTCTTTTATTACCTTTGGGGCACAAAATTAGAAGGATGATCATTGTCAGCGATATACATAAATCTTATGGATCCCTCGAAGTTCTGAAAGGGATCAGTCTGGAAGTGGAGAAAGGAGAGATCATTTCAATAGTCGGGGCGTCAGGGGCAGGGAAATCAACCCTGCTGCATATCATCGGAACCCTCGACCGGCCGGATTCAGGTACTATTGAAATGAATGGAGTGAATGTCAGAAAACTATCAGATAAAAAACTGGCGTCATTCCGGAACAAACATATTGGATTCGTTTTTCAGTTTCATCATCTTTTACCCGAATTCACTGCACTGGAAAACATATGTATACCTGGATTTCTTGGGAAAAGGAACAAACGTGAAGTTGAACGAAAGGCTTCAGAACTTTTGAATTTCATGGGACTGAAGGACCGTTCGCATCACAAACCCAATGAATTATCGGGTGGTGAACAACAACGGGTGGCAGTTGCACGCGCATTGATCAACGACCCGGATGTGATCCTTGCCGATGAGCCTTCAGGAAATCTTGATTCTGCATCGGCATTTGAACTCCATAAGCTGTTTTTTACCTTACGGGATTCCTTCAACCAGACTTATATTATCGTAACGCACAATTCCGATCTTGCAAATATGGCCGACCGGAAGCTGACCATACGGGATGGCGTGATTGAAAAAACAGCTCTATAAAATTAAATCCTGTTATTTACGTTATATTTATTGAATAATTCTGATGTTCGGCATGAAGTTGTGCACTGTAAAATCATCTTTTAGATATAATACCTTCCAGATATTTGTTATCCTCATTTTTCTTTTCACGGGAAGCGGAATATTCGCTGCTTCTCTTTACCAGCATTATAAACCAATACCTAGGGTCAACCCCGATACACTTCAGTTAAAGAAAAATGCTTTAAAAGACTCACTCTATAAAGCTTTTCATGCGGCACGGGGATAATTTCTTTACAGAACAAGAATATGAAAAAGCCATTACGGAATATGAGAATGGACTTAAAGTCAAGCCAAAAGACGTTTACGCGACAGAACGTCTGGGAAAGGCAAAAGCACAGAAAGAAGCCAAAGACAAAGAAGAATTGGATTACGCAAAATATATAGCTTCCGGCGATAGCTATTTTAATGCCAAAGATTATCTCAATGCCAAAGGATCTTACCAACTTGCGATCGATGCCAAACCGGATGATACGTATGCCAAGGGGAAGCTGAAGGAAACAATGGAATTATTAAGGTCGATGAAAGCCAGTAACATACTTTATGATGTTGCAATTGCAAATGCCGAGAAACTTTTCCAGGAAAAAGAATATGAAAAGGCGATGTCTGAATTTGAAAACGCAGGTAAGATACTTCCGAATGAAAAATATCCTAAAGACCGCATCAACCAGATCATAAAGATCATGGTGGATAAGCAGACAAATGATGAAATGTACAACCGTTCCATTGCATCCGCCGATAAACTTTACAATTCAAAAGGATACCAGAATGCATTGCTGGAATACCGGCATGCTGCTTCTTATAAACCGGATGAACAATATCCCAGGGACCGGATCAAAGAACTTACTGAGATTCTTGCTGCGATGAAAGCCAGGGATGAGGAATATAAAACGTCCATCACCACTGCCGACAAGCTTTTTGACAACACATCCTATGAACCATCAAAAGCGGAATATCAAAATGCTTCAAAAATAAAGCCTGAAGAAATTTATCCCATAAACCGGATCAAAGAAATTGATACGATTCTGGCCAGAATAAAAAATGTAAAAGAAAGGTATGAAAGGCTTGTAAACTATGGTGACAGCTTATATATCGGGAAAAAATATCTGAATGCCAAAGCCAGCTACCAGGAGGCCTTAAAGGTCAAACCCAATGAACCGTACCCGAAAGAGATGATAGCCAAGGCGGATAACCTGATCTCAGGACAGGAAGCCAATTCAAAGGCCCTGGAGGAGTCCTACCAGACAGCACTTGCGGATGCCGATAAATTCTATGCAGGAAAGGAATATGATAAAGCAAAATCCGGTTACCAGATTGCCCTGGGGATAAAGCCGGACGAGCAATATCCAAAGGACAGAATCAAGGAGATCGATCTTATATTTACCGCACTTGTAAAGCAGAAAGAGCAGGATAAACAGTACCTTGATATTATCGCTGCTGCCGACAAACTGCTTACAGATAAGTCGTACCAGCCGGCAAAAGTCCAGTACCAGTCCGCATTGAAATTAAAGCCCGAAGAGAAATATCCTCAGGACCGTATCGCTGAAATCGACCTGGCACTGGCAGACCTGGCAAAGCAGAAGGCCCTTGATGACCAGTATAATTCTGCTATTACTAAGGCAGACAAATCATTCGCCTCAAAAACCTGGGATCAGGCAAAAACAGATTATTCCGCTGCATCAGCACTTAAACCCAATGAGACTTATCCGAAGGACAAGATCGCTGAGATTGACAAAATCGTGGCTGATCTTGCAAAACAGAAGGAGATTGATGACCAGTATGCCGGGATCATTACCATTGCAGATAAACTGTTTTCTGAGAAAACTTATTCAAATGCCAGGACAGAATATGGAAAAGCCGGCGACCTGAAACCAGCGGAAGCTTATCCAAAAACAAAGATTGCTGAAATTGACAAGATCCTTGCCGATATCGAGGCACAGAAAACGAAAGACGAACAATATAAGGGACTGATTGATAAAGCCGATACACTTTTAGCTGAAAAATCATATGAACAAGCCAGGACCGAATATCAAAATGCAGAATCTCTTAAACCATCTGAAGTTTATCCAAAAGGGAAAATAGAGGAGATCAACAAAGTACTGGCTGAGATTGCAAAGAAGAAAGCCCTCGACGATCAGTACACATCTGCGGTTGCAGACGCAGACAAGCTGCTTGCAACTAAATCGTATGAACCTGCCAGGGCAGATTTTCAGAAAGCCCTGCAATTGAAACCGGAAGAGAAATATCCGAAAGACCGGATTGCAGAGATTGACATGGCACTGGCAGACCTGGCAAAGCAGAAGGCCTTGGATGACCAATATAATGTTGCTATTACCAAAGCCGATAAATCGTTTGCTTCAAAAACCTGGGATCAGGCAAAAATAGATTATTCCGCCGCATCTGCACTAAAGCCCAATGAGACATATCCAAAGGACAAGATCGTTGAGATTGACAAAATCGTGGCTGATCTTGCAAAACAGAAGGCTATCGATGATCAGTATGCCGGGATCATCGCCAATGCAGACAAGCTGCTGGATGACAAAACTTATGAACCTGCAAGATCGGCATACGCAGAAGCTGCCGGATTAAAACCCTCAGAACAATATCCAAAAGATAAAATAGCCCAGATAGACAAGATCATAGCTGATATTGCTCATCAGAAAGAGATAGAAGCTGCATTCAAAACCTCTATAACAAAGGCTGACGAGTTACTTGCTTCCAAATCATATGAGCCGGCAAAAACAGAGTATCAGCATGCAAATTCCCTGAAACCGGAAGAAGGGTATCCGAAGATCAAAATTGCTGAAATTGACAAGATCCTTGCAGATATTAAAGCTTTTGAAGATAAATACAACAACGCCGTTGCCAATGGTGATTCAGCATTTGCCAATAAATCCTATGCACAGGCAAAGGCTGCCTACCAGGGAGCTCTTCAAATGAAACCGGCAGAGAAATATCCGAAGGACAAGATTGCAGAGATCGAAAAGCTACTGGTTGATCTCGCAAAACGGAAAGTGATCGACGATCAGTACAACGGCGCCATTACCAAGGCGGATAAGCTTTTAGCCGACAAATCGTATGTCCTGGCTAAGACTGAGTACGACAATGCTTCGACAATAAAGCCTGATGAACAATATCCAAAGGATAAGATGGCAGAAATCGATGGAATTGTGGCCGATCTTAAGGCAAAGGATGATGCATATAAAGCTTCAATTGCCAAAGGCAACCAACTGATGACCCAGAAATCTTATGATGAGGCACGGACAGAGTACCAGAATGCCGGCGAGATCAAGCCCAATGAACGATATCCGAAAGATAAGATAGAAGAGATCAACAAAATTCTGATGGAATTGAAGGGGAAGAGGCAGACTTATGATGATCTGGTTTCAAAAGGGAATGATCTGCTGATGATCAAGGACTTCTACAAGGCAAAAGATAATTTTCAGCAGGCGCTCTCCATTTTTCCTGAAGAATCCTACCCAAAAGAGCGGCTGATACGCATCAATGCAGTTATCGATAGTATATTCCGGGCTAACAAAGTGTTTTATGATAATGCCATTGCCGAAGGCGATAAGAATTTTAATGCGATGATCTACGATAAAGCCATAGATTCTTATCAGGAGGCAATTTCTTACCTTCCCACAGAACAATATCCGAAGGACAGGATCAACCAGATCAAAAAGACGATCGCCGAAAATGCCATCGTCGATGTTTTGAATTCGGCCGAGAAAGTCACTAATGGATCAGTAAAACAATTTGATTTCACTCCGGTAAACATTATTTCGAGGAAAAATAATTACCTGTTTATCAAGATACGAAATCTTACAGATCATCCGTTCAGCGTGATGCTCAGATACGGAAAGGATAAACAGATCAACGGCGGCGCCGTGATAAAAAATATTACAGGTGATGGAAAAGTCAATGAGCGGTTGATCAGTGTTCGTGAGCAGGATCCCTGGTATCGGAATGATAATAACTGGATCAGTCTTTATCCTCAGGGTGGCGATGTGGAAGTTACTTTTATCCAGATTTCAAGGGCAGGTCAATAACAATTCTTAAATTTGCAATTGAATTTTAATCCTGAGATAATCCAAATATATTCCTATGTTCAATTTTGCTATCACCGCCGACAGCGTTTTCAGACTTCAGTTCAAGCACATCTGGCAACTGATCGGTAATTCACCCTTACTCGTCATCCAATTCCTGTATAAAGGTAAAACACGTGTTCTTTATGCCAAAGCAGAACATTATAACATTACTGGGAGCATTAAAGACAGGATGGCATTATACATTCTTGAGAAAGCTTATGCTGAAGGAAGAATAAAGAAAGGCGATACCATTGTTGAGGCCACTAGCGGAAATACCGGTATTTCTTTTGCTGCCATCGGCCGGGCTCTGGGGCATCCTGTCAGGATCATTATGCCGGACTGGATGAGTCGTGAGCGCGTGGATATCATTCGCAGCCTCGGAGCAAAGATTATCCCGATATCCAAAGAACAGGGCGGCTTTCTGGGAAGTATACGCCTCTCGGAAAAGATCGCTGCAAGCGAACCGGATATATTTCTCCCGCAACAGTTTTCAAATAGCGCTAATGCTGAAGCCCATGCACGTACAACAGGGCCTGAGATATGGTACCAAATGCAGTACCATGGAGTGAAACCTGATGCTTTTGTTGCCGGTGTGGGAACAGGTGGAACCGTTATGGGAGTTGGACAATTCTTCCGGAGCCGGGATCCGAAAATCAGGATCCATCCTCTTGAACCGGAGGAATCACCGACGCTGTCGACCGGATACAAAATCGGCAATCACCGGATCCAGGGAATCTCCGATGAATTTATTCCTGCAATTATTAAGCTGGATGAACTCGATCATGTTGTATCGGTTCCTGATGGCGATTCTATAATCATGGCCCAAAAACTCGCCAAACAATTAGGTCTGGCTGTCGGGATTTCTTCCGGAGCCAATTTCCTCGGCGCCCTTAAAATCCAGAACGAAATGGGCGATAATGCAGCAGTTGCCACGGTCTTTTCAGATTGTAACAAGAAATATCTCAGCACAGATTTAATGCGCGATGAACCGACCCGCGACGATTACGAATCCAAGCATATCAAACTCATCAGTTACAAAGTTTACAAAAGAGTTTGCGATACCTGTTGCGATATGGTTGATTGTGAATTACGGCCTTGTGAGTTTAAAATATAGCCGACGAGGTATTAAATAGCGAAATTTTAAATATCAATTCCCTTTTTTCAACGTAAATACCGTTATCTCCGGTAATATCCCGATTCTTCCGGGATAGGCGATTGAACCTATTCCGACGTTCACATAAATATATTGAGGGTGTGACCCGGGAACCTGATTTTCATACCAGCCTCCCCATTCCTTGTAAAGATATTTTGCCGGGCTCCAGTGAATACCGAAACAGTCTATTCCGAACTGGAAACCATGAGTATGACCAGAGAAAGTGACATCGATGTTCCGGTATTTACGACAAATGATGCTATGCCAAAAACTCGGATCATGCGACAATAATAGCTGAACCTGCATATTTTCCACTCCTTTCTGAGCCGTTGGTATATCGCCAAGCTTCTGAAACCGGTAACCTTTCCCCCAGTTGTGAACACCCAGAACGGCAATGGAATCATTTCCCTTCCTCAGAACAGTGTGTTGATTTAAAAGAAGTTTCCAACCCAGGCGGTTGTAGAATGCATAGAGATCTCTTTTATCCTTTTCTTTTGCCTCATCGGATGGCCATTTTACATAAGCGCCATAATCATGATTGCCAAGGATTGCCAAAATCCCATAAGGCGCTTTCATGTGTTTGAGGATCTCTTCAAATGGGAAGTACATCGAGGGTGGTATAATTGACCATGTCGCCGGTAAAAAAAATGACATCCGGATGCTGGGCATTGACAAGTGTCGATTGCTCTCCTAGTTCCTGTTTACAAGCCAGCTTCCCAGTATGGATATCGGAGATCTGAACAATCCTGAATCCATCAAATGATTGCCGGTAATTCGGGAAGGATGATCACCTGCTGCCTTACCCTGTAGTCATAATTCCACCATACCATCCCGAGGATCATCATGATGAGGAAACAGGTTCCGGCTATCCAGCCTGTCAGCTGAAGCCATTCGCATCCTTGCCACTTCTCTGAATCTTGATCCCACCATGGATAAAAGATTGCAAACCGAATAGGAATAATCGAAAATATCCGCGGATCAGCTGGAAGATAAATGGAATGATCTTAAAGCATAGAGGATAAAGATAAGACCGGGTACCAGGGTGCGTAAAGGGATGTTCCATTCAGCGAAAGGAAGAAGAGGCTCCGGCAATGATACAGCATATAAGCAGGATAAGCGGCAGCCAGTAAATGATCACTACCGAATATTCCATAGGGTTTTAAGTCAAGAGATCGTTCGCCGGATTGAAATCCAAAGGTAACCGTCGATCAAAAACAAGATGAACAACAACGGTAGCATGTTGGTATAGATCAGGAAAAGTGATGCCCAATGCCACAAAAATGCATGCAGTTACCACGACGACCAATGAAGTCAGCAGGAATTTTTTCATTTGTTTTTGACATAATTCACCAATCCTTTTGCATTGAATATCTCCATGAGTTTTGCGGGTAATGGTGAGAATGAATATTCTGTTTCTTCGATAAAGATAATTCCTTTTTCAAAATCGATGGTGACTTTGTCCCCCGGTTTATAGGCATCCACTGCTTCCGGGACAATGATGATGGGCAACCCCTGGTTTACCGACGACCGGTAGAAGATCCGGTTGACCGATTTACAGATAACGGCTTTTATCCCTGCACAGGAAAGTCCTACAGAAGGATGTTCACGCGAGCTTCCGCAGCCGAAGTTTGCCCCGGCCATGATGATATCGCCGGCCTTCACCCTCTCGGCAAAGCTGTTGTCGAATCCCTTGAAGAGGTAGGGCATGATCTTTTCGGGATCGGAGCTCTGGACGTTGTATGTGAGGTTGCCGGCAAACATCTGGTCGGTATTGAGGTTGTCCACATCGGCATAATTCCATACACTGTCATGATAACGGTCTTCACCTTCTTTGATATCCACAGTGCTGCTTTGGGGAGCATGATAAGGGAAATTTATCATTGTGACAGCTTCCCCGCGGGTCGGTGATCTCACCTTTCAATGCCGACCAGGCAACGGTGGCAGGAGAGGCAAGATATATGCTGGCCAGGTTATTTCCCATTCTTCCCTTGAAATTACGGTTGGCCGTGGAAATGACATTGATGCCGTCGGCCGGAATGCCCTGTCCGGTGCCCAGGCAGGGCCCGCAGGAGGAAGAAAGCACATTGGCTCCGGCTTCGATGAAAATCCCGATCAGCCCTTCCTTCATGGCCTGCATATAAATTTCTTTGGATGCCGGAATGATCTGCATCTGCATGTATTTCGGCAGTTTTTTTCCTTTCAGCACTGCTGCGGCCTCCCTCAGGTCGTCGAGGCGTCCGTTGGTGCAGGTGCCGATCAGTGCCTGCTGGATCTTTGTTCCCTCGACTTCGGAAACTGCTTTGACATTGTCCACATGATGTGGCGCGGCTACTACAGGAAATATTTCACTCGAGGTTGATCACAATATCTTTCAGATATAGATGCACCTTCATCTGCCCAGAAGCCTTCTGTCTTCTTCTCCGAGCCATGCTTCCAGCACTTCATCGGCAGGGAACACGGCATTCTTGGCGCCCATCTCCGATGCCAGGTTGCAGAGCACCATGCGGTCGGCAATGGACAAGGTCTTTACCCCTTCGCCATGGATATTCCACCGACATATAATCGGCTCCGCTGCTGCCGATCATCCCTATGATCCATAGGGCAAGTCTTTGCAAAGACATTCTGCTGCAGTTTTCCGTTCAGCGTGATCCTCATCGTTTCAGGCACCCTGAACCAGGTCTCTCCCTGTTTCCACAAACCTGCAGTCTCGGTACGGTCAATCCCTGCTGCCAGTGCATTGAAT
Source organism: uncultured Bacteroidales bacterium (assembly GCA_963785325.1). Taxonomy (GTDB): domain Bacteria; phylum Bacteroidota; class Bacteroidia; order Bacteroidales; family FEN-979; genus FEN-979. Next base: position 3,106 of record CAWAVC010000008.1, on the reverse strand, counting down.
GCTCCTGCTGTGCTGGTATGGCTGTCGCTGCCCACAATGATCATTCCGGGCCTGGCATAGTTCGACATGATCTGGTGGCAGATGCCATCTCCGACATCGTGAAATTTTTTAATCCCGAACTGTTCAACCAGATTCCTGATCACCTGATAATCATTAGCCAGCTTGGCATTGGTAGGAGGGGCATTATGATCAAGGGTGATCAGCAACGTATCAGGATTGGCAGGCTTTTCCCCACCCATTTTTTTAAATGTACTGTAAATAGAGGAGGAGTTGTCATGGGATAAAATAATATCCGGCCTGGCAAACACGATAGTACCGGCGGTAGCTTTAAAGATTTTTTCAGCAAATGTAAACGAAGACATAGTTACTTGGTGTTAAGTGTTTGATGAGTAGTGAAAAGAAAATATCGAATATTGATCAACGAAGTGTGAATTATTGAATGCCGGGCATTGACTAAAACCCACTACCCACTACCCAATACCCAGTACCCAGTACCTAGTACCCAGTACCCAGTACAAAATTATCAATTTCTTAGTCACTTGGGACGCATTTCACAGCAGATATTATTTTTGTGAAAATTAAATGAAATGTATACTTTTGCAAACCTTTTCATTAAGGGTTTTAATACGGTAAGACGTAAAAAATATTTTTAATTTCTAATTTTTAATTCATTCCGGAGAGGTGGGTGAGTGGCTTAAACCAACAGTTTGCTAAACTGTCGTACGGGAAACTGTACCGGGGGTTCGAATCCCCCCTTCTCCGCCGGGCTATTTGGCGGAATTATTAAAACACCGGAAACACTGAGCTTCGGTGTTTTTTTGTTTTCTGCGATTGATGAAATAAGGATATTAAAAGCGTAAAATAGCAGATTTTCAATGGTTAATACACTGAAATAAACAAAACGTCCTTCCGGGTCAAACTTGATTACTTAATAAATTTTCCAAAAGAATAGTTTCCGGTAAAATTATCTCGTATCCTGACCAGATAAAAGCCCTGTGGCAACCCGGAAATGTCAAAGATCTCTCGAATCGGTTTCTTCTATTAATAATTGCCCGGTTGAAGCATAAACTGAAGCTGTAATCCGGTCGTCAGTTACACCAATATGGAGAGTTTCCGAAGCAGGATTGGGAAATAATAAACAGGAATTCGTAATGCGCTTTGTTCCTGATCCGACAAGCGCATCCCTGATAAGAAATGCCGGATGTATGGTTTGTGTCATCGAATTTCCTGCGGAATCTATCAGTGTGATCCTGATATCTATCAGCGCCGAATCAGGAAACTGGTTCATCACCGGCTGAAGATCGGCAAGATAGGGCATTCCATTCAGGGAATTAAAGAATTCAGTCTGGGCATTTATCGGCAGGTCATACCATGATGTATCATGAAATTCTTTATAATAAAGCTGAATATCAGCCAGGGAATGATAAACATGATGATATTGCGGTGGAGAATAATCATAATCGCCGGCTGTAAGCTTTATCGAAGCAGGATATCCATTAATAATTTCGGTGCGTACGCTGTCTCCCTGAAGGACCTTGAATGCAAACAGGGTTGGTGGATTGGGATCGTTGAGCTTAAGATCGTATGTCAGCTTTGATTGCAGGTATCCTTGTTGCCCGGATAATGTGTAATTACTATCGTTCAGTATTACCGTATATACGGAATTGTCCGTGGTTCCGTATGAAATATAGCTTCCACGGAGAGAATCATGATAGAGATGCTGATCCCCTTTCCAGAGATCCCAGGTCCCTAAAGAAAAGTCGACAATCCTTTGTTCATTGGCCTGTCCATTGAAATGAGGAAGTAGCTGAATAAGTTTACTGTTTGATACAGAAAAGCTTTCTGTCATATTGAATGGTGCGGTAGTACCCATAACAACAGGGTTTCCATTTGAAAGAAGGTAATCTCCTGCGACGGGCGGATAATAGTCCCCGCAGTTCAAATCTATGTCTTCGTTACTCGTCAGATACATAACCGGCCCGCAGATATAATAGAATTTTTCAAAATTTTCAACATGAAGAATATTCGAGGCATGAAATACTTTATTGGTGTCAACGGTAAACTCAGTGGAATAGACTTTTATCGTATCTGTCGGCCTGGCAGGATAGTCGCTCTTCGATACAAAGGCAGGAACAAAACAATCCGCATATCCCATCAATGAGTCATTCTGGCAAACTCCGTCTCCGAATCCGAAACAAGACTCGGTAGCTGCAGGGGTCGGATGAAAATAAACAGGAAAATAGCGGTAGTCTGATGCAAAGATGGTCTGGGTAGTATCAGTACTGAGCCCGGCCAGGATAGGATAGGAGATTACATAATCCTTATAGGGAAGATTATTCCTTGCTACATCTGTTTTGCCCCATCCTATTTTTATTTCGGGAGGAAAATCCGACATCTTGATTCCACTGGCTTTACTTGGCCCGCAACCGCCTATGGAGGCGTAGGCGCTTTTAATCCCATCAGGGAATTCAATATCCAGATCCCAGCAGTCTCCAAGATGAAGATAATTTTCTAAAGGATTGCCGTTTTCATCATATGCCATCAGGTTGATGTTGTGAGTGGCTGAAGAAGATAGAATAGTCGTATCCATATCCTTATATACATGAAAATTCTTTACCATAATTGGATAGTAAATGGACGGAAGGATATTCTCCATGAAACAAAAGACATAATAATACCCGTCTGTCATATCTCCTTCAAGGGTATCATTGGAAGTCCAGGATAAATTCCACAAATCTTCAAACGTAGTATCAGCGCTGGCGCATACTACCATATCTACACTCTTGTCAAAGATAAAAACTATATGATGCGTCTGCAACGGAACATTCCTTTTCAGCCCGGCATTTAATAGCCCGGGCCTTCTTGCTAAGTTGTCATCATTACCTGTTAGCCATTTTCCATCACTTCCTGTAATCATATGCCTGGAAAAAGCCCACTTGCCATTAGCCATGTGCCGGGTATCGGAGATCTGTTTGCCGGCAAACGAATAATTTGCCGTTTGTGCGTTTGCATTTATAAGCAAGATAACAAACATCATAGAGATAGTAAAGCATTTCATTGGAGCTGTTTTAAGTACTGAATTTTTTTGCCGTAGTAAATTTATACG
>CAWAVC010000007.1:0-10512 GCA_963785325.1 uncultured Bacteroidales bacterium | reverse complement strand
GGATTCAGGGTAGTGAACTTTTTATTGTGATGAAGCAGTATCACAAGGCCTGCAAGTAAAGAGACCCCTATGAGGATAAGGAAATATGGGTAAACCCTTTGAAAAAGGTCAAAGTTAAATACCACGATCAAAACCAAAATCCGGAGGTACATCATGGCCGTAGCAAAAATAATGGCAGCAATATACTGGTTTCTGGATTCAGGATCTTGCCTGATCTTTCGGGCAAGAATAATTGTAGTAGCAGTACTGCTGTATAATCCTCCAAGGATGCCGGCCAGGATTATGCTTCCCCGCGGGAAAACAAACTTCTTAAGCAAATAACTGAAATAAGAGATGGAAGAAACCACGACCACTGCCAGCCAGATCTTGTAAGGAGTGAGTCCCAGGTCACGGAATATAGGTTGATCAGGAACAATTGGAAGAATGACACCGGCAATGATCAGGAATTTTCCCAGGGTAAGGAATTCAGTTTTGTCGAACTTCTGGGAAATCTCTGTGAAAGATTCCTTCAGTTCGGTCAGGATTAGTACCGTAACAATGATAAGTAAAACCAACCATTGCGGCTGTGTAAGTAATAAAGGACCGATGCAATAAGTGATCAGGGCAATGACAATGCTTGTCATGCCATGATCCTCATGCCGGTGAATATTAAATGCATAGTTTATTCCCAGAAATACGCACAGCGCCAATCCTCCTCCAATGAATAAAGCTGGGTTGCCCGGTAAGATGCGAAACAGAATAAAACCAAGAATACCGATAAAGGTGAAGGTGCGGTCTGTTCCAAAAGTATGTTCTAATTGTCTTTGACTATGAGTTATTTTTTGAGATAACCCTATCAGCAAGGAAAATACTGCAACCAGTAAAAAAGTGATCAGGTCCTTTGGAATTGTGTTGACAAGCTCCATTTAATATAAATTACGAATTACGATTTTCGATTGAATTTATCGATTTACGATTTTTAGACCATTTGTTCAAACATTGGTATTTCCTTCAAAAATACAATCTTTCCTGATCCATGATCAATAAAACAGGCAAAATGGACCATTCCATTCGTCACTGCCAGATAAGGCACCTTTAATTCCCTGTTATACATTGCTACCTGATCGAAAACAGCCTGTGTGACCGGAACCTCCGGGGCTTTACATTCAACAATCAGGCAGGGCGCTCCATCCTTGCCATACACGAGTATATCGCTGCGCTTCTTTAACCGGTGATAATGTAGCGGAGCCTCCACAGCGATCAATGAACGCGGCACATTCAGGTGATCAGTAAGATAATGAATGAAATGTTGTCTCACCCATTCTTCCGGCGTCAGGGCAACAAATTTTTTCCTTATGCTGTCAAAAACCTCCTGTTTCCCCATGTTATTCCGGATCCGGAGTTCTGCGCCCGGTAAATTTAGTGTTTGCATTCCAGTTGATGAACTACAAACATACGGAAAAATATGACAAAATAATTACCTTTGTCTTAAGCAGGCTATTTCACCTCAACCCCCAAGGGAAGGAGAGGCCTCACCCCCGGCCCCTCTACCAAGAAGGAGGGAGGAGATGACTTGTCCTTATAGTTTGATAAAAATTCAAATAAAATGTCAACTCAAAACAGGATTAACATGAAAGAAATCGTAATTCGTAATCCGTAATTTTTATTAGATGGCTGTTCCGAAAAACGCAATCAGTTTCGAAAACATACTCCTCGATCTGAAAAACAAGATCTATTACCCGGTTTACTTTCTATATGGGGAGGAATCCTATTTTATTGATGTGATCTCAGATTACATTGAAAAAAACGTGCTGACTGAAACCGAAAAGGAGTTTAACCAAACCATCATTTACGGGAAAGACATAGATATCCCAACCCTGATAAGTTATGCCCGAAGGTTCCCGATGATGTCGAACTACCAGATCATTATTGTAAAAGAAGCTCAGGACCTGAACAAGATCGAAGAACTGGAACCCTATGTTCTCAATTCGTTGGAGTCGACACTTTTGGTTTTATGCTATAAGTACGAGAAAGTCGATCGCAGAAAAACCCTTTTTAAGAATATTGAAAAAAAGGGGATTTTATTCGAATCGGCTAAAATTTATGATAATAAGATCCCCGATTGGATTGGCGACTATGTAAGGAAAAGGAATTATTCAATTTCAACGAAAGCCTGTTTTTTACTGGCTGAATTTCTCGGGAATGATATTTCAAAGATTGTGAACGAGATCTCCAAACTGACTATCAACATTCCTGAAAAACAAGAGATCACGGAAGAATATGTGGAGAAGAACATCGGTATCAGTAAAGATTACAATATTTTTGAGCTCCAGAAAGCCTTGGGAAAGAAGGAAGTATTAAAAGCCAACCAGATCATCAATTATTTTGCTGCCAATCCCAGGGAAAATCCGCTGGTAAAAGTGATCCCTCTTTTATTTAGTTATTTTTCCAAGATCCTGATCTACCATCACCTTCGGGATAAATCGCGGAATAATGTTGCCGCTGCTTTGTCGATCAACCCGTTTTTTGTTATGGATTATCAGCAGGCTGCTGCCAACTATTCTTCTGCTAAGATCACATCTGTAATTTCACTTTTAAGGGAATACGACCTGAAAGCAAAAGGGGTCGACAGCAGCGGGAACCTCATTTCCCGATGGAGAGCTGATGAAGGAACTTGTTTTCAGAATTTTGCATTAAGCCATTAAAAAAGCCTCAAAAAGAGGCTTTCTTACAATTAAAAATACTTTTTAAAATCCTCCGTCGACCCACCATCTTTTTTCTTTGTTATCGCACCGTAGAGCCAGATTCATTTTTTTGACAGTGCCGGATTTCAACCTGACTTCGTAAGGCACAAACTCACCTGGATATTGTCCTGATTTAAAGGATTTACCGATTGAAACGATAGTTAATCCTCCAAATTCGTTTTTAACCTCTTCCACACCAGGAGAAATCATAAACCCGGGCATTAATTGATCAACTGTCTTCCAATCTTCACTATTCCATGCTTCAAAAAACCGTTTAGCTGTTTCTTCGCTGGTTATCCCTGAAATTCCGGTATGTTTATCATTTAATATTTTATCGAAAGAAACCCATTTAATATCAGCCGGAAGCACAATTAAAAACTTAGAATCAGCAACGGGTTCGTCATATTTTATGGTTGTCAGCTTAAGGATCTCGACTTCTTTTTTAACTGCTTCAATGTATATATCCAATGATTTCAAAAGGTTGGTAGCTTTATCGAAGACATAAACCCTGCGGTTGTTCGATTCCGGAATACTCTTATTTAATGCATAAGTATTTCTGAAATCTCCCATTGCCTTTGCGTTAATAGTCAGGACGATGTCATTCCCTTTTTCGACAACCTGGTATTTTGCTTCATTCCGGGTAGTAAAATCTTTTTCGATTTGAAGTATCTTGCCGGGATCAAGCAGGATTTTCATCCAATCAACCATGCCTCCATCAGGGTCTCCGACGATTGCAAGTCCCATCGGTCCACTGATATATATATACTGATTTTTACCATCCATAACAATGGTCCTTCCAGGTTTTTCTATCCTCCACTTAGAAGGATTTCCAAAAATCTTCCATAGTTTGTGTTCAAGAAACCCGGCATTCATATCGATGTATTCAAAATTTTCATTTTTAAGAGTTCTTACATTGAACTCCATGTACACCGACTTTATGTCTGCCAGTGCTCTAATTGAATTTCCCAAGAGCATGTTGGCAGCATTTGCATTATTCTGAATCCAGCCCGGCCGGTTCAGGATAGGAAAAAGAAGGAGCCCCAGTACCAGTAAAGCAGCAATGGCCGTTACTTTTTTCCAGCTCGGCGTCAACATTGGCATGATTATTCCCCTCCTTGACTGATAGGTTTTCCCAGTCTGGATTGATTGATTTAATATCCTGTTTTGTAAATTCCTGCCGGCACTTATGGTTACACGGGGCTGTAGTTCTGTAAATGTCGCTGTCATTTCTTCATACAATTTTTTGCAATCGGGACACTCCCGGAAATGGGCGAAGAATTCATCCTTTATTTCCTGGCTAACGCTGTCATCAAACAGATCGGCCATTTTTTCTTTGATCTCAATGCAATTCATTTTTTACCTCCTTCTGATAAGTTACTTTGTTTCTTAATTTATCAATCCCATAAGAAAATCGCGATTTTATGGTGGTTACCGGTAATTTCATGATTTCAGCAATTTCGACAAAACTCATTTCGTCAACGATCCTCAGTCGCAGGACTTCTGCCTGTTCGGAAGGAATGGAATTTAGTAATTGATTGACCCTTAAAAATTCTTCTCTGGCAATGATTTCAGTCTCACGGTTTGAACTATCGGGCATTAATGTTTCTTTACCATTCATTTGTTCGAAGTTGTTTCTGTTTTTCTTTCTTAATCTATCCAGACAAGTGTTAAAAACCATCCTGAAAACATAAGACGTTGCCTGTTCTATATGCTGCATTCTTTCTTTTTGCTGGTACATCCTGATCATGACTTCCTGCACCACATCTTCTGCTTCCTCACGGCTTCCCAATCTGAAAAAAGCGTGCCTCACAAGCCTGTTCTGGTTCTTCTTTACAAATTCCCTAAGTTCTGCGAGGGTTTGTGGAAATTTTTCAGGATTTTCAGTCATCTGATCATATTTTTTTAATGAAGGCATTCTCATTGATCCTTAGGACTTCTGTTTTCATTTCATTACCTGTTCCTGCATGCCAGCTTACCCATATTTCTTTATCTTTCTTATCGTAAACTATTCGGGGATGCCGTGAAGGTAAACTTTTTCTTGAGATGCATATCGGCTTTGTCCATTTCCCCGAAATATTCATTGCAAGATAAATACCCCAGTTTGAATGTTCATCTTCAGGACGTCCGCTCCAGCATACAATCATGTTATTTCTTTCATCACAGGTTGCTACCGGTGTCTGGTTCAAAAACGTTTGCCGGCCATCAGTAATAATTGAGGCCACACTCCATTTTCTCAATTCATCATTAAAGCTAGAGATCTTTATTTGTTGAGCAGTATTCTTATTGTAAGTATCCCATCCGTCCGATTCGTAAACCATGAATTTCCTATTATCCCTGTTGGTGAAGATACAGGGATAACCGCCAATTTCCCAATCATCCATTTTTTCTGCCGTTGATGTCACAGGCTGAGGCATTTCATTGATTTTTCCTCCGATTGCACAAAAAAGGCCCGGATAGTGCTGATTCCAGGCACACCACAATTCGCCATTTGGCAGATAACAAAGCGAAGGATACCATGCATTCGAATATCCATCGATATACTTTGAAGGAGCAAGAAGAACAGGCTTTGATTCCTGCATGGCACCCTGAACTATTTTTCGCATTCTCAGGTATCGCGTGTTCGTCTTTCCATTCACACCAGATCACACTTAATTCGCCATTCTTTGAAGCAACATTGATGGTATTCACATCAAAAGAGCCCTTGTCCGAAATCAATAGTTCATCCGAAAGAACATTGTTTTCGAGAAAACGGGCATACACACGGTAATAGTTATCCTTGTTATTCAGGTAAAATACCCAGACCCGTTGTCCATCAAAAGCTGCAACAGGATTGTAACTATTGGTTTCGTTCGATTCAATAAAAAAATGAGTCATTTTTTCATTGTTTATCCGGGTCAGGATAATGTCTCCGCTTTCTTCATAAACGACATAAGTATTCCTGTTCCCATCGTTGATGATATCAGGAAAACGACAATCTCCGTTCCCGATAGTCCATATTGTTCCAATGTCGTTAACTGTCCTGGTCGACGGCTAATTCCCTATACCGGTCTGAATGATCGGAATACATCTTTGGAACAGGTATTTTACAATAGGTTTTACAATATTCCTGTAATACAATATCACTGAACGTCCACTTCGGAACAACAGAGAGTTTCTTCCCTTCCTGCCAATACTGACCGTACAATAGTTGTTTAGAACTTAATGAGTCCTTACCCGAAAATATTACAAAATCAAGATAATTAGTTTGTTTTAAGGATCGCTGATTATTTAAAATATGCAGAATAACATATTTTTCAGGATTAAACGGATTTACAAACCAGGCGAATATACCCACTGAATCAAAAGGGAAGCTGTAATCTCCTGTTTCAATATTTTTTTCTGAGAAATGGAAGGGGATTTCTTTTTGTTGAAAGAAATCCATTAAATCCTTTGAATTAAACCTGCCGGTAAACATCAGATGTTTCTGCAAATCCTCTGTTGTCAGGCTGTCAATATTCTTACAATAATAGGCTTTCCATTTAATGCCGTTTTCAATCATATCTTTGCTGATGTGTTTACCCGCAGGAAAAACCATGACCCCGTCAAATTTTTCATTTTCATAAAATAATCTTTCAGCCATGTGGATATTTCCAGTCGGGGTCATGGGTTGTGTTCCCGTCCAGAGAAGTTTTCTAAGATCAGGGTAGTCGTCGTAATTATTGTATATCTTTACAACTTGCTGTCCGTCTTTAAAAGCAAGGACCGTTGGAAACCCATCTTCATGAAGTTTATGCAACGATGGTGGAAACGTCAAAACCGGTTTGTCCCATCTGAAATGTTTTTCAAAAGCATAGATATCCAGTTGAGGATTGAACAGGCACTGGTGAAAACAGGCTCCGCCATCCGAACTGTTTGCTTCCATATAGTTTTTTTCAACGAAGTAACCATCGATCAGGCAATACCCGCAATTTGAAGTTGATACAGGGACGATAACCGTTGTTTTTGTTCTGATACTATCGCCCAGGTTGATCCGGTTACCCCAATTGTCTTCCGCATATTTAAGAGAATCCAGAATTCCCGGTTCATAAATTATTTGAGTGAAAGCGCTGTCTTTGCCGTTTAACAGAATGACAAAGCCATATTTTCCATCGGGTTTTACAAGAAAGGAAATTGAATCGATATCTGTATAAAAGGTGACTTTTTTGCTTTTAGAGTTTGTCTTGTAGATATCAGGCCTTATTTCAGGTGTGATTATCCAGCCTATAGGATCTAGTCGGTCGCCTTCCCTGATATTGACAGTTCTTGAAGTCGCCCTGATTACAGGTAGGGGTTGTGTAAAAAGGGATTGCCCTGAAATAAGAATGAGCGTAAGCAATGTCAGTCGGATTTTTCTCATTTCTGTTCTTTTGTTTAAAAATCATGACAACTATCATTGCAAGGACGAAAATAGCGAAGAAAAAGACGTAAAAATCCTGAATATTTTTTTGTAGAAACCTCTTTTACCGCTAAGACGCTAAGACGCTAAAAAAACGCAAATAATTTATATCACTTTTTTGAACAAACCTTATTAATAAGAAAATTCATATCAAAACGTGATAAAAATGGAAAAACAATTAATAGAGTTATATGCAAAGCATATTGTTGATGCTGGTTATAATGTTCATAAAGAACTAGGTCCAGGGTTGTTGGAGTCGGTTTACCTTTTTTGTTTTATGGAAGAACTGAAAATTCGGGGAATCAAAGCAAATCAAGAGGTTATCATTCAGCTTTTTTATCGTGGTAATCCTTTAAATAAAGATTTTCGATTAGATCTTCTGGTTGAAAACGAGATTATTATTGAATTAAAAGCAGTTGAAATCATTTTGCCGGTTCATGTTGCACAGTTATTATCTTATTTAAGATTATCCAATAAAAGATTGGGATTTTTAATCAACTTTAATGTATCCATTTTCAGAGATGGGATCAAACGCTATGTCAACAACTATTAGCGAAACTTAGCGTCTTTGCGTCTTAGCGGTGAAATAAGTTTACTATGAAATTCTGAATTACTGAAAAACAATCCTGGATAAAATCTCTACTTTTTCTTTTCTCCTTTATAATCATATTCAGGAGAGCGGTACATCTCTTCGATGACCTGGTGGTATTTTTCGAGAATGAATTTTCTCCTGAGTTTCAGGGTGGGTGATAATTCTCCATTGGTTACACTCCATTCATTGGGCAGCAACCGGAATTTTTTGATCTTTTCCGTTTGTCCCAAATCCTGGTTAAAGTGTTCAATCTCGCGCTGGATACGCTGGAAGATTAATGGATGAGTGACAGATATTTCCCGGGAAATAAAGGGGAGTTCTTTCACGGCACACCATCCTTTCAGGTATTCGAAGTTAGGAATGATCAGGGCAGCAGGATAAGGTCTGTTTTCACCGACCACCATAATATGTTCAATAAACGGAGATTCATTCAACAATTGCTCAATAACCTGAGGAGCGATGTATTTTCCCCCAGAGGTTTTGAACATTTCTTTTTTCCTGTCGGTGATCTTAAGATACTTCCCCTCCTCTATCACCCCAATATCGCCCGTATGGAACCAGCCTTCTTTATCCATCACTTCGTTGGTCCGGTCCGGCCTGTTATAATATCCCAGCATGACTCCGGGACTTTTTACCAGTATTTCGCCATCATCTGCAAATTTTACCTGAACGCCGGTCAGGAGAGGTCCGACAGTACCGAATTTTACGCCACCGGGTTCATACCGGTTGAAGGTAATCCCAGGTGATGTTTCCGTAAGTCCATAAGCTTCCAGGACTGGCATGCGGGCAGCCCAATAGATCCTGGTAAGACGCGGATGAAGAGAAGCACTTCCGCAAACAATAAACTTTATGCGTCCACCCATGGCATTTCTCCATTTACTGAAAATAAGCTGGTTTGCAATCCAAAGCTTGAATTCGTATATCCATCCGCGTTTATGATTCATCTCGTATTTATGACCCTGCCTTAGCGCCCAGAAAAACAATACTTTCATTGGAAGTGGAAGAGTTCTTCCCTGCATTACCAGTCTATTATACATTTTTTCAAGAACCCTTGGCACTGCAGCAAAAGCATGGGGTTTAACCTCTGCAATGCAGGTAGCTAAATCATCCAGGTTCTGAATGTAATAGATGCCGACACCAAACGACTGATAAGTATAACCCGCGGTGCGTTCATAAACATGGCACAAAGGAAGGAAACTGACAACTTTGTCATACATCTCCAGGGGAGGAGTTTCAGCCAGGGCCTTATAGTTGGTAACAAAATTATTGTGCGAGAGCATCACTCCTTTAGGCTTGCCTGTTGTACCTGAAGTGTAAATGATAGTTGCCAGGGTGTTGGGCTGGATTTTTTCTTTTATTTTCTCCAGATTCTCCGGATGGGGATATTTTTTACCCGCTTCAAGTATTTCATGCCAGCTTCTCACGCCGGGAATTGGTTCAAGAGTGTAAATTTCTTTTAAGGATGTAATGTCTTTCACAACTGCCACCACCCGCTGATATATCTCTTTGTTTGAAACAATCATGTATTCCACGCCTGCATCATTCAGGATAAATCGGTAAGTTTCCTCGCTGACAGTCGGATAGATGGGAACCTGCACGGCACCTACCTGAAGAAGTCCCATATCAAAGAAATTCCACTCCGGACAACTCAGCATAATTGTAGCAACCCTTACACCCGGTTCAATGCCCATTGAAAGCAGGCCAAGGCTTATTTCATTACTATAGTTAATATAATCTTGTGCTGAATAACTGATCCAGGCTCCGTCTTTCCTGCAGTTTAAGGCATTTGGCAAGGAGGAGAATTCGTTTTTGTATACATCAAGTAAATCGAATAACCGTGTTACTTTTCGTCATCAAAATAAATAATTAAAAAATATTGCAGACCTCTCTATTCGAAAAGTTTAGCGACCTCCGGCTGATATTTCTGCATGATATAATTCCTGCGGAGTTTCAGTGTCGGAGTTAATTCACCCGATTCAGGAGTCCATTCGACATTCAACAAATCCCACGATTTAATTTTTTCAGTTGCTCCCAACATGGCATTGTATTTATCCACTTCCACCTTGTAACGCTTACGGATGCGTGGATTCTTTACCACCTCTGTATTTGTAATGTAGGGAATGTCTTTCACCTCACAATAGGATTTCAGAAAGGTAAAATCAGGGACGATCAGGGCGCCTGCAAACTTCTGGTGTTCACCCAGTACAATTATCTGGTCGATAAACAGTGATTCCTTGAATTTTTCTTCAATTAGCTGCGGGCTGATGTATTTTCCAAAAGAGGTTTTAAACAATTCTTTTTTCCTTCCTGTGATCTTCAATTGCCCTTCCGGTTCAATATGCCCAAGTTCTCCTGTATGGAACCAGCCATCCTGATCGATAGATTCAGCAGTTAAATCCGGTTCTTTATAGTATCCTTTCATCACATTAGGTCCTTTGCAAAGGATCTCACCATCTTCTGCTATCTTCACCTGTACACCTCTGAGGACTGGACCGACTGTTCCGAATTTAATTCCATATTCTGTCAGGTCGCTCACTGCAATTACCGGGGAAGTTTCAGTAAGTCCATAACCTTCAATGATCGTTATCCTGGCACAGGTGAACATCCTTGAAAGCCTTGGCTGAAGAGCAGCGCCACCGGAGATTACCAGCGAGATTTTTCCGCCAAGAGCTTCTCTCCATTTTACATAGACCAGTTTATCATAAATTTTTCGTTTCAATTCATAAAACCAGCCGTTGGCGCCCTTAAGCTCATACCGCAATGCAAGATGAAGCGCCCAGAAG
>CAWAVC010000006.1:0-15276 GCA_963785325.1 uncultured Bacteroidales bacterium | reverse complement strand
TGTCCCGGTAGCGATACCGTTCGTATAACGGATTGCTCTGGTGAACTTTGGTTTCCTTCGGCATTTACACCTAATGGCGATGGGTTGAATGATGTTTTCAGGCCAAAAGGAATAAATATTACCAAATTCCACATGATGATATACAATTGCTGGGGCCAGTTGCTCTTTGAAACTGATGATATGGAAGCTGGTTGGGATGGCATATCAAAAGGAAAACTTTATCCTGCTGATACTTATACTTTTATTGCGACTTATGAAAGTTCGGACGACCCCGGAAAGACAAGAAAACAGAAGGGAAGTTTTATACTGGTTAGGTAGAACATTAGATTTCTTAGAGTGTAAATCCCCCAGTTTCACCGCGGGTTATCCATATTAAACCCTTTCAGGGTTTGGGGTTTCAAGGGAAAAAAGGGACTCGGTTTTTTAACTTAAAACAGTGGCATCGAATACTTTTTTACATCTTCGGCTGTAATTTTATTATCACAAAGGATCAACAATCTTTCGATGACGTTTCTCAACTCACGGACATTGCCTGTCCATTTGATCTTTTTAAAAGCTTCAATAGCGTCGTCAGTAAAGACTAGCGGGGCTTTCCCCTGGTGTTCACAAATCTCGGTAATAAAATGTTTTGTCAGCAATGGAATATCATCAAGTCGCTTCGAAAGGGGAGGCACATCAATCAGGATCACACTTAACCGGTGGTAAAGATCTTCGCGAAAGTTTTTATTTTCCAGTTCTTCTTTGATGTTTTTATTGGTTGCAGCGATCACCCTGACGTCGACCGGAATTTCCTTTTCTCCGCCAATCCGGGTAATCTTGTTTTCCTGTAAAGCCCGTAAAACTTTAGATTGGGCAGAAAGGCTCATATCGCCGATTTCATCCAGGAATAATGTACCTCCATTAGCCATCTCAAAATCACCTTTTCGTTGCCTGATAGCAGAAGTAAAAGATCCTTTTTCATGGCCAAACATGATGCTCTCGATCAACTCTGAAGGGATGGCTGCACAATTCACTTCAATAAACGAATTTTCACAACGGCTGCTCAATGCATGCAGCCACCGGGCAACAAGTTCCTTTCCTGTGCCACTTTCTCCGGTTATCAGAACACGTGCATCGGTGGGAGCGACTTTGGCGATGAGGTCCTTCACTTTGAGCATTGCTTCCGATTCGCCGATCATTTCATGGACGCCATTTATTTTCTTCTTCAAGGTCTTCGTTTCATCCACCAGGCTCGATTTATCCATTGCATTCCGTATCGTTATCAGAAGTCTGTTTAGATCGAGGGGCTTGGAGATGTAATCAAATGCGCCTTTCTTTATAGATTCCACGGCAGTATCAATGGTACCATGCCCTGATATCATGATGACGGGTGTATCGGTCATCAGCATGATTTTCTCAAGTACTTCAATGCCATCCATTTTTGGCATTTTGATATCACATAAAATTGCATTGTACTTGTTTGATTCCAGAAGTTTCAGGCCTTCGGGGCCATCTTCAGCAGTATCGACTTCATACTTTTCATATTGCAATATTTCATGTAACGTATTGCGGATACTTTTTTCATCGTCAATTACTAAAATCCTTGACATTGCGCTGTATTATTTTTTCAAAGATAAAGAAAATCCGGAAATCATTTTAATTGCTCATATTTTATAAGGCACAGACAATGAATAAATTATCTATTCTTATAAAAAAGTTATTAACAATTCATTAAAATATTTGTGGGGACGAGTGGGGAATTGTGGGGATTTGCATATATTTACACCTTCAAATTTTGACTCTCTCATGACCATTCTACACGGTGAATATGAATGCCGAATTGACGATAAAGGACGAATAATAATTCCTGCAGGGCTTAAGAAGCAACTTCCGGTGGAAGCACAGGAGAAATTTGTCATCAACCGGGGCTTTGAAAACTGTCTTACCATGTATCCGATGAATGAGTGGGTAGAGGTTAGCAGGGATGTAAATCAACTTAACCTATTTGTTAAAGAGAACAGGATTTTTGCCCGAAATTTTAACAGAGGGGCAACGGAACTTCAACTTGACGCCAGCAACCGGGTGCTTATACCTAAGAATCTACTGGAATATGCCAAAATCGATAAGGATTTGATCTTATCTGCATTTTCGAACCGTATTGAAGTATGGTCAAAAGAAGAATATGAGCAAAATCTTAAAATGTCGGATGAAGAATACTCAAAACTGGCGGAAAAAGTGATGGGGAAACATCAAAAACCTGAAGAACCGGAAAATGTTTCATAGAAGTGTGCTCCTGGAAGAAAGTATTAAAGCCCTGGTGATTCGACCGGATGGTATTTATGTGGATGCCACTTATGGCGGAGGCGGACATTCAATGGCGATCCTGAAAGAATTAAAACGTGGAAAATTATTTGCATTCGATCAAGATGAAGATGCATTGAAGAATAAGATTGATGATGACCGGTTGATCCTGATCCATAACAATTTCAGGTATTTAAGAAATTTTCTCAAGCTCTACAAGGTCATTCCGGTTGATGGAATCCTCGCTGACCTGGGGATTTCATCTTATCAGATTGATCAACCTGAAAGAGGATTTTCGACACGGTTTGAAGGGAAACTGGATATGCGTATGAACCGGGATAAAAAAATATCAGCAAAAGAAATTGTGAATCATTACCCGGAAGAAAAACTATCAGCATTGTTTCGTGAATTTGGAGACTTGCGGAATTCAACAAAAATAGCAAGGCTCATCCTGACAGCACGCAAAGAACATTCAGTTGATACGACAATGGAATTAAAAGCTTTGCTGATGCCTGCCGCCGAAAGAGGGAAAGAAAACAAATTTTTTGCACAAGTATTTCAGGCATTAAGAATAGAAGTAAACCAGGAGCTGGAGGCACTTAAAGAATTTCTAATCCAGGCAACAGATGTGTTGAAACAAGGTGGACGTCTGGTCGTGATTTCTTATCATTCATTGGAAGATAAGCTTGTAAAGAACTATTTCCGTTCGGGAAATTTTGAGGGAACTCTGAACAAAGACTTTTATGGAAACCCTATTGTCCCATTAACAACTATCAACCGTAAACCAATTGTTCCAGATGATAAAGAAGTTGTAATGAACAGCAGGGCAAGGAGCGCCCGTTTGCGCATTGCTGAAAAGATCTGACAAATGGAAGAAAATAATACAAAGATACCGCCGGAACCTCAAAAGGAAGAAATCCGTCCCATCAAGAAGCCAAATAAGATGACTAAAGGGCTTCATGATATCATAGGCGGCGATCTACTCTCGAAACAAGCCGTGCTTAACAACCTGCCATTTCTCATATTTTTGGCCATTCTCGCCTTATTTTATATTAGTAACACCTATTACACAGAAAAGACTTTTAAACAAATCGAAAAAATAAAAAATGAATTGAAAGAATTGCGATACCAGTCAATTACTACAAAAGCGAAGATGCTGGATGTTTGCAAGCAGACTGAAATCGCAAAAAAGGTGGGACTATTGGGGATAAAAGAAACTATTACGCCACCTTATAAGATCTTTTATTCAAAATCTCTTTTAAAAAAAGAATCGGACACGCTTCGCAGAAATCCATGAAAGAAGTCAAGAAAGATATATTGTTAAGAGTATATGTTGTTTACTTCGGGATCCTTCTTTTCGGTATTGCGATCATCGGAAAAGCTATTTACATCAGGTCAACCGAGGGGAAAGAATTGATGGAAAAAGCCCGTAAGCAGGAAATGCGTTTTTTCCCTGTCGATGCCATCCGTGGAAATATCTGTGCAGACGATGGAACATTGCTTGCCACATCTATTCCCATTTTCGATATCCGAATGGACATTAGTTCAGACCTTATCTCTGATGATCTTTTTAAAAGACAGGTGGACTCACTTTCAAATTGTCTTACAAAATTGTTTAATGACAAGAAAGCTTCCGAATATAAAAATCTTCTTTGGGAAGGAAGGCGGAACGGAGACCGTTATCTTCTGATTCACCGGGAAGTTACTTATCCTCAGCTCAGGCAGATGCGAAAATTCCCCGTTCTCAGGTTAGGTACTTATAAAGGAGGAATGATCGTAATATCGCAATTCCACCGTGAGCTTCCTTTTAAAAACCTTGCCAAGCGTACAATAGGGTATGAAAGTACGGAAGCCGCGCAAAAAATTTATGTAGGACTTGAGGGGTCATTTAGCGATAATCTTCAGGGCATTGGAGGTAAAAGACTCATGCGCCGGGTTGGTAATGGCGGATGGATGCCTGTTGATATCGAGAATGAAGTTGAGCCACAGAATGGCGATGATATCATCACGACTTTGGATATCAATTTGCAGGATCTGGCAGAATCCGCCTTAAGAAAAGAACTAATTGCTGACAGTGCAGATCATGGATGTGTGATCGTAATGGAAGTCAAGACGGGTTATATCAAAGCGATCGTCAATCTCGATAAAAACCCGAAAGGCGATTATGAGGAGTTATTCAATTATGCTATAGCAGAAAGTTCGGAACCAGGATCGACATTTAAACTGGCTTCCTTTCTCGTGGGCATGGAAGATGGAAAAATCACCCTTGACCAACCTGTCAATCTAGGTAATGGCATTATGAATTATCACGGAAGAAAGATGACCGATTCTCATAAGTTAACGGGAACCCTTCTGGCTCATCAGATTTTTGAAAAATCTTCCAACGTAGGAACTTCTAAGCTGATTTATAATGCTTATTCGGATGATCCACAGAAATATATCGACGGACTTTACAGGATGTCGATCAATCTCCCGCAGAATCTTCAGATAGGTGGTGAAGGCAGGCCTTATATAAAGAATACAAAGAGTAAATGGTGGTCGGCGGTATCGTTACCCTGGATGGCGATCGGATATGAAGTCGCCATTACACCTTTACAAACGCTCACTTTATACAATGCAGTAGCCAATGACGGAGTGATGGTAAAACCAATTTTTGTAAAGGAAATCCGGAAGAATGGACAGGTGATTCAATCTTTCCGGCCGGAAGTCATTAACCCCCATATCTGTTCGCAGTCCACTATTGAAAAAGCCCATATTCTTCTGGAAGGCGTCGTAGAAAATGGAACCGGATTTGCTTTAAAGAATCCGCGCTACAAAATTGCCGGAAAAACCGGCACTGCTCAGGTTGCCATGAACAACAAAGGATATGGGAAGGAAACAAAAAATATTAAATATAAAGGATCCTTTGTGGGATATTTCCCGGCCGATCATCCCATGTATTCAATAATTGCTGTTGTAAACAATCCATCAAGGGGGAAATATTATGGTGCCGTTGTAGCCTTGCCTGTTTTCAAAGAAATTGCTAATCATATTTTCGCAACTCTTCATGATATCAACAACCCTCCACCGCAAGATACCACGGGACATCTAATCCCGACTTCACATGCAGGTGCACAAAAAGACCTGGCAGACGCTTATGCATGGCTCAACATTAAAACAAGCTCCCTGAATCCTGCAGCTCAATGGGCTGTACCGGTTTCTGACAATTCATCGGTTACACTTCTGCCTTCAAATCATTACCAGGGAACGATGCCGGATGTTACCGGAATGGGCGTGAAAGATGCTGTTTTCCTCCTGGAACAAATGGGGTTAAAAGTGATGTTAAACGGGAAAGGCAATGTAATCATGCAATCGATCAGTCCCGGGAGAATGTTTTTAAAAGGATCGGTCGTAGTGTTGGATCTGACATTGAGATGAGAACGGAAAACAGAAAATGAAAAATAAAGAATGAAGAATAAAAAATGAGGTACTTACGAGATATATTAGAGGGAGTGGAAGTGGTGGAAGTTGCCGGGTTACTGGATATAGAAATTCGGTCGTTGAAATTTGATTCCAGAACGGTGGAATCCGGTTGTCTTTATTTTGCCGTAAAAGGAACTGTTTCTGACGGACATCAATATATATCCAATGCGATAAGTTCAGGAGCCGTTGCAGTTATTTGTGAAAAGATTCCCGAGAATCTAAAAGGGAAAACCACAATTATTCGTGTGGATGACAGCAGTCGTGCTAAAGCAATCATCGCCTCTAATTTTTCCGGAAATCCCTCAAGGCACCTGAGTCTGATTGGGGTTACAGGTACAAATGGAAAAACGACCACGGTTACTCTTTTGCATCAGCTTTTTCAAAAACTCGGTTATAAAACAGGATTGCTTTCAACCATACAAAATAAAATTCAGGACAGGATTCTTACATCTACTCACACAACACCTGATCCGGTTCAGTTGAATGAACTTCTTGCTCAAATGGCCGATGAAGGGTGTACATATTGTTTCATGGAAGTAAGTTCACATTCATTAGTTCAGCATCGGGTTACCGGCCTTAGTTTCCAGGGAGGTGTTTTTACTAATCTAACCCATGATCATTTGGACTATCATAAAACGTTTGACGCCTATCTGAAGGCAAAGAAAACATTTTTTGATGGACTGCCCGATAATGCATTTGCACTTATCAACAAAGATGACCGAAACGGGAAGATGATGGTTCAAAATACAAAAGCTTCGGTTTCCACCTATAGCACGAAATCGATGGCTGATTTCCGCTGTAAGATTCTTGAAAACCAATTCGATGGGTTGCATCTATCCATAGATGGAATGGAATGCTGGTTCAGGCTGATCGGGAGCTTCAATGCCTATAATCTGCTGGCAGCTTATTCTACTGCTGTACTTCTGGGGGAGGAACGGCAGGCTGTGCTGGCCATGCTTAGCCTTTGTGAGCCTGTTGCCGGCCGATTCAATTATCTCCGTACCCCGGATGGTATCACTGCAATTGTTGATTATGCTCATACTCCGGATGCCTTACAGAATGTTCTGGGAACGATACAATCGATACGTACCCACAAGGAAAAGATTATCACCGTTGTAGGAGCCGGAGGAAACCGTGATATTGCAAAGAGACCAGTGATGGCCAGGATTGCATGTGAACTCAGTGACAGGGTGATCCTCACGTCAGATAATCCGCGTTTTGAAAAACCTGAGGCCATACTGGATGATATGAAGAAAGGAATAGAACCTCAGTTTGGGAACAAGGTCCTGGTGATTCTAAACCGCAAAGAGGCAATCAAAACGGCTTGTGCTTTGGCACGACCGGGTGATATTATTCTTGTTGCCGGCAAGGGGCATGAAACGTATCAGGAAATAGATGGAGTAAGACATCCATTTGATGATAAAATGGTATTAAAAGAAATATTGGGAGAGGGAATTAATTAATTCTTCAAAAAAAGATTATGCTGTACTATTTATTTATCTGGCTGCATGAAGCCTTTGATTTCCCGGGAGCCGGTGTGTTCCAATACATTTCGTTCAGGGCAGCATTTGCACTTATCTTATCGCTTTTCATCTCTATGATCATCGGGAAAAGACTGATCAATTTCCTGCGAAAGAAACAGGTCGGTGAAACCATCCGGGATCTTGGATTGGAAGGACAGACGGCCAAGCAGGGGACACCTACTATGGGCGGACTAATAATACTTGCTGCAATTCTAATCCCCACCATTCTCTTTGCCAAGCTTAATAATGTATATGTCATACTTATCCTCTTTTCAACGATATGGCTTGGATTAATTGGATTTCTGGATGATTATATCAAGGTGTTCCGCAAGGATAAAAAAGGGCTTGCCGGGAAGTTCAAGGTTATGGGGCAGATCGGGTTGGGACTTATTGTCGGAACCACGATGTTGCTCAGCAAAGATATTGTAATTCGTGAAAAAAACAGCAGGCAAGCCTATGTTCCTTCCTCTGAAATCTTTAACGTAGAAGGTAATATCGACCGCGCAAAAATGTTTACGAAACCTCCTATAAAATCAACCAAGACCACTATTCCTTTCCTGAAGAATAATGAATTCGATTATTCTGTTCTGATCTCATGGGCTGGGCATGGGTACAAGAAATGGACATTCCTTGTTTTCATTCCCATCATTATCTTCATCATCATCGCAGTATCAAATGGCGCAAACCTGACAGATGGGTTGGATGGGCTTGCGACAGGAAGTTCGGCTATTATTGGACTTACCCTGGGAGTTCTGGCCTATATTTCGGGTAATATCAACTTCGCCAATTACCTTAATATTATGTATATCCCAAATACAGGTGAACTGGCAATCTATATCAGTGCTTTCGTTGGAGCTTGTATTGGATTTCTTTGGTACAACTCATATCCGGCCCAGATCTTTATGGGAGATACCGGAAGCCTTGCCCTGGGCGGTGTTATCGCTGTTTTTGCCATCATGATACGAAAAGAGATCATGATCCCGATCTTCTGCGCAATATTTCTCATGGAAAGTTTGTCTGTTGTAATGCAGGTCGGATATTTCAAATACACAAAACGCAGGTTCGGAACAGGCCGCAGGATATTCCTGATGTCTCCTCTGCATCATCATTATCAGATCAAAGGGTATCATGAATCAAAGATTGTTATCCGTTTTTTCATTATCGGGATTATGCTGGCAGTTTTGTCAATTGTAACATTAAAAATAAGATAAAGACGATTATTCACAGATAAACTCAATAAATCTGAAAACATGACATTAGAAACATTAGCCTTACAAGGACATCCCGGAGTGCACTGTTCGATGGCAGCATCCATAACAACCCGGATAAAGGAAGTCAGGAGTAATTTCATAAAGGAGTGTTTTTGTGATTTCCAGCAAATAGAACACCGGATGGAAAACGTTGGAAATGTGCATGGAATCGAGTTTATTAATGATTCCAGGTCGACAAATATCAATTCTACCTGGTTCACGCTGGAATGTATGTCGAAACCAATTATCTGGATCGCCGGAGGAAAGGATACAGGAATCGATTATACACTTCTGAAACCTTTACTCAGGGTTAAAGTCAAGTCGATAATTTTTCTCGGTATTGATAGTAGAAATTTTATCTCGTCGATGTCGGACCTTAAAATCCCGATAACAGATGCATCGACGATGGATGAAGCCGTGGAACTGGCTTATCTTGCCGGAACTATGGGAGATATAATTCTCCTTTCGCCGGGTTGTGCCAGTTTTGATCTCTTTAAAGATTATGAAGAACGTGGAAATGCCTTTAAAAAAGTGGTAAAGCAACTTTAATCTGCCTGATCATGGTGAAATATTTTAAAAATGCAAAAGGAGATGTAGTTATCTGGGTTGTCGTTACGATCCTTTGCATATTTTCCTTACTTGCAGTTTACAGTTCAACAGGAACTTTAGCCTATAAGAAGCAGGGAGGGAATACAGAATATTATTTGTTCAAACATTTTGTGATCCTGGTTTTCGGGATCCTGTTGATGTATGGCACACATCTTATTAAATATACCTATTTTTCAAGAATCTCGCAAATCGGCCTGATCTTAACGGTTCCCCTGTTGCTTATCACATTATTCTCAGGAACAAACCTTAACGAAGCAAACCGGTGGCTTACTGTTCCCATTATAAATCTGACCTTTCAGAGTTCAGATGTCGCCAAGCTTTTCCTGATCATGTATCTCGCGCGTGTGCTTAGTAAGAAACAGGAACAAATAAAGAAATTCAAATCAGGTTTCTTACCGGTCATTATTCCTGCGATATTAATCTGTACGCTTATACTTCCTGCCAACTTTTCGACGGCAGCAATTTTGTTCGTAACAAGCATTGTACTAATGTTTATCGGCAGGATCTCACTGAAGTACATTTTTTCTTTGATGGGACTGGGTATCGTAGCCATAGTGCTTATTTTCAGCCTGTCTAAAGCAGCACCCAGCCTTTTCCCTCGTGGCGGGACCTGGATCAACCGTGTAGATCATTTCCTGAATAAAGAAAATGCCGATGAGGATGTAAATTACCAGGTTGAGCAGGCAAAGATTGCCATTGTTTCAGGAGGAATCCTTGGCAAGTCGCCCGGAAAAAGCACGCAACGTAACTTCCTCCCCCACCCCTATTCAGATTTTATTTTCGCAATAATAGTAGAAGAATACGGGATCCTTGGAGGGGGATTCGTTGTACTATTGTATTGTATCCTTTTCTTTTCGTGTGGTCAGGATCACTGCTAAGTGCAAAGGGAATTTCGGGGCATTTCTCTCGATAGGGATTGGTTTTAGCCTGGTATTCCAGGCAATGATCAACATGGCAGTGGCTGTTCATTTATTTCCGGTTACTGGACAGACCTTGCCCTTGATAAGTATGGGAGGCACATCGATCTGGTTTAGTTGTATTTCGATTGGTATCATACTGAGTGTAAGCAGGAGGATAGATATTGAAACCCAGGACGGAACGGAAATTGAAGTTCTCAGTGAAGGGAACCTGGTTCCCGCAACCAGTTAATAAATAATTCTCAAAACCATGACACGGATCATTATCAGCGGAGGAGGAACAGGAGGACATATTTTCCCGGCTATTGCCATTGCCGACGCTCTTAAAGCTTTTGAACCGGGCATGGAAATCCTTTTCATTGGCGCTAAAGGCAGGATGGAGATGGAAAAAGTACCTCATGCGGGATACGAGATAAAGGGTCTATGGATCAGTGGCCTGCAACGGCGGATTACTTTTAAGAACCTGCTTTTTCCTATAAAGGTCTTGTCCAGCGTTGTCAAGGCCGACCGGATCATTGCGAAATTCAAACCGGATGCAGTGATCGGCGTAGGGGGTTATGCCAGCGGCCCTACACTCAGGGCAGCAGTAAGAAGAAGGATCCCTACCCTCATCCAGGAACAGAATTCCTATCCCGGAATAACCAACAAGCTGCTCAGCAGGAAGGTTGATAAGATTCTGTGTTGCTTATGATGGGATGGAAAAATTTTTCCCTTTCGGAAAGATCGTACTCACAGGGAATCCGGTGCCACAAGATATAATATCAGAGGGAAACAGAACCGAAGCGTTCGAACATTTTCAACTAAACAAAAACAAAAAAGTCGTACTGATCATTGGAGGAAGTCTTGGCGCCGGAACCATTAATAATAGTGTTTTGCATCACCTGGACCAGCGGATAGGAGAAGAATCCTTGCAAGTGTTATGGCAGACAGGAAAATATTATTTTGACCTTATCAAATCGAATCAAAAGACAGTCAACAGGGAAGACCTTTTTGTTTATTCGTTTATTGAGAGGATGGACCTGGCTTATGCAGCAGCAGATATCATTGTATCCCGTGCAGGGGCAATCGCAATATCGGAATTATGTATTGTAGGGAAACCGGCCATTCTTATTCCTTCTCCGAATGTGGCTGAAGACCACCAGACAAAAAACGCAGAGGCACTGGTGAGAAAATCAGCTGCCCTGATGCTGAAGGATCAGGATTCAGTAGAGAAACTGTTTACACTTATAAAAAATCTGGTTGCAGATACCGGGTTACAAAATGAGCTGAGCAGGAATATTAAGACCATGGCACTTCCCGGAGCTGCCAGAGTTATTGCGGAAGAAATCATGAAACTTATAAAAAGTAAGGAATAAAAGTCAGGATGAACATTCATCAATATAGAACAATCTATTTTCTGGGTATCGGTGGAATCGGTATGAGCGCCCTGGCCCGGTATTTTCACCGGTACGGGATAATGGTTTCAGGGTATGATAAAACACCGACGAACCTGACCCGCCTGCTTATTGAAGAAGGCATCCCTGTTCATTTTGAAGAAGATCTCAAACTTGTTCCGGAGCATCCTGACCTGGTAATTTATACACCTGCCCTTCCGAAAGACCATAAAGAACTTCAATTCGTGATTGCCAGAGGATTCCCCCTGAAAAAAAGGTCGGAAGTCCTGGGGATGATCACAAAGAATGCTAAAACCATTGCCATTGCCGGGACACATGGAAAAACCACCATCACGACGCTGATTGCCCACCTGATAAAATCTGCAGGTGAAGATTGTATTGCATTTCTCGGAGGAATTTCAAAAAATTACCACTCGAATCTTGTGACTTCCGGCACACCTTCTCATCTTTTTGATGGGATATCGTTTTTTTACGTTGTTGAAGCTGATGAATTTGACCGTTCGTTTCTCCAGCTTTATCCCAGTATTGCCGTAGTCACTTCTGCTGATGCAGATCATCTTGACATCTACGGAAATATTGACAAACTCAGGCTTTCTTTCGGTGAATTCACCTCACATCTGAAAAAAGATGGAATCTTAATTCTGAAAAAAGGTGTCAATATTCACCCTGAAAACGTTGACAACTATACAATCCGGACCTACCACATTGAAGGAGATGCTGATTTTCACCCGGAGAAGATCCGTATAGAAAACGATCGATTTGTTTTTAATCTGGTCACACCCGGAAGGACCATTCCTGATATCACACTTGGGTTACCAGGGAAATTCAATTTTGAGAATTCCATAGCCGCCGCCGCTGTTGCTTATTCTATCGGGATAACCGATGAGATTATTGCACAGTCGTTGTTGACATATAAAGGTGTTGAACGGCGTTTTGATTTCCAGATCATTACTGAGGATTTTATTTATATTGATGATTATGCCCATCACCCGGAAGAGTTAAAAGCCTGTATCCGCGCTACCAGGGAACTTTACCCTTCCAAAAAGATTACGGGGATCTTTCAGCCGCATCTTTTCACACGTACGCGTGATTTTGCAGACGCTTTTGCACGCAGCTTGGAATTATTGGATGAATTAATCCTTCTCGATATCTACCCGGCAAGGGAAAAGCCAATTCCCGGGATTAATTCAACTATGCTGCTGGGAAAAGTGAAACTAAAAAATAAAAAATTGTGCAGCAAAGCCAGTCTTCTTTATGAGTTGAGATCGGAGAAACCGGAAGTGTTACTAACATTGGGGGCAGGTGATATTGATCAAATGGTAAAGCCAATACGGGAGTTGTTTATAAATAAGAGATAGAAGAAGATGAAGAAGTTCCTGAAGATCCTTGAAATTACAGCATGGGTGCTTATGACCGGCGGCCTGTGCATGCTTCTTGGATTTACCACCAGTGAACACAATAACAATATTTGTAAAAATTACATTATTCGGATAGATTATGGCAAAGCAGATGTGCTGGTTACGGAAGCAGATATTTATACCCTGGTAAAATCGACCGGTAATCTCCTGAAAGGACAGAAAATAGGTACTATCGATTTCGAACGGATTGAACGGGAGATCAAGCGCCAATCCTATGTCG
The DNA here is from genome assembly GCA_963785325.1 of uncultured Bacteroidales bacterium. Classification (GTDB taxonomy): domain Bacteria; phylum Bacteroidota; class Bacteroidia; order Bacteroidales; family FEN-979; genus FEN-979. The sequence goes on along the minus strand of CAWAVC010000006.1, from coordinate 2,203 downwards.
AAGACGCCCAGGCATATATGACATTAGATGGCGTTGTCAAGATTGATGTTGTTCAACGGCAGCCCATTCTCCGGATCTTTAATGAAAAGGGGGAGAGTTTTTACCTTGACGGTCTGGGAAATCTTCTTCCATTGAATCCTGATTTTTCAGCCCGGGTTCTCGTAGCCACAGGATCTATTCGTGAATCTTTTTCGAAGAAGGTTTGTTATCTTAAGGATTCGGTACGAAAAAACGACTCGCTGTTTTATCACTCTGTGATGAACAATCTATATAAGTTATCCACCTTTATAACTAAAGATAAATTCCTGAAAGCACAAATAGAGCAGATCTATGTTGATCAGAATGGGGAATTCGAGCTGATTCCCAGAATAGGGACCCATATTATTTTGATGGGAAATGCTGATGACCTTGAAGACAAATTTGAACGTTTATTTGTTTTTTACAGGATCGGACTAAGTAAAACCGGATGGAGCAGGTACAATATCATCAATATAAAATTTAAAAATCAGGTTGTTTGTTCAAAAATTTAAATGATATATGAAAACATCAGAAATCATTGTAGGCTTAGATATTGGTACGACCAAGATTGCAGTCATTGTCGGACATAAGAATGAATTTGGAAAGATTCAAATTCTTGGATATGGGAAGGTCCCTTCGATCGGTGTAAAAAGAGGTGTTGTTTCCAACATAGAAAATACCGTACAATCGATCAGGGATGCCATAAAGGAAGCCTCACAGAAATCGGGTGTCGATATCCGTTTCGTCAATGTAGGAATTGCCGGGCAGCACATCAAGAGCTTACAGCATCATGGCAGCACTATCCGCAAGGATAGTGAAACGGAGATCAGCCAGGAAGAGATTGAAGCCCTTGTTAACAGCATGTACAACCTGAATATGAATCCGGGGGAAGAAATTATTGAAGTCATTCCTCAGCAATTCAGCCTCAACGGAGATGTGGTGGACAAGTCTCCAAAAGGGATGATCGGCAGTTCATTGGAAGCCAACTTTCATATTATTGTGGGACAAACAGCCGCTGCAAAGAACATTTATAAATGCGTAAGGAAAGCCGATCTTGAAGTTGTCGATCTGATTCTGGAACCCATTGCTTCGGCCGAAGCTGTGTTGAGTGAAGAAGAAAAAGAAGCTGGCGTTGTTCTTGTGGATATTGGTGGGGGAACATCGGATATTGCCATCTTTCATGAAGGCATCATCCGTCATACGGCTGTAGTACCGCTTGGCGGAAATATTATTACAGAAGATGTAAAGGAAGGATGTTCGATTATTAAGAAACATGCAGAGGAGCTGAAGGTCAAATTTGGTTCTGCCCTCGCGAGTGAGAACCGGGAAGAAGAAATCGTAGCCATTCCCGGATTGAGAGGACGCCCACCGAAAGAGATCAGCATCCGGAATCTGGCTAACATCATCCAGGCAAGGATGGAAGAGATTATTGAATATATCTATTTTGAGATCAAGAATTCAGGTTATGAGAAAAAACTTATTGGTGGAATTGTGCTGACCGGAGGTGGCGCTCAGTTGAAGCATATTGCGCAGCTCACAGAATTCAAAACAGGAATGGATACACGCATTGGGTATCCGAATGAGCATCTTGCCAACGATGTTCCGGAGGAAATGGCCAGTCCTATGTATGCTACCGGGATCGGCCTTGTCATCGTTGGGATTGACCGCTATGAAAAGGAAAAAGCAAAAATTAAATCTCTGGCTATCGAAGAAATTGCGGAACCTGAGGAAATAACTACAAAAACCAGGAAAGGAGAAAGAGAAAAAGCCAAAGGATCCCGATAAGACAGGAAAAAAATTTGCCGATTCATTTATTGAGAAAATCCAAAAGTGGTTTGAAGAAGAAAATGAGTAACTTCTGCTATTAACAACCATTCTGTTCATAAAAAAAAAAAACTTGTTCATTTTTATGCTTTGTTTCTGTATAATTTTAAAAAGCTAAAATTCCATCCTATGTTAAAATTTGATTTACCTAAAAACCAATCATCCATCATTAAAGTGATCGGTGTCGGAGGAGGTGGAAGCAATGCCGTAACACATATGTTCCGGTTAGGCATTAAAGGTGTTGATTTTATTATATGCAACACTGATTCACAGGCGATGGAATCCAGCCCGGTACCAACAAAGGTACCGCTAGGAGCAAATCTTACGGGAGGTCTTGGTGCAGGAGCTGTTCCTTCAATAT
>CAWAVC010000005.1:0-20818 GCA_963785325.1 uncultured Bacteroidales bacterium | reverse complement strand
ATGACCATCCCATTGGTCACCACTACTCTTGGGGCATCTTTGTGTGAAGGAAATAATCCATGGGATGACCGGAATACATAACCAATGTCTGTTGATCGGTCATCTCAGCAAGGTACTTCATCGTTAACAGATATTGTGCCCAGTTCTGGAATACAGCGCCGTTGCCGCCATACGTGATCAATTCATGGGGATGCTGGGCAACTGCCGGGTCCAGATTATTCTGAATCATCAACATGATGGCTGCGGCCTGAATAAGGATTGATCCGGATATTCATTGATGGGACGAGCCTACATGGCATAAGCCGGCCGAAACCGGTACATGTATATCCTGCCGTACATCTTTAGTTGATTGGCGAATTCTGGCGCAAGAATGGAATGATGTTTTTTATCAAAATAACGTAACGCATTACGGAGTGCTAATCTTTTTTGCTCGCTCGTCAATATATCTTTCCTGACAGGTGCATGATTGACCTCAATATCGTAATCCTGAGGAGAAGGTAACGATTCAGGAATGCCCTGGAGGATACAATTTTGAAATTCATGAAGATCCATGGGATGAAAATATTTATTGAACAGTGTGTTATATCTTTTCTTCGGAACCCTTGAGAATGTTATAGAGAAGTCCCGCGCCCGGAAAAGCTTGGCCTTGACTGTTCCTAACGGAAGATCAAGTTCAACGGCAATCTCTTCATAGGAAAGCTCTCTGAAATATCTCATTTCTACCAGCATCCGGTAGTGAGGCTTGAGTTTTTCAACCACTTCACGCATCAGCTTGATCTTTTGTTTTGCGATGATAATCTCCTCGGGGCCAGGATTGGGACTGGGCAGATTGGAAGCGAATCCCTTCCTGTTCTTCTCCCCGGGATTGATTTCGGATGTATACTGGATCCGGTTTCGCTTCCGGAGGTAATCGATGCAGTTGTTCGCAGCGATCCTGAAAAGCCAGGTACTGAAGGCGTACTCAAGAGTATATTGTTGAAGATGCTTGAATGCTTTTCCAAAAGCCTCGATGGTCAGGTCTTCTGCATCGACCGGATTATTGGTCATTTTAAGTAACATGAAATAGAGAGAATCCCGGTAATTATTAAGCAATTCAGCATATGCTTTCTGATCGCCATGTTTAATTGCCTGCTGTACGAGAAATAGTCCCGTTTAGCTTTTTCAGTCAGGTGGGCGGTCACTTCCATTTCGTCTCTTTTGATAGGAAAGTTGATACCGTTAATGCTGTGTTGATCAGAATCAGGATAATATCAAAGAATGGAACCAGCAACCAGACCCCTTTTCATTCAGACGTATCAGAGTTTTACGAAAAACGAAAAGTTAAGTGCCAGTCTCATAATAAACAACGCCAATACTGGAAAAATAGTTATAATTTAACGCCAGAAGTAAAATAAAAAGCGCGTAAAAAAAGAATGTACTGAAAGAATATAAACCTAGTAAGAACTTATGATTCCTTCGATAGTAACGGCTGGTGACATATGACGTTTCTTCTGGATCCACCATTCCTTAAAAGTCTTTTTCGGTTGTGAAATTGTAAAGCTTTCCGGATTGGCAACAATCTGCGTATTATCTTGTGGCTGCCCTGTTGATAAAAAGGTCGTCATCACCGGAATGAATAGTATAATGAGAGGTAAATCCTTTTTTCTCATAAAAGAGCGATTTCCGGTATGCCATGTTTCTTCCCACTCCCATGTAATGGAATTCCTGCGAGGGCAAAGGAAAAGTACTGTAAGGCGATATGGGCAGTATCAAAACGGATCAGCCTGTTAAGTATGCCGGATGACTTTCATAGGCTCCATAACCAAGGACAATCTCTTTTTCTTTTGAAAAGCCATCTGCCATGAGGGCTATCCATTGGGAACTTACAGGTTTGCAATCGGCATCTGTGAGAAGTATCAGGTCGTGTATCGCGGATTTGATCCCGATGGAAAGAGGAAATTTTTTTCCATCAAAGAAGTTAAGGTTTTCCCTTATCTCGACGATCTTCAGCCGGGGATATTGCTTTGCTAAAGAAGAAAGAAGAAGTGTGGTTTCATCCCCCGACGCATGGTTTACGACCACAACTTCAAAATCAGAGTACTCCTGCATCAGTATAATGGGCAGATTCTCTTTCAGTTGATTGTACTCGTTCCGGGCACAGATGACTACTGAAACACCTTCAGTTTTAATCGTAGAAGGTACTTCGTGGAATCGTGCAAACTTCAGGAAGAAAAACCCATAAAAGAAAAACTGAACGATAAACAGGGAAAAAAAGATTAGAATCAGGATAAAAAGCATACCACCGGGTATAAAAAAGCCATCAGGCATTTAACATCATTTAACAGGAATGAACAGACAAAAATATTCATATTAATCGAATAAAATCTACCTTTGTGTAAAATTTGATAAATCCTTTATATAAAGGACATTACCTCAGGTGATGTCTGTTTTTCTTCCATGCAGTTCAAAATTGTACATTCTGATTCTGACACTTACGCACGGGCAGGTGTAATTACTACCCCTCACGGAATAGTGGAAACTCCGGTTTTTATGCCTGTCGGAACAGCTGGGGCTGTTAAAGCCTTGCACATGAAAGAATTGAGGGAAGATATTCGGTCCCAGATCATGTTGGCCAACACCTACCATCTCTATCTACGACCCGGGACTGACATTATTGAAAAGGCCGGCGGGATCCAGAAATTTAATGGTTGGAACCGTCCCGTACTGACCGACAGTGGAGGTTATCAGATCTATTCCCTGGCCGGCATCCGCAAATTTTCCGAAGATGGAGTGGTTTTTCAGTCCCACATCGACGGGTCAAAACATACATTTACACCCGAACGAACGATAGATATCCAACGAAGTCTTGGTGCCGATATTATCATGGCTTTTGATGAATGTACTCCTTTCCCCTGTGAACATGCCTATGCGAAGCGTTCTATGGAACTGACACACCTATGGCTGAACCGGTGTATTGAGCATTTTGACCACACTGAATGCTCCTATGGTTATCCTCAAAGCCTGTTTCCAATTGTTCAAGGCAGCGTTTATGCTGACCTGAGAAAACAATCTGCTGAATTCATTGCGTCAAAAAATGCCGATGGCAATGCTATCGGTGGGTTATCAGTAGGTGAACCTGCTGAAACGATGGCTGAGATGACCGATCTCGTTTGTCACATTCTTCCTTATGATAAACCCCGTTATCTGATGGGAGTGGGAAACCCGGAAAACATCCTGGAGAAGCATTGCCCTGGGCGTTGACATGTTCGATTGTGTCATCCCGACCCGGAATGGTCGTAATGGCATGATATTTACCCGGAATGGTATCATCAATATCCGGAATATTAAATGGAAAGACGATTTTTCACAGTTGGAAGAAGAAGGTGAAGTATTTCCTGATCTTGAATACTCGAAGGCATACTTAAGGCATCTCTTTGTTTCAAAAGAGATCCTGGCAGCAATGATTGCCACCATCCACAATCTTGGCTTTTACATGTGGCTGATGAGAACTGCTCGTATGAAAATCGTCGAAGGAACCTTTTACGAATGGAAGAACCTTATGGTAAAACAACTGATGCGAAGGCTGTAATGAAGATCAGAAGATATTATCAGCCCTGTTCCCTTGGTTTGAGGACCATTGATATTTATATTATAAAAAAATTTCTTGGTACCTTCTTCTTTTCAATCATCCTGCTTATTTCCATCATCATTGTTTTTGATGTTTCAGAGCATATCGACGATTTTCTCAAACATGATGCTCCTCTAAAAGCTATTATATTTGATTATTACCTGAATTTCATCCCTCATTTTGTTAACCTGTTCAGCTACCTCTTTGTCTTCATTGCAGTGATTTTCTTCACCTCACGGATGGCGTCTGATTCTGAAATCATCGCAATTCTTAGCAGCGGCATTAGCTTCCGGAGAATGTTACGACCTTATTTTGTTCAGCAGTTATGTTGGCCCTCATGTCATTTCTCTTGGGGAACTTTGTCATTCCTTACACTAACAGAGGTAAACTTGAGTTTGAAAAACGATACATCAAGGATGCAAAGCAATTCAATGATATGAATATCCACAAACAGGTCAGCCCGGGAGTATTTCTGTACCTTGAGAATTTCAATATCCTGTCAAAAAAAGGATGGCAGTTTACACTCGAGAAGTTCAGAAACAGGGAATTGGTTTATAAGATTTCAGCGGATGAAGCAGACTGGGATAGCATTCACTCGAAATGGGTGCTGAAACATTACTTTTCAAGGAGTATAGGGCTAATGGCGGAAAGTTTACACAAAAGTGAAAGACTCGATACAACATTTGGTCTGAAACCTGCAGATTTTACAGAAGACATCGAAGAGGTTTCTATCATGAATTTTTTTACTCTGAGAAAACATATTCAGATGAAAAAGTTAAGAGGTGATCCTGATCTTATTAAGTACGAAGTTAAAGGTTATGAACGGGTAGCTTATCCTTTTGCAACCATTATCCTTACCTTGATTGGGGTAGCAGTTTCAAGTAGAAAGGTGAGGGGGGGGATCGGTTTTAACCTTGGTTTTGGCCTCGCCCTGACATTCATTTACATCCTCTTTATGCAAATCTTCACAGTACTGGCTACTTTCGGAAATTTTCCTGCATTGCTGGCGGTCTGGTTCCCGAATATCCTCTTTGGGATAATTGCGCTCATCCTTGTGAGGACAGCTCCTAAATAAATTTATCTTGAAGCGATCGTTTCGATCTCTATCAATGCACCCATAGGCAACCCTGTAACAGCGTATGCAGCACGTGCAGGTGAATTTTCAAAATAATACTTCCCGTATACAGTATTCATTTCGGCATAATAGCTCATATCGGTTAAGAGACAGGTCGATTTCACAACATCCTGAAAAGTATATCCGGCAGCACTCAGAATTTCTCCGGTGTTTTTCAAAACCCGTTCAGTCTGCTCATTGATTCCTCCTTCTACTAATTTTCCGGTTGCCGGATCAATGGGGATCTGGCCTGCTATGAATAACATCCCATTAACTTCAACGGCCTGGCTATAAGTTGCAATAGCCCTGGGAGCCTTGTCAGTACTGATAATTCTTTTCATGTTTATGATTGATAATTGATAATTTCTTTTTTCGCCATTTATTGCGTATAGTCCATAAAGTCCTTTTTCTTGGTCAGTTTCAGATCCTGCAGAATAGAAGCCTTGACATTGATTGAAAAGTTCCAGCTCTGTTGAGGACCCTTTGGGATCCATCCAAACCTCATTTCCCAACAATGGAGATCACGGTACAGATCGATAGAAGTGAAAGAAAGCGCTCCGTTAGTGAAATCCCACCCCGTATTCACAGTGACTTTCCATTTCGGAGTGATGTTAAGCTGCCCGTTGAGACCGAGAGTCTGAGTGATCGTTCCGACCCTTTTTATATAATATTCATTCCAGGTCTTCCCGAAATTGAATTTGTAGTTCAGACTGAAACTCCATGGAATATCAAAATCGACATAATAATCCGGATGTTCAATGATATCTTTGCGTTCCTCATCTGTTCCTTTCGTTGTGGTTTTCTTCTTTTTTGATTTATCGGATGAGAGGGTATACGTCAAACCGAGATCCCATTGCGTATTGTCAAGCCTTAACAACCTGTGATGGACTTCCCATTCCGATTTATTTATATCTGTCCCCGCTGAATCGTGCGGAGGCCTTGCATAAGGATCCCAGATGCTGGCATAGGATATCCTTAAGTTTTTAAATAAAGTGGTATAACCCGAGATGTTGAGTTTCGACCACTTCAGGGAATCTTTCATCATATCATAGGTCTCAGTAATGGCCAGATCATCGATCAGGACAATCTTTTTCGTTCCGGTAACAGTATCCTTCTTGCTCTTGACCTTCATCTCAAGATTGTTGTGCAGCGCGAAAGAAACAACACCAGATTTCGCTATAGCCGGTGCACCATAAATACTGTTACCGAGAAAGATGGAATATTTTTTAGGATGTTTATTTGTGTCGTTTACTGCATAACGGGTATATCCCCATATAGAAGATCCGAAATCCGGAGTATAAGTAAAAGAAACGGTCGGCGTTAACATATGACGAATGGCGACGATAGGGCCATGTTTGAACTGGTACATTCCATAAAGCCTTGTATTGATCGAAGTAGATACATTCCCGTCAAAGGCATTGGCGAATTGCCTTATGGTATCATGAACCAGCGAGTCCTTTCCGTTTTTATAGGGTATATATTTCTCCCGCAACGTTGTAAGATACATCCGGTCGTTCAGTTGAATGCCGGTAGTCCAGTTAAAGTATTTTAGCACATGAAAGGTTCCGGTAATAGGTACACTGTGTTGCATTCCGTTCTGCATGTCATTCCACCATTTCTTCTTTTTAAAGAACAGGGAATCATAAGTGTCGTAAAGATTCTTTGCTGTCAGATTATATTTGATACTGATGTTTTCAAACCAGCGGATCTTGCCGACATGGTTCTTTTTACGCAGCGGGTAAAACTGGTTAATGGCGAAGGTAAGTTCCGGTAACGTGATATCGATGTTCTTGGTCAGCGTATTCTGGCTGTGATTGAAATCGAGTGTCAGTAAATAATTATTTTTCCAGCTGGTGGAGTAGCTTACACTTGATTGGAAGGTATTGCTCAGATACGCTTGTGCATTGTTTGCAGTATTTACCGGGTTGTATTTATTGAAGTTTTGACTTTGAATGTTGACATTGGCAGAAAAATTGCTGTTTGGTCTTGCTTTCGAGTCTTGGTTATGGATCCATGTGAGACTGAAGTCCGTGCTTTTCTGAAAATCAGGGGAATCAGATTCTCCAAGCTTGTTCACAGCATAGCTGAAACTAAAAGATCCGCTGTAATGGTACCGGTACTTGTAATCCAGCCTCGGTCTCACAGCCCAGCTTCCATGCGAGTAGATATCACCCACCAGGTACAAATCGATATATGGATTCATAGCCCAGTAATATCCTCCGTTCTGCAGAAAGAATCCCCGGTCGTTTGATTCACCATATGTCGGCATCAGAATACCCGAATGCCGGCCCGACCTGCTGGGGAAATAACCGAAGGGTACCCCCAGGGGCACCGGCACGCCGGCAATCATAAGATAAGCCGGACCGGTGATGACTTTCTTTCCCGGGATTACTTTCGCTTTCCCGAATTTAAATTCAAAATGAGGATCTTCTTCACGGTCGCAGGTAGTGTACCAGCCATCTTTCAGATATGTGATATTATTTTCCATCTTCTTGACAATCGTGCCATGCAGGAATCCCTCATCCTGCTTGGTAAATATATTCTGGATATACCCGCGTTTTGTGTCGTAGTTGTAAGTCATGACCTTCGACTTAAACTTCTCTGGACCCTGCGTGAATTCCGGATCCTGAATCTCCTTTCCGGCTGTGTCTTTAATTCCGACTGAAAAAACTGTTTTCAATGGGAAATTGATCTCAACGTACCCTGCTTTCAGGTCGATGTCCTGGTACTTTATATCCGCTTGCTTGTATAAATAAACCTTCTGTTCCTTAATGTCAAACCGGAGGGAATCTTTGGCTTCATATTCCACTTTTGATTTGAGATTGTCTTTTTTGGGTGGCTTTTTTACTCTTACAGTATCAAAAGTATGATGTAAAACGGTATCGGCCAGTTTGAGCGTGTCATGTACTGGCAAAACCGTATTTTTAATCACCAGGATAGGTTTAATCTCATCCTGTCCCTGTACACACCCGGAGTGAAGAATGAACAAAATCACCAGGCACAGGAATGACCGGGGAAGACTTGTTAATAATTTCGTTAACAATTTCTTTTCGTTACTCTGGGTTTAATATTATATCTTTGTTTAGAAATCAGTTAAAAAAGATACGATAGGGTTGGATTTTTTCATTACTGGTTTCAAAACTACGTAAAAATATTGATCACTGTTATATTTTAAGATACTTTAACAGACACGGGGAATCCTCTATGCATCATATCAAGCTGATTTTGCTTATCCTGTCCCTTTCTATCCTGACAGAGAAAAATGTTCTTTCTCAGGAGAAGGCCAGTATTACCAAAGTTGTGATTGATGCAGGGCACGGAGGAAAAGATCCGGGAACAATTGGGAAGAAGTCGCAGGAAAAAGATATAACTCTGAAAATTGCCTTGAAACTCGCCGCAGATATCCGTGAACGTTGCAAAGATGTAACAGTGATCTGTACCCGCACAACCGATGAATTTATCGAACTTCACGAACGGGCGGAAATAGCTAATCGTAGTAAAGCAGACCTGTTTATCTCCATCCACTGCAACTCAAATCCCAAACACACTTTCCAGGGCGCCGAAACCTATGTGATGGGCTTGCACCGCACAGAAGCAAACCTTGAAATCGCAAAAATGGAAAATGCAGCTATCCTGATGGAACCTGACTATTCAACCACATACAACGGATTTGATCCCAACTCGGATGAATCGTACATTACTTTTACCCTCTTTCAGAACGCTTTTCTGGATCAGAGTACCCGCTTTGCCTCATTTGTGCAGGATGAGATGAAAGATAGGGTAGGGATGAACGACCGTGGCGTAAGACAGGCCGGCTTTCTTGTTCTTTATAAAACCACAATGCCGAGCGTCCTCATCGAAACAGGCTTTCTCTCAAATCCGGAAGAAGAGAAATTTCTGACGTCAGAAAAAGGACAACAATATATTACTTCAGCCATCTGCCGTGCTTTTTGTAAATTCAAAGCCGAACAGGAGGGAAATGAGAAAGAGATTGCTTCCCTTAAAAATAAAAAATCATCCTCACGGGAAAAAAATCTGTCATCACCAGTTGCCAAAAATGAAACTCCTTCACCGGCAGAAAAACCTGAATCGGTCCTCCTGAAAAAAGATTCCATTGAACCACATCCGGCAAAGGATACTGATAAACCCAAATCAATTCCAAAAGCTAATTCTACGATAAAGGTCGCTGATACAGAAAAGGAGAACCCTGCCTCAAATACAGTCCGTCAGAATAAGGCAATGGGGGAGAGTATAGTTTTCCGTGTTCAGATTGCAACCTCCCCTAAGGAACTCAGCAAAAGTTCGAAAAAATTTGCCGGACTTCCGGAAGTCTGGATGTATCAGCAACTGGGATTGTTCAAATACACTGTAGGAAAAGCTTCCAATCCTGGTGCGCTGTCGGGACTGTTGTCAGAGGCCAAGAACAAGGGATTTACTGATGCCTTTATTGTAGCTTTCAACGGTGAGGAACGGATTACAATTGCAGAAGCAAAGAAGCAGATCTCAGAAATGAAGAAATAACTGAACTTTCCTGAGGCATTACTCGTCACGCGTTATGCATCACGAAATTTTCACTTATCAGGAGTAAAGACCAGAAGAAATTAATAATTTTGTCAGGAAATTAATTGACATGAAATTCAAACTGACTAAAGAGTTCCGGATAGGGGCAATTTTTGTAATTGCAGCTGCAATTCTGATCTGGGGACTGATGTACCTGAAAGGTATGGAGCTGTTTAAGCACAAAATGATCGTCTATGCTGTGTACGACAGGGTTAATGGGTTGTTGCCGGACAATATTGTTACTATAAGTGGAATGAATGTCGGTCAGGTTAAAGCTCTTTATTTTTCTAATAAACAGCGCGGAAAGATCATCGCAGAACTTTATATTTCAGTAAAATACCCGATTCCTGTTAATTCTATTGCCAGGATAAACAATGCAGATAACCTTATCGGAGGAAAATATGTGGAGATAGTGCTTGGCGATTCAAAAAAACTCATAAAAGATCGGGATACCCTGCAATCCTTCATCGAAAAGTCTATCGGGGAGGAACTAAACCAGCAGCTTATTCCCCTCAAGACTAAAACTGAGCGTTTGCTGGGGTCCATTGATACCGTGGCTACGATGATACAGCAGGTACTGAACAAGGACACACGCGATAACCTGATAGCCTCAATTGGGCACATTAAGGATATTTTGAATAACCTTTCCCATACCACCTATTACCTGGATACACTCGTGGGTTCTCAGCGTAATCATCTGGCCAGTATCATCGTGAACATTGAATCGATCAGCCAAAACCTGAAGAACAATAATCAGAAGATCAATAACATCCTCACTAATTTTTCTGAACTCAGTGATTCTCTTGCCAAAGCGCGGATTCCGGCTGCTATTTCCCAGGTGAACAAGGCAGTCACTGATATCGATTTGGCGGTTAACAAGATCAATAACGGGAAGGGAACCCTCGGATTGTTGCTGAACGATGATAAACTTTATAAAGAAGTCGAAAAAGCCGCCACCGACCTGAACCTACTGTTGGAAGACATCAAGGCCAACCCCAAAAAGTACGTGAAAATATCCGTTTTCTAGCGTAAAATTATAAAGTTGGGCATCTCCAAAAACTAATTACAAGTTTCACGCATCACACTTCAGGTTTTTGCGGTGAAAGATGCTTTTTAAAGGGAACCCATTTATGCAGGATGAAATTCATGAGTTTGATACTTTTTCGGAAGGATACAGGATCATTCATACTAAAAATCTCAGGCTTTCAGGAGCTGAGAGCAATTATTTCTGTGAGCATAAGATTCTTGGAAATTAAAAAGCAGGAATGCTCCCAATCGATAAAATTGCTCGACTTTGGTTGTGGAGATGGATTGATATCAACCTATTTTTTCAGACATTTTCCTTCAGGCTTTTATTATGGAATAGATGTTTCGTCTGAGAATATAAAAAGGGCGCTTCTGCACAAGTCTGATCATTGTTCTTTCTATCTTTACCAGGGGAATGAACTCCCTTTGAAGATGAGACTTTTGACATAGCCCTGGTGGCGAATGTTTTTCATCATATCGACCGGAATGACCATATGAAGACAATCATGGAAATATGCCGCAAATTGAAGCCAACCGGCCGCTTGTATATTTTCGAACACAATCCTCTTAATCCTGTGACCCAATGGATTGTTAAAACATGCGTTTTTGATAAAAAGGCTAAACTACTTCTTCCGAACCAATTTAAGAGATATTTTAAAAATTCACAAATTTTAAACTTTAAACTCAGATATTTGCTTTTTTTCCCCCGGCATAGACTGTTTAGGTGGTTTATTAAATTTGAAAAGTATTTAAGTAAAATTCCTGTTGGAGCTCAATATTTAATTATCGGACAAAAGAATACCCGAAAACCAATATGAATTATCCCAGTGGATGAATTAGTTATAATCTCATAAATAATTTCACCTATGCTTATTTCTGTAATCATCCCTATATTTAATGAAGAAAAAGTGATCGGCGAATGTTACACTCGTTTGGTCAATGTTTTTATCAAACATCAGTTAGGCGAATATGAGGTTCTTTTTGTGAATGATGGCAGCCATGATTACTCACTTGAAATTTTGAAAGAAATTGCAAGTAGGGATTCTCATGTAAAGGTTATTGATTTTTCCCGCAATTTTGGTCATCAGGCTGCTGTAACCGCAGGTTTGCATGAATGCAACGGTGATGTTGCTGTTATTATGGATGCAGACTTGCAGGACCCTCCCGAAGTAATACCGGAAATGTTAAAAATATATGAGAATGAAAAATGTAATGTCGTCTATGGTGTTCGCATAAGAAGAAAAGGTGAAAACTTTTTTAAAATTCAGTCTGCTAAGCTTTTTTACCGCTTTTTAAATTTTATTTCTAATGAAAATTTCCCTCTGGATGCAGGTGATTTCAGGCTTGTAGATAAAAACATTATAACAGTTTTCAGAAGTCTTCCTGAGAAGAATAAATATATCCGTGGTCTGATTGGATGGTTAGGATTTAAACAGTGTCCTGTGTATTATGAACGTGATTCCAGATTTGCCGGGGAGACAAAATATCCTTTTCGGAAAATGTTGAGATTTGCCGCTGTTGGTCTTTTCTACTTTTCTAAAAAACCTCTTAAATTGGCTACTAACATAGGATTTATTAGTATTATCCTGGGCCTTTCTTTAGCTGTATTCTTGTTTTTAAATATTATTTTTAAGTTTAGCTTTGTGGTGACAGGGTGGACATCCACCATTATTATTATTATTGTATTTGGAGGAGTACAACTTCTGACCATCGGGGTCTTGGGTCAGTATATTGGAAGCCTTTTCGACGAAATCAAAGGCAGGCCCGAATATATTATTTCGGAGAAAATTAATTTCACGGGATATAGTGATAATTCATATGAACAAAAAGAAAAGAGTTGAACTGCTGCAGCCTGATCAGGCAAAATTACTTAAGTATTCCCCTCATTTAATTTTTATTATTGTTCTTCTGCTCTTTTTACCCACTCTCAAATCAGGATTTGTGTATTTTGATGATGACCTGGTGATAATCGATAATTATGACAAATTAAGTAATTTTTCAAACTTCTTCAGCGCATTTACCCACGATGCATACTTCAGTAATTCCTACCCGTACTATCGTCCATTGCTGACTACCTCTCTTATGGTGGACGCCCTGTTGGGTGGTAAAGGACCCGCGATCTATCATTTTACAAATCTCCTCCTCCATTGTTTAACATGTCTCAGTCTCTTCTGGCTGCTCACATTATTAGGGTTCAATAAGACGAAATCACTTTTCGGGGCTTTGCTCTTTTCAGTTCATCCGTTAATATCAAATGCTGTTCTTTTTCTTGCAGCCCGAACGGATGAAATGACAACTTTATTCGCACTTCTTTCATTTGCCTTCATTATCTTATATTTCAGGGAGAATAAAAAATATCAGCTTGGATGTCACTTTATTTGTTTAGCCGGAGCGATTTTTTCAAAAGAATCTGCCCTGTTCTTACCACCCCTCTACCTGATTTATTTATTATTAAAGAAAGAAAAATATTCAATAAAAGAACCCTCTTTTTATTGATCGGATGGTTAGTTATTTTTTCATCATGGTTCTTCTTACGCAGTATTTCAATCAATAATAAAAGCCTGGATCAGGTTGGCATTACAGCAGTTATTAAAAATCTTGCATTTCCTTCGGAAATTATATCCAAATTTTTGTTCCCGGTCGGTTTATCCGTAATGCCGGTCTACACGTTTTATAATACAATTTCAGGGATCGTTTTTCTGCTTTTGATTTTATTTGTGGTATTCAGGAAAAAACAGCAACTTAATCCACTGGTGATTTTTGGCTTTATTTGGTTTGTTGCTTTTGCATTACTTAATATGTCGTCGAGGATTTCAAATGCCGACGACAATTTTAATTATCTTGAACAACGTGCCTATTCCTTGTCTATCGGTTTGATTATCATTTTATTACCCTTGATTCCGGATGCCTTCCTGAACATCAGAAAATGGTCCGTCAAACTGTTCCTCCTGGTACTTTTTGTAACGCTGTCGGTTATGACTTTCAATCAGGAAAAAAAGTACAAGAATGCTGTCAACTATTGGACTTCAGCTGTCACTGATTTCCCGTCCAGACCCCGGTTTCATTTCAACTTCGGCAGGTACTACTTTAAACAAAATAATCTTCCTGAATTCGAGAAACATCTTATCGATGCAGTCAAACTTAAGAAAGATCCTGAATTTCTTTATAATCTTGGAATGATAAACCTGACTTCAAAAAAAAACTATGATTCTGCATATTATTATTTTACTGAAGCCTTTAAGGAAGGCCTTACCATTTCAGATGCCACTGACAATTTTGTTAAACTTTGTTTAGAATCCAGTATCGATTATTTCAATAAGAAGGAATATGAAAAGGCTATCATACGATGTTCTTTAGCTATTGAAAAAGATCCGAAAAATGCAACTGCATATCTAAACCTTGGAACTTTTCTTATGAGTGCAGGAAATAAAACAAGAGCCCTCAGTTCATGGCGAAAATCTTTGACCCTCGATCCGGAACTTACAAATGCTTATAAAAACCTCTATTATTATTATTCAGAGAATACGAAAAAGGTCGATTCAATCAATTATTATGCAGGCGAATATCAGAAACACGGTGGTAGCGCCGACCTGCGAAAAAAATAGAACGATTTCAATATTGAACCGACATTCATAATTCCTCTTTCATAATTCATAATTCCCATTTGAATATATCGTACCTGGTCAATGGTCTTTTCCCTTTGATCCATTTAAATCCCTTTAATTTCAGATCATAAGGTGAGACATCCTTTTCAGGAGAGGTTTTCGCTTTAGGTTCGGTGATATAAGTAATCGATTTAATCTGGTTTTTCTCAACAAAGATCAGCATATCACTGGATTGAACCTGTGTGATCCCGATAAGACTGTGATCCTCTTCCCGTGCGTAATAAATGGTCTCGGAATTTCCAAATACCTTGATCTTGTATAATTCATTATCTCTGAAAAAGCCCACCATGTTTCTTCCCTTTACCTGGTTGAATTTATTCGTATCATCCTGGGCTATTATGAATGCTGTGTTGTAAAGGATCATTGAATCTATCTGGCTGTTGAGAAGGGTGAGTTTGATGGAATCGGAGGTGAGTTGATTTGCCGCCGACCACAATACCGGATCATGATAGAGGTACATCGTGGAATCTCGGCCATGATAGGACATCGAATCACACATTCCCTGCAAATCGCGGCGAAAGAACTTAACCTTGTAATAACTCAGGATGTTATGAATGTTCTGATTAGTGTCGAAGGTCGCATATATTGTGTCGGAATGCAGGAAGAGTGTATCCTTTTTATCAATCATTTTTACCACCGCACTGTCGGTCATGAAAGCGAATCCTGCTTTGCGATGCAGCTCACCATAATTACCGGTGATCTGCATCTTCTGCACAGTGTCGATCAGTCTGGCATGCATAAAAGCTTGTCCGTAACCGGTCTTCCGTTCATAATATAGACTATCGCCCGTCAATATCTGATTGAGATGATAAATCCAGCCATTCTTACGGAAACGTGCAATGTCAGTAAAAGTGTTGTACCATCCATTCTCGCAATAAATGGAATCTTCTTTCCCTTTAATGTTTGACGGACTGAAAAAATAGGTCATCTTAGTGACAGTGTTGTACATCATCGTATCTGAATGCATCACATATTCGGGATTGATCAGTACCACCTTCTCCTTGAAAAAGAATTCCTTTGTCCGTGTATGGTAGTAGCCGCGTTTGCTGACCAGGATATTATTATCGCTGACAATCTTTCCCCAGTATTCATAATTGGCAATCTCAGTAGTACGGTCAAAAGAAAGAGTATCAGTCGTGAGGATGGTCTCATTGTCAATCAGCTTGACATTTTCCCAAATCTTTGCCAGGCGGGTATCGCCGTTGTAATTCAAAGAATCGCCGAAAAGATTAAGGGTATCGCTCACATGGATATGCACATTCCCGTATGCCAGTACGAAGTTCTTTTCATCGTTGAGGAAGGCGCTGTCGCACATCAGGATAGTGCTGTCATGACTTAGACGTACATTTCCCATGAGACGCTGAAACTCCGGCCGGTTCTTACTATTATGTACCAGTGAGTCGGCATGTTCCAGGAGGATCTTGGTCGTTCCCTGCGAAAATAACCAAAGCGGCATCATCAGCAAAGCTAAGGTGATGATTTTATATAGAATGTTCCTTATCATGAGGGATGCAAAGCTATTAAAATAATCGCGATGCATAGATAGTCTTTGATCTTTTTATTCACCATTCACCACTCACCTCTCACGTTCTTCGCGTCACGCGTTACGCGTCACGATTTTCCACCTAAAGATTGATCGCCCACAACAGCTCCCAACCCCACGACGAACGCGAAGGAAAATAAACTGCCCTCATCCCCATGTCAAACGGATAAAGGAACCTTAGCAGATGTACGTCAGTTGTAAGCTCAGCGCCGGTCGACTGGTAAATATTTACTTGCTTCCCTGTCCATCCCTGTGCCCAATCGAAGAAAAGATTCAGTTTAAAACGCTTAAAATATAATAGTGATCCCAGGTTGAGGTCCGGATAGAAAAGAGGCAGCTTGTAATTCAATGCAGCACTCACAACCTGTTCATCCATCAAACCGTTGTATCCTCTTGGAAAACTAATAATGCTGGCATAAGTATAAAAAAGTTCGGTCTGGTGATGGTACGACTGATACGCGCCATAGGCCCAGATTCCCTGGTGCTTGAAGATTCCGGGAAAATAGAGGTTGGTCTGAGCTGCAAAAATATTTCCCATTGAATTGCCGGGAAAAGGTGTATTCCTGTAATTGAGATCAAGGGTCTGTCCCAAGCGGGGGAACATATCTTTTGGCGAGGATTGAAGATATTGAGAGACCGATACCTGGTAATCGATCGTGGTGATCAATCCTGACGTCAGTTGCGATGGGGTGGAAGCATTATGCGTGATGCCGGTTATTGTGGTTCCGAATGATGGGGTTAGGTAACGATAATACTTGCCCCGTGAAAAATTCCAGGGAATACTTGCATGCATATCAAGGTTCATTTCCTGCCAGGTAAACCTGGACGTTTCGTCCTTAGCGATATAATAGTAGGCAGCACGATTGCCAATGCTGAATCCAAAATCAAAAACAGGGTAAAGAGCCTGGTAGCTGAGATTTGCGAAAACCTTTCCGGTCGATTCATTGGTATTATATTCCCAGCCTGCACTGGCAAACATGCTGCTTAGCACATTTTGGGAAAGAACCGAAATACCTGGATTGACTGTCAGGTTTGTAGCATCAACCACTGCTGGTTCCCAACTATGAAGATTGAACAGGTGAAAAAACTTGTTGTATTTCTTTGAAACGAAAATCTTCCCTTTTACAGAATCCTTTACCAGGTTGCAGCTATCCGATTCAAACAACTTATAGATTTTCCTCAACCTGACGCTGTCCTGTACATTAGTCTGTTCCTGCTGAACCAGCGGCCCGTAGAGTTTGACGGAGTTATCCGCAATCTTTTCGAGCGGGACCCAGTAGTTGGTATCTATCTTTGTTTCAACTATCCTTAGTCCGTCAGAGGTATAATCAGAATAGATCATGGCCTTGCGGTCGGAAGTAAAATCAGGATTGTTTGAATAAAACCGTGAAGATGTTACCTGACAAATCTTTCTAGTGGCAGTATCCACGGCATAGATGTTCTCGATTCCCGAATAATCTGCAGTATAGAATATATAGTTATGACTGTAAAATATAGGCCTTGAGATCTCCGTGAAGCTGAAGGGAGTGTAATACTGTATCTTCCCGGTAAGGATATTCAGGCTGGCAATGCTTTTCCCTTTCTCGTTCAGGATCGTAAAGACAAGAACGTTCCCATCAGCCGACCAACTGGGTGTGAGAGCCAAAGCATTCTTTTCGAGGGGGAAGCACTTGATCTTATTTCCATGTTGAGCCTCCAGGATCTCAATGGAACATCGGTTTTGCGCGTCAATATTAAGAGTGGCGATACGTTTGGCATCCGGGGAAAGCGACGGAACAAAATAGCGGCTTCTATGCGTGAGGTTCCGCGTTGTGCCGGTTTGAAGATCATGGATGCGGATGACAGAATAATCACGGTTCTGCCACCTTGCATCCGATTGCACTTCTGACCATACAATTGTTTTTCCCCTGACGGAAATCGATTCATCCTGGGTCGTCCCGATAGTCACGATCTTCTTTTCGTTTCCTTTCTTCCGGTCAATCTGAACCATCCTGTCAGGATCGTTCAGGCTTTCTTTTTGTGCAATGATTATTGAATCATTCAGAAATACAGGGTGAAGATAAATGGGGTGATTCCTGCTGTCTGTTTTTGAAACCTGGAAACAATCAGTGTAAAAGAGAGTTTTTTCTTGTTTTTCCCATTGATCGGTAAGATCAGTCAGCATTTTTTTGTAAAATTTCACCTTATAAAGTCCCGTCTCTTTATGGATTCCTGATGAAAAAGGGACGATCATGAAAGGAAACCTTGCTGTCCGGTCCAAGGCTGTATTCCATACTGCGGGTCCGTATGTTTTACGGGCTTCCGCTACCAATGGATATCCCAGCTCATATTGATCGGGAATAAAAGTACGGTACGAACCCAGCACGGCTTTATCATAGGAATAGATACCTTTTTCCAGAAGTTGGGCCCTGAGCACATTTTCAAATGCATAAGTTCTGCCCCTCCCGGAATTCGATAGCGCCGTCTCCGTACAAACAGCATCACCCTCAAGAAACCAGGACGGGATATAAAGGCCGAGTACACCACCCGGCGCCTGTTCTCCGAGAAGGTAGTAAAGTACTTTCGTGAATCCCCGGTTCATTTTACTGACCTGTACCGAATGCCGGCATTCATGAATGACAAGCTGTTCAAGCCATTCCTCCGGATAAGTTGTCTGAGGGGGACAGGAATAAAATTCAATCCGCTTGGGTGCCCACACAGTGACTCCGTTCGACGTTGTGGATCGTGAATGGATCACAATCGGAATACGTGGAACTCTTGCAGATAAAGTCTTTGTCTCATTCTGCTGAACGATCCCAAGGATATTGGCAAGATACTGTCCTTTTCTTTCGAAGTCATCCGGATAGATCAACTGGAAGTTCTTTGTCCTGATCTGTCTCCACTGCAACGAAGCCGGATCCTGTCCCGTACTGAAATATTGGGCATGAGAAGAAACAGTCAAAAAGATAATCAATAAAACTCCCTGAAAAGATTTTCTTCCCATAGTACGCTGAATTTTCCCGGACACCTGCAAAGATAAAAAAGCCTCACCGTTTCCGATGAGGCTTTTTTAATTATCTAAAACCTGATTCCCAGTACCCAGTACCCAGTACCTAGTACCCAGTACCTAGTACCCAGTACCTAGTACCCAGTACCTAGTACCCAGTACCTAGTACCCAGTACCTAGTACCCAGTACCTAGTACCCAGTACCTAGTACCCAGTACCTAGTACCCAGTACCTGGAGTACTTAATAAGTGACCACAACCCTCTTGGTAACCGTCTCCCTGTTGCTGGTGATGATTACAGTATATGTACCGTTTGGGATAGGACGCAGGTCGATAACCTTGACCGTCGAACCGGTCACCACCACATTTGCTTCTTCATAGATCTCAACTCCAAGGTTGTTGAAAACCCTGAAGGAGAAAGATTCCTGTGAAGCCGTGGAGATGAAAACATTAAACCTTCCATCGTTGGGCACCGGATACAAATTGATCACGGATGCAGGCTGGGGTTGAATGCCGGTAATGATGATGTATAAATGGTTCGAGGTATCGGAAGAACAACCCAGGAGGTCGACCACATCCCAATAATGACCCGATTGTGTTGCAACATAGGTCTGTGAGGTGGCTCCGCTAATAACTGATCCGTCAAAGTACCACTGGTTCCCGGCTGGAGCGTTGCTGTGCAGCGTGTCCCCTGAATTTGTAATAACGGGAGTCGGTGGAATAGGATTCACAGTTACTTCGAAGCTCGGGGAAACAGGTCCGTCACCGCAGGCGTTAGTACCCATAACGGTAAAGTCACCCGAAACTGCATTAACTGTGAAAGTAACAGTGATCGATTTGGTGCCGTTCCCACTGGTGATGGTAACACCTGTCGGAACTGTCCAGCTATAACCGGTAGCATTGGCGATCGTTGCAACTGAATAAACCACTCCTGAAGATCCGATGCAGACATCGGATGGCCCGGAAATATTTCCTGCAGGAGCGGGCAGCGGGTCAACAGTTACAGCAAACGAAGGTGACACTTGTCCGTTCCCGCAACTGTTATTTCCATAGACGGTAATGTCCCCTGAGGATGCATTAGTGGCGAAGTCCACTGTTATGGAGTTTGTACCTGCACCGGATGCAATCGTGGCATTAGTTGGTAAGGTCAGACATAAGTGTCGGCATTCGCGATTGTTCCGACAGAATAGGCTACGCCATTTTCTCCGGCACAGACTTCTGATGTTCCGGTGATAGATCCGGCAGGGCCGGGCAACGGATTGACCGTGACATCAAGCACTGTGGGTTGTGCTGCACTACAGCCAATACTGTTACTATAAGTGACACTTACTGTCTGCGCTCCTGCAACAACCCATGATACCTGGATCTGGTCGCTGCCTGACCCATTGTTGATCACGCCACCTGATGAAACGGACCACACGTAATTCTGCATGTTGGCTTCGGTAGAATAAGTGTAGTTACCTGAATTGACGCACAAACTGGTTTGTCCGGTAATAGTCGGAACCGGCAGTGCATCTACCGTTACGTTGTAAACTACCGGAGCGTCGGCCGAACAGCCGGCGGAATTATAGTAATTCACGCTTACAGTCTGAGCACCGGCAGTGTTCCAGGTCACAGTCACTGTATTGCTGCCTGTTCCGCCACCTGCCGTTATCGTGCCACCTGAAGATACTGACCAGATGTAATCGCTGTTTCCCGACTGGGTCGAGTAAACATTTCCTGAAATCCTACACAAACCTGTGCCGGTCCTGTAATAGTAGGGGTGGGCAAGGCGTGTACGGTAACATTGTAAACGGTCGGTGTAAGAGCATCGCAACCGCTGCTGTTGTCGTAGTTGACACTCACGGTTTGAGCTCCGTTCGTGTTCCAGGTCACTTCTATGGAGTATGTTCCGGCTCCTGAAGTAATAGTACCACCGGTAACACTCCATGTGTAACCTGTCATTCCTGTTTCTGTAGTATAATTGTTGTTTGACGAATTATCACAAACAGAATTAGGACCAGTAATGGTCGGTGTCGGACGTGGGTTAACGGTCACATTAAAGGTGGTTGCCGACTGGGCAGTACATCCACTTGGAGTGGTATAGTTGACCTTTACAGATTGTGCACCCACGGTATTCCAGGTAATCGTAATCGTGTTACTCGTGGAAGAACCACCTGAAGTAATACTGCCACCTGAAGAAACCGTCCATACATAATCGGTCATCCCTGTCTCCGTGGAGTATACATTCCCTGCAGTATTGACACAAACCGGAGTAGGACCCGTAATTGTCGGTCAGCGCGTTGACGGTAACATCGTAAACCGTTGGTGTTGCCGTA
>CAWAVC010000004.1:0-11508 GCA_963785325.1 uncultured Bacteroidales bacterium | reverse complement strand
ATTCCCTTGCTGATAAAATACTTGCCTGTGAATATTTCTTTACAATATCACTGTAATTCCCTGCGCTATCCCCGTTGAAACTTTCTATGTATGCCGATTTATATGTAAGGTAATAATTCGTATTAAAAACAATAAAATAACTCAGAACCCCAAATCCCGCATAGATAATCGGAACTTTCCAGTATTTTTTATTGTAGATCTGTCCGAGCCCGGGAAGGCACAAAGACATAATTGTTGCTTTTGTAGGCGAATGTTTTTTTTCAAGAACGGAGTCAGGTACTACCTGTTTCGTCTGATTTTTCTGTGCCATCATGGTCAATCCAAGTAAAAACAAGGCCAGAATTAGAATGAATCTTTGCATTACCCACATTATATTACCGTTTCCCTAAAGTTTTGTCATGATGCGATCAAGTTCTTCATCAGACCGGAAAGGGATGATGATCGAACCATCACCTTTTGCATGAACCTTAACATCGACCCGGGTATTTAGTCTTTTTGTAAGGGAATCGCGGATCATTTCAAATTTTACAGGAAGAATGAAAGGTTCATTTCGTGGTGTCAGGTGTTTACCTGGCAAAATATTCCTGACGATCTCCTCAACCTGCCTGACTGATAATTTTTTTTCAAGGATCCTGTGAAGAATCACTATCTGGGTTTTAAAGTCTTCGATGGTGATAAGGGCACGGGCATGCCCCATGCTGATCTTTTTATCACGGATAGCTATCTGAATCTCAGTAGGAAGTTTCAGCAGGCGGATGTAATTGGCGACGGTGGAACGGTCTTTGCCCACTTTCTGGCTTAACTCTTCCTGTTTCAGCTTGCATTCGTCGAGGAGGCGCTGAAAGCTGATTGCAATTTCCAATGGGTTCAATTCTTCCCGCTGAATATTTTCCACCAAGGCTAGTTCCAGCATTTGCTCGTCGTTGGCAACACGGATGAAAGTTGGAATTTCCGTCAGTCCTGCCAGTTTAGCAGCTTTTAAACGACGTTCGCCTGAAATGATCTGGTATTTGTCATATCCAAGTTTCCTGACTGTGATGGGTTGCACGATCCCCTGTGCCTGGATTGACAGGGTTAATTCCGCAAGTTCTTCCTCATTGAATTGCATCCGAGGTTGAAAAGGGTTTGATTCAATCTTTTCAATAGGAATATGTGCAATCGCACCGACCACATATTCACCGGAGATATCTCGTGAAGTAATATCTGTTTCCGGACTTTCCAGGATTGCGCTCAGCCCTCTTCCCAGTACTTTTTTTTTACCTTGCATTTATATATTGATTTGTTTTTCAGAAGATTTCAATCGTGTCATTTCATTTTTTTGCAGGATTTCCCTGGCCAAGTTGAGATAATTGATCGCGCCTACACTGTCAATGTCATGCATCATGATAGTATTTCCAAAACTTGGAGCTTCTCCCAGTTTTGTATTGCGGTTGATCAGGGTATCAAAAACCATTTGCTGAAAATGGGTCTTGACCTCTTCGACGACTTGTCTAGACAGATTGAGCCTGCTATCAAACATGGTAAGTAGGATTCCTTCAATATCAAGGTCGGGATTCAATCGTGATTGAACAATCTTTATTGTGTTCAGAAGTTTACCAAGCCCTTCGAGTGCGAAATATTCACATTGAACAGGTATTATCACTGAATCAGCGGCAGTAAGTGCATTGATTGTGATCAGACCAAGGGAAGGTGAACAATCGATTATAATAAAATCATATGTATCCCTGACTTTTGCCACAACCTTTTTCATCATCTTTTCACGATGTGGAAGGTTGATCATTTCCACTTCGGCTCCTACCAGGTCAATATGGGCTGGCATCAGGTCAAGGTTTGGTGTGGAAGTGTTCAGAATGATATTGCTCGGTTCTACATCATCAATGATGCATTCATAAATACTGGTCTTCACATTCCTGGGATCAAAACCCACCCCGGATGTCGCATTTGCTTGAGGGTCGGCATCGATAATCAGGGTCTTGAATTCCAGTATAGCCAATCCTGCGGCCAGGTTAATTGCTGTAGTGGTTTTTCCAACACCCCCCTTCTGATTTGCAATGGCAATTACTTTCCCCATTTTTTCGGGTCGATTATTTATTTTAAATTTTGCATTGACTCTTAATCTTGCAAAGGTCGCAAAATTATGCTATAAAAGCAACGTGTTGAAAATTGTTGAAAAATAAAAAAGCCATCCATCCGGATGGCTGTATTTAGTTGAATCAGAATACTTTCATTATACTTCTGAACCTGTACTTAAGTCATCAAATGAAATATCGATGTGTTTATCGCTGACTTGTGGTTCAATGGAACCGTGGTTTTCTTCAGGTCCGGGTTCTATCCGTTCAGGGGCTTTTCCGGTCTGGATAAATTCTATGGCATCATTCAGCCCATTAATAAACTTTTCAAAATCCTCACGATATAGGAAAAGCTTATGTTTTTCATAAAAGAATTTTCCTTGCTCATTGTTAAACCGTCGTTTGCTCTCAGTGATGGTCAGGTATCGTTCCTCAGCAATGGTCGCTTTTACATCAAAAAAATAAGTTCTTTTACCCGCCCTGACAGTTCTCGAAAAAATTTCTTCTTTGTCCCTGTCTCTATCCCTGTCGTTGTCTATTTTTTCATTATCTTCCATCGTTCTTTTATTTGTAAAGTGTATCCTCAAATTTCTTCTATAAGTAAACGCAAAAATATAAATATTATTTGATACAAAAGAGGATTTTAAGGACAAGAGAAAAAATCAGTTAATTTTCATTAGTTTTGCCAGGCAGTTTAAAACATCATTTGTTCTTGTTCATAAATTATTTTATGCTTGGGAGAAGGCAATACAGAATCAAGGTGTTTCAGGCGTTATATGCTTGGTTTCAAGGTGGTGAAAGCCGTCAGGATGTTGCGGAAAGAGCGCTTCTACAGAGCATTAATAAGATAGTCGAACTCTATTTCCTGCAAATTTCTTTTTTTCTTGAAGTTATTGAATTTTATCGTATGCGGTTGGAAGATGCTAAAAACAAATTTTACCCGACCGAAGAAGAAGTAAATCCTAACATGAAACTTCTTGAAAATTCTCTCATTCTCTGCCTTCAGCAAAACAAGGACCTACAGAAACAGTTTAACACATACAAATTTTCCTGGACAGAGGAACAGGAGATGGTTCGCAAGATCTATTTGAAAGTCCGGAATCTTAAGGATCTTCGTAACTACTTCAACCAAAGTGAAAGTTCATTTGAGGTAGATCGTGATATTGTCTATCGGTTATTCAAAAAGTGCATTGCGAAATCATCAGAACTACAGTTCTTTTGTGAAGAGCGAAATATCTTTTGGGTAGAAGATTACCAGTCTGCTGCGCTTTTTGTACTTAAAACCCTGAAACAAATACCTGAGAATTTTTCGGATTCCCATTCATTGGTTTCACTATTTCCCAAGGATGAAGATGATGATCCAAAAGAAGATACAAAGTTTATTGTTGGGTTGTTCCGGAAAACAATTTCTCAGAGCGAAAAACTAGAAGAAATGATTCGTGTAAATACTAAAAACTGGGAACTAGAGCGGATTGCCCTTACCGATATCATTCTGATCAAAATGGCGATGATAGAACTAATGCAATTTCAATCGATTCCTATAAAAGTTACCATGAATGAATATATTGAACTATCAAAGTTATTCAGTACACCTAAAAGTAAACTTTTCATAAATGGTGTACTTGATAAACTGGTAGATGATCTGAAAAAAGAAAAAATGCTTAAGAAAAAGGGGAGAGGTTTACTATAATATTTTCGTAGCATCATCGTTATTATACAAATTTTCCTGAAAGTGCAGCAGCTATATCGATCTTGTCTCATCATTTTTCTTTTCTGGAATTTTGCGATTTCGTCTTTTGCCCAAATCGGGGGTAATTCGACATTCGATTTTCTGGACCGTACCAATTCTGCGAGGGTTGCATCATTGGGTGGAAATATCTTGGCAATCAACGACAATGATATCAGCCTGGCTTTGACAAATCCTTCATTGATAAGTGCCGAGATGAATAATACTCTTGCATTGGATTTTGTTACACTTAGTACTGCATATAGTTACGGGGATATCATGTATTCAAGATCATTCAGTAAAGTTGGTAACTTTGTAGGGACTTTCCAGTTTATTAATTACGGATCATTTACCTATGCTGATATTGCAGGGAATACTGGCGGAGATTTCACAGCTGGTGAATATGCGCTGACAATAGGATGGGGAAGAACTTTAAGTCCGCATTTTTCTATTGGTGCCAATGGAAAACTGATCTATTCGCAACTTGAAACCTACCATGCCGCAGGTATTGCTGTTGATGTGGCCGGGTCTTATCACACTACCGATAATATTTTTTCGGCTTCT
The DNA here is from genome assembly GCA_963785325.1 of uncultured Bacteroidales bacterium. Classification (GTDB taxonomy): domain Bacteria; phylum Bacteroidota; class Bacteroidia; order Bacteroidales; family FEN-979; genus FEN-979. The sequence continues at coordinate 7,149 of CAWAVC010000004.1, read as the reverse complement.
CTTACTGCACGGAATATCGGAATTGAACTCGTCCAATATATTCCCGGAACCAATGATCCGCTGCCCTTTGAGATGCAGGCAGGCATAGCTATTAAACTCAGGCATCTTCCAGTGACGATATCCGTTCTCTATAATAACATTGAAAAATGGGACTTGGCTTATTATGACTCCCTGGCCCCTGGCAACCAGGTTGACCCTATTACCGGACAAACCAAAAAGAAGACTGATATCGAAAATTTTGGAGATGAACTGATGCGTCATATTGTAATTGGCGCTGAACTCACAATTGCCAAAGCATTCTCGCTGAGGTTAGGTTATAACTATCGTCAACGTCAGGAAATGAAGCTGACCGATCGTACTGCATTGAGCGGATTCACATACGGTTTCGGACTCAGGATAAAAATGTTTACCCTGAGTTATGCCCGGTCTACATATATGGCTGGGAGCTTCAATCCAAATTACTTTTCCCTCGCCATGAATCTCGGTCAGTTTACGAAGAAGAAAGAATAGAAATCAGATGACAGAGGTCAGAGAACAGAGGACAGATAATTGAAGATTCTTTAACTCGCCAATTCACCAGTTTGCCAATTCATTAGGTTATATGGGAAGAGCTTCCACTACCAGCTCAGCAATATCTATAACCCTTACAGGTGAATGTTTTGCAAAGGTTTTCTTGCATAATGGGCAGGCAGTAATGAGGATATCGGGTTCACCTTTAACATAGCGGGCAAGAGCTTCCTTTGTAATCTTGTTTTTTTCTTCTGTATGGGCGTTGAGAAGCGCCAGACTACTTCCGCAACAAAGAGATTGCCTGCCTTCATTTTCAATATCCACAGGGTCGGAAATCTTATACAATAATTCCCTGGGTTCATTAAAGATACCTGAACCACGACCGAGATCACAGGGGTCATGGTAAGCCGTTTTACGAAAATAGGCTTGAAGCGGCACTTTCCCTTTTTTTATTAGTTCCAGGAGATATTGGGTATGGTGAAGGATACGAAGTTCCAACTTATATTCTTCAATGAATGCCCTGAAACAAATCGGGCAAGAGGTCACGAGGGTTGTGGCCCCTGAATCAATGATCATTCTTTTATTTTGTTCAACCAGTTCTTCCGCTTGTTTCGCTTTTCCTGCAAGCATCAGGGGCCTTCCACAGCAAACTGAACGATCTTCATCCAGGAAAAGATAATCAACTCCTGCCGTATTCATGATCTTTTTCATGGCGCGTGGGATGGCTGGCGTCAGATGTGACATACAGCCTGCAAAATAAACCACCTCTGCCTTACGGTGTACGAAGATTGGCAGGTATGAATAATCCTGTAATTGTTTCTTCTGGAATGATTCCCGTTGGACGACCCGTTGAAAATCAAGATGAATTCCCACAGGGCAAACTTCCTGGCAACGTCCGCAAATAAGACACCGCATTGCATGACTTTCCATGTACCTGTTGGTTCCGTATTGATTGCAGGAAATAGACTGATTGGATATCCTGAATTCCTGCAGCAGAATTCATTTGGCATGCATCTATGCAGACTCCGCAACGCGGACACGAAAGAACTTCAATCTCAGTGAAATATTCTGCACCTTTTTGTGGATGGAGTCCAAAGTTCCTGCAGAAGATTAGTACCAATTCAACCGGAATATGCATATATCTTGAATAAGGCATAGTAACGAAAAATATTCCGAGACTCAATGAATACATCCACCAAAAAGCATAAGCAACACCTTTATCAGAGAGAGGCCATACGAATGCCAGTACATTGCCGAGATGCTGGGTTACAAATCCTCCTCCATAACCATATGCTCCGGCTGTGAAACTTTCAGCAAGAAGCCGTAAAGGAAAGATCAGCCAAAGACAGGTTTTGGCAACATTATCGGTGAACTGTAGTTGAGTGTTTTTCTTCAACCCGAACCATTTTGAATGACTCCGTTTAATCATAGCAAGAGCCAGCCCGATCAGGATGAACATCAAAATAAGGTCCATTGAGAACCTGAAAAATCCGGGGACAGTGAAAACTTCAAATGGAAGAACACGTTTGTCATGAATAAAAAATTTCAGGAAAATGGGAAAATAAGGAGGATTTATCCAAAAACCACTATAGATCCTTGATTCCAAATTCCCGAACAGGATCAATAAAAACCATCCGAAGGCAAAACTCATGTGCATAAAACCCAACAACGGTTTTTTACGGAACATTTTCCTGTGTAACAGGCTTTCAAAGAAGATCTCCCTGAGAGCGAGCAAGAATTTTTGACTATGAAAACCTGTCTTAAATCTTTTCTTGTTCAGGGAGTCCATTTTACTGATCCAGATCCTGACTTTTTTAATTAGCGAGAAGATCAGGAATATCAGCCCGAGGACAAATGGAAGGACAAACAGGTTAAAAGTCATATTCCGGAAGTTTCCAATGCAGTATGAATCGAAAGGATGAGGTTTCTCAGGTTAACTCCACGCGGGCAAACGATCTGGCATTTGCCGCACAGCATGCATTTCATGATTTCTTTTTTTAGATGGCCGAATTCACCCCTTTGAATGAAAGTCTGGAACCGGCGGATGTTGAATTCAGTGAAATGCCCTGCCGAACAGGTCCCGGTGCAACTTCCGCAGCCTATGCAAAGCTTTATTGATGGTTCAACTACGTTTATTAGCTTGGTTATTTTCCGGTCATTGGCATCGAAATCAATTTGCCTGTCTTTACTGATAGTGTAACCAAAGGATTTCATACCAAATGTTTGATATTCATTTCTGTGATTTCAGATAAGTTGCAACCTGCAACGCTGTGGCTCGGGAATCTGCAATGGTATTTGCTATGCCGGCAGGTCCCTTTACGGTTCCTGCAATAAAAACACCCGGGATCGTTGAGGAATTTGTGAATATATGTTCATCAGCAGGACAAAGAAACCGGTCATCTCCTTCTTTTAATCCCAGCATTGATGCCAGGCGCCTTGTTTCAGGTGATGGCACAAACCCAACCAGAAGGATCAACAGGCCGACTTTCATTTTTAAAGGTAGCCCGGTCAGTGTGTCTTCCAGTTTGATCAGTAATGTATGATCCTGGTTTTCGGAAGCCTCTGAGAGTCTTCCGCGGATGAATTGAATTCCCCATTTTTCCTGTGCTTCAAAATACATCTCCTCAAAATAACGGTCAAACATGCGAAGATCCATATAAAAACAATAAACCTCAGCCTCCGGCATCAGTTCTTTGATCTCGATTGCCTGTTTAACCCCAGTAACGCAGCACAATTTAGAACAATAGAGATTACCGGCTTTTTCATCTCGTGAACCGACACAATGGATGATTCCAATACGTTTGGAGATCATTCCTTCAAAAAGGCCCTTCTGCTTTTTGTTCCTGAATAGCTCTTCCAGTTCAACGGAAGTAATCACATTGTCATAGATACCGTAACCATACTCTTCCTTTTTTTTTGCATCAAAAACCTCATAACCGGTTGCAATGACCAGGGCATCTGAATTAATCTCTTTTCCGTCATTTAATTCAACGGTGAACCTTCCTGATTCATGCTTGATAATACTAATCTCTGAATTCAGGTGCAGAGAGATAGCATCAGTCATTCCATGTTCCAAGTACTCATATACCTCTTTACTATCACGTCGGTTGGGAAAAAGCCGATCCCAACTTTTCAAATGACCGCCAAGATGAGATTGTTTCTCGATCAGGTCAACTTCAATACCGAGTTGCACAAGTTGAGATGCGGTTTCCATCCCTGCCGTACCTCCTCCTATAATGATAACCTTTTTGTTCATGCTTTTTCAGGATAAAATTTCAGAAAAGATGGGGATTCCGGCTTACCGAGATCTTGTCCGTTAATGCCCTTGAATTTCCTCTCCAGATCATAAGGGATACCAATTTTTTCAAGTAACGGTTCAATAGAAATCTGGTGAACCTGAAATCCAAGATCCCATGGATCGTATCCAAGGACAAGGCCAGCTAGTTCTTCATAAGTTAGTACGGGTATTCCGAAGCCGTTTTCTCCATAGGTTTTTCTTTCCATCTCACTGATCGCATATTGCCAGCGATCAAAAAACATGGGACAGCCCGGACAGTTGGTAAGTATCATATCCGGTTTGTAAGGTTCCATCGAATCAAATTTTTTCTTTGAACAGGAAATCGAGAAACCGCGGTTGGCTTGTACGAGATACTGACGAAACCCGAATCCACAGCAATGCCTGCGTTCGGGGTAGTCTATCACTTCGCCACCCCATTCTTCAATCATGCCGGTAAGAACGTATGGATATTCTGCTCCTCCTATTCCTTTGCTGGGGAACATCTTGGAGTAATGGCACCCGATGTGTTCCACGACACGCAAAGGTTGACCGGTAGTCCGGTTGATCAACCTGTATTTTCCTTTTTCAGTAATCTCTTTCCTGAATTTGAAAATGATATCGGAGGCATGGGCAACATTGTTTGGCTTTTTAAATTCTCTCCCGGTGGCTTTAAAAAGAAATTCACGAGTCTTTTCTTCTATCTCCGGAAAGTGATGCCATGTTTCCAGTACTTCTGAATATAATCCGAAAGAAGTGATGCAGGAAGTTGCAAGATTTTCGTACCCGGCCTCTGTCATCAATGCAAATTGACGGGCAACCATGGTCATAGAAGTCTCAAAGGGAAGAATATCGGTGTGGTAGCCAATTCCGGAACACGTGGTATGGGAAGGATTTTCATAGATATCCCTTTTCAGTTCAGATTGCAATATCCGTAAGAATGTTTTCTCAGATCCCCGGGAAAAAATTCTGTCTGACACAACTTCTTACATAAAAGAAATGGTCATTTGCAATCTCTTCTGGTAATCCATCCAGATACGTTGTTTCCCTTCAATCTTCATGTTTCCTGGTATGATCTCCTGAATTTGCAGTATAGATAAACTTTATATAATCCTCGAGTGTTCCATTTCCCATCCCCATTTTCCAGAGCTTTTCGCTGGAGAATTCTTCAATTTTATCAAACCTTGAACTGGCGCCTGTGACCTCAAAGATCCTTTTGATTTCATCCAGTGCCTCGTCCGGAATTTTCCTGAGGATCCCAGGTCCTGTTCCTTTATAATTTGCCCAAGCCTTGTCATGACGGCTTCAATATTTTGATATTCCCATTCCCAGACGGGTCCTTGTTCAGGATGCAGTTCAGGCAATATCTCTGATGGGAAAAGACAATATCCATATTCAAGGATCCATTTACCGATGGTACGTTTTAGCGCCAATTGCTGGAGGACCTTTTCCGATTCGGTAAAATATCCCAATTCCTGTGAAAGGGACCGCAGGGCCTGGATCAGCAACCCGGGGGCATTTCCTCTCGGACAGCGTGTAACGCACGACATACACTCTGCGCAATACCAGATGGTATTACTTTTCAGAAGATCTTCAATTTGTATATCATCCTTTGTTTGAAGAATTTCAAGGATCCTGCGGGGTTGGTAATTGTAAAATTCGGCGGCCGGACAAATGGCAGTGCAGGTCCACAATTAAGGCAGGCTTTCAATCCTTCCTTGAAACGAACATCTTCTGATAACTTGTTATAAAGATCGGGCACGAAATCGTCTTTTTCAGTTGCTGAATCACAAAGGTATTGAAAAACTGTCGGCGCGTCGGACGTCAAGCAGAGCCGCACGTACCAGGAACTGGTGGCGCTCAACAGCCCGATTTCCAATCCGTACATTAGCCGGCTACCGCACGACGATGACAAGGACTTTAGCCCGCGCGTGGGGTTTGCGTAGGACCTTACCGGCCAGGGCAAACACGTATTCGCGGCGGATTTGGCTTGTACTACGGGAATGTGTTTCAGAACATCCCGCTGTTCATGGAGCAGATGAGCAACCCGACCATTTTCCAGTCCGCGATCAGCCTGTCGACCCCGAGCGATATCGTGACCGGCACGGGTATTCCACTGGGCAATTGGCGCTACGGAATCGATCCCATGCCGGTGGTCCCGCCTCCGTCCACGCACTTGCATCGGGCAGCGTGGGGCGCTTGATGGATCCCAACTACCGCAACCCGGTCACCGAGGAGTTCAATGGCGGCTATAGTTGGGCGCCGGCCCGGCTTCGGTCTTCCGGGCCGAATACACGCATGTTCTGGGCCTGCACGAAAACAAGACCATGAACATCGACCAGAGAATTCCCATGAATGGGGCCTGCTGCACCCGGCCGCTGGACGCGGCGTTTGCCGCTATCCACCCAGCCCGAACTGGCCAGCGTCCGCGACGAACAATCGATCGGCCGCACGCACTACGGCGGTTTCAATTTCACCTTCCACCAGCGCATGAGCCATCACGTTACCTTGAACGCGAATTACACCCTGTCATGGGCCAACTCTTATTGACAGCAGGCGGAGACGGCTCCTTCCGCAACTACCCGCGCCTCTCCCACAGACCCATTTAGCCAGCTAGGTCCGGGGCCCCCTCGCCCAACGATGAGCGCCATCACATCACCGTAAGCGGGATCTTCGATCTGGGGAAGGGTCTGCAACTCGCCCCCACCATGCAAGCACGGTTCTGCGCGCCCGTACGACCGTGACCAATTCTTCAAACGCGCTTAAATACCGGCGGCGCCACGACCAACGCGGTGGTGGTCCCCAGCAGCAACCCCACCGACTGGTTTGCCCCTATGCCAGCAGCATCACCGACGCGCAGAACTGCTTCTACGGCCTGAACGGTGTCTCGAAAAGCTGCACCATCGCGGCCTACGATCCGCTCCGCGGGGACCCGTTCTTCCAGCTCGATCTGCGGCTCTCCAAGAACTTCAATCTCGGCGAACACTTCAAACTGCAAGATGCGACGGACAGGCTTTCAAACAACAATCGACGAATTCTAGCAACGTTAAAAGCTTCGCAGCCGCAATGTTGCCAGCAAGTGAACCTTCGGTCATCCGATGGATTCCTCGCACCGAGCAGCACGGTACTTCCCCGCTCGCTGTGGAGTGAGTTCGGCGTCCGTCTGATGTTCTAGCGCGCGGGCTCTGGCCGCGATCTCGCTTCGCGAGATGGAAGTCAGGAGCAGCCCCCTCGGGTCCGAAGAAGTCTGACAGCCCCTGGCGGGGTGTCGGAAGACAAGAATGACGTTACAACATTACCTGCGGGGGCGGGCTTAGCACACCCCCGCATTACCCTTTTTCGGCACGAACTCTTCCACCGTAAAA
>CAWAVC010000003.1:0-13922 GCA_963785325.1 uncultured Bacteroidales bacterium | reverse complement strand
CAGTGCTGAGCTCCGGCCGGTTCGTGGGTATCATTACCATTCCGCCGGATTTAGCGAGGATCGACCGCGGCGAGACCGGCCATCGACTTACAAATCGACAATGTCAACGTCGATCTCACCAATGACGTGCAACGAGCGCTTCCCGCGGCCATTGTGGAGTTTGGCGCATGCACAACTTCCCGGCGTCCGCGTGCAAATGGTGGAGCACGATGTGATTCCCCATGACACGGGTTACATCCCGTATCTGGTGGTCAGCGCGCTGGCGCTCGATGCCATGGTGATCGCCGGTATTCTGGGCGCCTTGGCGACCGCCCGCGAATGGGAGCGCAAGACGGTAAAGCTCTTGCGGATGTCGCCCGCCTCCCTGGGCGCCGTGCTGGCCGGCAAGCTCACGGTCGCGGCGGTCGTGGCGGGCGGGGCTTTGGCCATTACCCTGCTGGCCATTGTGCTGATTTACCGGCGTGTTCCCCGTCGCTCCATGGGCCACCGTGTTACGCTCTGCGCGTGCGTGGCTATCTTCACCTGTTTCGGCGCCTGGCTGGGCGCGCTGCTGAAACGCACTCTCGCCGCGGTGCCCTTGTTGTTCGGTCTGGTGATGCCTCTGTACGTCGACAGCGGTGCCCTCGAACCCACCCGGTTTGACGGAGAGCCGATTTGGCGAATCGCTCACCTTTCACCCATCTACTATGCTGTCGGCGTACTGGAGTGGGCGTTTCATGGTCTTCGGGTAACCCCCGAGCCGGTTTACGTGGACCTGATGGTGTTGCTGGCGATCGCTGTGGTTCCGTTGCGCTCACCCTGGGCAGCTTGTCAAAAGGAGGGGCGCGGTGATCGGCCAGTTTGGGGCATGGCGCGCAACGATCTTGCCGTCTGGTTGCGGTCTCCGGCAGCGATCGCGGCCGCGCTGTTGCCGGCGGTGGGTATGGGCGTACTCGTGGCGGTGCTGACCAACTCGGTTGGCCAGCAGCCCGTAGCGCTGGTCGTGCAGGGCAAAGGCAGGCTTGCCGCACGCATGGCGCGGGATCATCAAGGGGGACGCGGAAGCCTATCTGCTCGAGTGAGATGGCGGCGGCCGAGGCCGAGCGAGCGATCGGCGAGCAGCGCGTCGCCGCCATCATCGTGATCCCTGAAAATTTCGATGAGGCGGTCGCTATCGGGAACGCCCGGTCGACCTCTATCTCAACAATGTCGACATCGATCTTGCCGACGACCTTCGCCGCAGCGTCACGCGCTCCGTGGCCGAATTTGATGCGCCGCAACTCGGCCTGCTGGGCGAATTGCACGGCCCATCGAAAGGCGTTCTGCTGCCCAATCCCTATCGCGTCGCTGTGGCCGAGCACGACCTGCGTGAGACCGACGTCTCGTTCCTGCAGTATCAGGTGATCCCGATCATGGTACTCATCTCATCAGCATTGGGCTCCTGGGCACTGCGTTGCTCACGGCGCGCGATTTCGAGCGCGGCACGGCGAAAATGATGGTCCTCAGTCCGGCGGGCCGCTTCCGCTGGTGCTGGGAAGACTGCTCGGCGGTACGCTGATCACCATCGCGCTGGTGGCGCCGCTTGTGGGATTCGGCTTTTTCACCCATTACATTCCCTACTGCGCGGAAGGGCCGTGCATCCCAAGGGTTGAAGCTTTTGCTCAGTGGGCCGTGCGCCTGGATGCTGTCTGTCCCGTCATGGTCCCACGCGCTGGCGCTCGTCGCTCTTGCTTTTGGCGGTGACGCTGACCACGTGGGATTGGGGACGCTGCTGGGCATCGCGATTCGCGATAAGCGGCTGGTGACCATGGCCGGACTTAACGGCGCAGCCTATTGTTCTTTCTGGGCGGCGGGTTTACGACCGTGGCCTTCCTGCCACATGGATCCAAACGGCCAGCCGATTCGTTCCCACCAGCTATGCAATTGAAGGACTGCGCCAGCGCTGTTTTATCCTGACCTTGTGGGTTTCGGACGAGACCTGATCGTTCTGTCGGGATGTGCGGCGCTGTCGATCTTTCTTGCGCGGTGATGCTGGCGCGTGCCTGGAGGCGAGCGTGAAGCCGTTCCGAGCGCTCCTCATCGTCGTGTGTCTTGCCACTTTGGCGTGTAAGCCCGACCCAGCGAAGTCGGTGAAAATCATCGCGCGCCCGGTCAACCCGGCAGCACCATATTGCCTTCCCCCCCGCCGGTGAAAATCTTCGCCCCTCCGCCTCAGCCAGCCAGCCCCAATGCTGTGCATTCCGCGCGCTCCGGACACGAGCTGGCATCCGGAGGTCTGTCGAGCTTTTGCCGAAAATTCGCTGGGGCCGAGTGGTTTCATCGCCAAGGGTCCGTGCGGGGTCCGGCACCGGGAGGCAGTTAGCTGTGAAGCTATGAGAGACGACTTTTATGTTGCCTTTACACGAAAGGCCCGGGACGGGCCGACGCTGGTTGTCTATCTCAACGTCGAGTATTATCACGGCCCCGGAAGCTACGACTGGGCCCAGATGCTCGTGGCGTTTATAGCGGGACGACCATCTACCGTTGGACGAATGATAACGTGCACGTCACTGTTGGTCCCGGCGAAGCTTTCGTAACCCTCCCGGTAACGAAGCTCGAATGGGAACCGATTCTCATTGACTGCACTCAATTGACCGGGCCGGCTAGGAACAGCCAATTCCAAGAGTGGAGCCTGCCAAGAGTCACCTGTGGCGGAAGGGGTGCCGGAGGGGTGGCGATCGGAGGCACCGCCGAGACATTTCGGGAACGTTGCAATGCTCAGGTCGTTGACTCATTGAATGCGCCGGCTAGAACGGCTTTTCGCAACAACTGCGAGCATTGGTGCAACGGTTAAGGGCAGTAACAAGTTTCACCTGGATTTGACCACTATACCCTATCGCCTCGAGATGGCGTTCGACTTTTGGGATGGCATGGCGGAAAAATATGGCATTTATGCCACCAACCAAGTAATGCATACTCTTCACTGCTGTCCATCCCACAGGTGCTAGTAATACTAGGTTAAGTAGTTCTTGATTGTCAGGGCGGTGTGTGCTAGCGTGCCGGCATGACACCGCAGAGCCTGAAAGGCCTCGAGAACGTCTGATGCATTTTCTCGAAGACTTGTTGGAACCCATGGGGTGTAGCGAGCGACGCCACTGGGCACAAGTTTATGTTCAGGGCCTGTTGTTGGACGGGGAGCGCAAGTCGATCGAACCCATGGCAGCGCGCCTCCCTGGCGCCGAGGTGCAAGCCCTGCGGCAGTTCGTGGGTCAAAGCCCCTGGACGGTGGAACAAGTACAGCGGGGGTTGGCCCGCAAGATGGTCGACCTGCTCAGTGAGGGACAAGTTTGGATCATCGATGAGACGGCTTTTCCCAAGGCCGGCGCGCATTCGGTGGGAGTGGCATGGAGTACTGCGGCACTTTGGGGAAAGTGGCGAACTGCCAAGTGGCAGTCAGTCTTCACTGGTCGAGTGCGGAGGCAAGCTGTCCGCTGGTGTGGCGGCTTACCTGCCGCAAGAATGGTTCGCGGACGGCGCGCGGGCCGAGGAAGTCAAGCTGCCGCCCGGAACAGCCTATCGCAGCAAGACGGAACTGGGCTTGGAAGTGCTCGATCAAGCCAAGTGGCAGGGATTCCGTCACTAGTATTTCGGTTTTGTCAGGACCGGGAAGACTTTTTCTTCTCCATCACTGAAATTTCCTGCACTGGGCGGATTACCGGTATTGAAGCACAGAAAGTGATGGATCGTTTGGAATGGCCAGTTTCCATTGGAATGCCAAACTTTGTCCGGTAAGCAAGCGTAAAGTCCTGGCGTTGATTGCCCGAGATCAATTAGGTCGACAGTTTTTTGCGAAAGGGCATCCGACAGCTCCAGTATTATTCCCCATTCAAAGCCTGCTCACTGAGATTAACCACTTTTGCACTGAATATGAGCGTATCGCCCTGGCGGACAAACCGCGGTGCATTGGGGAATACCATTAGATCTTTATGGGTGATGATTTCTTTTTCGGTTAGTCCATACTCTAGGTTTTTAGTACAGGCAAATCCGAGGATTTTCCATTTAGTAAGGGATTCAGGCATGGTGAATTTCATATCAAGGTCTCCTGACGAATCGGTTACAAGCGAAGGAAAGAAGAATGCTGTTTCCCGGAAATCCTTCCTTATCTGCACTATTGCTGGCTTCAACTTTGGGGTTTGTTTTTTCTCTTCTGCCGGGTTTACCAGGTTTTCTGCCGTGCCATCTTTTGATCGAGAAGATATAGGCGAAATTATTTCTGGTTGTGCTTTTCTGTATATGATTTACCGGCTGTCATCGGAGGGTAAAATTTTACACCTCCATCACCACTGTTAGCTCCTCCTAGTCCAAATCCGAACCAATTCAACTTTTCGTAAGAAGGTGTGAAATATTCTGCGCTGGTATAATGCAGCGGATAATATAAACCTGATGAAGTTTTGAATCCCCCACTGACTTCCCATGGAAGTGAAGAATAATATTCCTGTAAAACAGAAAACGACCATTTGTTGGGAGTAAAAACATCTAAGGAGGCATCATACATTGCTGTGAGGTATTCAGCGTTAACACCATTCTTTTGTGCATCGCTGATTCTTATTTTCCATTCTTCATTTTGTCCGGGATAGAGTTTGTCACGAAACGTCTCAAATTTGATGTCCAGCTTCTTGTTGTTAAAGGGGACATGTACCAACACATTGTGCTGGAAAGACCTGTTTAATCTTACAAATATAAAATTCACGGAAAAATTGCCCCTGAATTTTTCCTGTATTGGGATCTTCACTAGTTTTTGGTTGTTGTTAAGCTTCATCCATTGCCTCGAATAAAGCGTATCATGAACCCTGATCTCATATAAAACATTGACATTCTCTGCTCTTGAGCCAACCAGGAATTCAGCCTTCTCACCGGGCTCCCCGCTTGTTTTTATAGGAACAAACCAATCCATTTCCTCTACGGGTATATTTGCAGAGGAAGGATCATAAATCACGAATGGGATTTTTTGTTCAACGTCTTCACCATAAAGATCTTTTGCTTTGAGGGTTAGCAGGAAATTTCCTTGTGTCAGTATATTTCCATTTTCCATTTTCCATCCTCCATCCTCTGATTTTGTAACTACCTGTGAAAAACGGAATATGGAATCCGTCGCCGTGTTTATTTCCTTTTTTAGGAATTCTTGTTCAACCGGCCAGTTTGTTATAAAATTTTCATCAGCACAAATATCATTCGGGAAATCGGAATGAAATTCCTTTTCTGTCATGCTCATCAGATCGGTTTTGTTCCATAATCGTTTCCTGTAAAACCTATCGGGTTGTTTCAATCGCTGAATGTTCAGAGTGACGGTGGCAGGGGTTTTCCGGCCATTTAAATTGGTTGCCGTCAGGTGAAATACTGTATCTCTTGCGGGATCAAGGTTCCCAGGAACATCCATCCCCAATAGAAGAGAAACATATCCCACAGTGACACTTTCATTGGACGATTGTGTTTCCCCATTAATATCGGTCACATCTGCATAAATAACGTAATCGAAAACCGGTTTTGAAGATTTTTCGACCGAAAGATCAGGAATTGCTTTAAATTTTAACCTAAAGCTGCCATCAGCGTCTGTTTTCAACATGCCCTGCATAATTTCAGTTTCCAGAACGGAGTGCATGGGTATCAATCTGTCTCTTTCCCAAAATGGAAATCGTGTCGAACGGATTACTCTGAACTTCACATCAGCTCCATTGATGTTGTTTCCGGCATATGCCATAGCTTTCCCAATAATTGTCACACTGTCATTCAGATGATAATTTCCTTTGATCGGATCGAAAGAGACTTCAAAGGTTGGCCTTTTATATTCTTCAACAGAAAAAGTCACCGTTCCTGATCCATTCGAAAGGGACATGGTTCCGGGCAGTAATCTTTGCGGGATCTCAAAAGATCCGTTAAATGAGCCGAATTCATTGGTAGTGAAAGTCTGTGATGCGATTTTTTGGTTGTTTACATCAGTAAAATTCACGGTGGTTTTAATCCGGGGTTGAATGTTGCGGAAATCACCCTTTTCTTCGATAAGGAGACCCTTGAAATAGACGGTTTGTCCGGGTCGGTAGATGCCCCGGTCGGTGAAAAAAAATGCTTTTAGGGTTGTTTTTTCATTGGGTTCGTTCACGGGATACTGGTAATAATTCCTTGTAACTAAGAGGTCGTCTTTCAGTTTCAAACGTAGGTAAACATTGTTGTTTGTCCCACTCTGCAGGACAGCCGGCAGTGAAAAATGTCCGTTTTCATCGGTCACATACTCTCCCGACTTCTGATTTTCATACTTTCGTGTAGTGTAGTTGAAAACATTATGAAAGACTTCTGCGGTGACTTCATTTAGTGGAAGTCCGGTTTCCCTGTCGAGGATATAGAATTCCTCTTCACTTTTTTCATTTCGCTGGCTGATGTAACTGATCTGTGTGGAAAAGAAAGGCGCCCAGGTGATAACTTGGCCTGTATCTTTAAAACCGGAATCGGAAGATGCTATAAGAATATAATATCCAACCGGCAACATGGGTATGCGTATCTCCATCCGGTGCGACTGATAATCCCCGTCGTTAGGAAGGTTCAGTGACCAAGTCTTCTGAAAAGCAAGGTTGGAATAGTAAGACACAAGGTCTTCCCTTGAACGATTCATGGTTCTTTCCCGGTCAAAATCAGGGTCTGATTTTGTCAGCCTGAAATAGAGGGTTTTCAGGTTCCTGAATTCGATCACGCCCAGCGATGGTTTTTGGGGAACAACAGCATGTTCAGTTTCGACTTGCAATGCAGGTTTTTCAATATCGATAGCTAGTAATTTGCAATTGCCGGCCCCTGTACTCGGAGGAAATCTTTTTATGGCCATGTTGCAATATTCAATGGCTTCTTTCAGTTCCCATTTGTATTTTTGTGATTCGGCAGGACGGTACTGCGAGCCTTGTTCTTTAAGAAATGCAGCAATAAAATAAGTAACATCGGTAGAATAAGGCGATGAAAGATTGGTTTGCTCCAGTTTTTTCAAAGCATTCAGGTACAGGCTGTCTTTCCCATCGATAATTGAATTATCCTTCAGGAATTGAAAACGATGGATTTCTTCATCGATCAGTGCATGGGGATCTTTGTCAGCGCTGTGAAAATCTGCAAGATCCTGGTAGATCTTCAGCGAATAAGCAAGGAATGAGGAGGAATCTAAAGGCAATTCCAGTTTCAGGACTGCAAAATCACCCGCCTGTCCGAAATAGGAAGGCTGATTGAGGGAAAAGGGTTCTGCAAAAGCCTTATCCGGGCTTTCATTTCCGGAAAAATATTCCAGGGCACGCCAGCACAAAAAGTCATACAGGGTAGGCCGGTAGCTGTTCTTAACCTGTGATTCCGGTTTTACAAGAATATCTTCAAAGTTGCCGACCGGTAAAGATTTTAATAGTGAGGGATCCTTAAGTGAGAGAAGCCAAGTGTTCACTGTTTTGCGGATCAGGGTTTTCAGGTCCCAGGTCTGAATGCTGTCGGAAGTGTTATTCAGCACATCGGTCCTGCTCCCGAACCGGTTACGATTATTCTGGTAATACGATTGATATATCTCAGCCAGGATGGAATTCAGGATTTGACGGGCGGGTTCATGTGATTTTTTTATCTCTGCATTGAGTTCCCTGATGGAAGCTGTAATTGCATCTTCATTGGACTCTGCTTTCAATTTCAGCCTGTAGATAACAGCCTTGATATATTGAGGGTCATTTTTTTCTTTTTTTGCCTGGTCATAGATTTTATTCACTATCACAAGGGCTGATTTAGGAAGCCCCAGGTTTGACAGGGAATCGGCTTTTTTCCATTGAAGAGAATAATAACTGGCGAATTGGCGAATTGGCGAACTGGCGAGTTGAAGAACTGGCGAATTGGCGAATTGGCGAGTATGGTCAAAGGCATAGATTGAACTACCACTCAATAGAAGGACAAACCCTAAGATGACAGGTTTTGTTTTCATAGGATGAGGTGTTTTAATATGCAATGATAAGTGAAACGGTTGACCTGGGCAAAGATTGTACTGTTTAGCTGAGCTTTATGACGAGGAATGCAAAATCTTTTGTGGAAGCTTTTATGTCTTTTGTAGTTAAAAAAGACTGACTCCTAATGCGAGAACTTTTAAAAGCTATTTCGCTGGATCAACCAAAGAAGTAACCGGATTGGCCAATCCCTTGTATTCAATCAGTTCAAGTTTTACTGACCCTACAACGACTGCTGATTTTGCAAGGATCGGGATCCGGTTCTGATCATCAGTAATCCAGATATCCATTGGGTAAGGTTGACTGAATACATAACCTGTCGCCACCATTGGCTTAAATTTCAGACAGCGAAATGTTCCCAAGTCGGTTTTTACTTCTTCACGACCGGCAAATTCAATACGGGAGACATACATTGAATCATCGAGTACGAAATTCACGGGAAAACGCTCTCCAACTTTGAGATTGGAAAAATCAAGTGTCCGACAATAGAAAAATGCGGAAAGAATATCATAAGTGCCGATTTTCATCTTTTTATTGGCCTTCCGGCTGGAATAATTTCCGGAATATTGGTTGAACCGTATTTCGTCATTTACGGAATAACTACCTTCATGTGTATTTCTTATAAACAACCATGGGACGAGATATTCTTCATCCATATATGACTCAAAGCGGTCATTGACCTTATAAAAAAGATTAAACGCGCCTTTTGATTTCCCTTCACCGATAATATGTAAGTGCTTCTTCCATCGATTTTTTTATCCTCAAATTTAACTTCCAGCGTGGCCATACCGGCCATTAACTTTCCCGGTTACAAAAGAATCATAATAAGCCTTGAATATCAGCCTCTCGCCACGGATGAATGCAGCTGTTCTGACCGGACTAATGACTGGGCAGGAAGAATGAAAAATGTAGAATGAAGAATAAATATTGGAAAGAACAAAAAAACGCTGAAAAAGGCTTCATTTCAAATCACAATGTTGATTATTTTTTTCGGCACCACGATGATCTTTCTTCGCAGTTTGCCCTGGAGCCATTTCTCAGTTTCCGGGGCTTTCAACACGGCCTTATTGATCTCAGGAATTGTGAGGTCCAGCGAAAGTTCAAGTTGGAACCGCATCTTACCATTGAACGACACGGGTAATGAAAACGTACTTTCAACAATATATTCTTCCCTAAATAAGGGAAAAGATAGTAATAAGTTATGGTCCCGGAATGTCCGAAATGTTGCCCACAATTCCTCGGCCATGTGTGGAGCCATAGGGCGCGATGAGGATCAAAAGGGGTTCGAGGATTGCCCGCTTGTTACATTTCAGTTCAGAAAGCTCGTTCACGCAGATCATGAAATTCGAAACAGCAGTATTGAAGGAATACCGTTCAGTGTCATCCTCTGTTTTTTTAATAGTCCTATGAAGGACTCTTAAGCTCTTCTTCTGTCAGGTTCTTCATCGCTCACACTGAAAATTCATTCTCACGGTTATGATACAATCTCCAGAATTTACGATAAACCTGAACACCCCTCAATTCCGTTGGTATCCCATGGTTTCGACTGTTCCAGCGGACCGAGAAACATCTCATAAAGCCTCAGGGTATCGGCTCCGTAATTGGTAATGAGGTCATCAGGGATTAACAACATTATGAAGCGATTTTGACATCTTTTCCACTTCAGATCCGCAGATTATTTACCATCTTCAAGGATAAATTCAGCATCTGCAAGATCGGGACGCCAGGTTTTGAATGCATTAAGATCGAGTACATCATTTTCCACAATGTTCACATCCACATGCATTTCTGTTACTTCATAATCCTTTTTCAGATTAAAAGAGACAAAAGTATTGGTGTTTTTAATCCTGTAAACGAGATTCGACCGTCCCTGTATCATCCCCTGGTTGATGAGCTTTTTGTATAGGTTCATCTTTACAAACCAATCCAATATCATAAAGAAATTTATTCCAGAATCTTGAATAGATCAGGTGTCCGGTAGCATGTTCGGCGCCTCCGATGTAAAGATCCACATCCTGCCAGTACTGATCGGCTTTTTTTGAAAAATATTCTTTTTCGTTATGCGGGTCCATATAACGAAGGTAATACCCGCTCGATCCTGCAAAGCCAGGCATGGTGCTTGTTTCGTAAGAATATCCTTCTTTTGTTTTCCAGTTTTTAGCACGGGCCAATGGGGGATCACCGGTTTCTGTCGGCAAGTATTTATCAACTTCCGGCAATAACAGAGGTAATTCTGATTCATCCAGAACATAGGCAGTTCCTTCTTTGTAATAAACCGGGAAAGGTTCACCCCAGTATCGCTGGCGGCTGAAGATGGCATCACGAAGCCGATAATTCACAGTTCCTTTGCCGATCTTTAATTCTTCAACCTTACGGATTACGGCTGAAACAGCTTCTTTCACATTCATGCCATTGATGAATTCCGAATTCACCAGTATCCCATCTTTTGCATCATAGGAGCTTTCGGAAATATCCCCTCCGGAAACCACTTCAATTATGGGCAGGTTAAAATGCTTTGCAAAATCATAATCCCGGCTGTCGTGAGCAGGAACAGCCATGATGGCGCCTGTGCCATAACCAGCCAGCACATAATCGGCAACCCAGATCGGGATCTTTTTACCGTTCAAGGGATTCAGGCAATAGGCGCCGGTAAACTCACCCGTGACCGTTTTCACTTCCGACATCCTTTCACGTTCTGAACGGTTCTTTGCCCAATGAAGGTAATTCTTTACAGCCAAAAGTTGTTCCTTGGTCGTGATGGCCTCAACCAGCTCATGTTCCGGAGCAAGGACCATAAAGGTTGCCCCGAAAATAGTATCCGGACGAGTAGTGAAAATATCCAGTTTGTAATTTGTATTCTCTATGGGAAATGCAATTTCTGCTCCTTCCGAACGGCCGATCCAGTTCCTTTGGATTTCTTTCAAAGATTCAGTGAATTCTATTTTATCCAGACCTTCCAGCAGACGTTCTGCATATGCTGTGATGCGTATAAACCACTGCCGCATGAGTTTGCGTTCAACAGGATAGCCGCCACGAAGTGAAACCCCATTGGAAACCTCATCATTGGCAAGAACAGTTCCCAGTTCCGGACACCAGTTCACCATGGCATCACTCTGGTAAGCCAGCCGGTAGTTCATAAGGAGTTCCCGCTGCTCTTTTTCCGGGAAGGATTTCCATTGGCCAGCAGTAAATATACCATTCCAATTTTCGTAAGCAGAAGGATATTTATTCCTGAAGCCTTTGTGCCAGTCCGTCGTCATGGCCGCATAACTGTTGCATTTCCTGAAGATTCAAAGACGCGGATAAGTGCTATCAATTGGTTCTGCTCGCTGTGTTTCTAAATTGTACCAGTGGTTGAACAATTGAATGAAAGTCCACTGTGTCCATTTATAATATTCCGGATCACAGGTTTTGACTTCACGATCCCAGTCATAAGAAAACCCTATCTTATCCATCTGTTCACTGTATCGGGCAATATTCTTTTCCGTGGTGATTGCGGGATGAGTGCCGGTTTGAATAGCATATTGCTCGGCCGGTAGTCCGAAGGCATCGTATCCCATTGGGTGCAGAACATTGAATCCTTTCAGACGTTTATAGCGTGAATAAATATCAGAAGCGATATATCCCAAAGGATGCCCCACATGCAGACCTGCTCCTGAAGGATAAGGAAACATGTCGAGGACATAGAATTTCGGTTTTGAAGAGTTATTATCTGCCCTGAATGTTTTATTCTTCATCCAGTATTCCTGCCATTTTTTCTCGATCTCTGAAAAATTGTACTCCATGATTAAAATAGTTGGTGAACTGGCGAACTGGTGAATTGGCGAATTAGTAATTGACTATAGCCGGTAAACCACTTGCAATTTTTCTGCGAAGTTAGGAAAAACCAGTGAATTGCAATTTGATTGGCGAACTAGTGAACTGGTGAATTGGTGAGTTTATGAAATGAAGAATGAAAAATAAAATTCTATTGGGCCTCCTTACGGTACGATATTATTCGAGATATTTATAATATTAACGAATTATTTTAGTTAAATAACTATAAATAATAGTTGACAAACTAAATATTATAGTTATATTTGCAAAAAAATCAATAATGAAAAAGATTACGACAAAGGAAGAAGAGATCATGAATTTTTTTTGGGATAATGGAGCACTATTTGTTAAGCAAATTCTAGAACTATATCCTGCCCCGAAACCACATTATAACACAGTTTCTACAATGGTCAGAGCTTTGGAAGAAAAAGGATTGCTATCTTACCATCCCTATGGAAATACTTATCAATATTATCCTGTAATCACAAAGGAAGAATATAATAAGAAAAGTCTTCATAACCTGATAGACAAGTATTTTGGGAATTCATACAAACGGGTAGTATCGTCTTTCATTGAAGAAGAAGATTTATCGCTGGATGACCTCAGGGAGCTTACTTGCAGAAATAGAAAAAAAACGTAAAATTCATAAATAATGGAAGCATTTATTTTCTTTACCCTAAAATCATCGATTTGCCTTTCTGCAGGTTATTTGTTGTATTTTCTGTTGTTAAGAAAAGAAACGTTTCATCGCTTTAAACGGTTTACCCTTCTTGGAATCATATTTATTTCTCTTCTGGTCCCATTAATAAAACTGCAGGTAAATCAGGGAGGGATAAATTCCCCGGAACAAAAGCTGAAATCAACATTTGAAAAAAATATTCCATCAACTGTTAAGGAGCAACCATCGGTGAAACTTCTTCAACCGCATCGACCTAAGAATTCAACAATAAACCTCCTAACGATAATCTACCTGATAGGCGCTTCGATCCAATTGATCCTGATTTTTTATGCATTAATCAGAATTTTTTCTATTATCCGGAAATCGAAAAAAATTAAATACAGGAATCACCATCTTGCACTTACCGAATCGGGTATTGTTCCCTTCTGTTTCGGCAGGCATATTATAATCTCTGAGAATAATTTCCGGAAGTATGGTGAAGAGATGATCCTGCATGAACAAACTCACTTGCAACAATATCATAGTCTCGATCTGATCATAATAGAATGTTATCTGGTCATAACCTGGTATAATCCTTTTTCCTGGTTGATCAGGCATAAACTTAAACAAAACCATGAATTCGAAGCTGACCATATTGTGCTCCACCAGAGTTTTGATAAATCGGAATATCAGTTGCTGCTGGTAAGAACGGTTGCTGGAGAGCCCCGTTTTCATTTAGCCAATCAATTCAATCAAAGTAGTATCAAAACCCGTATAATCATGATGAACAAGAGAAAATCCAACCCCCGGGCGATTCTGAAAGCTTTGTTATTCCTTCCCCTCATAGCACTGATGGTGCAGGTTTTTGCCCAGAAGGAGATAAAACCGACTGGCGTTGTCTCCCTGAATCAACCCCACAGCAAATACCTCGTTCTGAAACCGGAACAATTAAAAACCCTGGGATTTGAATACAATTCAGAAGGGTTGTTCTACAAGAATGAAAGACCAAACCAGGTTGAATATCAGAGTTTGATTATGATTTTTACCAAGAAAATATACAGTTGCAGCGTAAGGATCAGAAAAGGGGAAAATCCGGGACATTTTCCTGAAGAAAAGATCATTAACAAAATGAGTGCAACGACTTTTGATTTTTTTCCTATCGTTGTTTCGAGCTTCAAGGGACAAAAGACCATCGGAACAGTACCTTTGCAGAAATATGAGAAGGAAAAACTGCTACCCGTTCAGGTCAATATGGCTGATCTGCAGATCATCGGCCGTTCGGATACACTTCTCTTTTGGTTCCAGCCCACAGAAACATTAAAACAGCTCCTGACGACTGTTAAACTTGAAGATTACCTCCAAACTTGTCCGCCGGACGCACGTGAGGCAGTTATGAAAGGGAAATAGAAGTCAGAGATCGGAGGGCAGAAAATGGAGAGCTAAACCACGAAGGATATTTCACGGGTGATAAGAACGTCTGGTTCATC
>CAWAVC010000002.1:0-22001 GCA_963785325.1 uncultured Bacteroidales bacterium | reverse complement strand
TTTTTTGCCTGTATTCATTCATCGTATTGCTGTTCGGTTTTTTATCCGTTCTCCGGATCAATCTGTTATGATTACATAAACTTTCTGATCTCGGCAGCGTGTTCTTTTTCTTCTTCGATGATCTGGAGGATCAGTTTTTTTGCATTGGCAGAGGCCCTTTTCAATAGCTCCTGATAGAAAACAACGCTTTCATTCTCAAATTTATATGCAATCTCAAGCGCCTGTCGGGGTGTCGAAACCGTCTTTGCAAGTTCTGCACCGGAATCTTTACGTCCGAAAATATGAGTATCGGCAAGATGTCCGATATAACCGGAAGATTCCTCTTCGTTAAATTCAAAAGATTCAGGTTCAAATTTATCTGCCAGTTTCTGAAAAATGGCAATGTGGGTAAGTTCCTTTTCAGCAAGGTCAAGAAAAAGCCCTTTGATGTCGTTGTTTTCCTTGATCATTTCTGCTGCTTTCGTGTAAAATTCCTCACCATTTTCTTCGATCCTGATAGCAATCTCAATTATTTCCAATCCTGTGTAATACATAAGTCAGCTTTTTAATGATGAACAAAAGTATGAAAAAATTCGGGAAAAATTAGATTGCTTTTGAATGGTTAAAGAAAAAGAAAAATTCAAACTGAAAAGTATTTTCACGTATCAGGAATCGAAAAAAGCATAATTTTGTATGCAGGAAATTTTAGTCATTAACGAAAAACGAATCCTTATGAAAAAATTTGTACTCTTACTGGTTGCCTTAGTGGCGACTTCAATGATTTTTGCACAAAGTGTTCAAAGGAATAAAGTCATCTTGGAAATTGCTACCGCAACTTGGTGTACATATTGTCCTGCCGCAGCTCTTGCTGCCGATAGTCTGGTGAATATCGGCAAACAGGTTGCCGTGATCGAATACCATAACACAGATGCTTTTTCAAATTCATATGGAGACGCCAGGAATAACTATTACGGTGTAACCGGATTCCCAACCGCGTATTTTGATGGTACGACAAGTTTAATCGGAGGATATGCATGCCCTGGAATCGGATTGGGCATAAATTACCTTAGCGATTACAATTCCAGTTATGCGGTTCAGTCTCCTCTGACCATTGATATTTCAGGCACCAATTCTGGGAACACCTATAACCTTGTTATTTCCATCCATAAGGTTGATGCAATCAGTTCATCAGATTTAAAGTTGCAGGTTGTTCTGACAGAAACTAATATTCCTACTTCCCCTTGGCCGGCAGCAGGATGTATGGATACAGTGAATTATGTTGAACGCCTTATGGCTCCGGATGCAAGCGGATCATCATTCAACTTTTCAACCGGCGATATGCAGATCATTCTTGTCAGCTTTACAAAGGATAGTTCCTGGGTCAATGCAAATTGCAAAGTAATTGCTTTTGTTCAGGATAATTCATCAAAAACAATATATAATGGAACAGAAGTCGCTTTGAATTCAATCCCTTCTCCCGTTTCTGTTGACTTCACATCCAATATCACTTCTGGATGTGTTCCTGTTACTGTAAATTATTCTGATCAATCATCAGGAGTCGATACTTATCAGTGGGATCTTCCTGGCGGAACGCCTACTTACCCCACTGTTCAGAACCCTATCGTAACGTATGATACTGCAAATACTTACGATGCTACCCTGGTCGCATGGAATTCTGCAATATCAAGAGGAAATATAATGGTCAAAACAAATTATTTAAGTATTTTGGGAGTACCAGGAACCCCCGGAATACCTGCCGGTACCAATCAGCTTTGCGAAAATCCACCTGATCAGGTCTATACTGCATCGGCGGCATCCGGAGCGACATCTTATACCTGGGATTTTGAGCCTTCTTCTGCTGGTGTGATTACGCCTTCAGGCAACAGTTGCACCGTTAATTTCGACTCTTCCTTTCTTGGGACTGCAACGTTGAAAGTAAAAGGGTCGAACAGCTGCGGAAATGGTCCCTGGTCGCCATCTCTGAGTATCACAGTTAGTACTCAGCCCAGTGTACCCGGAACTCCAACCGGCCCAACCTTGCTCTGTCTGAATCCTGGCACTACTGATTACCAGACGAACGGAGCTACTCCAGTTACCTCTTATGTATGGGAAATCACCCCCAGTACAGCTGGCACAATCTCCGGAACATCAACTACAGGGACCGTTGATTGGGACTCAACTTATGTTGGTACGGCCCAGATAGCTGTGTCAGGAATCAATAATGGATGTCAGGGGCCATGGTCTTCTTTTTTGGATGTAACTGTTAACAATGTTCCCGCCATTTTCCTCATGACCGGCGGGGGAGCCACCTGTGCAAACGGAGGAACCGGTGTACCTGTCGGGCTGAGTGGTTCGGAAACCAGTACGAATTATACACTTTTTAGAAATGATACCGTTACAACCACAGTTGTTCCCGGAACAGGAAATGCGATTTCGTTCGGGAATCAATTTATTGGAGGTAACTACACTGCACAAGCCTTAAACACTAATACAAACTGCAGCAGCCTGATGAGTGGTACAGCCATAGTTACAGTTGACCCACAGATACCCGATACTGCAGCTGAACCAACTGGTAATGGTTCACCTAAAGGGGGATCAACCACCCAATATACAACTACCGGAGCAAGATATGCGACTTCTTACAACTGGGCGGTGACTCCATCAAATGCCGGTGTTTTTACAGGTAATACAACAACCGGTTCAATTACTTGGAGCAATTATATTGGCGGTGCCACTATCACAGTACAAGGTGTAAATTCCTGCGGTAACGGGGCTTATTCCAATGGTTTTCAGGTTAATGTTGTAACCGGGCTTGAAGAATACAAAATGCAAAAGTTAGTTACTGTCTTTCCTAACCCTGTAAGAGGAATAATAAAAATTGTTCCGCTCTATAATAACATGAAAATCAACCTGAAAGTATTCAGCTCGCTTGGTTGTCTCTTAATCGAAAAAGACGACCTAAACCTTAGCGGTTCATATCAACTCGATATTTCCGAACTTGCACCGGGAATATATTACTTTAACATACTGACTGATAATGCCCAGCAGATTCAGAAAGTGATCGTTGAATAAACAAGATTAAATTTTTCATTTAAAACAGAACCTGATTCTTAATTCTGTTTAAAGGGGAAACCTGTTAAATAGAATTCTACAACCATAGTGTTATAGAAGCTCACTTAAATTTTACGCAAAGAAGTAAAAATTGAAAAGGTGAATAACACGATGGGTGAAAAATCCTGAATTGATGGTTACCTTTGCAGGCCGGGAATTCACCTCCCTTCCCGGTCGGTTATGATGGATCAAAAACAGCTTGAAAAGTACTCTTCTGCGTTCACTCTCTCCGACATGGAAATCTTTATCTTCCCGGAATTGTTATATGCATTGGTTCTTGCCAATATTATGTCGCCGGAGATCTGGAAATGGAGGGATGACAAATGGTTCGTGGGGATTGACAAGATGAGCCCACTGAAAAAGGTTCACAGGGTGAAACAATACATCATGGATCATTACAGTTTCAACCTGGATCTGGAGACCTGGGGTCTTACTGACAAACAAAAGGAGATCAACAGGTTTGATGCTTTTATCGATCCGGAGACCCTTAAACAGTCCAATGCCTTATTTGGATACGAGGGAGATAAGTACTATTTCGATATCGATATCCGGAAACATTTTGGATTGGATAAATTCGATTCGGATATTATTCCTTACTGGAAAACGGAAACGGTAGAAGCGATGAATGCTTTCAGGTTCAAGCCCGGACATCCTTCCGGCGCCGGAGAATGTGTATCCCTCGCTTGCCTTTATGCTGCAGCTCTCTTTATCGTCGCAAAGGTACCCCTTGAGAAAATCTTTCTTCTCGGAACACCGTTACATTCACAGAATTTTATTCTTGTGGACGAAGGAGTCCTAACCAACAACCGCCGTATCATGACAAGACCGATGTGGTTCAACGGGACCGAGCTCTCCGTACTGGCCAGACGGGCCTTGGAAAATGAGCAGGTCACTATGGTGGCCCATTCTACAGGATATATCCATTCGGTGTATCCGGAAGCCACTATCGCCGGCGATGCTTATGCTCTTTTAAGGCATAAACTTTCCGTTTTTCTTGAGATCACTGTCAACTTTGAGATCTTTATAAACTTTCTGCGATCGGTATCCCGTTACCAGAAATTATTCCAGTTAAGCTTCCAATGTCTGGATCAAACAAAATACATCCGGCTCGAAAAGGCTTTCGCATATGAGCACGACAGTAAAAACAAGATTAGTGACAAGACAATAAAAAAACTCTTTTGCGAGATCGACGAAGAAGACTTGTCTGTATGTGTTGATAAAGAAAGAGCCATGATAATCCCCGATAATTTTATTTTTTTACAAAAGACGAATAAGGAATTTCTTACTCTTTTCCAGCAGGAATTTCCAGCATTGGCTGCTAATAAGCAGTTTATAGAAGATCTGAGGAAATTTGTCCATACCATTCCGCACCTGCCTTCCACGAATAAACATTTTTCTCCTTCTTTGCCGGTCGTTTTATCTGTGAAAAATACGAGGGATGAAATCATTAAAATTATTTCCGGACTTCGAAAAGATTCTATTACCGCTGATCTTGCTTTTTATGCCGGCCGGCACATGGATTCCTGTGATTGGCATCCTTTTTTGAAAGCTGCATTTGAACGAAACCCGGTATCGGTTGATTTCTTCAAAGATATGGAAATGAACCAGGTCTGTTCGGTTTTATCCAGTTGGCCCGATGAATCTATCTATGAAGGAAACAGACTGGCAATGCCAGACGAAGTAGTGAATTACAAAAGAGGAGAAGGAATCGAAAAAGCCATTACCTTTATCAACATCGCAAAATCACGTCACCTGGATATCAGCTTGGAAACAAACGAGAACAAGATCATTCTGAAAACCGGACACCAAAAATTTGAATTCCCGGTGACGAAAGATCTAATGATTCCGCATGGATTAGTTTAATTCCCTCCCTCTGTTACCCTCTCCGTTTAAAGAAGGATAATCAATAACCTCATTGCATCGGAAACCCCGGATCGATCCAATTCGTTTTCAGGTTATGTTCAAGGTTGAGCAGTTTGGGTTTTGTGAATTTCATCTCTTTCAGCAGCTCAAATGCGGGACGAATATTTGGGCAAACCCTGATAGGACAACAACCACAATATATTATGATGGTTTTATCTTTTGGAACTGCAGAAAGCGCTTACTTCAATTTAGCCAGATTATTTTTATCCTTTATAGGTCCTATGTTAGTAGCCCCCTTAATATTTTCCATGGGGCCAATATTGAAAATAAGTGGCTGCTGTACTTTTGGATTTCTGAGAATGTTGGCTAAGGCCTCCGGTTCAATAAGCTGATCATCTGTCCAGGGCTTTGCAGACGTCTGGGCGGAAACGAAACCAACCCCAAAAAACATGACTAATAATAAAAACAAACGATTTACCATAACAGATTCTTTTTTAGAGTTGTCAACAAAATTATGAAATAAAATATTGATTACAGGGACAAACCTTCTTCCTTTTGATAACTACTTATTTCCATTCTCCATCCTCCGTCTTCCGACCTCTGTCCTCATTTTTTTTTACCTTTGTCACATGGCAACAAATGAAGACCTTTTCAAAAAAATTATCTCACATTCCAAAGAATACGGATTTGTATTTCCTTCCAGTGAGATTTACGATGGATTAAGCGCTGTTTATGATTACGGCCCATTTGGTGTTGAACTGAAGAGCAACATCAAAGCCTATTGGTGGAAATCGATGGTTCAAGACCACGAAAACATTGTCGGTCTTGACTCGGCTATCTTCATGCATCCTACGATCTGGAAAGCTTCCGGACACGTGGATGCATTTAACGACCCGATGATAGATAACAAGGATTCAAGAAAACGTTATCGCGCCGATGTTTTGATAGAAGATCATATCCAAAAAATTGAAGATAAAATTCAGAAAGAAATTGATAAAGCCCGTAACCGGTTTGGTGAAAATTTTGATGAACAGATGTACCGGACCACCAACATAAGGGTGATGGAAAACATTGCCAAAGTTGAAGTCATTAAAAAACGGTTTTATTCTTCACTGGAAAAAAATGATCTTGCGGATGTCAAGGCGCTGATCGAAGAACTTGGAATTGTTTGTCCTGTTTCAGGAACGAAAAACTGGACAGAAGTGCGCCAGTTCAACCTGATGTTCTCAACTCAGATTGGTTCTGTAAATGAAGATACAAACGAGATTTTCCTTCGACCGGAAACGGCACAGGGAATATTCGTAAATTTCTTAAATGTGCAGAAATCTGCGAGAATGAAAATCCCATTCGGAATTGCACAGATTGGGAAAGCTTTCCGCAACGAGATCGTCGCCCGGCAGTTTCTTTTCCGTATGCGCGAATTCGAACAAATGGAGATGCAATATTTCGTCAAACCTGGAGAAGAACTGGAATGGTTTGCATATTGGAAGAAAGAAAGAATGAAATGGCATACCTCACTGGGAATCCCTGCTGAAAAGTACCGGTTTCATGATCATGAAAAGCTGGCACATTATGCGAATGCTGCCACCGATATTGAATTTGAATTCCCGATTGGATTTAAAGAACTGGAGGGGATCCATTCACGCACGGATTTCGATCTGGGTGCACACCAGAAATTCTCGGGAAGGAAACTCCAATATTTTGATCAGGAAACGAATGAAGGATATGTTCCATATGTCGTGGAGACTTCAATTGGTCTCGACCGTACATTTCTCGCTATAATGAGTAATGCCTACCGGGAAGAGAAACTAGAGGATGGAACCGAACGCGTCGTCCTGAGCCTTCCGGCTATTCTGGCACCTATAAAAGTTGCAATTCTTCCTTTAATTAAAAAAGATGGATTGCCGGAAAAAGCCCGGGAGATCATGGATGTCATGAAATACCATCTCCGTTGTTTTTACGAAGAGAAAGACACAATCGGTCGCCGCTATCGGAGGATGGATGCCATAGGAACTCCTTATTGCCTTACGATCGATCATCAAACTTTAAAGGACAATACCATCACTCTCCGCGATCGTGATACCATGTTACAGGACCGGATACCGATAAATGAAATATCTAAAATCCTGGAAGCGAAACTATCCTTGTAAGAGGAAGTTACAACCTCCCGGCTATGGCATCCCAATCTATCAGGTTCCAGAAATCGGCTATATAACCCGGGCGGAGATTCTGTTTATCCAGGTAATAGGCATGCTCCCAAACATCACAGGTCAGTAAAGGATGATCACCAGTTCTGAGTGGGTTACCAGCATTACTTTCCTGGGTTATGGCTAAGGTTCCGTCAGGTTTCTTCACTAACCAGGCCCAACCTGAACCAAAAAGCGTTGCAGCTGCTGTTGAAAATTTTTCCTTGAATTCAGTGAATGAACCAAAATTTTTAACTAATGTATCAGCAAGCTTCCCGGCAGGTTCACCTCCGCCTTTTGGCTTCATACAGTTCCAGTAAAACGTATGGTTCCAAACCTGGGCACCATTGTTAAAAATACCTCCTCCGGCTTTCCGGATGATCTCTTCAAGTGAAGAATTTTCATATTCCGTCCCTGCGATCAGCTTGTTAAGGTTGGTTACATAAGCCTGATGATGTTTACCATAATGAAACTCTACCGTTCTCTGTGAAATAAAAGGCTCCAATGCATTCAATGCATAGGGTAGCTTTGGCAATTCATGTATCATATTTTATCGTTTTAAATGAACAATCAAAGATACGACACGATATAAAAAATGTTAACCTGAAAAGAAGTATTTTTTTAGGAATGCTTCCCCGATTTTAATATTGATACCGCCTTCAGGAAAGTCTCGTCAATGCTATTATATAACGGATAAAACCCTGGATTGTCCAAAATATTGCGACCAATATATGCCTTGATCAACACTTTTATACGGGCATCGGAAGGAGCCAGGTCTTTTCCTTCCCGCTTGATTCCGCTTTTCAATGTTGAGTTGATAAAATCGGAATACATCGGATTTGAGATCTCGAATTTCCGGTTGAATTCATCAAACGACCTGTAATTCAGGCTCCGGCGGTTCTTGTCTGTGTAGTCGAAGGCAAATTGGTAAATAAGTCCTTTATTTGCAAGAAGGTTGAAATATTTATATATGGTGTCTTTGCTAATTGATACATAAATATCGGGCATGATGCCACCACCACCATAAACGGTTTTTCCTTTCGGGGTTTTAAACTTTAGGGAGTCAGCAAAATGAATGCTGTCAGGATTTTCCATTTCTCCTGAAAGAATCCGGTGATAATAATCATTATAATACTCTTCAGTTCCGTTTTTATAGGATTTCTGAATACACCGGCCTGTTGGCGTATAATATCGTGCAACAGTAACACGGACAGCCGAACCATCTTTAAAATCAAGTTCTTCCTGTACGAGACCTTTCCCAAAAGATCTTCTGCCGACGATGGTTCCGCGGTCATTGTCCTGGATTGCACCGGCTACAATCTCACTTGCAGAAGCTGACCATTCATCGATAAGTACGATCAACTCTCCCGTTTCAAACAGGCCACCCGCTGTTGCATAAGCAGTTTCCCGTGAATGGTGGGCTCCTTTAGTGTACACGATCAGTTTACCATCAGGAAGAAATTCATCTGCCACGTCAATAGCAGCCTGCAAACGTCCACCTCCATTTCCTCTAAGATCCAGGATCAGCTTTTTCATCCCTTGTGAGTTCAGGTTCCTTAAGGGCTTTTGTCAATTCATCATGTGTCGTCGTAGAGAAATTATTCAACCGGATATAACCAATAGACGGCTCAACCATATAAGAAACATCAAGGCTGTAAAGTGGGATTACATCACGTATGATCGTATAATCTATGAGACCTTTCACTCCTTTGCGGAAAATGGATACATTTACTTTCGTCCCCTTTTTCCCTTTTAATTTTCTCAGTACCTCATTGTTTGTGATTTTAACACCTGCCACATTTTTTCCATCAATTTTTACGATCCGGTCGCCGGCTTTAATACCCAATTTTTCTGATGGTCCACCAGAGACAGGATTGATCACAGTTATAGAATCGCGTTCCAGGCGGAACTGCACCCCGATACCTTCAAAGCCTCCAAGGAGCGGATCATTAGCATCGTGAAACTCGCTGGGGGAAATGTATACCGAATGTGGATCCAGGCTCTGCAACATTCCCGTAATCGCTTTCTCTTCCAATTGATTACGGCTGATGGTGTCCACGTAATTTTGTCTTACATAATTAATCACCTCATTTATCTTGTCTTGTCTGTGCCGACCCAGGAATAAATTGCCGCTTCCGGTCCTGCCTAGTTCAAGTCCCAGCAGTATTCCCGCAAGCAGAATCCCTGCATAGATGAGAGGTAAGTATATTTTCAGCTTATTTTTATCCATTCTAATCAAATATCAGTTAATCCAACGTGAAATAAAAGCCAAAAGTATTCAAAAATCTGCTATCATCACTTTGTGAATCCTTTGTTTTGCACTTTGTACGCCTTTGCAGTAAAAAAAGTAAATTTGTTGCATGACAAAATTGAATGTGAATAGGATTTTAATTGTTTCAATTTTTCTCATAATAACCACATTTCATGGGTTTTACAGTGCTCATGGTCAGGAGGTTATGTTATCAGATTCAGATAGACCTTACGAAAATAGTCATTTTATAAAAATCGATTCGGCAACTTTTCATTACAGGATTTATAATGAAACGATAAAAAACCGGAAAGGCAAAGTGTTGCTGGTTCATGGTTTCTGCGGATCGACTTTTTGCTGGCGTAATAATATAGATGCACTCGTGAATGCTGGTTATATGGTGGTTGCCATTGATCTGCCCGGGTTTGGTTACAGCGACAGGAACCTGCATGTAAACCAATCGAATAGTGGACGCGCGCATTTGATCTGGGCATTATTAGCAAAGATCGACCCGGATGATAAAGGCAAATGGAATATTGTAGGCCATTCAATGGGAGGAGGGGCCGTGGAAGCCATGGCCCTGATGAACCCCGACCGCGTGCAAACAGTCACCCTTGTGGATGGAATGGTTTTTATCCGGAATCAGAATATGAAAGGAGCATTCATCACCATGGCGAAAATGAAAGAAACTAATCCTATACTGGTCGCGCTGGCACAGCAGAATATCATTTCTTATAACAGCATAGCAAGACTGATGAAAAATGTCTATGGCCGTCCATTGGATTCAATTGAGATGAAAGGATATTTTGACCCACTTAAGATTAACGGCTCGGCTGCTTCAGTAATTAATGTTTATGCAAATGCACATGAAATACGTCATCTGCATGCTGATGGATTGCTGGATCTACCTGTATTATTGATTTGGGGGAAAAAAGACAGGACAATTTATCTTACCACTGCAAAAAAACTAAAACGGAATGTTCCGACAATCGATCTTAAAATAATTCCTGATGCATACCATTCTCCTATGGAAACTCATCCCAGGCAATTCAATGAACTACTCCTGAATTTTCTGAATGCACATAATTGAAAAACGAAAATACCAGACAGAAAAAAATTCCGGCTTGCATTTTCAATCAATATAACACTGAAATATTCTATGATTTATTATTCAACTCTGATCTGGATGTAATTTTTATCTACTATCAAGCAGCTGGAATAAATTCCTATATCTTCTTCATAAGCCCAATTGTCTTATCTTTGCAGATATAAATATCATTATGCAAGGAACAGAATTACTCGATCTGATCAAACGGCGTCAAAGCCAGCGAACATATACCGATCAACCGATCGATAAAGAAAAACTTTTACACTGTATCGAGGCTGCACGCCTGGCTCCATCTGCCAATAACTCACAACCCTGGAAATTCATCATTATCGACAACCCCGGGTTAAAAAATACCGTTGCTGAGCTGACCAGCACCGCGATTATCCCGATGAATCAATTTACAAAGCAGGCACCTGTGATTGTTGCCGTTGTTCGCGAGAAAACAAATTTGTCTACTGCTGTCGGGCGAGTTTTAAAAGATAAAAATTATCCCCTGATCGACATAGGCATTACCACCGCCCATTTTTGCCTGCAGGCCACTGCTGAAGGTATGAGCACTTGTATTATAGGCTGGTTCGATGAGAAGAAAATCAAGGAGTTATTGCATGTTCCAAAAGATCTTCGCCTTGAACTTCTTATTCTGGTAGGATATCCTCCGACAAATGAGATCCGGAAAAAGAAACGTAAAGAAACAAACCAGATCCTGTCGTATAACAACTATTGATTTACTTTTTTTATAAACCTGACCACCCCGATATAATAATAAATACTGGACGATAATTTGTTCGTCATCTGTTCTTTGGGATTTTTTATATTTTTGCACCAACTCATAAATTGACCAGAACCTGGTACCAGATACTTGTACGGGTTCAAAATTTTAAACCTATAACCCAGTACCTAATGCCTAATACCCAATTAAAAATGAAAAAAACAGCATTAATCACCGGTGGCTCATCCGGACTTGGTTTTGTATTTGCCCAGGAATTAGGGAAACAAGGTTATAATGTGATCCTTCTTGCACGCGATCAGGTTAAAATTGATAAATCAATAGCTTCTCTGAAAGAAAAAGGAATCGAAGCCAAAGGTATTTCATGCGATATTTCTGATGAAAATCAACTTAAAAATGCCTTTGACCAGATCAAAACCAGAGAGACAAAACTGGATTTTTTGATCCTGAATGCCGGGATGGTGATACCCCGATTGCTTTCGGATTATCCTGATACTTCCGGGATCAATAAACAACTTGATACAAACCTTAAAGGTGCGATCCTGACAACCTGGCAATTTTTATCCTTATTGCAAAAAGGGTCAAAGATACTGATCACCTCTTCCGGTTTCGGATTGATGGGAGCAGCCGGGTACACATTATATTGTGCCACCAAAGCCGGGTTGATTAATTTCGCTGAAGCCTTACGCCGTGAATTACTTTGTAAGGGAATTAATGTTTATGTTTCATGCCCTGGTGATATGGACACTCCTCAATTCCATGAAGAGATTCGCACTTCTCCTGAATGGATGAAAACCGGAAGTCCGCGGAAAACTGTTCCAGTAGAAATAGAAGGGAGAAAAATATTAAAACAATGTCACGGAAAAATGAAATTCCTCATCCTTCCCGCATCTGATGTGAAACTACTTTCTATTGTAAGTAAAATTGTCCCACGTAAATTCAAGGATTATCTTCTGGATAAAATGTTTCCACAACCAATTGAAAAGTAGACATTTGATATTAAAGAATTATAGTAAAAATTTTGAACCTGAACAGGTAGAGGGGGAATTACTCGTTTTAATATAATTTCTATAGTCAAAATGAGAACATATCACTTAAGTGCAGTATAAAAACCATCTATTTTATTGCTGAAATGGCATAGTAGGGAGGGTATTTCTTTTCGTCCAGCCAAAGATCATCCTCACTTTCTGCAATTTCTTCACGCTGACCATTAATTCTGAACCCTGCTTCCATCAATATTTTCCTGTATTCCTCAATAGACCAGAAATAATCATGGAGCATGATAGGCGGGGTCGATTTGATAATAGCTGTTACCGGATGCCCTGAAATCAGATTTTTACAATATTCAAGCCGGAAAGAAACGAAATCTCTTCCATTGGATTTGTCCCAGTTGGAGTTCATCAAAACAAACATGCCTTCTTTCTTCAAAACGCGGTAAATCTGATCGAGAATCAGTGAAATTTTACGTTGGGAAGGAAGTGTACACAAAACAAAATTCGAAACTGCAAAATCAAACAAAGAATCACTGAGGAAATCAAGACCTTTATCTGCAATGGTATAATAATCAATAAATCCGGAATTTCTCCTTTGAGCTACTTTGATCATATTTTTTGAAATATCCAACCCGGTCACAAAAGCCCCTTTTGATTGTAAAAACCTGCAGAAAAATTCCGCTGCCACATCCATAGTCCAAAATCCTTTTTCCATTAATATCACCCAAAAATTCTGCAACGACCCGGTATCCAAGAGACCAAAGGGTAATTGCATTCTTTTCAGAATCATTATAATTATCAGCGATTGCATCATAATTGTCCATTGTCTTTGATATTATTTTCAGACTCTAAGATACAAAAAAACAGAAATTTATTAATTTAGTTTTGATTCCGAAACTTTTATACCTTTGTTTAACGGCATGTCATAAATATTTTCTTTTTAGTTTTCATAAAAGTAGGAACGAATATCAGTGTGAATGAACGCAACATCTACCGATTTAATTTCTTTATTCACTAATGCCATACGGGATAACTGGAAATTCAGAGCACTTTCCGATTTTGGTGGTAACAGTTTCACCTATAAGGAAATTGGTGAAAAGATCCTGAGAATTCATGAGTTGTTAAGGAGATCAGGGATCGATAAAGGGGATAAAGTAGCGCTTTATGGAAAAAATTCAGCCAACTGGTGTATTATCTATCTTTCAACAGTTACCTATGGCGCAGTCATCGTGCCAATATTACCGGATTTTAAACCGGCTGATGTACATCATATTGTCACTCATTCCGATTCCGTTCTTCTCTTTGCAGAAGATTCCCTCTTCAGCAGCCTTGAGCCGGAAGCCATGCCACTGGTCGCGAAGATACTGAAAATCCAGGACCTGTCAGTATTATTTCAACGCGGTGATTTGACTACTGAAGAAAATGTGCGGGATCTGCATCTGAATTCAATAGGAATATAACCCCGGAGATGATCCATTTTGACGCTTGCCGGGGTGAAGACATCGCGGTTATCAGTTATACTTCCGGAACCACGGGATTCTCAAAAGGAGTTGTGATACAGCACAAGAGCCTTCTTGGAAATATCCTTTATGCACAACGGAATATGCCGTTAAATCCCCAAGACCGTATTCTCTCATTTCTTCCGCTGGCGCATACCTATGGCTGTGCGTTTGAATTTCTTTTTCCTTTCACACTTGGCTGTGATATCACATTTTTGACGAAAACCCCTTCTCCAACGATCATCATGCAGGCTTTCCAGGAAATAAGGCCGGAACTCATCCTATCGGTTCCATTGGTGATAGAAAAGATCTACAAGTCGCAGCTGATCCCGGTATTGCGGAAACCTGCAATCAGGATCCTGACGCATATTCCACTGATAAACCGACTAATATTCAAGAAGATCAGAGAAAAAATGCTAAGTGTTTTCGGGGGAAATTTCCGGGAACTGGTCATTGGCGGCGCTCCATTCAGCAATCAGGCAGAACGGTTTTTCAGAAAGATCCATTTTCCTTTTACCGTTGGATATGGCATGACTGAGTGTGGACCTCTTATTGCCTATGCTTCTTGGAAAACAACGAGGCTGGGGGCTTCAGGGAGAGTGGTTGATGAACTGGAGCTGCAGATAGATTCACCAGACCCACAGAAAAAAGCTGGTGAGATCCTCGTCAGGGGGAACCATGTGATGAAGGAGTATTATAAAAACGAAGATGCGACCCATGCTGTATTGGAAAAAGACGGATGGCTGCATACCGGCGACCTGGGCATTATTGATGCAAAAGGAAATATTCATATCAAAGGCCGGAGTAAGAATTTGATCCTTGGTCCTTCAGGCAAGAATATTTATCCCGATGAAATTGAATCCATCCTGAACAACCGTTTCCTTGTTATGGAATCCCTGGTCATTGAGCGGGACCAGACGTTGATCGCCTTGATTTTTCCCGATGCTGATGCAATGGGTAAAGCAGGCGTCACCAAAGAGAGGCTACCGGAAATTTTCAAAGGATATATACATGATCTGAATCACCGTTTGCCAAGATACATTCATGTCTCAGGGTTTGAAATCGTGGAGTCGGAATTCGAGAAAACGCCGAAAAGAAGTATCAAACGGTTTTTATACCAGTAATTTCTCATTAAGCCCATTACGGAATTCCACTTTCTGTGCCATAACGTGACGCGTGAAGCACAATGACAGGCTGACTTTCCCGGCGGCACAGTATTTGTCCTAACTTTGCAGAAAATTACTCTAAGTGTCAACGGTTAAAGAAATATATCCCGTAGAAGGAATGTCCTGTGCATCCTGCGCGCTAAGCATCCAAACAGTGCTTTCAGCGCAAGAAGGAGTACAATCAACAGTCGTCAATCTTGCTATGGAGCAAGCTGTGGTGGAATATGACCCACAGGTCATAACCCCATCCCGCATGAAAAATGTTGTCGATGGCATTGGCTTTAAACTTATTATCGATAAATCTGTTGGCGCCCATGACCAGGAAAATAACCAAAACCTGCGATTAGAACGACTGAAGAAGAACACCCTCATGTCGCTTGGATTCTCGATCCCTGTCTTTCTTATCTCGATGGTATTCCACAAGTTACCATATGCTAACTGGATCATGCTTGTCCTTACAGTTCCCGTGATGACAATATTCGGACGCGGGTTTTTTATTATTGCCTGGAAAAGGGCAATTCATTTTTCTTCCAATATGGATACTTTGGTTGCCCTGGGGACGGGAATCGCTTTTCTCTATAGTACTTTCAACACCATCTTCCCAGGGTTTCTCAGGTCACGCGGTTTCGAACCCCATGTTTACTTCGAAGCGTCGGTGGTGATCATAACCTTCATCCTTATGGGAAGATATTTTGAAGAAAAAGCCAAACGGCAGACTTCCAGCGCCATCCGGAAGCTGTTGGGACTTGGGGTAAAGACGGCAAGGGTTATAAGAAATGGCATCGAAAAAGAAATGCTGATCTCAAAGATCATTGTTGGTGACACACTTGTGATCCGTCCCGGTGAAAAGATCCCTACCGATGGGAAAGTAACAGAAGGAGATTCATACATCGACGAAAGCATGATCACAGGTGAATCGCTGCCAGTACATAAAAAAACCAGCGATTTTGTGATCGGTGCTACTATAAACCAAACCGGTAGCCTGAAAACTTCGGCCGAAAGAGTGGGTAGTGAAACTATGCTGGCACAGATTATCAAATTGGTGCAGGAAGCACAGGGTAGCAGGGCGCCGGTGCAAAAACTGGTCGATAAGGTTGCAAGTATTTTTATTCCGGTTGTCATCGGGATAGCTATTCTTACCTTTATTATCTGGTCTGTCTGGCACCCTGCATCCGGAAGTCCAATTGCCCTTATTTGTGCGATTGCTGTTTTGGTCATTGCATGTCCTTGCGCGTTGGGACTTGCTACTCCAACAGCATTGATGGTGGGATTGGGAAAAGCTGCACAGCATGGCATCCTGATCCGCGATGCTGAAAGTCTGGAGACCGCATGCAAAATAGATACGATTGTACTTGACAAAACAGGAACTATTACTGTTGGAAAACCCTCAGTTGCCGGGATAATCTGGGATGAAAATGTACAAGACCATTTTAAGGTGGAAGATGCAATTGTTTCGATCGAGTCACGATCGGAACACCCATTTGCGGCTGCCCTTGTAGGCTATATGAAGAAGCCTGACTTTATTCCCCTTGAAATTACTGGATTTGAAAGCACAACGGGAAAAGGTGTCTCCGCATTCGTTGGGGATGATGTTTTTCATATTGGGAGCAAGAGCTATATCCTCGAAAATACAGGACATTTTTCAAATGCCTTTCTGGAGAAAGATACTCAACTGCGAAGACAGAAGCAATCACTGATCTATGTTTCAAAAAACCACAGCGTTATTGCTCTTTTTTTCGGTTACCGATGCGATAAAACCAACCTCGGCTGAAGCAGTAGCTGAATTAAAAAACATGGGTATCGAAGTACATATGCTGAGCGGGGATACAATTGCAATCACATCGTATATGGCGGCAAAAGCAGGAATAGATCATTTTAATGGCGAGGTGACTCCGGAGGGTAAATCAGATTACATCAGACAGTTGAAAGAGAAAGGAAGACATGTTGCCATGGTGGGAGATGGAATCAACGATTCGCCTGCACTGGCCCTTGCCGATATCGGCATTGCTCTTGGAACAGGTACCGACATTGCCATAGAAAGCGCTCAGATAACATTGATAAATGGCGACCTTGAAAAAATCATTTCGGCAATCAGGCTTTCAAGGAAAACAGTGAAGACAATTCGTCAGAACCTTTTCTGGGCTTTCTTTTACAATGTTATCAGCATCCCTGTTGCAGCCGGAATTCTTTACCCGTTTACAGGATTTCTTCTTAACCCGATGATTGCAGGAGCAGGGATGGCTTTCAGTTCCGTATCTGTCGTAACCAACAGTCTCCGTTTGAAACATGCAAGGATATAAACATGCTGTAGTTTTAACACACCTCACCCCTTGGGACGTTATTGGTTTAACGCACTTCACCCCCTGGTCCCCTCTTCTGAAGGAGAGGGGGTGGAAAATGAAAGATAATCTGAATACCAAAATGCTAATTTTTATGAAAAAAAGTTTTCTTTTCTCAATCTGCCTAATACTTATTGTGGGGTTTACCGGTTGTTCGACTCTTAAGATTGGACGTCCTCCTGAATCCTATGAGGAAATTAAAATACCACCTCCCGTCTCTTATTTCAGCATTCCTATCGATGTTGATTTGAAGAAGGTCGAAAAGATTGTAAACCAGCAGTTTCATGGACTAATTTATGCGGATACCAGTTTTGACGACAATGATCATGACAACCTGATGGTCAAAGCCTGGAAAATGTCGGATATCAAATTAACCATGGATGGAAACCAATTAATATACCAGGTACCCCTGAGCGTATGGATAAAGAAGAAGTTTGAAATTGGGGCGTTTGGAATCGGTATTTCCGATACCCGGGAAGTTACCGGGAATGTGATCCTGAAATTCAGGACACGGATATCGATAGGGAAAGACTGGAGCATTTCAACCCTGACTTCTTCCGATGGTTACGATTGGGTTACAACACCGGTTCTTCAAATTGCACCGGGAATCACGATCCCACTACCATTTATCTCCGATCTCCTGATGCAAGCGAATGAGAAGGATATCAACAAGAGTATCGATAAAGCCTTCCAGTCTTCCTTTGACCTGAAATCCAACCTTGCGCAGATCTGGAACAAGATACAGGAGCCCATAAAGCTTTCGGATGAATATCCCCTGTGGGCGAAAATCACCCCGCTTGAAATCAGCATGGTCCCAATACAGGGATCAGTAGATATTCTTCACCATACTGTTGGAATAAAAGCCAACACGGAACTCTTCTATGGCGACGAACCTGCTTACCATCTCAACCTGAATATCCCGGATCTGAAGATCACCAGTCGGCTCGACAATGATTTCAGGATCAGTCTTGGCCTGGATGTTCCCTTTCCCAGTATTAATGAAATTGCAAAGAAACAACTGGAAGGATATCAGTATACCCAGGGAAAATACCGGGTTGAAGTTAAAGATATCTATCTTTACGGAAGTGGCGATAAAATCATAGTTGCATTGAATATTGCAGGTACCATCAAGGGGACGATCTATCTTTCGGGGAAACCTTACTATGATAAGGAGACATCATCGTTAAGGGTTAAAGACCTTGATTTTGACATCCGGACAAAGAATGTATTGATCACGTCGGCTTCCTGGCTTTTTCACCAAAACCTTTTGCAAACCCTTGAACAAAAACTTTCATTTTCCATTGACGATCAACTGAAGTCGGCACAGAGCCAGCTTCAATCGTACCTTGACGGGAATAAAAAGGTTCAGTACTTTGGAATTTCCGGAATCATCGATAAACCGGAGATCGGCGATATCTTTATCACTCAGCAATCTGTAAAAGCCGTAATCATCTTTACCGGGAGGATCAGGATTGCGCTGGAGACGGAATAAATAATCTGTTCAATTTACGATTGGACGATTTTCGATTTTGGATGCAAAAAATCCTGAAAGGATTTAATATGGATAACCCCGCATGAAATGCGGTAAATGGAATCATCAACAACCTCCAACCACGAAGTGGTTGAATATAGTGTAGTCTGCTATATCTACTAAAAATATCCACATTATATGCACCTAATCCAAATATTATTTTTAATTTTAATGTCTCATTGTCATTTCCAATAGAGAGTCGACACGGAATAACACAATGACAATTTTCAGTTATTGATTTGGTCGAAATCTTGACTGATCGCACTGTTCCAATAATGTATTGGAGTGTTCAAAGAAAAAACTACAATCGGGAGGAATTGAATCCTACGAGAAAGTCGTACGGTTGAAAATGAAATAAATGGGGTACATAAGGATTAATTGTAAATTCTAACGATAAGTCAATAAAATGTAACTAATAATCAGTTGCAGTTCTGCTTATTTTTATTATCTTTGCAAAAAATGCCTGGATGACTAAGCATTCTAAACTTGTACAAAAACTGTTAAGATTACCAGGAAACTTCACATATAATGAAATAGTTGCTCTATTAAAGGGCTTTGGATATATCGCTGAAGAAAGAGGAAGGTCGTCTGACTCTGCGGTAATGTTCTTTAATTCGAAGTTGAATGACAAAATAATGTTTCACAAACCACATCCGCAGAAAGAACTAAAGCGTTATATACTTAAAATGGTCCTTGAAAAACTGAAAAACAATAATATGGTTTGATTCCAAAACATTTATGCATTTATTTAACGCAAACGAGAACATAATAAAGTTAAAAAATGAATTCATTAACCTATAAGCAATATATCGGCTCTATAAGCTTCTCAGCGGAAGATGAAACTTTTTACGGGAAAATAGAGCATATTAATGATTTGATAACATTTGAATCGGATAATGCTCATGATTTGAAAAAAGCATTTCAGGAAGCTGTTGATGACTATATTTCTTTTTGTGAGGAAAAAGGTGTGGAACCCGATAAACCTTTTAAAGGGAGTTTCAATGTAAGAATCAAACCATCGCTTCATAAACTTGCCTATCAAAAGGCGCTTCAAAAAGGAATGTCACTAAATAAGTTTATTGAAACAAGCATGGAGAAGGAATTGAAGGACTAGAATTCAGCCTGATTTTATTATGAATTATGAGATCCAATATTCAACGAAACATCATACGATAAATTATAAAAATCAGTTAATTTTACTTAACTTTAAAAGAAAAGGAGGTCATCTTCTCAAAGCTGAAAAATAAATCTGGAACTATTCTCCATACAAAACGCCTGGAGAATTTTGATATGAAGAGAGGGTCTATTCCCCTGATTAAGGAAACTACAGATATCAAGCAACTGATTACCAAACAACAGTACACTGGATTTCAGAAATCAACATTTAACCAGATTATTGATGAACTTGCCATTGTAGAACCAGTGAGTGAATTACTGGAATCGATAAAGTAAAGATCCATAATTTTAATTCAAATCAACCCGTTACAGATTGAAACGGTTTGAAAATGACTACCAAAAGATTCTCTCAGTTGTACGAAATTGTCGTACGACTGAATATGATTTCATAAGACAGATAAAAATATTGATAAGAGGGTCATTGTATGATAACTAAAATGTGAGGGAGTAAATGAGGGAGCAAACGAGGGTGTAAAATTAGAATGAATCGTACGAAAAAGTCGTACCCTTTTGAGCAACTCATCGAACGCATAAGAGAGCTTAAGATTAGATTTAATCACTTGATATCAAAATACTGATATTTATATCCGCCTTTCCGCTTAATTTCTTATTTTTGCCACAAACCTTACAATCTCCTTATACTGCTACA
Organism: uncultured Bacteroidales bacterium; assembly: GCA_963785325.1. Lineage (GTDB taxonomy): Bacteria > Bacteroidota > Bacteroidia > Bacteroidales > FEN-979 > FEN-979. Next base: position 1,427 of record CAWAVC010000002.1, on the reverse strand, counting down.
ATTTACCCAAACCTTAGTGAAGGAATTGGTGAATAGGGAGAAATGTAGTGCAATTTGATTAATTTTTAGGGAATTATGACGAGATCCGAAGCTGAAATACTGTTGAAGAAGAGGTTTAATCTTGACCATTTTTATGATCAACAATGGGAGACAATTAATAAGGTTCTTCAAGGTGACCGTGTTTTACTTATTGAAAAAACGGGCTTCGGGAAATCGTTGTGTTTCCAGTTCCTGCCACGATTTTCGAGGGAATGACAGTTGTATTCACTCCACTTATTGCGTTGATGCGGGACCAGGTAAAGAAATTGAAAGAACTTGGTATTCCAGCAAGGTGTATCAATTGTGAACAAACGCAGGTGGAAAACTCAAACATACTGGACGATGCGAAACAAGGGAGAATAAAAATTCTCTATATTGCCCCGGAACGCCAGGAAAGTGAACAATGGCTCGAAGCGGTCAGACAAATGAAACTCTCCATGGTCGTGGTGGATGAAGCACATTGTATTTCGGTTTGGGGTCATGATTTTCGTCCGAATTACAGGCGTATCATCAATCTTGTGCGACTCATGCCAAAGGGAACTCCAATACTTGCAACCACGGCAACGGCAACCAAAAGAGTGGAAATGGATATTGCCGGGCAGATCGCGGGCAACATTACAATCATCAGAGGAAACCTTCTACGTGACAATTTCAGGTTATTTGTCATTCGAGTAAATTCGGAAGATGAAAAACTAATATGGCTTGGACAAAACCTGGAAAATTTGCCCGGTTCAGGTATCATTTATACCGGGACAAGAGTAAATACGGAGATTTACGCCCGCTGGCTCGAATATCTGAAAATTCCGGTGATGGGTTACAATGCAGGTTTGGATGCTGAATCGAGAGTTGCCATTGAGCTTGGGCTGATGGAGAACCGATGGAAATGTGTGATTTCTACCAATGCAATGGGAATGGGCATCGATAAACCTGATATTCGGTTTATTATTCATACACAGATCCCACAATCGCCTATTCACTATTACCAGGAAATAGGACGTGCAGGCAGGGATGGTAAACCTGCTCAGATCATCCTTTTCTATACAAATAAAGACAAGGAACTGCCCGAAGCATTCATTGAAGGTGGAAGGCCTTCTATTTCCAAATATGAGAAGGTTATAGGTGCTATCAGAAATGAATTGCTGGGAGAACATGAGATTATGCGGAGGACGAACCTTAAACAAACCCAGATTCGTGTTATAAAGGCAGACCTGATAGAACAAGGTATTGCGCGGGAAGTTTCAATTGGGAAATCAAAGAAGCTGGAATATATTACGGGTGCACCCACATTGAATGTACAGACCTTTGAAGAGTTACGAAAGGCCAAAAAGCTGGAACTTGACCAGATGATAAGGTACGTTGAGACTGAACAATCAAGAATGAAATTCCTT
>CAWAVC010000001.1:0-12689 GCA_963785325.1 uncultured Bacteroidales bacterium | reverse complement strand
CACCTCGAGGTCGATGGTGGCCGACCGCTGGGCCAATGACGTGGCCACGCACGATGCGGCCGAGTGTGCAATAAACGGAAGTTTTTCCAGCACCAGCTTGTAGATGCCCAGGCGTTGGGGCGGCAGTTGCACTGCCGCCCCTGAGGTGGCAGTACAACTGCCACCCCAAGGTTCGCTGGGACAGTCCCCACCAAATCTTCCCAGCGGCCAGTAGTCCAACAGCAAGAGCACAAACGGCAGCGTCACCAGCATCGGCTTGGCCATCAAACCCAAGGCCAGCATCGCCGCACCATCAGGTATCGCGCGAGCGAAAAGGGGCGACGGGCATAGGCCAGATAGGCCCCCAGCGCCAGCACGAAGCAAAGCCCGCTGAAACGTCCTTGCGTTCCGCCACCCAGGCCACAGACTCGGCCCGTAGCGGGTGAATGGCGAAAATGGCGGCCACGAAGGCGCTAGGCCACCGATCGGCGGTCATTTGCCAGAGCACTACGAAGAGCAAGGCCGCCGTAAGGGCGTGCAATAGGGCGTTGCTCAGGTGATGCCCGCCTGCCCGACAACCCATAGAATCGGCAATCCACCAGAATCCGGTTTCAACGGGGATAGCGCAGGGAATTACAGTGATATTGTAAAGAAATATTCACAGGCAAGTATTTTATCAGCAAGGGAATATTACAGGAGAGATCTTGAGATCAGTATTATTCTTACTGCGGTACTGTATGTGCTGAATATAACAGATGCAGCAGTTGATGCCCATCTGTTCACCTACGATATAAATAAAGATCTCTCCTTCAATGTTGAACCGGCATTGATTCCTCCGGTTCCGCAATATCGAAATTATTCATCCGGGATAAGGCTTTGTTTCAAATTTTGAAAAACTCTGATTATGAAAATTGCGATTCTGGGGTACGGAAAAATGGGACAGGAAATTGAGCGTATTGCCGTCTTAAGGAAACACATCGTCACCTTGATCATCGATTCAATCGAAGACTGGGAAAAAGAGGGTAGCCGGCTTGGAAAAGCAGATGTGGCAATCGAATTTTCGCAGCCCGATACGGTACTCGACAATATATATCATTGTTTCGATGCCAATATTCCGATAGTGGTTGGAACAACAGGCTGGTATGAAGATGTGGAACAAGTCAGAAAAGATTGTCTTGACCGCGATCAAACCATCTTTTACTCTCCCAATTTCAGTATCGGTGTCAACCTGTTTTTTGGATTGAATCGTAAACTTGCAATATTGATGTCGAAGTGGATGGAATACGAAATATCTATTGAAGAAACTCATCATATTCACAAACAGGACGCTCCCAGTGGAACCGCCATTATACTCGCCAATGACATTATCCGGAACACAGAACGTAAAGAGAAATGGGTTAACGAAATTCCGGAAAATCCTGAAGAATTGGGCATACAATCGTTCCGCACTGAAAATGTTCCGGGAACACACAAAGTCAAATACGAATCGGATGTCGACTCAATCGAAATCATTCATACTGCAAAAAACCGGCGTGGATTTGCCAATGGTACAATCCTGGCAGCCGAATGGATAGTGGGGAAAAAGGGCATTTATGAAATGAAAGACTTACTCTCTTTATAATATTTAACACTTAATTAAGGATTTACCGATAAGAAATTCAACGCAACCACGTTTATATATCAAAAACTAACTTCATATGAGTTTATACATATTGCTAATCCTCGTTTTTTTCGTCCTTTCTATTGCCGGGCTCTGGGGTATATTTAATAAATCAGGATACAAAGGATGGATGACCATTGTTCCGTTTTACAATCTTTACATCTGGCTGAGGATCATAAAAAAACCCCTTTGGTGGTACATTTTTCTTCTCATTCCATTCATTGATGTCTTCGTGCTCCTTTTGATGGTTGTTGAAATTTGTAAATGTTTTAAGAAGTACAGCCTTGGAGCCCAGGCACTGGGTGTATTGTTTCCATTCATTTACCTTCCTTATTTAGGCTTTTCGGAAAAAGAATCCTATCTCGATCCCGATAAAAGACCCATGATTAAAAAGACCGTAATCCGCGAATGGGTCGATGCGATCATTTTTGCTGTTATCGCAGCCAGCATCATTCGAATATTCCTGATTGAAGCTTATACAATACCTACTTCTTCGATGGAAAAGACTTTGCTGGTTGGTGATTATCTGTTTGTCAGCAAGATCAATTTCGGCCCGAGAGTCCCGAATACACCCCTCTCATTTCCGTTTGTACATCATACACTTCCACTCACAGAATCCACAAAATCTTACCTGGAATGGATAAAATTGCCGTATTATCGGTTCCCGGGACTGCAAAAGATCAAAAACATGGATGTGGTAGTGTTCAACTACCCTGATGGCGACACCCTTTCAGTCAGGTACCAGAGTAACAGGAGCTATTATTACATGGTCAGGCAATACGGACGAGAAGCAGTGTGGAACAATAAAGATGAGTTTGGCGATATTATTGCAAGACCGGTCGATAAGCGTGAAAACTTTATCAAACGCTGCATCGGTATTCCCGGAGATGTGATTAACATTGTGAACCGTAAAGTATTCATTAATAGTAAGGAAGAGCTGAACCCGGGAAAGCGACAGTACACTTACCTGGTTCATACAGATGGAACATCAATAAATTCGCGGAATTTTGAAAAACTGGATATCACTGAAAACATCTCAACGGATAATAATGGAAATTATGAACTGACTTTATCTGACGAAGCGCTGGCAAGCATGAAAGAATTCAGCAATGTCAAAGCCATCGAGCCGGTAATCCGGCCTGCCGGCTATTGGGACCCGGATATTTTCCCGTTTGATTCTTCTTATCGCTGGAATGTTGATAATTTCGGGCCAATCACAATTCCTAAAAAAGGAGCGACAGTCATGATAAATAAAAATAACATCTGTTTTTACAAAAGGATCATTGGCGTTTTTGAAGGAAATAAACTGGAAGAGAAAAATGGAAAGATATATGTGAACGGAAAAGAATGTTCAAAATATACCTTTAAAATGAATTATTACTGGATGATGGGCGATAACCGTCATAATTCTGAGGATTCACGGTACTGGGGTTTTGTTCCTGAAGATCATATCGTTGGAAAAGCAGTCTTTGTCTGGCTTTCATTGGATCCCAACAAGTCTTTGTTCGATGGTAAAATTCGTTGGGATAAATTATTAAGAATTGTAAAATGAGATACCTTTGTTTTCTTATAAAAGTCATATCCTGAACTTTAAAATTTTAATAAATGAACAAGATCATCACGAAAAGCACGCTGACTTTCATCCTGTTATTTTTAATATCTATAGCCCTGGTTGCTGGAAGACCATTCGACGGGGTGATCACATACAAGATCTCCTATCCCGGTAACAAATACAGTGAAGCACAGCTTAACATGTTTCCTAAGATGATGACGGTCTCTATCAAAGGATCAAAAGCCCGGACAGAGATGAATGTTGGCGGTGGAACAGAAATAGAAATACTGGATTATGCTACTAAATCAAAGATTGCTTTGATCAATATGATGGGACAGAAATTTGCTATTAAACAAACTGCTGAAGAAATCGTAAAAGAAAATGCAGCACAGCCGAAAGGAACTGTAACTATTACCAACGAGACCAGGAATATTGCCGGGTACAACTGCAAGAAGGCCATCGTGACAACCGATGAAGATGGAGTTAAGACGACTTTTGAGGTCTGGTTCACGGAGGAACTCGGAGGAAAAGGTGCAAATTTCGATAAACCCCCTTATCAGGAGATCCCCGGAGTAATGATGGAGTTCGTTCTGAAGACTCCGCAGATAAACATGAAAATGAGTGTTACGAGTGTCGAAAAAAAGGCGGTGTCAGCTAAAGATTTTGAAATCCCCTCTGATTATACTCTAACCACGCAGGAAGAATTAAAAAGTAAATTCGGAGGCGGTGAATAAAATCGTAAGGAATATCCATGGGTAAGAAAACCAGTCCGTTGAGGGCAAATACATTCAGACAGACCGCAGAGGAAGGGAAGCCGGAACTTCCGGATTTGGACAAACCCGGAAAGCCTGAAAAACCGGCAAGAAAAAAGAAGCCTGAAAAACCGCCTAAACCAAAGAAGGAAAAGAAGATCAGGAAACAGGTAAATGAACGGTATCTCAGGGTTATTGGCTTGCTATTTCTTTTATTTTCACTCCATTTACTCCTGGCATTTAGTTCTTATGTACAGACATGGAAAGTAGATTTTGACTTTTCAAATAAGGTGTTCTCCAATTTCTCTCTGACCCATTTTCTCGAAAGTAAGACTCCTGAGAATTGGGTCGGTAAGGTCGGTGCACTGACTGCTTATCTTTTCATATCCGAATGGTTTGGTGTTGCATCATTCCTCTTTGCATTGATACTGTTTGTAGCCGGAATAAAATTCCTTTTCAGGTTTAATCTTCTTCCTCTGGTCAGGACACTAAAATATTCTTTTTTCGGAATTGTTTGGACGCCGGTCGCACTTAGCGTAATTTTTCCCGAAGAAGACATCCTTTCCGGGGTTTACGGATTGGAAACAAATAAGATCCTTCAGGATTTTCTTGGCTATTCAGGTATGATTCTTTTACTTGGATTTCTATTCCTGAGCTTTTTTATTCTATCCTTTAATGTCCCTTTTCGCTGGTTTAAGAAAAAAGAAAAAAATGAAAGCCCCATACCTGATGCTATTGCGAAAGGTGAAACAGAAGAAACAATCACAACAGAAAATACAGGATCTGAGCTAGAAAAAGAACCTGCAGGGAATATAATTATCAGGGAAGATCTCAAAGACTCTGAAGAAGTTGGCCACTCTGAGCTGCAATTGGAAGAAGAATCCAATCCTATAACAAAGAATGAAGCAGAAGCAGAATCAAGCATTGAGCTGCAAATTGAGAAACCGGTGGAAGAGATTGTTGCTGAAGCAGCCGGCTCAAACAAGAAGATCCACCTTGGTTTGAATACAAAATATGACCCGACACTTGACCTGCCTGATTATAAATTTCCCCATCTTGATCTCCTTAAAGATTATGGCGGAGATGAGATCAACATCAACAAGGAGGAGCTAGAAGCAAACAAGAACCGGATCGTTCAAACCCTCAACAATTATTCTATAAAGATCGACAAGATCAAAGCTACCATCGGGCCGGCAGTAACCCTTTATGAGATAGTGCCTGAAGCCGGAGTGCGGATCTCAAAGATCAAAAACCTTGAAGATGATATTGCATTAAGCCTGTCTGCCCTTGGCATCCGCATCATTGCGCCTATACCGGGTAAAGGAACCATCGGTATCGAGGTACCTAATAAAAATCCGGAAACCGTTTCAATGAAGTCATTATTGGCTTCTCCCCGCTTCAAGCAATCCACTTACGAATTGCCCCTTGTTCTCGGGAAGACCATCTCAAACGAAACGTACATTGTCGACCTGGCAAAGATGCCCCATATCCTGATGGCAGGAGCCACGGGCCAGGGAAAATCCGTAGGTTTAAATACCATTATCACTTCCCTCCTTTATAAGAAACACCCATCGCAGATCAAGTTTGTAATGGTAGACCCCAAGAAAGTGGAGTTGTCTCTCTTTGCCAAGATCGAACGGCATTTCCTGGCAAAACTACCCGATTCTGAAGAAGCCATCATCACCGATACCAAGAAGGTCATCCGTACGCTTAACTCCCTGAATATTGAAATGGACAACCGTTATGACCTTTTGCAGAATGCCCAGGTGAGGAACATTAAAGAATACAACGAAAAATTTATTGCCCGGAAACTTAATCCCGAACACGACCATCGCTTCCTCCCATACATGATCCTCGTAGTCGATGAGTTCGCCGACCTGATCATGACTGCAGGAAGGGAGATCGAAACTCCACTCACCAGGCTTGCACAACTGGCCAGGGCTGTCGGGATACATTTGGTAATCGCTACCCAGCGGCCATCAGTTAATATTATAACCGGTACCATCAAGGCTAATTTCCCTGCACGTATTGCATTCAGGGTCATATCAAAGATCGATTCCCGGACAATTCTCGACACCGGGGGTGCCGATCAACTGGTTGGGCGGGGCGACATGTTACTTTCCACAGGAAGTGACCTGATTCGTTTGCAGTGTGCCTTTGTCGACACTCCCGAAATCGAGACGCTTACTGAATACATAGGCAGCCAGAGAGGATACACAGATGCATTCCATCTTCCTGAATTCAATGAAGATGAGCCGGAAGGAGGTAAGGAAATTGATCCTGATTCAAGGGATGAACTTTTTGCAGAAGCAGCACGCCTTATTGTTCAGAACCAGCAGGGTTCTACTTCCCTTATTCAGAGGAAACTCAAGTTGGGTTATAACCGTGCCGGAAGGATCATCGATCAGCTTGAATCTGCAGGGATCGTTGGCCCGTTTGAAGGCAGTAAAGCCCGCGATGTAAGGTTTAAGGACCTGACGCAGCTTGAGCTTCACCTGAAGGATATCGGGGCAACCTGATTCACCACTAAATTATGAAAAAGCTGATATTAATATGTTTGTTATGAGAAATTTGTTGACCGTTCTAATGTTCCTGATAGTCTTGCCGGTATTCAGCCAGATAAAGGACACGAAAGCCATCGCATTGCTGGATGAAGTTAGCGTTAAAACAAAATCCTATAAATCAATCCGTGCCGACTTTTCATACAAGATGGAAAACAAGCAGGCAAAAATCAATGAAGAAAAAACCGGCACTCTAACCCTTGGGGGCGATAAATATAGCCTCAAGACTGCAGGGCAGGAAGTGATCTGTGACGGGAAACTCATCTGGACTTACATGAAAGAATCCAATGAAGTTCAAATCAATGACCTTGATACAAAAGACGATGCCCTTACTCCATCAAAATTATTGAGTTCATACAATGCCAACTATAAATCAAAGATACTGAAAGACCGTCCTTCAAAAGATCCGAATGAAGTGACTATTGAATTGATCCCGAACATCATAAAAAATTTCACAAAGGCCATCTTGGTCGTGGATAAGGTTAAAAAGCAGGTAAAAAGCTTTATGCTTTATGATAAAAGCGGCAATACCTTTACTTATAGGATCACGAAATACCAGACAGACTTTCCTGTAACACCAGCAGAATTCACATTCGACAAATCAAAATTTCCTGGTGTCGAAGTGAACGATATGCGTTAGCGGTTTAAACCCAATTGTCTACGTTTTGCTGCAACTGCTAGCTGTCCAAGTGATATTCCTCCGTCGTTGGTCGGAACCATGTGATGAGAATAAACCTTGAACCCGTTCCTTCTAAGGATTTTTTCTGTCCCTTCCAGCAGATACTTGTTCTGAAACGTTCCACCTGAAAGAACGACCTTGTTACAAGAATGCCTGCTCCTCATCCTGTCAGTTACCTCAAAAATCACTGTAATTATAGTATTATGAAACTTCGCCGAAATAATCCCCGGGTTGATGTTCTTCTTGAGGTCGCCCAGGATGCCGGCGATAGTATGATCAAAGTTAATGGTTTCGCCCAAGGTATAAGGATAATATTCTGAGTGCCCCAGCTCAATTATTGATTCAAGCCTCATTGGCGCTTCTGCCGAAAAAGTGGAATAACGGCACAAGCCGAGTATCGCTGAAACAGCATCGAACAGCCTGCCAGCGCTGGAAACTAAGGGACAATTAATGTTTGCACGGATCATTTTCACAATACCATCAATCTTTTCCTGCCAGATTTTTCCCGGGAAAGGGACGTCAAGCAGTGCAAAATCTTCCCCGTAGACTTTAAAAAGATAGGAAAATGCCATTCTCCAGGGTTCCTCAATTCCCCTGTCGCCGCCGGGTAAAGGGACATATTCGAAATGAGTATCCCTAGTGAAACTGGCCAAGTCGCAAAAGAAGAATTCTGCGCCCCATGTATTTCCATCGCTGCCATAACCTGTCCCATCCATAGCCACGCCCAGCACAGGTTCATCGAGTCCGTGCTCTGCCATACATGAGGCAATGTGTGCATGATGATGTTGAACCCTGACAAGTTCAAATGAATCGATTTTGCTTTCGGCGAACCTACTGGTAAAATAATCCGGGTGAAGGTCAGCAGCGATAACCGCCGGGGTCATCCTGAACAATTTCTGAAACTTATTCAGCGTCTCTTCATAAAAAGATGTTGTTTCCAAATTCTGCAGATCGCCGATATACTGGCTCAGCACAGCCTGCTTTCCTTTTCCTATGCAGAAGGTATTCACCAGTTCGGCGCCCGTGGCAAGGATATCTCCTGTATCCATTTTCAATGTTACGGGAGCAGGCACATATCCGCGAGATCTTCTGAACACTCTTTCGGCATCATTGATTATCCTTACCACGGAATCATCGGTCCGGTTTTCTATCTCACGATTGTATGTAAGGACACCGTCGGTTTTCAGAAGAAAGGTATCAACGGCTTTTTGATCGTCAATAAGGATTGGCTCATCAGAGATATTTCCGCTGGTAAGAACGATTGCCGGAATGGGCAATTCATTGAAAATGAGATAATGAAAAGGCAGGTAGGGCATCATGGCTCCGAGGGTATTCAATCCGGCGCTAATCCCAGAAGCCAGTGTTTTCTGACGTTTGGACTGCAATAATACGATTGGCCTTCTCCGAGACACAAGACTGCGTTTCTCGGTTTCACTGACTTCGGCAAATTGATGTAACGTTGTCAGGTCACGAAACATAACAGCCAGTGGCTTACCCTCACGGTTCTTCAGCAGTCGTAATCTTATCACGGCATCTTCATTGGTAGCATCACAGGCAAGGTGATATCCGCCCAGCCCCTTTATCACCATGATCCCGCCTTTCAGGATAGATCCGGCAATTGATGAAATGATCTTCTCTATTCCTTCAATGCTGCCGCTTTCCGTATAAAGTGTGTAATGTGGGCCACAATCCGAGCAGGCCACCGGCTGTGCATGAAACCTACGATCGCTAATATCCTCATATTCTCTTCGGCAAGAATTGCACATAGGAAAGTTCTTCATGCTGGTATTTTTCCTGTCATATGGAAGATCTCTGATAATAGTAAACCGTGGGCCGCAGTTTGTACAATTGACGAAAGGATAGTTAATACGGTTCGGCTGAAGATGCATATCCTCAAGACAGTCGTTGCAGACTGCAATATCAGGACTGACCTCGGTTATGTTATCGGACCTGTTTTCGCTTGTCGTTATCCGGAATCCATATAATTCTATAGGTTCTGTATAAACCGGAATGATCTGGTCGACATGAGACGCCGCCGGAGGATCAGATCTCACCTCCTGCAGGAAATTCTCTATCCGGTGCTGGGGTCCCTGGATAAAGATTTCGACATTCTCATTTGTATTTTTAACCCAGCCTGACAGATTGTATTTTATTGCAATCCGGTACACGAACGGGCGAAAACCTACCCCCTGTACGAGGCCGGTGATGGTAATATGGCAGGCTTTCTCCATTATTTCTCAGGATTCTCGAAAAATAAGTATCATGAATAAAATTACATATTATAATTCATTTGTAAGAATATATTGTAAATTTAATCCGGAATTCGAACCATCACACCAGGTCGAAATGAAGAAAGTCAGGGATATTCTATGTGAAGGATGCCCATCGGGGTTTCTGAGTTATTTTCATGCCCTTGATAAAGCCGATCTTCAGTACCTTAATGAACAGAAAAATACGCTGGTTTATAAAAAAGGTCAGCTTATTTATGAAGAAGGACATAAGTCGTTTGGGGTATTTTGTATCAGGGAAGGTAAGATCAAGGTCTTCAAGAACACACAGGAAGGGAAAGAACATATTACCCGGGTGGTGCTTCCGGGTGAATTTTTAGGACTGAAAGCCTTGCTGAGCGGGAATGACCATTCAGTGTCGGCATCGGCGTTGGAAGATTCCGTTGTTTGCTTTATTTCAAAGATGGATTTTTTCCAGTTGATGATCAAATATCCTGAATTTACACGTTCGTTAATCCTGATGCTTAGCAAATTGCTGGAAGAAGCTGAATTGAGGATGATCTCCCTGGCTTATAAACCTGTAAGGGAGAGACTCGCAGAGACCCTTCTGTTTCTTTTTGATTCCTTTTATCCAAAACCGGAAAGCACCGTAAAGGAATACCTGAACCTTACCCGGATGGACCTTGCCAATATAATTGGAACCGCCGTGGAAACGGTTATACGACTTCTCTCAGAATTCAAGGATGATAAGTACATTGCAATCAAGGGGAGGAAAATCTTCCTTCTGGACCCTGCCGGTTTGAAGATGATTGCCACTATGTCTGCGTAAACTTATTATCACCACTCACATCGAACTAAGTTGTTCCCTGTAGAAATGCAGAATGAAAATGATGGCACGTTTATGACCGATTTCTTACTGGCTTAAAAACTGCTCTAGTTTTCTGATATTAAGTAGGGGAATTTTAAAGGAATATCCTTCTCCATCTTTAACAAGGGATGCAATTTGTTTTTTACGGCTGACCTTCTTCAGATAGGTCGTATTAATTATAGTTGAACGATTGATACGAAAAAAAATGTTTTTTGGAAGGATCTCTTCTAATTTCCCAAGATTTGTGGTGATTAATTCTGATCTTACATTGTCAAAGTAAATCTCCGCATAATTCCAATCAGCTTTGATATATATTATTTCATCAGGATCCAGAAGAGTGAATCCTCCTGCTGTTGAAACTTTTATTTTTGGCTTGCTAATTGTTTTCTCGAACAATTTTTTAATCTCTTCATCCCGCTTTCTTTCCAGGTTTTTATACTGAAACCTTTCGAGTGATTGTTTTAATTCTTCCGGATTTACAGGCTTTACAAGGTAATCAAAAACAGCAGCCCGTATGGCTTCAATTGCATAATTGTTAAATCCGGTGACAAAAATGATCGCTGGATTACAGCCTTTATTTGTGAGTTCATTTATGATTTCAAATCCGTTCTTTTCGGACATCTGAATGCCGATAAATACTAAATCCGGGTCAAGCTTAATAATTAAGGGAACTGCCTTTGAAGGTTGTGTGATTTTTCCCAAAATCTGGATCTTTGGATAAATTGCCAAAAGATTCTCAAGATTAGAGATTGCCTGAATTTCATCATCAACGAGAATTACTTTTATGACCGGATTCATAATTTAAAAAAATTTGATTGAATAAAATACAAAATGTCTTGGTTGCAATTTTATCATGATTTTGCATTAATTGGAATCCGGTTAATTACTTTAGTACCTCTTGGCTTTCCATCATCCGATAATAAATCAACGATTTCAGGATCTGATCTCCCTTACAATTGACCAAAAATAGTGATAAAACGGTTTAATCTTGGTTTGGGATTACTAAAAACTGAAATCATATGAGGATATATTGCATCATTTGACAACGTGAATGCATAAATCTCTTTTATTCCGTCATTATCATAATCTCCAGTGAACACAAAATCATCGCTTGCGGATGAAAAATCCCCCCATAGATCCCATTCCATAATATTTCCTAAAGGATAAAGGTCTACTCTGATTGCAGCAGTTCCAATTTTATCTTCATAAGCAAAAATCCGGTCACTGATTCTATCGTTTTCAAGATTATCCCAAAACATCACTTCCTGTTGTGAATTTATACTTTGATTCACAATTTCAGCTTTATATTTAGGAAAGTGATAAGGGAAAAGAAGAATTAAAATCAAGGATAAATAAAAAGCAAGCATCAGTGGATGAAACAGCAAGGCGATCACTTTATTTATGAATAAAGGCTTAAATGCAAGTTGTTTCATTTCAAGATATTCAAAAAGAAATTCCTGATCAGCGGATCTAAAATCATTGTAAAGATAATCAGATTATAGACAAATTTTACATTATTTAGACAATACGGTAATATATTTGAATTAATCTTGAATAAAATCGTCTTTGTTGTTTATTAAGAATTAGTTAAATGGATAAACACAATAAAAAGATTTTTATTTCCTAAAAAAATTGATACCTCTTAATAGATGGTTTGAAGATATTGGTCATATGATTATTTATGATATGATATTTGCAGCACTTCTATTTGCTGCATATATTCGTTAATAGTATATTTGTGTTTGTGACCTGATATTTATCAGGTTATAATAATTTGTCAAACGGCAACGATTTGAAATTGTTATAATTTCCGTTGCATAAGAATTGATTATAAACAGAACATTTTCACAACCTGAATCATTTCTTTTATGAAAAACTCAGGTAAATTTCTGATGGTGTTCATTTGATGAGTTCAGAGCATGGCTTGACTTAAAAGAAATCACACGACCAATCCGATCAATTCATAATTACTATACCATGATGCCTTATTATGCCAGATTCCGTGGAAATAATTATTTGCAGGTACTCAGTGAAGTCGAATTGAACCAAAGATTTGAGTATGGTTATGATGAAATTGCCCAGAACATTACGGTGTTTTCTGATTCAAAAATTGCACTGTGCCGGGATATTAATAAAATCCCGGCTGTAGTCAATGGGAATTTACAGTCTAGCATTCGCGTTGAATATATCCTGAATCCTGGAAATGAATCCTATCCGATTACTGACAACATGCTGGATTACAACATCTGGTTGAATGCAATACTATGCATGAGATTTAAAATCAGCCCATTAGCTCAGTTAATCGTGAATCACTCTCCGGCAGAGCTTGTTTCATGTATCAATTTACCAAACTTAACCAACGTCTTATCATTTACCTGACTAGATAAGATTGAATTATAGATTATGTATC